>NZ_JBIVTR010000018.1:0-159753 GCF_044756785.1 Streptomyces sp. NPDC091649 | reverse complement strand
TTCCTGTCCGCCTTCGCCTGCATGAACGCCGACCCCGCCTCCCGGACCTACTACGACAAACAACGCGCCCGCGGGAAGACCCACACCCAAGCCCTCCTCCGCCTCGCCCGCCAACGCATCAGCGTCCTGTTCGCCATGCTCCGCGACGGCACCTTCTACGAGCCCCGCACACCCACCGCCACCCTCGCCGCATGAACGAGACCACCACCCACGAAACCGGCAGCGCGGGATTGACGAACGACATAGAGGCACCCCCCCCCGCAGGCCGGCCAAGCCTCGCCCCCGGCCACCGGACCCCGGTGGCCGGGGACCGCCTTGCGTGCTTTCGGGCAACTTGGGCCGGTTCATTGGTCTTTGGGTTGGTTCCGCCGCTTGTTAAGCGACAGTATGGATACAGTCGTGTGGCAGCTGGATGTACGTTCCGGCCCCCGGCTCACCTGCGCTTGACCCTTTCCTTATCTGTGGCTTACTTTCCGGCTGGCTTGGCTGAAATTTGGCGGCCCCTGAACAGGGGCCCGGGGAGGGAAACACCATGGACTGGTACCTGGCAGTACTCAAGAACTACGCAGGCTTCAGCGGACGCGCGCGCCGCAAGGAGTACTGGATGTTCGCGCTCATCAGCTTTGTCATCAGCCTGGTGCTCTCGATCATCGGCGGCCTGATCGGTGCGGACTTCCTGTCCTACATCTACACCGTCGCGATCCTCGTTCCGACGCTCGCGGTCGGCGTGCGCCGCCTGCACGACACCGGCCGTTCGGGCTGGTGGCTGCTGATCGGGCTCATCCCCCTGGTCGGCGCCATCATCCTGATCGTCTTCCTCGCCTCGGAGGGCAAGCCGGAGACGAACCAGTACGGCGTCAACCCGAAGCTCGCCCCGCAGGCGATCTGATCAGCCGCTCCGGTCCTTCCGGAGCGTTCCCCGGGCCGGGCGCGGCATCTGCCGCCCCGGCCCGCGGTATGTCCGGCCTGGTCCCGTGGCCGAAACCGGATGCCGACGCCCGTGCCGGCATCAGTCCGGGCGGTGCTCGGGTCCGCCGAAGTCCGGCCCCGTGAAGTCGGGGCTGGTGAAGGTCGGCCGGGGTCCGGCCGCCGGGCCGTCGTCCGGGCCGGAGAAGTCCGGCCTGCTGTAGCCGACCCTCGGGATGCGGTCGGGCGAACGGTGCGGGGACCGCGCGGCGGGCCCCGCGGTGGGGTCGGCCAGGGCGTCCCGGAGGAACGGGAGGATGCCGCGCTCCAGCAGGGCGTGGCGCCACGCCTCCCTGGCCCGCGCGACCTCCTCCGGAAGGTCCTGCTCCTCGGCCTCGGCGGCCAGGGACGTCGCGCCGTTGCGGAGGGCGGTGACGAGCAGGCCGATCGCCGCCACCAGGATCGCCGCGGCGGCGACCGCCGCGAAGAACCACCCGGCCGTGACCATCGAGGCGCCGAAGGCCACCGACGGGCCGACCGCCTTCAGCAGGTAGCCGACGAGCAGGAAGATGACGGCCGCGGTGCCGGCCAGCAGCGGGGTCAGGACCGTGACGACCGCCCCTATGCCGGCTCCCGCCCCGGGCGCCGTGCTCCCCGGCCCGTCCAGGGCCGGGTACGCGTCGGACCCTTCGGCCGGCGCCCGGCGCAGTTCGCCCCGGGCGCTGACGTAGTGCTCGTACTCGGTGGCCGCCGACGCGGTGATCAGCGCGGTGGCGCCGAGCGCCATGGTGCGCAGTTGTTCGGTGTTGAGCCGGTCGCCGACGCCCTCCAGGTCCGGGCGTTCGTGAGCGTGGCGCAGCGCGTCGCCCAGAATCCGCTCGTACTCGGGTCCGTCCTCGGCCAGCAGGTGCGGAGCGCTTGTCATCTGCATCCCCCGATGCTCCGTCGGTGCCCGGTCTCCCGCGTGGACCGGGCGATCGGGCGGAAACGGAGGAGAGCCTGCCACTGATAGGCCGATGGTAGAGCGCTCACGGCACGGGGTGACAGAGTGTTTCCTGAATTGGGCCCTGGGACGGGCCCGGTGATCGACGAGGTCGGCGCAGGCGCAACCTGAAGCGCCTTCCCCGCCGACGGTCAGTCATGCAGCGGGAGTTGGACCACCAACAGCTTTCCGGCCATGGTCACACCGCCGTCCATCGCGATGGCGAGGCCGTCCGCGTACACGTGCGGGCCGTTGATCACGGGTCCCGAGCCTTCCTCGCCCTCCTCCGGGCCGGCCTCGCCCAGGAGGTACGGAATGGGGCTGTGGCCATGGACGACGCGCTGCCCGCCGTACGTCGTCATCAGCTCGCGCACCGCCTGGGAGCCGCCCTCGTCCCGGAAGGCGAACCGCTTGGTGAGCTTGCGGAAGAGGTCCCAGCACTCGTCGGCGTCGTTGCGCGTGAGAATGGCGTGGACCGTGTCGTTGACGTCCTCGATGGTGGACCCGTAGTCGAGGTAGGCCGTCGTGTCGGAGTGCATCAGCAGATGCCCGTCCTCCTCGATGACCGCGTCGAGCCGGGACATCCACTGGAGGTGGACGTCCTGGAGGCGCTCCATGTCGGTCTTCTGGCCGCCGTTGAGCAGCCAGGCGGCCTGGAAGGTGGCCGTGCCCGCCCCGGAGTTGACGGGGGTGTCGGCGAACCGCTTGGCGCCGATCAGCAGCAGCTCGTGGTTGCCCATCAGGGCCTTGCAGTAGCCGCCGGCCGCCGCC
This sequence comes from Streptomyces sp. NPDC091649, assembly GCF_044756785.1. NCBI lineage: Bacteria > Bacillati > Actinomycetota > Actinomycetes > Kitasatosporales > Streptomycetaceae > Streptomyces > Streptomyces sp. NPDC091649. The sequence goes on along the minus strand of NZ_JBIVTR010000018.1, from coordinate 157,094 downwards.
GCCTCGGCGGAGAGCCGCATGACGAGGTCGATGACCCCGATGCCGTCCGGTCCGCGGTCGGTGAAGTCTCCGAGGAACCACAGCCGGGCGTTGCCCGCCGCCCAGCTTCCGTCGGCGTCGATGAGGCCCTGCTCGCCGAGGGCGGCCAGCAGCTCGTCCAGATAGCCGTGGACGTCGCCGACCACGAAGAGCGGGCCGCGGCCGTCCCCGGATTCGGGGCTCGGCTCGGGAGCGGTTCGCACCTGGACCGTGTCGCCGCGCCGGATGACCGGGAGGTCCCGTTCGGTCGGTGTGTAGCCCTCCGGCTGCTCGCCGCCCACAGCGGCGTTGCCGGGGTGGGGCGGACGGGGCGGCGTCGGCGTGTGCGGCGGTACGGAGGCGGCCGGCGGGAGCGTGTCCGGTTCCGGCGCACGCGGCGGCACCGGGGAAGGAGGTGCCACCCGCGCCTGCGGTGGCACGGGCGTCTGCGCATACGGCGGAACCCGGAAGTCACGCAACGTCGCCGTCCGCACCACGGGTTCCTGACCGGCCCCCTGAGTCATCGACCCCTCCACCACCGTCGCGCCGCCGTACACCTGACGGGCCTTGCCTGGTAGAGGTGGTCCGCGGTGTCGTGCGCCCATCATAGGAATGCGGATCGATCTGTGTGACGCACCAGGGGTGGTGAATCCGGGCGCACGTACGGTTCACCGTCCGATTGGTCCGAAAAAAGATGATCAGTCCCTGCTGGGGGAGCGCGGCGCGCTGACCGTGGTGCGTGGTGGACGGCGTTGTGAGGAGGTCCGGACGATGAGCTCGGTCGGTATGACCTGTTCCACCGGCCCGTCGTGTTCGACCCCTTCGATGGCGTCGATGAGGAGCTGGACGACGGCCGTGCCGATGCGGCGGGGTTTCAGCGAGAGCGTCGTGATGGGCGGCTCGGTGGCGGCGTAGACGGTGGACTCGCTGCAGCAGACCAGGAGCAGGTCCTCGGGGACCCGCAGCCCGTAGCGCCGGGCCGCCGCGAGGAGATCGGTCCCATTGGGGTCGAAGAGCCCGTAGACCGCGTCGGGACGGTCCGGGCGGGCGAGCAGCCGGTCGGCCGCGACCGCTCCCGCGCAGGGGTCGTGGGCCGGGTAGGACTCGTAGACGGGGTCCTGGCCGACCCGCTCGCACCAGTGGAGGTAGGCGGTGGTGGACAGCCGGGTGTAGGTGTCGGTGGTGTTGCCGGTGAGCAGGCCGATACGGCGGGCTCCGGCGGCGGCGAGATGGTCGAGGAGGTCGAGCACGGCGGCCCGGTGGTCGTTGTCGACCCAGGCGGTGACGGGGAGCGTCCCGGCCGGGCGGCCGTCCGAGACGACGGGCAGCCCCTGGCGGACGAGTTCGGTGACGACCGGGTCCTGGTCGGAGGGGTCGATGACGACGGTCCCGTCGAGCGCGACGTTCGACCAGACGTCGTGCCGGGAGGTGGCGGGGAGGATGACGAGGGCGTAGCCGCGGGCGAGCGCCGCCGAGGTCGCGGCTCTCGCCATCTCCGCGAAGTACGCGAATTCGGTGAAGGTGAAAGGTTCATTCCCGTACGTGGTCACGGTCAGGCCGATCAGGCCCGACTTGCCCGTACGGAGGGTTCGGGCCGCTGCGGACGGGCGGTAGCCCAGACGCTCGGCGACCTCGCGGACATGGCGGCGGGTGGCGTCCGGGAGCCTGCCCTTGCCGTTGAGCGCGTCGGAGACGGTCGTGATCGAGACTCCGGCCGCGGCGGCCACGTCACGGATCCCCGCACGTCCTGGCCGGCCGCTGCGCCGGGGGGTCTCCGTCCGGCTCACCTGGTGCTTCCCTGCTGCTGTCATGGCGAGCCGATAGTAGGGCTCCGGAGGGTGGTCGGTCCGGTCGCATATGCACACGTTGACAGGCACGTTTCTGCAAGGTCACTGTTCATCAAACCCCTTTGAATATAAGGGGGTTGAGAGGTATTGCATAAGGGTTTCAGGTGCTGAAGGCAGGCAGCCTGCTGAATGTGCGATGTCTCGAAGAGGTCTCAACTCACCTCTTCGGGGGACGCGCGCCACGGCGCGAGCCACCGGCGCACGCCGAAACGGGAAGCGCTCCCCCGGGCGGCGTCCTCGGACCGGCGCCGGGTGAGGTCCCATTCCCGGGCACTGCGGTCGATTTCCCGCTGGGGCCATTCGCAGCGGGGGCCAATCCTCATAAGGTGTGCAGTATTGCTGTGAACGGACGGTCGAGGAGGACCTGCGGTGAGCGAGACGAGCCCCAAGCTGCGCGCCGAGCTGGACGGCGTTCCCGCCTATGTGCCGGGGAAGCCGGCGGCGGCCGGCGGACCGGTCGCGTACAAGCTGTCCTCCAACGAGAACCCCTACCCGCCGCTGCCGGGGGTGCTGGAGTCGGCGCTCGCCGCGGCGGGGAGCTTCAACCGCTACCCGGACATGGCGTGCACCGGCCTGATGAACGAGCTGGCCGACCGTTTCGGTGTGCCCCTGGCGCACCTCGCCACCGGCACCGGGTCGGTGGGGGTGGCCCAGCAGCTGCTCCAGGCCACCTCCGGACCCGGCGACGAGGTCATCTACGCCTGGCGGTCCTTCGAGGCGTACCCGATCATCACGCAGGTGAGCGGGGCGACCTCGGTGAAGGTCCCGCTGACCGACGGCGAGGTGCACGACCTCGACGCGATGGCGGAGGCGATCACCGACCGGACCCGGCTGATCTTCGTCTGCAACCCCAACAACCCCACCGGCACGGTGGTGCGACGGGCCGAGCTGGAGCGGTTCCTCGACCGGGTGCCGAGCGATGTGCTGGTGGTGCTCGACGAGGCGTACAAGGAGTTCATCCGCGACGCCGAGGTGCCGGACGGCATCGAGATCTACCGGGACCGGCCCAATGTGGCCGTGCTGCGGACCTTCTCCAAGGCGTATGGCCTGGCCGGGCTGCGGGTCGGTTTCGCGGTGGCGCACGAGCGGGTGGCCGCGGCGCTACGCAAGACCGCCGTCCCCTTCGGTGTGAGCCAGCTCGCCCAGGACGCGGCGGTGGCCTCGCTGCGCGCGGAGGACGAGCTGCTGGGCCGGGTGGGCTCGCTGGTCGCCGAGCGCGCCCGGGTGAGCGCGGAGCTGGTGCGCCAGGGCTGGACGGTGCCGGAGTCGCACGCGAACTTCGTCTGGCTCGGGCTCGGCGAACGGACGGTCGACTTCGCGCGTGCCTGTGAGCGGGCCGGCGTGGTCGTACGGCCGTTCGCGGGCGAGGGCGTGCGGGTCACGGTCGGCGAGAACGAGGCCAATGACCTGTTCCTGAAGGCGGCGGAGGCGTTCCGCGCGGAGCTGTAGCCCCCGCTCGCGGTCGGCGCCGCGGCGCCTGTACGGCTGGGTGGCCCCGGACCTCGACCCCGAGGTCCGGGGCCCTTCGCGTGGGGCCGGGGCCGAAAAGGGGTACCCCCGGCGAACGGTCCGAAAGTGTGTGCGCCATAATTGCTTGTGAATGTGAACGCGTTCACAAGCTCGCCTGCTTTATCCCGTGATCGGTGGGATCAAAGGGGCGTAGCGCCGGTATGACCACGGCGATGTAAGGAGACTGACGACGTGGACCTCGCTCTGGCGCCGGAGACCCTGGCGCGATGGCAGTTCGGCATCACCACCGTCTACCACTTCCTCTTCGTCCCGCTGACGATCTCGCTCGCCGCGCTCACCGCCGGCCTGCAGACCGCCTGGGTGCGGACCGACAACGAGAAGTACCTCAGGGCGACCAAGTTCTGGGGCAAGCTGTTCCTGATCAACATCGCCATGGGCGTCGTCACGGGCATCGTCCAGGAGTTCCAGTTCGGCATGAACTGGTCCGACTACTCGCGCTTCGTCGGTGACGTCTTCGGCGCTCCGCTCGCCTTCGAGGCGCTGATCGCCTTCTTCTTCGAGTCCACCTTCATCGGGCTGTGGATCTTCGGCTGGGACAAGCTGCCGAAGAAGATCCACCTCGCCTGCATGTGGATGGTCTCGGTCGGCACGATCCTCTCCGCCTACTTCATCCTGGCGGCCAACTCCTGGATGCAGCATCCGGTGGGCTACCGGATCAACGAGGAGCGCGGACGCGCCGAGCTGACGGACTTCTGGCGGGTGCTCACCCAGGACACCGCGGTCACCCAGTTCTTCCACACCATCACGGCGGCGTTCCTCGTCGGCGGAGCCTTCATGGTCGGCATCGCCGCCTTCCATCTGGCGCGCAAGAAGCACATCCCGGTGATGCGGACCTCGCTGCGCCTGGGGCTGATCACCGTCGTGATCGCCGGCATGCTGACCGCCGTCAGCGGCGACAGCCTCGCCAAGGTCATGTTCCGGCAGCAGCCGATGAAGATGGCCGCCGCCGAGGCCCTGTGGGACGGGGAGGACGGGGCGCCGTTCTCGATCTTCGCGTACGGGGACGTCAGCAAGGGCCACAACTCGGTGGAGATCTCGATACCCGGAGTGCTCTCCTTCCTCGCCAACAACGACCCGAACTCGCACGTCCCGGGCATCAACGACATCAACAAGAGCCTTGAGGAGAAGTACGGTCCCGGCGACTACCGTCCCAACATCCCGGTCGCGTTCTGGAGCTTCCGGTGGATGATCGGCTTCGGCATGGCCTCCTTCGGCCTCGGCCTGCTGGGACTCTGGCTGACCCGGAAGAGGTTCCTGCTGCCACCGGCGATGCGGACCGGTGAGGACGAGGTGCCGAACCTGGTCCTCTTCCGGAACAAGGCACTGAGCCCGAGGCTCACCAAGCTCTACTGGGTCGTCGCGCTCTGGACCCTGCTCTTCCCGCTGATCGCCAACTCCTGGGGCTGGATCTTCACCGAGATGGGCCGCCAGCCGTGGGTCGTCTACGGGGTGCTCCAGACCCGTGCGGGGGTCTCCCCCGGCGTCTCGCAGGGCGAGATCCTCACCTCGATGATCGTCTTCACCCTGCTCTACGCGGTGCTCGCCGTGATCGAGGTGAAGCTGCTCGTGAAGTACATCAAGGCCGGGCCCCCGGAGCTCACCGAGAACGACCTCAACCCGCCCACCCGGATCGGCGGCCATGACGAAGAAGACGCCGACCGGCCGATGGCCTTCTCGTACTGAGCACAGGAGCTGAGAGAGATGGAACTCCACGACGTCTGGTTCGTGCTCATAGCCGTCCTGTGGACCGGCTACTTCTTCCTGGAGGGTTTCGACTTCGGCATCGGGGTCCTCACCAGGCTGCTGGCCCGCGACCGCAAGGAGCGCCGGGTCCTGATCAACACGATCGGGCCCGTCTGGGACGGCAACGAAGTCTGGCTGCTCAGCGCCGGCGGCGCGACCTTCGCGGCCTTCCCGGAGTGGTACGCCACCCTCTTCTCCGGGTTCTACCTGCCGCTGCTGATCATCCTGTTCTGCCTGATCGTGCGCGGCGTCGCCTTCGAGTACCGCGCGAAGCGGCCCGAGGAGCGGTGGCAGACGAACTGGGAGACCGCGATCTTCTGGACCTCCCTGATCCCCGCGGTCCTGTGGGGCGTGGCGTTCGGGAACATCGTGCGGGGCGTGAAGATCGACGCCGACATGGAGTACGTCGGCACCTTCCTCGACCTCCTCAACCCGTACGCGATCCTCGGCGGCCTCGTCACGCTCACCCTGTTCACCTTCCACGGGGCGGTGTTCGCCGGCCTCAAGACGGCGGGCGACATTCGCGTCCGGGCCCGCGCACTGGCCCTGAAGCTGGGACCCGTCACCGCGCTGCTCGCGCTGGGCTTCCTGCTCTGGACCCAGACCGAGAACGGTGACGGCTGGAGCCTGGGCGCCATGGCCGTGGCGGTGGTGGCGCTCCTGGCCGCCATCGGCGCCATCGCCAAGGGCCGCGAAGGCTGGTCGTTCGCGTTCTCGGGCGTGACGATCGCGGCGGCGGTCGCGATGCTCTTCCTGACGCTCTTCCCGAACGTCATGCCGTCCTCGCTGGACGACGCCTGGAACCTCACGGTCACCAACGCCTCGTCCAGCCCGTACACGCTCACGATCATGACCTGGTGCGCGGGCATCGCCACGCCCGTCGTGCTGCTCTACCAGGGCTGGACCTACTGGGTCTTCCGCAAGCGCATCGGCACCCAGCACATCGCCGACGCGCACTGAGTCCGGCGGACCGCTCCGGTCCCGCCTCTCCCGCGGGGCCGGAGCGGCCGCCGATCCCGCAGAGCTCACCGACCCGACCCCGCCGGGGGGATGTTTCACGTGAAACCGATCGATCCGCGTCTGCTCCACTACGCCCGCGCCACCCGCCTCTTCCTGGCGGCCGTGGTGGCGCTCGGCCTGGTCGGCGCCCTGCTGGTGATCGCCCAGGCGATGCTCGTCGCCGAGATCGTGGTGGGCGGTTTCGAGGGCGGACTCACGGTCACCGCGCTGCGCACCCCCCTTCTTCTGCTCGCCGCGGTGGCCATCGGCCGGGCCCTCGTCGCCTGGCTCACCGAACTGGCGGCCCATCGCGCCAGCGCGGCCGTCAAGTCCGAGCTGCGCGGCCGGCTCCTGGAGCGGGCCGCGCGGCTGGGGCCCGACTGGCTGAGCGGGCAGCGCACCGGTTCGCTCGTCGCCCTGGCCACCCGGGGGATCGACGCGCTCGACGACTACTTCGCCCGCTATCTCCCGCAGCTCGGTCTCGCCGTCGTCGTGCCCGTGGCGGTGCTGGCCCGGATCGTCACCGAGGACTGGGTGTCGGCGGCGATCATCGTCGTCACCCTCCCGCTCATCCCGCTCTTCATGATCCTGATCGGGTGGGCCACGCAGTCCCGGATGGACCGCCAGTGGCAGCTGCTGTCCCGGCTCTCGGGGCACTTCCTGGACGTCGTCGCCGGGCTGCCGACCCTGAAGGTCTTCGGGCGGGCCAAGGCCCAGGCCGCGTCGATCCGCACGATCACCTCCGACTACCGCCGGGCCACCCTGCGCACCCTGCGGATCGCCTTCCTGTCCTCGTTCGCCCTGGAGCTGCTGGCGACCCTGTCGGTGGCTCTCGTCGCCGTCACGATCGGCATGCGACTCGTCCACGGCGAACTCGACCTCTACACCGGCCTGGTCGTCCTGATCCTGGCCCCGGAGGCGTATCTGCCGATCCGCCAGGTCGGGGCGCAGTACCACGCGGCGGCCGAGGGCCTCTCGGCCGCCGAGGAGATCTTCACGGTCCTGGAGACCGAGCCCCGGAGCACGGGTACCGAGGACGTCCCTGACACGCTGGGCCTGGAACTGGCGGACGTGACCGTACGCCACGCGGGCCGCGCCGAACCTTCGTTGGACGCCGCGTCGCTCACCGTGGAGCCGGGGGAGACCGTCGCCCTGGTCGGCCCGAGCGGGGTCGGCAAGTCCACCCTGCTGAACCTGCTCCTCGGATTCGCCGTACCCGACGAGGGGCACGTCCGGGTCGGCGGCCGGGACCTCGGGGACCTGGACCTCGAACGCTGGCGGAGCCGTATCGCCTGGGTCCCCCAGCGCCCCCACTTCTTCGCGGGCACGATCGCCGAGAACGTCCGCCTCGCCCGGCCCGACGCCGACGACGACGCGGTCCTCGCGGCGCTGCGGGACGCGGGCGCGTACGACTTCGTCGCGGCGCTGCCCCACGGGATGGGGACGGCACTGGGCGAGGACGGCGCCGGGCTCTCCGCGGGCCAGCGCCAGCGCCTCGCCCTCGCCCGGGCGTTCCTGGCCGACCGGCCGCTCCTGCTGCTGGACGAGCCGACCGCGAGCCTGGACGGCGAGAGCGAGGCGGGCATCGTCGACGCCGTACGGAGGCTGGCCGCCGGGCGGACCGTGCTGCTGGTCGTCCACCGCCCGGCGCTGCTGGCGGTAGCCGACCGCGTGGTGGCGCTGGAGCCGCGTACCGGCACCCGTACGCCGACGGAGGGCACGGACCCCGGTTCGCGTCACGTCGTTTCCGGGCCGGCCGTCCCTCAGCCGCTCGCCGGAGGGGAACCACTGGACGCCCGCCGGGCGGAGGAACCGGGCGCGGCCGGCGGCGGACCGGGGGAGGCCGGGGCCCGGCCCGGACGGGTGCTCGCCCGCGTCCGCGAGTCCGCCGGGGCGCAGCGCGGACAGCTGGCCCTGGCCCTGCTGCTGGGCAGTCTGGCGGTCGGGTCGGCGGTGGGGCTCATGGCGGTCTCCGGCTGGCTGATCTCCCGCGCGTCCGAGGAGCCGCCGGTCATGTACTTGATGATGGCGGTCACCGCGACCCGTGCCTTCGGCATCGGCCGGGCGGTCTTCCGCTACGCCGAGCGGCTCGTCTCGCACGACGCCGTCCTGAAGCTCCTCGCCGGGCTGCGCGTCGCCGTCTACCAGGGGCTCGAACGCATCGCCCCCGCAGGTCTGCGCACCACGAGGCGCGGAGACCTGCTGTCCCGGCTCGTCGCCGACGTGGACGCCCTCCAGGACTACTGGCTGCGCTGGCTGCTGCCCGCCGGGACCGCCGTCGTGGTGGGGGCCGCGGCCGTCGGGTTCACCGGCTGGCTGCTTCCGGAGGCGGGCGTGGTCCTGGCGGTCGGGCTGCTGCTCGCCGGGGTCGGCGTCCCGCTCGTCAGCGGCGCCTGCGCCCGCCGTACGGAGCGCCGGCTCGCGCCCGCCCGCGCCGCCCTGGCCACCGGGGTCGCCGACCTGCTCGGCGGCGCCGCTGAGCTGACCGTCGCGGGAGCACTGCCCGCCCGCCGGACGCGGCTGCGCGCCACCGACGCGCTGCTGACCCGGATCGCCTCCCGCGCGGCCGCCGCGACGGCCCTGGGCGGCGGCCTCTCCACCCTGGTCTGCGGACTCACCGTGGTGGCCGCCTCGATCGTCGCCGTTCCCGCCGTGCGGGACGGCCGGCTGTCCGGCGTCGCGCTCGCCGTGGTGGTGCTCACCCCGCTCGCCGCCTTCGAGGCCGTCGCCGGGCTGCCGCTCGCCGTGCAGTACCGCCGACGGGTGGCGCGGAGCGCGGAGCGGGTGTTCGAGGTACTGGACGCCCCCGTGCCCGTACGCGAACCCGAGGCCCCCGCCGAGGAGCCCGCGTCCCCGTTCCCGCTGGAGGCACGGGGGCTGAGCGCCCGCTACCCGGGGGCCCGGCACGACGCGCTGGCCTCGCTCGACCTGACACTGGCACCCGGGCGGCGCATCGCGGTCGTGGGACCCTCCGGCTCGGGCAAGACGACGCTCGCCCAGGTCCTCCTGCGCTTCCTGGACGCCTCGTCGGGGACGTACCGACTGGGCGGCGTCGAGGCGTCCGCGCTGGGGTCGGACACGGTCCGGCGCTCGGTGGGGCTGTGCGCCCAGGACGCGCACGTCTTCGACAGCACGATCCGCGAGAACCTGCGCCTGGCCCGCCCCGGGGCGACCGAGGCGGAACTGCGCGAGGCGCTCTCCCGGGCCCGTCTCCTGGACTGGGTGCTGGACCTGCCGCAGACGCTCGACACCCCGGTGGGCGAGCACGGCGCGCGGCTCTCCGGCGGCCAGCGCCAGCGCCTCGCCCTGGCCCGCGCCCTGCTCGCGGGTTTCCCCGTACTCGTCCTCGACGAGCCGGCCGAACACCTCGACCTGCCGACCGCCGACGCCCTCACCGCCGACCTGCTGGACGCGACCCGGGGCCGCGCGACGGTCCTGATCACCCACCGGCTGACCGGCCTCGACGCGGTCGACGAGGTGCTGGTGCTGGACGCGGGCCGGGTCGTGCAGCGCGGGGCGTACGCCGAGCTGGCCGCCGAGGAAGGCCCGCTGCGCCGCATGCTGGAGCGCGAACGGGAGACGGCGGGAGCGCCGGCGTAGGGGCCGGTCCGCCGCTCCGGACTGTCGGCGGCACCAGGGTTGCCAGTTCCCCGCTCCGGGCTCAGCGGCACCGGGGGTGCCGGTCCGCCCGCTCCGGGCTGTCGGCGGCCGGGGTCGGGCTCCGGACGACGGGTCCTCTTCCGGCCATCCCGCGCATTCTCGACTTTCGCCCCCTATCGGCACTAACTAGGCTCAGGCCATGGCAGAGCCCGACCCGCAGGACTCCCTCGACGCCGCCACTCGGGCCACCCGCAGCCTTCAGGGGCTGTCCACCGAGCTGACCGCCCGGGTGCCGCAGCTCCTGGAGGCCATGCGTTCCGTCGGGGCGGGGCTGGAACTGCACTCCACCCTGGACCGGATCTGCGAGACGGCCGCCGAACTGGCCCACGCCCGGTACGCCGCCATCGGCGTCGTCGACGAGCTGGGCGAGGGGCTCTCGGACTTCGTGACGTACGGCGTACCGCAGGAGGTCGCCGAGGAGATCGGGAGACGGCCGGACGGCCACCGGGGCCTGCTCGGCGCGCTGATCCACGAGCCCGCCCCGCTCTGCCTGGCCGACCTGTCCACCGACCCCCGCTCAGCCGGATTCCCGGCCGGGCACCCCCGGATGCGGACCTTCGTGGGGGTGCCGATCCGGGTCCAGGGGGAGGTTTTCGGCAATCTCTATCTGGCCGAGAAGCGCGAGGGCGCGGAGTTCAGCGACTACGACCTCCACATGGTCCGGGTGCTCGCCACGGAGGCCGGGATCGCCATCGGCAACGCCCGGCTGTACGAGGCGGCGCGGCAGCGGGAGCACTGGATCGACGGTTCGGTCGCGGTCACCACGGCGCTGCTGTCGGGCGGGGACGCCGACGAGGCGCTGTCCGTGGTCGCCGAACAGGCGCGCCGGCTCGCCGACTCCGCCGCCGGGATCGTGCTGCTGCCCACCGAGGAAGGGGGTCTGGAGATCGTCGCCGTCTCGTCCGACGACCCCGCGTCCTCGCTCGGCGTGATCATCCCGCCCCGCAGCGCGGTGGCGGCGCGACTGCTCGCCGGCGACGCGGTGTTCATCGACGACTCGGCCACCGACAGCCGGATGGTCACCAGGCTGGCCGACCGGTTCGGCCCCAGCATGATGCTGCCGCTCCACAGCGGGGGCCGGGTGCTCGGCGCGCTGGCCACCCCCAGGTCCCGGGGCGCGCGTCCGTTCACGGAGACGGAGCGGACCCTCGCCACCCAGTTCGCCTCCCAGGCGGCGCTCGCGCTGATGATGGCCGAGGCACAGCGCGACCGGGAGCGCCTCGCGGTGTACGAGGACCGCGACCGGATCGCCCGCGACCTCCACGACCTGGTCATCCAGCGGCTGTTCGCCACCGGGATGATGCTGGAGAGCGCCCAGCGCGGATCGGTGGCGCCCGAAGTGCGGAGCGGAGTCGGCCGGGCGGTCGACGAGCTGGACGTGACGATCCAGGAGATCCGTACGGCGATCTTCGCGCTCCAGCAGGAACCGGCCGAAGCCCCCTCGGGGCTGCGCACCCGCGTACTGCGGGAGATCAACATGGCGGCCGTCCCGCTCGGCTTCAGGCCCTCGCACCGCTTCCTGGGGCCGGTGGACTCGCTCGTCGGAGAGCTGACCGGCAAGAACCTGGTCGCAGCGTTGCGCGAGGCCCTCTCCAACGCGTTCCGGCACGCGGGGGCGTCGCTGATCGACGTGGTCGTCGACGCGACGGTGGCCCTGCCGGACGGGCGGGGGGCGGTGCGGCTCTCGGTCGCCGACGACGGGGTGGGCGTCCCGGAGGGCGGCCGCCGCAGCGGACTGCGCAATCTGGCCCGCCGAGCGGAGTCCCTGGGCGGATCGAGTCGGATCGGCCCGGGGATCGGGGAGGACGGCCGCGGTACGACCGTGGTGTGGGAAGCGCCGCTGTGACAGCGGCCCGCGGTGCGCTTCGACTCGGCGGTGGGGGCCCGCCAGGACTGGTGGTGCGAGCGGGCCGGGCGCTGCGGCCCGGCGTCCCGCGGTCCAGTGCCCGGCGCCCCGCGGCTCAGTGGCCGGCGCCCCGCGGTGCCCGGCGTCCTGCGGTCCAGTGGCCGGCCTCCCGCCGCCTGGCCCTCGGCATCCCGCGGCCCGCCCCCGGGGCCGGTGTGGTGAACGGTTTCAGCGGGCCTCTGCGCGGGCGGCGAGGATCCGCTCGATGACGAGTGCCACCCCGTCCTCCTCATTGGTGGCGGTGCGGCCCGATGCGGCGGCCAGCGCGTCCGGGTGGGCGTTGCCCATCGCGAAGGAGGCGCCGGCCCAGCTGAGCATCTCGATGTCGTTCGGCATGTCGCCGAAGGCGACCACCTCGGCGGCCGAGATGCCGCGTTCGGCACAACAGGCGGCGAGCGTGGTGGCCTTGGAGACGCCGGACCCGCTGACCTCCAGGAGCGCGGAGGGGCTGGACCGGGTGATGGCGGCCCGGTCGCCGGCCGTCGAGCGAGCCAGGGAGAGGAAGGCGTCGGGCGCCAGCTCGGTGTGGTGGGCGAGCAGCTTCAGCACCGGAGCGCCCGCTCCCGGGGCGTCCTCGTGCAGCAGCTTCTCGGCGACGGCCACCGTGGCGCCCGGATCCAGGTGGAAGGGCGGGTAGGCCGGTTCGTAGTTGATGCCGGTGGTCATCTCGACGGCGAAGGAGGTGCCGGGGGCCGCCTCGCGCAGGGTACGCACGACGTGCAGGGCGGCCTCCCGGTCCAGCGGGCGTACGGTGAGCAGCTCGCCGTCCGTCCGCAGATCGGTGACCACGGCACCGTTGGCGCAGATCGCCGTGGAGTGCCCCTGGACGTGATCGCGTACGACGCCCATCCAGCGGGTCGGCCTGCCGGTGACGAAGAAGACCTCGATCCCGGCCTCCTCGGCCGCCGCCAGGGCCGCGACCGTGCGCGCGGACAGCGTCTTGTCGTCGCGCAGCAGGGTGCCGTCGAGGTCGGTGGCGATCAGCCGGGTGGCGGCGGGAAGAGGCGTATCGGTCACTGAGGTCACCCGGCCATTCTCGCCCACGAAGGTGCACGGGCGTGCGGAGGGGCGCACATGTGAGTGCGTAGGACGCTGATCTGCGGAACGTTCCTCCGGCATATGCCACCGCCATCGAGGGGCCGCCGGGCAGGCGCGCGGTCGTAGGCTCAGGGGCATGAGTCCCCGCCTGAGCACCGTGATCCTTCCCGTCCACCGCTGGCACGAGGGCGGTCGCGACCGCTGGCGGCGCGCGGAGGAACTGGGCTTCCACACCGCCTACACCTACGACCACCTGTCCTGGCGGACCTTCCGGGACGGCCCGTGGTTCGGTGCGCTGCCCACGCTCACCGCCGCGGCGACCGTCACCGACCGCCTGCGGCTGGGCACCCTCGTGACCTCGCCGAACTTCCGCCACCCGGTCACGCTGGCCAAGGAGCTGATCTCCCTGGACGACATCTCGGGGGGCCGTATCACCCTCGGCATCGGCGCGGGCGGCAACGGCTTCGACGCCACCGCCCTGGGCCAGGAGGCTTGGACACCGCGTGAGCGGGCCGACCGTTTCGCCGAGTTCGTCGCCCTCCTGGACCGGCTGCTCACCGAGGACGCGGTGACCGGGCGCGGCACGTACTACTCCGCCGAGGAGGCCCGCAACATCCCCGGCTGCGTCCAGCGCCCCCGGCTGCCCTTCGCGGTCGCCGCGACGGGGCCGCGCGGCCTGAAGCTCGCCGCCCGCCACGGGCAGGCATGGGTCACGACCGGCGACCCCAAGCTGTACGAGAACGGGACCGCGGAGGAGTCACGGGCGGCCCTGCGGGCGCAGAACGAGAAGCTCACGGCGGCCTGCGCGGAGATCGGCCGGGACGCCTCCGCGCTGGACCGGGTCCTGCTGACCGGCTTCACACCGGACCGCAACGCGCCGCTGGAGTCCGTGGACGCGTTCGTCGACTTCGCCGGCCGTCACGCGGAACTGGGCTTCACCGAGATCGCCGTCCACGCACCGATCCCGGACTCGGACTTCGCCACCGACCCGAAGGTCTTCGAGCGCATCGCGACGGAGGCGCCCGCACAGCTGGCGTAGGCCCCCGGAGGGCCCGAGGCCCTCGGACGCGCCCCGCTCAGCCGCGCAGGCGCAGGAACCGCGGGGGTACGGCGTCGGCGAGCCAGACGCCGTTGGCGCTGACCCGGAAGACGTGGCCGTCGCGGTGCATCGCGCCCGCGTCCACGGTGAGGACGAGGGGCCGGCCGCGGCGGGCGCCGACCCGGGTGGCCGTCTCCCGGTCCGGCGACAGGTGGACGTGGTGGCGGGCCATGGGGCGCAGTCCCTCGGCCCGGATCGCGTCCATCGCCCGGGCGACCGTGCCGTGGTAGAGGTACGCGGGCGGTTCGGCCGGCGGCAGATCCAGGTCGACGGCGACGGTGTGGCCCTGGTCGGCGCGGATGCGGTCGCCCTCGACGGTGAAGCGGCGCTTGTCGTTGACGGCGACGGCGTGGTCCAGCTCGGCGCGGGAGAAGGCGAATCCGTGCCGGGCCGCGGCGCCCAACAGCTCCTCGACCGGCACCCAGCCGTTCTCGTCGAGGGTGAGGCCGATGCGTTCCGGCTGGTGCCGCAGATGTTTCGAGAGGTACTTGGACACCTTGACGGTGCGACGTTCGTCCATGGCGTCAGAGTGCCCCCGGTCAGTTTGTCGGCGCATCCGCATTTCGGCTCGTCGGAGCTTCGCCCCGTCCGTTCTTCGTTCTCCTGTGATTCTTCGGGTCTTCTCCTCCGCAAGGTTTGATCCACAGCCAACACGGCTTATCCACAGGCTGGATGACGGCTCTGTGGACAACTCGACCTGGCTTCAGTGGCTTTCGCGTATTCAGCTGTCTTCCGCGTGAGTTGCCGCCAGGCCGTCCAAGGTCCTTGCCTGCACCTCTCGTTCGGCTGCCGCCGACACGAAGGCGGCCACCCGCTCCGCACCGACCAGCGCGCGCACGGCCCGAGTCGTGCGCGCCGGGAGCAGCACGGGAACGAGGCGGCTCGCTCCCTCGGCCGTCTCGGCCCCCTTCGGGCCGAGGTGGTGGTCCAGGTGACGGGTGGCGAACGTCCGCATGGCACGCGCCAGTTCGGCGTCCACCGTCTGCTGCGCGAGGGGCCTCAGGCGGCGTACCAGCGATGCCGCCTCGCCGGCATCGGCGTCCGTGGGCGGCCGATGACCGAGGTAGCGGGCGAAGACGTGCTCGGTGGTGAACTCCAGGAAGCGGGACGCTATGTGCTCCACCTGGCCGCGCAACTCCCTCAGGTGGCCGGAGATGGCGGACAGCGGCACCCCGGCGGCGTGCAACTCGACGGCCACAGCCAGCTCCTGCGGGCTGGGGACGAGGAACTCGTCGACCTGGCCGGGCACGCGCTCCAGGATGCCGAGCTCCACCGCCTCGGCGACGGCCTCGTCGTCCTGCCGGCCGCCGAACTTCGCGTCCAGCTCCCGGCGGCTGATCCGGTCGGCCTGCTCGTCCGTCCACGGGCCGTGCACCTCCGCGACGAGACCCAGCACCCCGCCGAGCCCGCGCCCCGCGTCCCACGCCTCCAGCAGCTCCTTGATGCTGGCCAGGGTGTAGCCGCGGTCGAGCAGGTCCGCGATCTGCCGCAGCCGGGCCAGATGGGTCTCCCGGTAGACATTGGCCCGTCCACGCCGCTCGGGCGTGGGCAGCAGCCCCCGGTCCTGATAGGCGCGGATGGTGCGAACCGTGGCCCCGCTGGCGTGCGCCAGGTCCTCGATCCGGTACTGGGCGGCCCCCGCCCCCGCCCCGGTCACAGCGGGGGCGTGAGCCGGGCGACGGAGCGAAGGGCCCCGGGGCTCAGCCGGGACAGCAGCCGGGCGCCGCGCGCCTCCGGGGTCACCGGTACCACGGCCTGGTTGCGCACGACCGCCCGCAGGATCGCGTCGGCGACCCTCGTAGGCGGATAGTTGCGCCGCCCGTAGAGCCTGCTCGTGCGCTTTTGCAGCCGCTTCTCCTCCGCCGTGTCGGCCCCCGCGAACCGCGCGGTGGCGGTGATGTTCGTGTTGACGATGCCGGGGCATATCGCGCTCACCCCGATCGACTTCTCCGCGAGCTCGGCGCGCAGGCATTCGCTGAGCATCAGCACGGCCGCCTTGGACGTGCTGTACGCGGGCAGGGCTCGGGAGGGCTGGAAGGCGGCGGCCGACGCCGTGTTGACGATGTGGCCGCCCTGGCCGCGGTCCGCCATCTGCTTGCCGAAGATCCGGCAGCCGTGGACGACCCCCCACAGATTGACGTCGAGGACCTTCTTCCACTCCTCGCTCGTGGTCTCCAGGAAGGGACCGGAGAGTCCGATCCCGGCGTTGTTGACCAGGACGTCGACGATGCCGTATTCGGCGGCGACCCGGGCGGCGAGCTTCTCCATCGCGGCCTCGTCACCGACGTCGGCCGTCTCGCCCCAGGCCGCCGGCGCTCCGATCAGCCGGGCCATCTCCGCGGTCCGGGCTGCTCCCTCCGCGTCCCGGTCCACGGCCACGACCCGGGCGCCCGCCTCGGCGAACGCGAACGCCGTGGCCCGCCCGATCCCCGAGGCCGCCCCCGTCACCAGGACCAGCTGACCGCCGAACCGCTGTGCGTAGGGGCCCTGCGCCAGGGGCTGCCGCACGGGTGCGCCGTCCCGCCCGGCGGATTCGTTCGCGGTGACGAACTCGTTGATCCAGGAGGCCAGCTGGTCCGGCCGGGTACGGGGCACCCAGTGCTTGGCCGGCAGCGATCGGCGTACCAGCGCGGGGACCCAGTCCTCCAGACCGTCGTAGAGCCGCTCGGAGAGGAAGGAGTCCCCGGTCGGTGTGATCAGCAGGACCGGCGCGTGGGCGTAGGCGTCCGCGCGGGGCCTGCGCAGCCGGGCGCGGACGTTGTCGCGGTAGAGCCAGGCGCCGTGTGCCGCGTCGTCGGGCAGGGAGGCGGTGGGGTAGTCGTCCGCGGGCACCCGCTCCAGCCGCTCCAGGATCCGGGGCCACCGCTTCCCGAGCGGCCCGCGCCAGGCGAGCTCCGGCAGGACCGGGGTGTGGAGCATGTACACGTACCAGGATTTCGCGCCCTGGCCGAGGAGCTGGCCGACCCGGCGCGGGGTGGGGCGGGTCATCCGGCGCTTGATCCAGTGCCCGAAGTGGTCCAGGGACGGCCCCGACATCGAGGTGAAGGAGGCGATCCGGCCCTCGGTCCGGGCGACCGTGACGAACTCCCACGCCTGGACGGACCCCCAGTCGTGACCCACGACGTGCACCGGCCGGTCCGGGCTGACCGTGTCGATCACGGCGAGGAAGTCGTCGGTCAGCTTCTCCAGGGTGAAGCCGCCGCGCAGCGGTTTCGGGGCGGTGGACCGGCCGTGCCCCCGCACGTCGTACAGCACCACGTGCCAGTGTTCCGCCAGTCGCACGGCGACCTTCGACCAGACCTCCTTGCTGTCCGGATAGCCGTGGACCAGCACCACGGTCGGCCGGCCCGCGTCGCCCAGCTCGGCGACGCACAGCTCGACGCCGCCTGTGGACACGCGTCGCTCACGCGCTTGGGACAGATTCACGCCGCCACCTTCTCCTCGGCCCAGCGCCGCACGTGCGGCAGATCGTCGTCCAGCCAGAAGGCGCTCTGCTCCGGATCCCTGGAGTCGGTGACGACCAGGATCTCCTCGAACTTCGCGCCCGTACCCCGGAATCCGAGGTGGGGTTCGACCGCCCACAGGCCCGGCCGCGGCGGGTGGTCGGAGAAGCGGTAGGGGCTCCACAGCGGTGACCAGCCGTCCCGATGGCCGTGCAGGGCGTCACTCACCAGCCCTCTGAGCGACCGGGCGCCGAATCCGAACACCGTCGGCGACCAACGGCCTTCGGGAACGCGGTCGACCTTGTGGGCGATCACGCCGAAGGGGTAGGCCCGGTGCCGGTTCGCGTATCCCTGTGCGGTCATGAGGCGTTCGACGTCCTCGTAGATCTCGCGCAGCGAACGGCGCTCGCGCACCTCCCGCAGGATCAGCTCGCGGTGGGCCTCCAGATCGGCCAGCAGCCTGTCGTGCAGCGGATTGAGGCCGAGGCACCCCGCATACCCGACGTCGGCCGTGAACCCCTGGTACACCGGGGCCATGTCGAGGATGAAGGGCATGCCCGGCTCCAGCCTCCGGTCGGTCGGGAAGAACTGCAGGGGCACCTTGAACCCGGCGAACGCCGTACGGTCCCCGAACCAGGCGAACGGGAGGTGGAACCAGTCCCGCACACCGCGCTCGCGCAGCCACCCGCGCTGCATCCGGGCCGCCTCGCGCTCGGTCACCCCCGACCGCAGCTGACCGGCGACCGCCTCCGCGCAGGCGTAGGCCAGCCGCTGGACCTCCCTGAACCCCCGCAGCTCCGGGGCCTTTTGGTGCCGCACTGCCGAAGTGATGCCGGTCATGCCACCGTCCGTTCCCTGCCGTGTGCGGTACGCGTCCGTAACGTGACACTGATGAATGTGACAATGTCCAACGGCTGCGTCAAGGGGGCTGCACCGCCTGTGGACAACCCCGGTCGGCCGCCTGTGGACAACGGCGCGGACGCTCCCCGTCCCGGGGTTCGGGCACCGGCCCGCACGCAGTCCCCTACGGGCGCGTACGCCTGGAGTCTGACCCGGATCCAGCCGTCAGGGCTGACGACCCCTGTGGTCCGCGCCACTAACGTCGTTTCCGTGACAGCCGTTATCGCTACCGAAGCCCTGAGCATGCGGTTCCCCCGGGTGACCGCACTCGACCGGCTCACGTTGGACATCGGACCGGGTGTGACCGGTCTGGTGGGTTCCAACGGAGCCGGCAAGTCCACACTGATCAAGATCCTGCTGGGTCTCTCCCCCGCCACCGAGGGCCGGGCCGCAGTGCTCGGGCTCGACGTAGCGACCAGCGGGGCCGCCATCCGGGAACGGGTGGGGTACATGCCCGAGCACGACTGCCTGCCGCCCGACGTCTCGGCCACCGAGTTCGTCGTGCACATGGCTCGTATGTCGGGACTCCCGCCGACGGCCGCCCGGGAGCGCACCGCGGACACCCTGCGCCACGTCGGCCTCTACGAGGAGCGCTACCGCCCGATCGGCGGCTATTCGACCGGCATGAAACAGCGGGTGAAGCTGGCCCAGGCCCTGGTCCACGACCCTCAGCTGGTCCTGCTCGACGAGCCGACCAACGGCCTGGACCCCGTCGGCCGTGACGAGATGCTCGGCCTGATCCGCCGGATCCACACCGACTTCGGCATCTCCGTGCTGGTGACCTCGCACCTCCTGGGCGAGCTGGAACGCACCTGCGACCACGTGGTCGTCATCGACGGCGGAACCCTCCTGCGCTCCAGCTCCACCAGCGACTTCACCCAGACCACCGCGACCCTCGCGGTCGAGGTGACCGACAGCGACGCCCACCCCGACGGCACCGGCGCGCTGCGCACGGTCCTCACCGACGCCGGGGTCACGCTCATCGGCCACGACGGGATCGACACCGAGGGGCTGCCGGGCGCGGGCCACATCCTGCTGATCGAGGCGGTGGGGGAGGACACGTACGACCTGGTCCGCGACAGCGTCGCCGGGCTCGGGCTCGGCCTGGTCCGCATGGAGCAGCGCCGCCACCACATCGCCGAGGTCTTCCGTACCGAACAGGACGCGGCGCACACCGCCCCGGCCGCGGCCGCCACCGCCGGGGCCGTACAGCAGAAGGGAAGCGGTCGCGATGAGCACTGAGACCGGGACCGCGGCCGGGCGCGACGCCTCCCGCATCCACAACATCGGCTACCGCTCCTACGACGGACCGCGGCTCGGCCGGGCCTACGCCCGCCGCTCCCTGTTCTCGCAGACCCTGCGGGGCTCCTTCGGACTGGGCCGTTCCGCCAAGTCCAAGGTGCTGCCCATGCTGCTGTTCGGCGTGATGGCGCTGGTCGCGGCAATCCTGGTGGCGGTCTCCATGGCCGCGCCGGACAGCACCAAGCTGGTGGTCGAGTACACCTCGTACGCGATCTACCTCCAGGCCGTCATCGGCCTCTTCATCGCCGCCCAGGCACCGCAGGCGGTATCCAGGGACCTCCGCTTCAAAAGCGTCCCCCTGTACTTCTCGCGGCCCATCGAGCGAGCCGACTACGTGCTGGCGAAGTTCGCCGCCACCGCCTCCGCGCTCTTCATCCTCACCGGTGCGCCGCTGCTCGTCCTCTATGTCGGCTCGCTGCTCGCGAAGTTCGACTTCGCCGATCAGACCAAGTGGTTCGGCCAGGGGCTGGTGTCGGTGGCGCTGCTGTCCGTGCTGTTCGCCGGGCTCGGCCTCGTGATGGCCGCCCTGACCCCCCGTCGCGGCTTCGGCGTCGCCGCGGTGATCGCCCTCCTGACCATCACCTACGGCGCCGTCTCCACGGTCCAGGCCATCGCCTGGGAGACCGGTTCGGACGGGGCCGTGCAGTGGCTCGGCCTGTTCTCGCCGATCACGCTGATCGACGGCGTCCAGACCGCGTTCCTCGGCGCGACCTCCGCCTTCCCCGGAGGGGAAGGCCCGGGGGCCGGGACCGGCGTGGTCTACCTGCTCGTTGTTCTCGCGCTCGTCGCCGGCTCGTACGCCGTCCTCATGCGCCGCTACCGGAAGGTCGGGCTGTGACCACCATCGAGATCGACCACACCTCGCGCTGGTTCGGCAACGTGGTCGCCGTCAACGACGTCTCCATGACCGTGGCGCCCGGCGTCACCGGACTCCTCGGCCCGAACGGAGCCGGAAAGTCCACCCTCATCAACATGATGGGCGGATTCCTCGCCCCCTCGACGGGGAAGGTCACGCTCGACGGCCGGCCGATCTGGCGCAACGAGGCGGTCTACAAGGAGATCGGCATCGTCCCGGAGCGGGAGGGGATGTACGACTTCCTCACCGGCAGGGAGTTCGTCGTCGCCAACGCCGAACTCCACGGCCTGGGCGGGGCCGAGGCGCGGAAGGCGCTCGCCACGGTCCAGATGGAGTACGCGCAGGACCGCAAGATCTCCACGTACAGCAAGGGGATGCGCCAGCGGGTGAAGATGGCGTCCGCGCTGGTCCACGAGCCCTCGGTGCTGCTCCTGGACGAGCCGTTCAACGGGATGGACCCGCGCCAGCGGATGCAGCTGATGGAACTGCTGCGGCGGATGGGGGACGAGGGACGCACGGTCCTGTTCTCCTCCCACATCCTCGAAGAGGTCGAGCAGCTGGCCTCGCACATCGAGGTGGTCGTGGCGGGCCGGCACGCCGCGTCCGGCGACTTCCGGAGGATCCGCCGGCTGATGACGGACCGGCCGCACCGCTACCTGGTCCGCTCCAGCGACGACCGGGCCCTGGCGGCCGCGCTGATCGCCGACCCGTCCACGGCGGGCATCGAGGTCGACCTGACCGAGAAGGCGCTGCGCATCCAGGCCGTCGACTTCGGGCGGTTCACCGAACTGCTGCCGAGGGTGGCCCGTGAGCAGGGCATCCGGCTGCTCACCGTCTCACCGTCCGACGAGTCCCTCGAATCGGTCTTTTCCTACCTCGTAGCGGCCTGAGTAGTGGCCTGAAAGGAGCTGTGCACCGTCATGTACGACCCCACAGTCGCCCGGCTCACCTACCGGGCCCTGCTCGGCCGGCGCCGGGCCGCCATCCTGTTCGTCCTGCCCGCACTGCTGCTGATGATCGCGGCCGCCGTGCGCATGTTCGCCGGAGCCGATGACCAGGTCGCCGCGAACGTCCTCGGCGGCTTCGCCATCGCCACGATGGTGCCGCTGATCGGCGTGATCGCGGGCACCGGGGCGATCGGCCCCGAGATCGACGACGGCTCGATCGTCTACCTGCTCTCCAAGCCCGTGAAGCGGCCCACGATCATCTTCACCAAGCTGATCGTGGCCATCGCGGTGACCATGGTGTTCTCCGCGCTGCCGACGTTCCTCGCGGGCCTGATCCTCAATGGCAACGGCCAGCAGATCGCCATCGCCTACACGATCGCGGCGCTGGTCGCCTCGATCGCGTACAGCGCGCTGTTCCTGCTGCTCGGCACGGTCAGCCGGCACGCGGTCGTCCTCGGCCTGGTCTACGCCCTGGTCTGGGAGGCCCTCTTCGGCAGCCTGGTGGCCGGTGCGCGGACGCTCAGCGTCCAGCAGTGGTCCCTGGCTGTCGCCCAGAAGGTCGCGGGCGAGGGCGCGGTGACCTCGGAGGTCGGGCTGCCGCTCGCCACGGTCCTGCTGGTCGCGGTCACGGTCGTCGCCACCTGGTACGCCGGCCAGAAGCTGCGGGCGCTGAAGCTGGCGGGCGAGGAGTGAGCCTTCCGGCCTGAGCCTCCGCGCGCGTCGACGACCCCCGCCCTTTCGGACATGGGCGGGGGTCGTCGTATGAGCAGACAGATGTGCGCGTGACCGTACGTTTATCGGGTCGTTGGGCAGGCTGCGTGGAGGCAACTGGAATCCGTGGCGTCGTAGCGATCGTGAGATCGGGGAATGCCGGCACCGGGTGAGGCCCAGCCCACCGGACCGGTCGTCGAGTGAGTGGCAACCGTGAGCGTCCTCCACCCCTGAAGCCCGGGGTGTGGGCCGTCCTCGTCATTCCCTCGTACGAAAGGCACACCCATGCCCTCGGAAGTCGCCCTGCTCGAATCGCGCGCGCTGCGCGGGGAGCAGATGGGGCGCGTCGACGTCCTCGACAAGGTGAAGAGCCTGGTCATGCTCCCGGACGGAATTCACGTTCGCACAGAGGACGTGGCTCGCTACTTCGAAGTATCCACAGAGGCCGTGAAGAAGGTGACCCAGCGGCACCGGGCGGAGGTCGAGGAGAACGGTCTCATTCTGCTGCGAGGCTCTGAGCTGCGTCTCTTCCATAGGGACATGTTGTCCCTATGGGAGGGGGCGGGAGTGGAAAGTTATCCACAGGCGGCGACGCAGTTGACCCTTTACACCCACCGCACGGTCCTCAACATCGCCATGCTTCTTCGCGACAGCGACATCGCCCGATGTGCGTACGTACCTCCTCGACGCCGAGGAGTCGCTGCGCACGCAGTACGCCTCCCTCGACCGGCGCGTCACGCGCATCGAGAGCTGCCTCACCGGCGTCGGCAGTGCGCTGCAGGAGCTGGGGCCGGTGCTGGTGCGCATGTCGGAGCGGCTCGACAGTCTGGACCGCAAGGTGGAGCTGACGCACCAGGTGGTCGGGGCGATGAGCCTGCGGCTCACCGATGTGCGGCAGGACGTCGCGCGCCTGGACGGACGGCTGGACTCCTTCGCCCGGCAGCTGAAGGATCTGCGCCGCCGTAGCGGGCAGCGCTGAGACCGGCGGCCCGGGACCGCGGGAAACGGTGCCGGGCCGCTGTCGAGCTGCCAGGTGGGCGTCCTACTGCACGGGTGCCGCGCGGAGCAGTTCCTCCAGCACCAGCGCGATGCCGTCGTTCTCGTTGGACGCGGTGATCTCGTGGGCGACGGCCTTGAGGTCGTCGTGGGCGTTGGCCATGGCCACGCCGTGGTGGGCCCAGCCGAACATCGGGATGTCGTTCGGCATGTCGCCGAAGGCGATCGTGTCGGCCGCCTTCACGCCGAGCCGGCGGGCGGCCAGCGAGAGGCCGGTCGCCTTGCTCAGGCCCAGCGGCAGGATCTCGACCACCCCGGCCCCGGCCATGACCACGTCGACCAGGCTGCCCACGGCCGCCCGCGCGGCGAAGGCCAGCGCGTCGTCGTCCAGCTCCGGATGCTGTATGTAGACCTTGTTGAGAGGGGCGGTCCACATCTCGGCGGCGTCGTCCACGAAGACGTACGGCAGCGGCCCCTCCTGCACCCGGTAGCCGGGGCCCACCAGGACCTCGCCGTCCAGCCCGTCGCGGCTGGCCGCCAGGTGCAGCGGACCGACCTCCGCCTCGATCTTGGACAGCGCGAGACCGGCGAGCTGCCGGTCCAGGGTCAGGGAGGTGAGCAGCTTGTGCTCGCCCGCGTGGTAGACCTGCGCGCCCTGACCGCAGACCGCGAGCCCCTCGTAACCGAGGTCGTCCAGGATGTGCCGGGTCCAGGGGACCGCGCGTCCGGTGACGATGATGTGCGCGGCGCCGGCCGCCGTGGCGGCGGCCAGGGCATCGCGGGTGCGCTCGGAGACCGTGTCGTCCTCGCGCAGGAGCGTGCCGTCGAGGTCGGTCGCGACGAGCTTGTAGGGGAAGGTCACTTGGCGACCGGTTCCAGGACCTCGCGCCCGCCCAGGTACGGACGGAGCACCTCGGGCACCCGGACCGAACCGTCGGGGAGCTGGTGGTTCTCCAGGATCGCCACGATCGTGCGCGGTACGGCGCAGAGCGTGCCGTTCAGCGTGGCCAGCGGCTGGACCTTCTTGCCCTCGCGCATCCGGACGGACAGGCGGCGGGCCTGGAAGCCGTCGCAGTTCGAGGCCGAGGTCAGCTCGCGGTACTTCCCCTGGGTCGGGATCCACGCCTCGCAGTCGAACTTGCGCGAGGCCGAGGCGCCGAGGTCACCGGTGGCGACGTCGATCACCTGGAAGGGCAGTTCGAGACCGGTGAGCCACTGCTTCTCCCAGTCCAGGAGCCTGCGGTGCTCGGCCTCGGCGTCGGCCGGGTCGACGTACGAGAACATCTCGACCTTGTCGAACTGGTGAACGCGGAAGATGCCGCGGGTGTCCTTGCCGTACGTGCCGGCCTCGCGGCGGAAGCACGGGGAGAACCCGGCGTACCGCAGGGGCAGCTTGTCGGCGTCGATGATCTCGTCCATGTGGTACGCGGCGAGGGGGACCTCGGAGGTGCCGACCAGGTAGTAGTCGTCCTTCTCCAGGTGGTACACGTTCTCCGACGCCTGGCCGAGGAAGCCGGTGCCCTCCATGGCGCGGGGGCGGACCAGCGCGGGGGTCAGCATCGGTACGAAGCCGGCCTCGGTGGCCTGTGCGATCGCCGCGTTGACGAGGGCGAGCTCCAGGAGCGCGCCGACGCCGGTGAGGTAGTAGAAGCGCGAGCCGGAGACCTTGGCCCCGCGCTCCATGTCGATGGCGCCGAGCGCCTCGCCGAGTTCCAGGTGGTCCTTGGGCTCGAAGCCCTCGGCGCCGAAGTCCCGGACGGTGCCGTGCGTCTCCAGGACGACGAAGTCCTCCTCGCCGCCGACCGGCACGTCCTCATGGACGATGTTGCCGAGCTGGAGAAGCAGCCGCTTGGCTTCCGCGTCGGCCTCGTCCTGGGCGGCGTCGGCGGCCCTGACGTCGGCCTTGAGCTGTTCGGCCTTCTTGAGGAGTTCGGCGCGCTCCTCGGGGGTGGCCTTGGGGATCAGCTTGCCGAGCGACTTCTGTTCGGCGCGGAGTTCGTCGAAGCGGACGCCGGACGACCTGCGCAGCTCGTCGGCGGAGAGCAGGGCGTCGACGAGGGCGACGTCCTCTCCACGGGCGCGCTGGGAGGCGCGAACACGGTCGGGGTCCTCACGGAGCTGGCGAAGGTCAATCACCCCTCCAGGCTACCGGTGCGCGGTTCTCGCACTCGAACCGATATTGCCGAGCGTGTCACTATGACCGAATTGCCGGGATTGATATTCCTGAGGGGGAATCGCGGGTGGCGTTGGGATCGGAGAGCGGGGTGGGGGCGATAGTGGCGGTTGACTCCCCTGAACAGGGCAGAAGGTGCGGCCCGCCTTGACGCACCGGCCTTGAGCGGGGCGGTAGTTGGGGGCGGGTCGGTCGACGTTGTCCACAGGGGGTTAGTTTTCGGAATAGTTATCCACAGGCTGTGTGGAAGTTCTGTGGATGCCGGAGGGCATTGTTCCGGAACTCGGACGAAGTGCCGCGCAATCCCCGCCCAAACCCCTTCGGCGTGCTCGTTCGGGTGGGAATTCGTCGGCCCAATGGGTTGATCAAGAGAATTGAAGGGACGCGGGCGCCTCGTGCCGCCTCGTGCCGCTGTGGACGGCTCCGGGGTGACTGGGTTGATTTGTCGACGATGTCGTATTGGCGTGTCGACTTGTCCCCAGGTCGAGGGGTTGCCTGTGGATAACTCTCCGGAGTGCGTGACTATCTGTAGATCGCACTGCTGCGGAGCGCGCGGAAGCCCCCAGGGGCTGCACACAGGAGCTCTCCCGCGTCTCCGTCAGATCCGGCCGTCCTGGCTGCGGGCCAGCCAGTCGGAGGCTTCCGTGAACGCGGCGTCCGAGGTGCCCGCTCGCAGCGGCCGTACCTCGTCCGGGGAGACACCCGCCCTCGGGTACGAGCCGAGGAACCGCACCTTCGGACTGATCCGCTTCAGTCCCATCAGGGCCTCGCCGACCCGCCGGTCCGCGATGTGTCCCTCGGCGTCCACGGCGAAGCAGTAGTTCCCGATGCCCTGGCCGGTGGGACGGGACTGGATCAGCATCAGGTTGACACCGCGCACGGCGAACTCCTGGAGCAGCTCCAACAGGGCGCCGGGATGGTCGTCGCCCAGCCAGATCACCACGGACGTCTTGTCGGCACCCGTCGGTGCGGAGGGCCGGGCGGGCCGGCCCACCAGGACGAAGCGGGTCTGGGCGTTCTCCGCGTCGTGGATCTCCGTCACCAGCGGCTCCAGGCCGTAGGTGGCGGCGGCGAACTCCCCGGCGAACGCGGCGTCGTACCGCCCCTCCTGGACCAGCCGTGCCCCGTCCGCGTTGGACGCCGCCGACTCCCACAGGGCCCCCGGGAGGTGGGCCGCCATCCAGTTGCGCACCTGCGGCTGGGCGGCCGGGTGCGCGGTGACCGTCTTGATGTCCGACAGCTTGGTCCCGGGCCGCACCAGGAGCGCGAAGGTGATGGAGAGCAGCACCTCGCGGTAGATCATCAGCGGTTCCCCGCCGGCCAGCTCGTCCAGCGTCGCGGTGATGCCGCCCTCGACGGAGTTCTCGATCGGCACGAGCGCCGCCGCGGCCTCGCCGCCGCGTACGGCGTCCAGGGCGGCCGGCACCGACACCATCGGGACGAGTTCCCGGGTGGCGGCTTCCGGGAGCGTGCGGAGGGCGACCTCGGTGAAGGTGCCCTCGGGGCCGAGATAGGCGTAGCGCGTGGCTGACATACGGTCACCCTAATGCGCCCCGTGAGGTGCGCCGCGCTGTCTCGGAATGCGGTCGGGAGTGGGTGCGCGGGCCGCGACGGGCCGCGCGGGTTCCTACGACTCCAGAAGCCGCTGTCCCACGTACTCGCCCTCCGCCGCCCCGCCCGGCACCGCGAAAACCCCGCTCGCCTCGTGCCGGAGGAACGGCGACAGCGCGTCGCCCCGGTCGAGCTTGCGCTGCACCGGCACGAACCCGCGGAACGGGTCCGCCTGCCAGCAGATGAAGAGGAGCCCGGCATCCGGAGCACCGTCCTCCGCGATGCCGTCGTGGTACGAGAACGGACGACGCAGCATGGCGGCCCCGCCGTTCTTCTCGGGCGAGGAGATCCGGGCGTGGGCGTTGTCGGGGATCACGAGCCTGCCGTCCGGACCCGACTTGTCGAGGTCCATCTCGGTCGTCTCGGTCCCCCCACTCAGGGGCGCCCCGTCCGCCTTGCGCCGCCCGATGACCCGCTCCTGGCGGTCCACCGGAAGCTTCTCCCAGTCGTCCAGGAGCATCCTGATCCGGCGGACGACGGCGTACGAACCGCCCTCCATCCACTCCTGCGGCTTTCCGGGGGACGCCGGGACGAAGACGCGCCGGTCGAAGTCCTCGTCGGTCGGCTTCGGGTTGCCGGTCCCGTCGATCTGGCCCATCAGGTTGCGGGCGGTCATCGGACGGGCCGTGGCGCCGGGCGTGCGGTTGAAGCCGTTCATCTGCCACCGCACCCGTACGGTGCCCGCGCCCTCCTTCTGGACGGCCCGTAGCGCGTGGAAGGCGACCAGCGCGTCGTCCGCGCCGATCTGCACCCACAGGTCGCCGTTCGAGCGCTTGGCGTCGAGGGCGTCGGCGGAGAACGCGGGCAGCGGGTCGAGCGCGGCGGGCAGGCGGTCGGTCAGACCCGTACGCGCGAAGAACGTACGGCCGAAGCCGAAGGTGACGGTCAGGGACGAGGGCCCCGCGTCCAGGGCGATCCCGGTGTCGTGCCCGGGGCCGTCCGTCCCGCCCGTCGAGGGGCGGCCCGCCATCAGCTCCGTCGCCACGGCTGACCAGCGGCGCAGCAGCGCCGCCGCTTCCTTGCGCCCCGCGCCCGCCGCCAGGTCGAAGGCGACGAGATGGCCCCTGGCCTGAAGCGGAGTGGTGATCCCCGGTTGATGTTTCCCGTGAAACATCGCCTCGGTCGCCCCGACCGTCGTCAGCGCGACCGGTTCCTCCGGGCGGGTGGCGGCATATCCGGCGGCCCCGCCCCCGGCGCCCAGCACCAGTCCCGTGGCGCCCGCGGCACCCGCCGTGCCCAGCAGCCGCCGCCGCGATACGCCGGGGCCGCCGGTGCTGTCGTGCCCCGAGGAGCCGCTGGTGCCGCTGCCCGGAGAGCCGGTGATAGCGGTCTCGTCCGGGGCCTGCTTCTTGGTCTTGCTCACCGTGCTCAGCCGATCTTCGCGTTCTCGTTGATGGTGACCTGGTCGATGTCCGACGTCCGCACTGTCACGTCGACCTTCCAGTCCCCGGCCATCGGGATCCGTACCCCGCTCGCCGACCAGTGCCCCTCGGCCAGCCGGTCCGGCACGACCGGCAGCGGGCCGATGTCCTTCGCCTCCAGGGTGAGGGCCAGTCTCAGCTCGGGGACGTCCATGGGCTCGCCGTCGCTGCCGTCGATCCACACGTGCAGATCGTTGGAGCCGGTGCGGCCGGGTTCGAGGTCGACACGGACGGTGCCCTTGCCGTTCCGGCCGCCGGTGTCGAACGGCATGCTCAGGTTGACCGGGCCGCCCGCGGCGGGTGCGGTCGCCGCCGTGGCACCGCCCGCGGCCTCCTCCTCCGTGCGCCCCGGTTCGGTGGACGTCAGCATGGTGGTGACGGCCAGCAGGACGACGGCGACGGTGGCCTCTGCCAGGACCGAGCGGCGCAGCCCGGAGCGCTCCGGGTCGGCGTCCCGTATCCGCTTCTTCTTCGTCGCGGTCAGGAGGGCCCGCTGACGGGCCAGTTGCGCGGCACGCTCGGGGGCGACGCCGTCGGATGCCTCCACCGACGACGGTGCGGCGTCCTCTTCGGCCCCGGCGTTCTCCGCCGCTTCGTTCTCCTCCCCATTCTTCGCGGAGGCGGAGGCGGAGGCGGCGGCGGAGGCGGAGGTGGAGGCGGCGGTGTCCGTCAGCCGTCCCGTCCAGCGCCGGGAGAACCAGGCGACGGCGAGCAGGACGGCGATCAGCGCCACCTTCAGGATCAGCAGCTGCCCGTAGCGTGTCCCGGTCAGCGCCGACCAGGAGCCGACCTGCCGCCAGGACTGGTAGACCCCGGTCGCCGCCAGGACCACGACACTGACGAACGCGACCGCGGAGAAGCGCCGGACCGCGGCGCTCCCGATGTCCGGGGCGCGGTACAGCGCCATCAGGAGCGCGGCGAGTCCGCCCAGCCAGGCGGCGACGGCCAGCAGGTGCAGGACGTCCACCGGCATGGCGATGCCCGTCTGGATGCCGGTCGAGGCGTGCTCGGACATCGCCCAGGTGGCGGCGATGCCCGCCGCGACCACTCCGCCCCCGACGGCGAGGCCGAAGGTGAGGTCCTTTTTCTCCTGCTCGTCCTCGCGCTGGGCGTATGTGCCGAACAGTACGGCGATGAACAGGGCGGCGGCCCCGAGCAGCAGCAGCCGGGAGACGAGGGCGGCGCCGGGCTTGGTGTCCAGGACGGACTGGAGCCCGGTGAGGTCGAAGGCGTCGGCGAACTTGCCGCTGCCGGTGTACGGGTGGCGCAGCAGCAGCATCGCCAGGGTCGCCGCGGTCAGCGTGAGCCAGCCCCGGACCACGAGCCGCTGCATCGGCGGCACGGCCGCGCCGCGCCGCCAGCAGGTCAGGACGAACGCGCTGCCGCCGACGAGCACGACGAATCCGCCGTACGCGGCGTAGCGCGCGATGTCGTAGACGAGGCCGACCGGGCCGCCGCCGGCCGCCCGGGAGGGCACGGCCACCGTGGTCTCGGACGGGGCCCCGATGGAGAACGTGAAGGCGCCGGAGATCGGATGGCTGTCGGCGGAGACGGCCTGCCAGGCCACCGTGTAGGTGCCGTCCGGCAGTCCGGAGTGGAGTGCGACGCCGTACCGGACGGTGCCGCCCGCCGACAGGTCGCGCGGTCCGGCCTCGGTGTCCGCGCGCTTGCCGCTGGGGTCGAGGACCCGGATGGAGTCGTCGCCCACGGCGATGGTCTCGGAGAAGCTGAGGGTGACCTCCTCGGGCGCGGTGTCCACCACCGCCCCGTCCTGCGGATCGCTCCCGGTGAGGGCGGCGTGCGCGGACGCCGGGCCCGCGCCGGCCAGCAGCAGCCCGAACACCAGGCTGACCAGCGCGGCGAGGAGCGCGGCGGCGACGGACCGTCGTATCGGGGAGGTGCCGGAGTACGGGGCGGCGGCAGACATCGGTTCAGTCCCTCACTGCTTCTTCGGGTTGTGGGTGGTTTCCTTCACCGGCAGGTCGACCGTGATCGGGTCGGCCTTCTCGAAGTGCAGCTCGACGGAGACCTTCTCGCCCTGCTTGGGCTTCTGCTTGAGCTTCATGAACATGATGTGGTTGCCACCGCGTTCGAGGTCCAGTTCGCCGTTGGCGGGCACCTCGAAGGAGGAGACCTCGCGCATTTTCTGGTCTTTCGTCGCGTGGATCGTGACGTCGTCGGAGAGCGGACTGGTCACCGAGGTGAGCCGGTCTCCCGTGCCGCCCTTGTTCTGGACGACGAGGAAACCGGCGGCCATGTCGCTGACGGGCTGCGGCATGAACCCACCGACGACCTTCAGCTCAGGCTCGCTCCCCGACGAGCACCCGGCCAGCGTCAGCCCCGTGGTGAGGGCGAGGACGCCGGCGAGGGCTGCCCGGTGGTTCACGGAGCCTCACCCTTGATCAGCTTGGGGAGGTCCCTCGTGTACTCCTCGGCGGTGGTGTCCTCGCCGTACAGCACATAGCCCTTGTCCGTCTTCGGGGAGAAGGCGATGACCTGGGCGCCGTGCATCGAGACGACGGTCCCGTCCTTCTCCTTCTTCGGCGCGTCGATGCCGATGCCGATCTGCCGCGCCCCGGCCTGGATGGCCGGGAAGTCGCCGGTGAGACCAGTGAAGGAGGGGTCCTGGGCGGAGAGCCACTTGCCGAGCGAGGCGGGGGTGTCGCGCTCGGGGTCGGTGGTGACGAACACGACCTGGAGCTTTTCCTGGTCGGCCTTGGACAGCTCCCGCTTGGCGAGGGAGATGTTGCTCATGGTCAGCGGGCAGACGTCGGGGCAGTTGGTGTAGCCGAAGTAGATCAGCGTCGGCTTGCCCTTGGTCGCTTCGCGGAGGTCGTACTCCTTGCCGTGGGTGTCGGTGAGGACGAGGTCCGGCTTGGTGAACGGCTGGTCGAGGACGGTCGCGGCCTTGTCCGGTGCGGCGCTGACGTCGGCGACGGGCGAGTCCGCCTTGTCGTCACCGGTGCCGCAGGCGGAGAGGGCCAGCGCGGCCGCGGCGGCGAACGCCACGGCCGTCACTGCTTTTCTGGTGCGCATGAGAGGGGTTTCCTGAACGTGGTGCGGGTGATGGAACCGGCGGGTCAGGCCGAGCGGCGGCGTCCGGCGAGCACGCCGAACGCGACGCCCCCGATGCCGATGACGATGCCGATGATGCCCAGCGTGCGGGCGGTGGTGTCGCTGGAGGAGGAGAACGCGGCGGTCCTGGTCTCCTTGGACGACGCTTCGGCGCCGGCGGCCTGGTGGTCGTCGGCCTTCTCCGCGTCGCCGGCCGCGCCCCCGTGGTGGTCCTCGGAGGCGGCGGTCAGCTTCAGGACCGGGGCCGGGCTGTCGGGCTCGTCGCCACCTGCCGTGGGCTCCTCGATCCAGCGGACGACTTCCTTGTTGTCGTACGTCTGGACCGCCTTGAAGACGAGCTGGTCGGCGTCCTCGGGCAGCGCGCCCACGGAGACCGGGAACTGCTGGAAGTAGCCGGGGGCGATCTCTCCCTCGTCAGCCGTCCAGGTCACCTTGGACACGGCCTCGGTGATCTTCTTGCCGTGCACCTCGAGCGGCTTGTCGAGCGTGCTCCTGTCGATCGTGATCTTCCAGCCGGGGACGGCCTGCGGGGTGACGGACGACAGCGGGTGCTCGGCCGGGAAGCTGACCTCGAGCTTCACCGTCGATGCCTGGTCGCGTTCGTTGGGGACCTTGAAGTTGAGCGTGGCGTAGCCGCCCTTGGCGGCCTCGCCCACCGGCTGGACGCTGACGTGGGCGGCGGCCGGGCCGGCGACCAGCAGGACGGTGGACGCGGCGGCGGCGCCGGCGAGGGCGATACGGGAAAGCTTCATGGCGGGAATCTCCACGGGGATGCGGAACACGGTGGTCCGGCGCGCGGGTGCGCGGCGGCGGCACGACACCTCGTGGTCCGGTCCCGTGGGAGTGCGTGCACATCGACGTGCACGGACGGGCCCGCGGTGGTGGGCGGAGGCGTCGCGTCAGGCTGCGAGGGCGTACGGGGGCGGAGGCCCGCGCCTGATCACCAGGTGCTGCAGAGGGTCCCCGACGGCCGGTATCGGTACGTCGTGGGAGTAGCGCGGAACGCGCGGCCCCGCCATGAGCTGCTCGCGCTCCCCGGCCCGCAGCGCGCGGACGAGGGCGAGCGCGGCCCGCAGGGACCGCAGCCGGGCGCCGGCCGCGAGCGCCTGGGCGCTGTGGGCGGAGAGCCGGGCCAGCCCGAAGAGGGCGATCTCGCCGCGCCGCAGCAGCCAGCCGGTGGCGAGCGCGACGAGGACGTGGGCCAGGAACATCGGCAGGCTCGGCATCAGCGCGGACACCGCGGCGCAGACCGCCGCGATGCCGGATCCGCCGTCCCCGCCCTCCGGCCCGGCGGCCGGGGCCATTCCGGCCGCGAGATGGCCGTGGCCCTGCGCGAGCGTCGACGGGTTGATGCCCGCGTCGGAGACGATGCGGTGGGCGTCGGCCGTGTTCAGCCGGTCCGGTCCGGCGCCGCACACCAGGCCGGCGGCGAACCGGATGAGCGTGTTGTCGCCGCCCGGAGGTGCGGCGGCGGCCGGGGCGCCGCCGTGGCCGCCGTACGCGAAGAGCATGTGCAGGAGGGCCTGCCCGCCGGCCAGCGCGCCCACGATCGACGGAAGGGTGCGTTCCCGTCCGGCGAGGACCGTGGCGGCGGCGAGGACGCCGAGGAATCCGGCGAGCAGCGTCCACGCCGGGACGGCCGATCCGGCGGCGAACGCGTGTCCGGCCGCGGACAGCGCGACGCAGGCCGCGGTGAACACCGCGGCCCTCATGAGCCGCAGACCGGCTCCGGCGCGTGCGAGAGGCGTGGACATGGCCGGGACATCATCGCACTGCACCCCCCTGCGCGGTTCGGCAGGTCCGGAAGATCAGGCTCCGTCCGCAACCGTGCTTGTTGCGCCTGTTCGCGGGGGATGTACGGACCGGGGAGCGGACGAAGCGGGCCATGGGCGCGTCCTCGCGACCCGCGCCGAGGGCGTACGCCCCCCGTGACCTGCGGTCGACCGGAGCCATACACCGGGCGGCCGAATATCCGCATCCGCCGAACGAGGGCTCTCCCACCCGGTCCGTGCTTACGAAGTGCCGAGGGCGGCAATACGTATCGATACGTCGAGCCGCAGCCAGGAGGCTGAAAGATGAGCATCTGGTGGTCTCTTCATTTGCGGCGCGAAGCTGCGAGCGTTCCACTCGCCCGTCGTTTTCTGCTCGGCACCATGGAAACCGCAGGGGTGGATCCGGACATCTCCTTCGACCTGTCGGTCGCGCTCAGCGAAGCCTGTGCGAACGCCGTCGAACACGGCGGCGAGCGGACGGCTCCGGGGGAGCCGGTGGACACCGGGTACGGACGCCCTGCCGCGGACTCCGGGCAGTACCGGGTCACGGCCTATCTGGACGGTGAGAAATGCCGTATCGAGGTCAGCGACTCGGGGCCGGGCTTTCCCGCCCGGCGCGCGCTTCGTCCAGCCGCCCATTCCCCTTCTCCGCACGACGAAGCCGAGAGCGGCCGGGGTCTCGACCTCATCCAGCAGCTCTCCGACCACGTCCAGTTCGGCAACCGGCCGGGCCGAGGCGCGGTGGTGAGCTTCGACAAGGTCCTGAAATGGCGCGAGGGCGCGCTGCTCACGGTGTAGTGAGCAGCGCGCCCTCGCGCGCGTGCGGGGGTGGGTTCAGCCCTTCAGCCGCGCCATCCACGCCTCGACCTCGTCCGAGCGGCGGGGCAGCGTGTCGGAGAGGTTCTGGTTGCCGTCCTCGGTGACGAGGATGTCGTCCTCGATCCGGACGCCGATGCCCCGGTACTCCTCGGGCACGGTCAGGTCGTCGGCCTGGAAGTAGAGGCCGGGCTCGACCGTCAGGCAGACGCCCGGCTCCAGCGTGCCGTTGACGTACGCCTCGGTGCGCGCGGCGGCGCAGTCGTGGACGTCCATGCCCAGCATGTGGCCCGTGCCGTGGAGGGTCCAGCGGCGCTGGAGGCCCAGCTCCAGGACCTTGTCCACGGAGAGGTCGCCGAGCAGGCCCCACTCGACGAGCTTCTCGGCGAGCACGCGCTGCGCGGCGTCGTGGAAGTCGCGGAAGTCGGCGCCGGGCTTCACGGCGGCGATGCCCGCCTCCTGGGCCTCGTACACCGCGTCGTAGATCTTCCGCTGGAGCGGCGTGAACGTGCCGTTGATCGGCAGGGTGCGCGTCACGTCGGCGGTGTAGAGCTCGTTGGTCTCGACCCCGGCGTCCAGCAGCAGCAGCTCGCCCGCGCGGACGGCGCCGTCGTTGCGGACCCAGTGCAGGGTGGTGGCGTGCGGGCCGGCGGCGCAGATCGAGCCGTAGCCGATGTCGTTGCCCTCGATGCGGGCGCGCAGGAAGAACGTGCCCTCGATGAAGCGCTCGCTCGTCGCCTCGGCCTTGTCCAGGCTCTTCACGACGTCCTCGAAGCCGCGCGCGGTGGCGTCGCACGCCTTCCGCAACTCGGCGATCTCGAAGGCGTCCTTCACCAGGCGGGCCTCGGAGAGGTAGACGCGCAGCTCCTCGTCGCGCTCCGCGGTGACCTTGTCGGTGAGGGCGGCCTCGATGCCGGCGTCGTGGCCGCGGACACTCCGGATCGGGCCGGTGGCCTCGGCCAGGGCGGCGGCCAGCTCGCGGACGTCCTTCGCGGGGATGCCGAGCAGCTGCTCGGCCTCGGTGAGGGAGTTCCGGCGGCCGACCCACAGCTCGCCCTGGCCGTCGAGCCAGAACTCGCCGTTCTCGCGGTTGGAGCGCGGCAGCAGGTAGACCGTCGCCTCGTGACCGCTGTCGCCCGTCGGCTCCAGGACGAGTACGCCGTCCTGGGTCTGGTCACCGGTGAGGTACGCGTACTCGGTGGAGGCGCGGAAGGCGTACTCGGTGTCATTGGAGCGGGTCTTCAGGTTGCCCGCGGGGATGACCAGACGCTCGCCGGGGAAGCGGGCGGAGAGCGCCGCGCGCCGGGCGGCGGTGTGCTCGGCCTGGGCGATCGGCTGGAGGCCGCGCAGCTCCGTGTCGGCCCAGCCCGACTTCATGTTCTCGGCGAGCTCGTCGGAGACGCCCGGGTACAGGCCGTTCTTCCGCTGCTTGACCGGCTCTGCCGCTTCGTTCTCTTCGGTCTCCTGCTCCGGGTTCTCCGGAATGAGCTCCTCGGACACGATTTGTCTCTCCTTGATACGACACTGGACCATCACCCATCGTACGGGCGTACGGAAGGGGGCCCAGGGTCGAAGGGCCTGTTACCGCGGAGGCCGTCACCGGGTTCGGTCGCGGGAGCCGTCGACCGCGACCGGGGCCGGCCGGGACCGGGGTGACGCCGCCGAGGACGCCGGCCGCGTGAGGCGTCGGACGCGGTGGGCGTCGGCCGGAGCGGCGGTCGGCCGGAGCGGTGGCCGACCGGGAGGGCCGGTCAGTCGAAGTGGGCGGCGAGGATCACGACGTCCTCGGCCGAATCGCTCCGGTCCAGGCCGCCGGGCAGCATCGTGCGCAGGATGTGGTCGGCCACGGCCGCCGGATCGTGCCGGTCCCGCTTCGGTACGGAGGCGGCGGCGGAGTGCAGCCGGGCGAAAGCGCGGTCCATCGTGTCCCCCGTGCGGCGCAGCAGGCCGTCCGTGTAGAGCAGCACCGTTTCGCCTGGCGCGGGGCTGAGCTCCACGCTCGGCGCCTCCCAGCAGGCGAGCATCCCCAGCGGGGCGGAGAGCGTGGTCTCGACGAACTCGCAGCGCCGCTCGCCGAGCACCAGCGGCGGGGTGTGCCCGGCCCCGGCCAGCACCACCTTGCGCGCGGCCGGCTCGCAGTAGGCGAAGAGGGCGGTCGCGGTCCGCGCGGGTTCGGTGAGCCGCAGCAGCAGCTCCAGGTCGGAGAGGACGGCGACGGGGTCCTCTCCCTCCATCACGGCGTACGCCCGCAGGCTGGCGCGCAGTCGGCCCATGGCGGCCATCGCGCTCGG
Organism: Streptomyces sp. NPDC091649; assembly: GCF_044756785.1. Lineage (NCBI taxonomy): Bacteria > Bacillati > Actinomycetota > Actinomycetes > Kitasatosporales > Streptomycetaceae > Streptomyces > Streptomyces sp. NPDC091649. The sequence continues at coordinate 120,940 of NZ_JBIVTR010000018.1, read as the reverse complement.
CCCGGAGCCGCCCACGGAGCCGACCGCGAGGCCGAGCGTGCGGTCGGGCAGCGGCAGCGCGTCGTACCAGTCGCCCCCGCCGCGGGGGCCGGTGCGGTGCCGGGCGGCGAGCCGGACGCCGGGGATCCGGGGCAGCCGGCTGGGCAGCAGCTCCTCGGCGACGGCGGCGACATCCGCGCGGGCGCGCTCCAGCTCGATCAGGCGGGCGAGGTGCTCGGCGGCGTAGCGCGCGTAGAGACCGGCGAGATGGCGCTGCTTCTGTGCGGGCTCGGCCGGTTCGTCGTAGAGCCAGACGGCCGCGCCGAGCCGGCCGGCCGCGTCGGAGGAGAGAGGCAGGGCGTAACTGGCGGCGTAGCCCAGCCGGAGGGCGACCTCGCGGTGCCGGGGGTCCAGGTCCGGCTCGTCGAGCAGATCGGGGGTGATGACCCCGTCGGCCGTGTCCGGCAGGCCGTCGAGGACGCGGCCGAGGGCGGTGGACGCGCGCGGAACGGTCTCGATGTGCCCGATCTCCGCGCGGCCGAGGCCGAGGCCGAGGCCGAGGCCGAGGATGGCGGAGGGGCCTTCGCCGTTCGCCGGTTCCAGAACGAGAAGTCCGCGACGGGCGCCGACGAGGGCGGCTCCGGCGCGCAGCAGTTCGTTGAGGGCCTCGTCGAGGGTGCTCGTCCCGGCCAGCCGCTCGGTGAGTTCGTGGAGGGTCGTGAGGTCCGAGACCCAGCCGGCCAGCCGGTCCTGGAGGAAGGCTCCGGGCGGCCCCGGGACCTCCCTCAGAGGAGCGGGAGTGTGCGTCGAAACCGGAACCTCAGGATCGATTCCAGCCACTTTCGGCAGGTGTGGGGCGCTCATGGCAGCCAGCTTTCCGACCGGTGTGATTCGTCGAATAGCATCGCAAACCCCCATGTGATTCTGCGCCACTATCAATGCATCCACATGTACACGCACAAGTAACCCGATGTCCAGCATTGTCCCCTTCGGGGGCCGGGCGATTCGCGCCCTCCCAGTGTCGGTCAACTTGGCTGAAAAGTGCACCCTATGAACGCTATTCGCGATCGACTGGGGCTGCTTCACAGGGGTGCCTCCGGGGTCACATCGCCGGAGGAGCGTCATCCGGGGCATGCTGGGTACCTAAACGGTGGCGCGCGGGTGCGGTGATGATCGACCAGGAACCCGGCAGCGGGTACGGGCGTCCTTACCCGTGACGGTGACGCCCCGCCCGGACGACGGGGTTCGCACCAGGGACGGCAGGCGAGGCGCACGCCACCCTCGCACGGCGGTCGTCGGCCCGGCTCGGCCCGCTCGGTTCGGCCCGCTCGACCCCGCCAGGGAGAACGACTCCGCTCGGCCAGTTCGGCCCCGTTCGGTACGACCCGCTCGACTCTGCTCGGTTCGGCTCTGTTCCACCCAAGATCGGTTCTATTCGGACCGGTTCCACTCGGCTCGGCTCGGCTCACGCTCGGCATCGACGGCACGCCCGTACCGCAGAACTGATGAGCACGAACGCACAGCGAAGAGATACGCACGTGGTGTCACGCACGCGTGGTGTCATGTGGACTCGGCGTTCAACGGAAAGGAACGAGCGCTCATGCGCGAGATCCTCGGAAGGCGACGCAGGCTCCGGCTCCGGCGCAAGGAGGGGGCCGCCCGGCTCGACGCGGCCCTGACCTGCGCCACCGTATGGCAATGGCCCGTGCTCCCCGGAGTGGGGACGGCGCAGGCCGCCCCGCGCGGCGAGAGCGGCGGCCTCGGCTGCGCCTGCCCCGAACCCGACTGCGCCGTACCCGGCGCACACCCCCTCGACCCCGGCCTGCTGGCGGCCACCACGGACGAGCGCATGGTGCGCTGGTGGTGGACCCACCGGCCGGCCGCCCCCGTCATGCTGGCCACCGGGGGCCGCGCGCCCTGCGCGGTGAGCCTGCCCGCGGTTGCCGGGGCCAGAGCGCTCAGCGCCCTCGACCTCCTCGGCATGCGGCTCGGCCCCGTGGTGGCGACGCCCACCCGGTGGTCGCTGCTGGTGGCCCCGTACACCCTGGAACGGCTCGGCGAGCTGCTGTACGCCAAGGACTGGGTGCCCAGCTCGCTCCGGTTCCACGGCGAGGGCGGCTACCTCGTCCTGCCCCCGTCCCGGATCGGCGCGGGCCAGGTCCGCTGGGAGCGGCCCCCCGCGCCGGCGGAAGCCTCCTCGACTGCCCCGGTGCCCCGCAGGCGGGCGAAGGGCGGGCGTCCCGCGCCCGCGGCCCCCTGGCTTCCGGACGTCGAAGCCGTCCTGGACGCCTTGGTCGAGTCGAGCACCGGCGCCCCGGGCGGCGGCAGCCGGCTCGCCTACTGACACGGCGCACGGGGCGCGCGGCCCCGGGGACGCGCCCGGCTCTCGAAGCCGTCCGGGCCGTACCGGGCCCGCCGTTCCCCGGTGCCCTGTGCCCTGAGCCCCGCGCGTCCCCTGCGCCGGCGTGCGCTCCGTCGCCGGGGTCGCCGTCCCGTCCGTCCGGAACCCCGCCGAGCACCAGGCGGTACGGCCGCCGCCACGGCGCTCGGCATGGCGGGTCCCGTTGCACCCCGGCGCGGCCGGTCCGGTCGCCGCTGTGTTCGCGCGCCCGGCCCGGCCGGCTGCTTCCCTGGACACCGCCGTTGCCCGGGGCGCTCCGACGGACGCCCGGGTACCGCCGTTGCTCCGGACGCTCCGATGGACGCTTCGATGGAGACTCCGATGGGTGTTCCGGCCGCCGTGGAATCTTCTTGGCGGTTCGCCAGGAGGCCGGAGTGTCAAGGCTTCTGAGGCGCTGTCTGGAGACGGGGGCGATGAGACCCGGGCGCGTGCTCGCCGCCCGGTGCGCGAACGGTGAGGAACTCCGACCCGTGCACACGCTGTCCGGCCGCTCCTCGGGGACGACTCCGACGGGCACGGAATCCGAGGTGACCGACAGGGTCGCGGGAGCGGGGCGGCCTGGCGTGCCCGGGGTGTTCACAGGCGGGCCGCAGCCGGAAACGAGGACGCCCGGTCGCTGGCGACGGGGGATGCACCAGCGACCGGGCTTCTAGAACCGTAACAAGAGATCTGCCGTTCGCAAATTCGATCTCGCCCTTGGGGACGCCGATTTACTTACGAGTACGGCGAGTTGTGACGCGGGTCACCGTAGGCGACGACTCGTCGTGACGGTCAGCTGAGGGTCACCTGTCGGTTGGTGAGACCGCCCCGGGCGCGGCGTTCCTCGGCGGTGAGCGGGGCGTCGGACGCGAGCGCCGCCGCCAATCGCTCGGCGAACTCGACGGCGGGCTTCTCGCACGCCTCGGCGCCCATCGAGCTCGGCAGGTCCCAGACGGGAACCACGAGCCCGTGCGCCCGGAACGACCCGACCAGGCGGGTGTCGTCGCCGATCGAGGAGGTGCCCGCGGCGTGCAGCCGGGCGAGCGCGTCGAGGAGCTGCTCCTCGGGGTGCGGCATGACCCAGCGCAGGTGGTTCTTCTCCGGGGTCTCGCACCAGTAGGCGGCGTCGACGCCGGACAGCAGCGTCGTCGGGATCGCGGCGGCGTTCGCGCGCTCCAGGGAGGCGGACACCTCGGGAGTGGCGTTCTCCGCGTCCGGCACCCAGAACTCGAACCCGGAGTGCACGTCCGGCTTGAACGCGGCGTCCGGGGCGAGGAGGTCCTGGAGGCGCGGACCATCGGCCGGTACGCGACGGGCGGCGACCGGGGAGCCGGGCTCGGCCTCCAGGGCACGCTGGAGGGTGTCCGCGAGGTCGCGGCTGAGGTCGCCGGAGGAGGTGTCGTTCTGCAGGGCGAGCAGGACGGAACCGTCGTCGCGGCGCAGCGCCGGCCAGGCCATCGGCAGGACCGTCGCGAGCGTCACCGAGGGAACCCCCTCGGGCAGCCCGTCCTTGAGGGTCAGCTCGACGGTGGCGGCGGGCACCAGCTCGCGCAGCGCGACCCAGTCGCACTCGCCCGCGAGTCCCTCGAAGGGACGGTGCACGAGCTCGGTCACGGCCTGGGCGGCGGCGCGTCCGTGACACGCCTTGTAACGGCGGCCCGATCCGCAGGGGCAGGGCTCACGGGCTCCGACGACCGGGATCTCACCGTCCTTGAGCTGCTGCTTCCCGGCCTTGGACTGAGGGCGCTTCTTGGCCATGGTGGGCATTCTCCCGATTGCGACAGTGCGGACTCGGCGCGAGCCTAGCCGCCCGGGGAGCCTGGCTCCGCCCGCGTACCCGCTCGGCCCGCCCGGGTCGACACGGGCTCGGCCCCGTACGGGCTCTGTCCCGCGCGGGCCAGGGCCTCGTACGCCTACGCGGGCCAGGGCCTCGTACGCGCGCCAGGCCCGAGTCGTCCCTGCGGGCTCTGTCCGCGTATGCGCTCGGCCCGCACGGGTGCGCGGTCTCAGCCCACGTCGTCGAAGGCGTCGGAGAGGTCCAGGCTCTCGAATCCGGTGAGCCCGCCGATGCGGTTCGCGCCCAGGCGGTTCGCGCCGATTCCGTGCGCGCCGATGCCCTGTGCCTCGATGCCCTGTGCCTCGATGCCCTGTGTGTCGGAGCCGCGCGGGCCGGAGCCGTTGCCGCTGACACCCGGTGGCTTCTTCGAGGAGACCAGGGCCCAGACCGTGACCTCGCCGGGCGCGTCGTCCCGGACGCCCCACTCCTGGGCCAGGGCGCTGATGATGTTGAGGCCCCGACCGCCGCGCGCCGTCACCGAAGGGGTGGCCGGAACAGGGCGGGTCGGTCCGCCGCCGTCCGTGACCTCCACGGTGAGCGCGCCGTCCGTGTCCACCCGCCATGCGGCACGGACGTCTCCGTCGCCGACGTCGGTGTGCCGCCCCAGGGGCCTGCCGTGCCGGCAGGCGTTGCTGAGGAGTTCGGAAAGGATCAGAACAGCGTCGTCGACGACCGCGTCCGACACCCCTTGGTCGCGCAACTGCTCACGCATCCGGTGTCGTGCCCGCCCCACGCCGGCAGGGCCATGAGGAACGGCCATGCTCGACGACGCAGGCACCTCTTGTGCCATCACCAACGCCACCCCCGAGACCTCCTTTGCCCCACGCCACGGGTTGGATGCCCCACTGAGCTGCACCGGAAACCGGCCAAGGCTCTCTCGGTGGCGCACTCGTAACGATCGAACGCGCGGTGAATGCGCCGGTGCACACCCCGTGACGGTGCCGTTCGGGGGACTTGGCGCACCTTCAGCCGTACCGCGTTCGTACGGTATTCGTACAGAACCCATGCTGCTGAATCCACGCTGAAACAGTGCCGAATGCGGCTCGGTTTGCCTACGGGACAGCCCCTAGATGCGGCCCAGTTGGGACAGAACCTGCTTCGGGCGGTTGGTGATGATCGCCTCGACGCCGAGTTCGGCGCACAGGTCGACGTCGGCCGGTTCGTTCACGGTCCACACGTGCACCCGGTGTCCCGCGCGGTGCAGTCGTTCGATGTATCCCGGGTGGCTGCGCACGATCCGCATGCCGGGCCCCGCGATCCGGGCGCCGGCGGGCAGCCGCCCGTCGCGCATCCGGGGCGATACGAACTGCATCAGGTAGACCGTGGGCAGCGTGGGGGCGGACACCTGGATGCGGTGGAGCGAGCGGGCGGAGAAGCTCATGACGCGGATGGGCGAGGGCCCTTCGGGGGGCGGATCGGCCAGCCCGAAGCGCTTCAGCAGCCGCAGGAGCCGTTCCTCGACCTGCCCGGCCCAGCGCGTGGGGTGCTTCGTCTCGATGGCCAGTTGCAGCTGCCGTCCGGTGGCCCGGACCTCGGTGAACAGCTCCAGGAGCCGTTCCAGGGTGAGTACGGAGGTGAGCTCGCCCGGCACCGGGTCCCAGTCCGGCGACTCCTCGTGGTCCTTCCAGGAGCCGAAGTCCAGGGCGGCGAGGTCGGCCAGCTCCAGCGCGGACACGGCGCCGCGCCCGTTGGACGTACGGTTCACCCGCCGGTCGTGGACGCAGACGAGGTGGCCGTCGGCCGTGAGCCGGACATCGCATTCCAAGGCGTCGGCACCGTCCTCGATCGCCTTGCGATAGGCGGCCAGGGTGTGCTCGGGGGCGTCGTCGGAAGCCCCGCGATGGGCGATGACCTGGATGGAGGTGTGCGCGCTGCGCTGCCGTGCTTGGGTCACCCGCGCCATGGTGTCACCGCCGGAGGGGTGGCTGAGCACATGTCACCCTGGAGGTCTGTTTTGTCGGATGTAAAGATTGGTGTGCGGATGCACAGCTCCTGCTTACAGTGGCCCGACGTGCTGTGGGAAAAGCTGACCGCAGACACGCGCACAGCGGATTTCTTGCCGAATGCCGACTGGATGCCGAGTGGAACCGAGGAGTAAAGAGCTGTGAGCACCGAGAACGAGGGCAACGAGGACCACGTGGTACCGGCCGTGCCGTCCGTTCCGTCCGCACCTCCCGTGCCGGCCGCCACTCCTGAGCCGGCCGACGGCGGAGTCGCACCTCCCTCGTCGTCGACCCCGGCCCAGGACGCCGCGCGGGGGACTGAGGACGACACCGCACGCCTCCCCGCCCACGACGGCGGCGCAGCGGACGCCGCTCCGCACGCCCCCGGTGCGGGAGGCCCTGAGCAGGGGGCCCCGGCGCACGCCGACGCACCGCGCCACGACCCCACGCACCAGGGCTCCCCGGCCACGCCCGCGTACGCCCAGGGCGCCCATCCGACGCCGTCCCAGCCGCCGCAGCCGCCGCACCACTCCCCGTACGGAGCCGCCCCCGGCTACGGAGCGGCACCCGAGCTTCCCCCCGGCGCCGCGTCCTGGCCGCCGCCCCCGCCCGCCGTCCCGTCGTACGCCGGCGGGGACGCGGGTCACGCGTCCGGCGGTACCGGCCACGGCGGCGGCCACGGCCCGGTCTGGGGTGCTCCGGCCCCGCCCGGCTCCGAGCCCGCGGGCGGGAGGAGCCGCAAGGGCCGCGCCGGCGGCCTGGTGGCGGCCGTGGCCGTCGCGGCCCTCGTCGCGGGCGGCGTCGGCGGAGCCCTCGGCTTCTGGGCGGCCGACCGGAACGACGACCAGAACTCCGGCGGCTCGACCACCATCTCGGCGTCGGACACCCCGAGGGACCTGAAGCGCCCGGCGGGCACGGTGGCCGGGGTCGCGGCGAAGGCGCTCCCCAGCGTGGTCACCATCGACGCGCAGGGCGGCGACGGCGAGGGCGGCACAGGCACCGGCTTCGTGTACGACAAGGAAGGCCACATCCTCACCAACAACCACGTGGTGGCCTCCGCCGCGGAGTCCGGCGAACTGTCGGCGACCTTCTCCGACGGCAAGAAGTACGCCGCCGAGGTGGTCGGCCGGGCGCAGGGCTACGACGTGGCCGTGCTGAAGCTGAAGAACCCGCCCGCGGGCCTCACCCCGCTGCCGCTGGGAAACTCGGAGGGCGTCGCGGTCGGCGACTCCACCATCGCGATCGGCGCGCCCTTCGGCCTCTCCAACACGGTCACCACGGGCATCATCAGCGCGAAAAACCGTCCGGTGGCTTCGGGAGACGGCTCCAGCAACAAGAACTCGTACATGAGCGCCCTACAGACCGACGCCTCGATCAACCCGGGCAACTCCGGCGGCCCGCTGCTGGACGCGACAGGTGCGGTCATCGGCATCAACTCGGCGATCCAGTCGACCGGCGGCGGCCTCGGCCAGGCCCAGGCCGGCTCCATCGGCCTCGGCTTCGCGATCCCGATCAACCAGGCCAAGAACGTCGCCGAGCAGCTGATCAAGACCGGCAAGCCGGTCTACCCCGTGATCGGCGCGACGGTGACGATGGAGGAGAAGACGGGTGGCGCGGCCATCTCCGCCGAGGGCGCGGGCGGCACCCCCGCCGTCACCCCGAACGGCCCGGCGGCCAAGGCGGGCCTGAAGGCGGGCGACGTGATCACGAAGTTCGACGGCACCGTGATCGACAGCGGGCCGACCCTGATCGGCGAGATCTGGACCCGCAAGCCCGGCGAGAAGGTGACCCTGACGTACGAGCGCGACGGCAGGACGGCCACGGCCGAAGTCACCCTGGGCCAGCGCGAAGGCGACAGCTGACCGGCTAGGCTGTCCCACGCGTCGAACCGGCCCCGCGCGGGCCTGTCGCCCCGTCGGCTTGCACAGCGACCGGGCAGCCGACGCGGGGTGGGTTGCCCGAGCGGCCTAAGGGAACGGTCTTGAAAACCGTCGTGGCAGCGATGTCACCGTGGGTTCAAATCCCACACCCACCGCCAGTTGAGAGAAGTAGCAGGTCAGAGGGCGGGTCTCCGAACCGGGGACCCGCCCTCTGCGCTCACCTTGTCTCACTCCGCGCCCGTGTTTCTCGGTGCAGACCAGGGCGTGTGGGCCACGCGCGGGCCAGGATCGGCCCTAGTCTTCGGGCGCTAAGTCCCAGCTCAACGAGCCGGTTGGCCGCCGCTGACCCACCCTTGAGGAGCTTGGCGTAGAACCGGTAGAGCACCGCGAGGCTGTGGCCGGCGCGGTAGGCGGCTTCCACCGGGTCCATGCCGGACTTGATCCACAGCGAGATCGCGGCGTGCCGCAGCGCGTACGGGACATCCGCCAGCGGAGTGCGTAGCTCCTGCTCGCTGAGCACGGCTTTGCGGGCCTCGGTCCAGACCTCGGAGTACTCATTCGACGTGAGGCGACCGGTGCGCGCTGCCCGGAAGAGCCTCCCGTCCGATCCCACACCGAAGCGCTCGATGTGGGATCGGACCATGCGGACGTAGACCGGCGGGACGGGGACGGCTCGGACAGCCTTCCGCGCTCGGTGCTTCAGGCCGCGCTCGTCGTGGGACTTCCCGCTGTCGGTCCAGCCGCTTCCGACCTCGGGATGACTCTCCGACACATGCGTGTGGGGCGACGGTGGAGGGGATGGGAGCCCACCACGCTTACGATGTGCCCACGGCCGGGAACGATGCCCCCTCCCAACCGGCGACTCCGCCCGGCGGAGCGAAGCGCGGCCGGGTACTTGATGAAGTAGAGAAAGTCTTATCCCGCTGTGATGAGCTGCTTGCCGTCGTGGCTCCGCACGTGAGGGCCGTTGTCGTCCAGGGCGTCCAGGAGACGGACTGCGTAGACCTCGGCCATTCGCTCGCTGACCTCGTCGGATGTGAGCCAGGAGACGGCTGTCGACTCGCTTGATGTGCGCCCGGTGCCGCCGGAGGGCTTGCAGCGGAAGACCAGGGCGACGATGCCTCGGGTCGTGTTCTTGTAGACGCCGGTGAGCTGGTCCACCTCGACGTGGATGCCTGTCTCTTCCCAGACCTCGCGGGCTACGCCGGCCTCGGGTGTCTCGCTGAGTTCGAGGATGCCGCCGGGGAGCTCCCAGGTGCCGTTGTCGGCTCGGCGGATCGCCAGGAGGCGGCCGTCCTCGCGCACCACTACTCCGGCGACGGACACGGAGTGCAGGGGAGTGGGTGCCGCTTCCTGTGGTTGACTCATGTAGAGGAGCATAGGAGGCAGGGAAGGACTATGGGAACTGCGGCGGGAGGGGCCGGTTCCGGTCCTCGGTATGTGCAGATCGCTGATGACCTCGTGCAGCAGATTCGGGCGGGGGTTCTCAAGGCCGGCGACATGGTGCCGAGCGAATCCGAGCTGGTGGACCGCTACGGCGTCTCCGGCGGGACGATCCGTAAGGCCATGGTCGAGGTACGGGCGAGTGGGCTCGTCGAGACCAGGCATGGCAAGGGCTCGATCGTGAAGAACCGGCCCCCCGCACGGCACCGCTCCTCCGATCGCTTCCGGCGCTCGCTCCGGCAAGGTGGCCAGGCGGCCTACCTCGCGGAGTCCGCACAGTCCGGCGCTACCGCGAAAGTCAGCGTCCTCTACATCGGTCCCATGGGTGCGCCCGAGGACGCCGCCGAGCGTCTGGGAGTTCCCGTCGGTACACAGGTGTTGGCCCGCCGACGCCTCTATTTCCGTAACGGCACTCCGGTGGAAACCGCCTCGTCGTACCTGCCCTGGGACGTGGTGAAGGAGATCCCCGAGCTGTTCGCCGAGAACCCCGGGGGCGGCGGCATCTATGCTCGACTCGAAGACCGCGGGCATGTGTTCGCGGAGTTCGTCGAGACGCTTCAAGCGCGCCCGGCCTCGAAGGCGGAGGCGTCGGAACTGGCGCTCAGCCCTGGCGCGCCCGTGGTTCACCTGATCCGGGAGGCCCGTACGACCGCGGGTCGGGTGGTCGAGGTGTGCGACACGCTCATGGCCGCTGACCAGTTCGTTTTCGAGTATCGGATCCCTGCCGACGACTGACTTCCACTCAACTTCCGGCAACCCGTCGTGAGTTCTTCTTCGCGGCGGGTTGGCTCATGTACAGGAGTCCTGCACTCTTCTTCATGTCACTCATATATATGAGTGACGGAGTTTTGGACCTATAGAGGAGTGATCTGCTGTGCGTCAGGTTCCCGTCGACATCTCCAGCGCTGCCGTGATGGTCGCCAAGACTCCGCAGGGTCAAGGTCCGTGACCGCCGCACCGGTGAGATCGCAACCGACATGGAGACCGGTGCTCAGCTCATGACCGTGGACGTGATGTTCGCGGCGAATGAGGAGGTGGAGATCCTTTCCGTCACCGTTCCGGAGCCCGGGATCAACGGCGAGCTGCCATGGGCACGCCGGTCGCGCTGCAGACAGCGCTTCGGCTCCGAACTCGGCAAGGGCATCACCATGCTCCGCGCCCAACTCACCGGCCGCACCGCCCGCCGTCTCAACGACGAGACCTCCGCCAACATGGCCTTCGGCGACATCGCCCCGGACGCGGTCCTCGCCGCCATCCAGATTCCCGCCGAACTGCGAGGTCGCCGTCGCGGGAGACGCGTCCGGCGGTTGGCACCGCATCGGCGCTCCGCACACCTCGCTCCACCGCGACCGCACCGGCCGCACCGTCCACGCCGCCGACCGCTGCGGCTGGTCCGCCGACTACTCCAGCCGGACCGCCGCCCAACTCGCCGCCCGTACCCACCGCTGCACCGTCCGTTAGGAGACAGCGTCCATGGACGTCCCCCTCTGGATAGCCCTGCTGGTTGTCGGCTACCTCGGCATCAAGCTTTTCCGCCCGCCGGTGTGGCTGATCTGCGTGCTCCTCCTCGGTGGCTACCTCCTTGCCGACAGCCTCTTTGCCTCCGTCATCGACACCGCCGTCAAGTAGACCGCGCAGGGGAGAGGAGAACTACCCATGTTCCAGCCCAAGATCCCGACCATGCCACAGCCCGCGGTCACCCCGCCCGCCGTCGTCCAGCCGACCACCATCACGCCGGGCACGCCTGCCCCGGCACCCGCCGCCGCCCCTCCGCCATCCCGTCCGGTCGTACAGCTCACCCCGGGCACCGCGGTCGCGCTCGTCGGTGCCGGTACTGCCGTTGTCCTGGTCGTCGGCACCGTCCTGGTCTCGCTGCTCCTGGCGGTCGCCGTCACTGGCGCATTGGTCGCCGTCTGCGCGGTCGTCCTGCGCTCCCTGATCATGTCCGACGTCAAGCGTCGCTGACCGGCCCCCGGGCGGCCTCGATACCGCCAAGCATCCACCGCCCGGGAGCCGTGCCCACCGATCGATCTCGCGATCGGGAGGAACCTCCAGCATGGCCCACCGGACCGCACCCTCGAAACAGAAGCGATCCATGCCCGCCCCACAGTTCGACCCGACCGTCCTCGGGGGCGTCCGTCCTCCGGGTGGCCTCGGCCTCCGACTACACCCGCTGGGAGGACCAGATCCGCCGCACCGGCGGCTGTGCCGACCCCGTCCACCTGAGCGGCTGGGTAACCCACAAGGACAGAACCGTCGGCGAGACCCTGCACTGCTACTCGAGAGCGTACGAGCCGGGTGGACGCCTCCGTAGATGAAGACGGGCTCAACGGGGGACAGACAGCACCCGCCTGAGCTGCGGCCCAGCGGCCAGCGATCGTGATCACCAAAAGGTCTTGAAAACTGTCGTAGCGCGAGTCACCGTGGGTACAAATTCCACACCCACCGCCAAGTGAGAGAAGGAGCAGGCCAGAGGGCGGGTCCCCGGAGCGGGGGCCCGCCCTCTGCGTGTCCACCGGGCCGAAGAGCTTTTGACGGAGTTGGTTGCCTCTGGGCTGAAGGGCGGTCAGGTCTTCAGGAGCGAGGGCCCTGCTTGGTCACTGATAAAGTTCGCGGAACAACAGCCGGGCGAAGGTCCCACGGATGCGCTAATCGTCTTGGCCATGAACGCGGATTGCATGGCGGAGCCATACCCAGGACTCCTTGCCGCCAGTTCTGACCTGCTGGCCGTGGGAAATGTTCTACTCAACAGCACCGACTGGCGGCCTTACCTGCGGGCGGCGATATGGCGCCGGGTCGCCTATGGGCTATGAGGGTTACTGCGTTGGGCTCTAGGAGGCCCGTTGGATTGGCCGCTGCAATGCTAGACCTGTCGTGTTCTCCGGCGTGCCTGTCGGAGACGCGACGGAAGTTGGGGGCTGTGGGGGTCCAGGGCTGAGGCTCGTGATGGCCGTCCACCCTGGAGCGTGGTACCTGCTGACGAGGTGAAGGGCGTCGGTCAGTCGTCAAGGGGATCCGGAAGCTGGAACGTCTCCTCGTCTTCGCCGCGGGCCCTCGCGACGCGCTCGCCCAACTCCTTGATGTGGCTTGCAGGGAGCTTATCTCCGACCACCAGATAGGTGATCAAGTCGGCGGCGAGGTTGTAGTTCTCCTTCTTCGTCAGGATGTTGTGCGCGGAGTTGATCAGAACGTCGCGCCACAGAGGCGCAGTGATCCTCCAGTCGAGCTGGTACGCGCGGCTGACCGCGTCCTTGATGGTCAGATCCTTGTCCGCCTGGAGCATCTGCGACAGCGCCTGGAAGAGCACGATGTGGGTGGCCGGCTTGAACAGCAGCCCGTAGTCAGCTTCCTTGGCGCGCAGCTCAGGCAGGATCTTGGTGTTGTCGCGCCCGTACTTCAGCTTTGCCATGCCGTCCAGGACGGTGGTCCACCAACCCTCGACGTGTTCGTAGCCCTGATCGATCATGTCTTCCGAGGGGCGGACATGGGTCCTTTTCTCGTTCAGGTCGTCCGCCATGTCGTAGTACTCGGCAATGATGCGGACGGTCTCGTAGATGGCGCTCAAGGTGGTGAGCTGGGTGCTGCGTTCGGCGATGGTGTTGTTCTTGTAGTTGACCAGCGACTCGCCCTTGTGGTTCTTGCCGGACAGAGGGCCGCCGTCATCCGCCAGGCGGCGGGTAAGGATCGCGAATCCGTCGTCCTCGCTGGTGAGAATGTTATCGCCGCGGCTGGTGTTCTTCGCGTAGCGGTTGACCTTGTTGAAGATCTTCCTGGTGTGCTGCGTGCTGATGCGCGGAACGATGATGACGGTCACCACGTCGTCCCCGACGTCCTTGGCGTACTCCCCCTCGACGGTGCGAGCGAGGTAGACCTCGCGCAGGGCGGCAAAGCGGTGCTGGCCGTCGAGGATGATGCGCTCGCCGCTGTCGATGGTCAGGAATCCGAGGGAGTCCTTGCCCATGGTGGACCGATATGCCGTCGGCAGGCTCTTGGCCACCTCGCTGAGCGGCTCGAACTCCGGCTCCTCATCGGAGTCCAGCAGCACGATGATGGCACCGAAGAACCGGTCAGCCGAGTTGGCCAGGTACGGGGCGATCTCCGTGCGAACTCGGGTGTCGTTGAGCTCACGCTGCAGCCGTTCGGTCAAGCCGGTGGTGGCCCAGTCCTCCTTTTCGCTCGCAGGCCGGGCGACCTGGACAAGGTTGCTCACCTTCATGGTGGTCACGTAGTACGGCGTCGATCCCATCTTGGCTCGGATAGCCGTGTGCAGAGTTGCCATGCGTTCTCCTCGGGTTGTTTGTGGAACCAGCATACCTGTTTGCGGATACAGTTTGCTAGTGATGTCGGTATGTTTGCAAAAACACTCCAGACTAGTCGCATAGAGTCACGCTCAATCAACAGTGGGCTCGGTTTGATCGGAAGGTCGAAGCTCCGGTGGAGGAGGCGAGCAGCGTCCATGGCGGTGCTTCCGCCCGAGTTGCTTCGGCGGGCGCACCGCAGGGGAGCGTCTGGGGCCTGCCGGCCCGAGTGTGGGCCATACACAAGCCGGGCGCATGACCGTGGGCATCCGGAAGGCACCGCGTGGGTCCGCGTGCGTGTAGTGGCGGTAGGGGGTAAGTCGACGTACCGGATCTGTCCTGCCAGTACGTGACCTTGATGCCCGCTCCCGGTAAGGCGGCCGGGAGCCGTTCGAGGTCGACCTCGAACCGGGTGCGGGTGGACGTCCCGTCCGACTCGATGAGGTGTGCCCAGTACGACGGTGTCCTGCGCATCGTCTCGTCCTCCGCGGTTCGGTCGATCACCTCGAGACCGTACGCAGGCAGTCGGAGTCGCCTCGGCCGGGGATCGTGCAGGCGGCTGGCGCGGTGAAGGCGCGCTCGTCGTCACGGGCGTCCGGCATGGTGACGAGCAGCAGCCAGGCCGCTCGCAGGGAGAACAGGATTCCGATCACCAGGCAGGCGAGAATCAGCCCGCGGCTCGCGGGGTCGGTCTCACTGCTCAGTGTTGGGTCACTCCGAATTTCTGTGGCGTTGAGAGTGGAAACGGCATGGGTCATGCACGCATGATGTGTGGTCGCCGGTCGCCGGTCGCCGGTCGCCGGTCGCCGGTCGCCGGTTGCTGGTTGCTGGTTGCTGGAACGCGGCAACCGGGAAGCGCCGGGCGGCGGGGGCCGGAGTAGGACCGAAAGGGCCCTGGGAGGCTCCGGAAGGAACCGGTCCCGTCAAGCCGCGCCGTCCGTCACCCCGCGCTGCCCCGAGGTCAACCGTGCAGCCGAGGCGATCGTGGCGCGGGCCTCGTGTTCCGGCAGCCCGGTGCGGACGGCGGCGGCGGTGAGCGCCCGGGCGAAGGCGTCGCCGATGCCGTGTTCGTAGGCGCGGCAGGCCGCCCAGAACAGGCGGGTGTTGCGCTGGCCCTCGTGGGCGGCCAGGACGAACTGGACCAGGCCCTCACCGCGACGAGCCGCGGCGGCCGGTGCGCCGGAGCACGTGCTGGTGGTTGTTCCGGTGGCTGCTGCGGAGGCGGTGCCCGCGCCCGTAGTCGAGCCCGCGCCCGTGCCCGCGCCCGTCGCCCCGGGGGAGCGGCCCGGCAGCGGGGTCAGGAGGCGGAGCAGGGGGCGGGGGCAGGGTGCCGGAGTGAGGTGGGCGGTGCCGGGGGCCAAGCGGTAGCGGCCGTGGGCGGTGACCGATCCGGGGCCGACCAGATAGCCGTCTTTGCCCCGGATGTCGATGCCCGGGGCGAGGCGGCCGGCGGAGTTGGGGACCGTGGCGTCGGCGGGTCCGGTCAGCCAGAGGTGGCGGCCGCCGCTCGGGGTGAGCACCGTGACCGTCGGAGGGATGGTGAACAGGTGGTGGAGGGCCAGTTGCCGGAGCGCGCCCGCCGCGTCGCCGGCGTCCGCTGGGTCGACGTCCAGGTCGACGCCGATGAGGCGGTGGGGGGAGCGCCCACAGGCGATGCCGTAGCCGGTGGCCCGGGGCGCGGCGGCGAAGAGGGCGCGGACGGCCGCCGGGTCGGTGGTGGCGTCGTGCACTCCGTGCCCCGGCAGTCCGCACTCTCCCCGGCAGTGCGCCGTCTGCCGCTCGCCGCGGTGCGGGGAGCGCAGGGCGGGGAGCTTGGTCGCGGACAGGGGGAAGACGGGGAGCCCGCGCCCGGCGGCGGCGAGAGCGTGGGCGAGGGCCAGGGTGGGGGTCTGCCGGTCGATGGTGGCCATGGAACTATGTTCGTACGTGAGTTCGAATAAAGGAAGAGGTGATGGGTGGCGGTACGGGGGGATGCCCGGAGAGTGGGTGGCCGGCGGAACGCTTCTTCCCGGGCGCGCCAACGGATCTTCGGGCCGACTCGCTGACCTGTGCTTTCGTGCGGCATCGCGGGTTTATCCGCTCTGCGTCATACGTGAGGGGGAACCGCGCGGTGGTGAGGGGTGCGCCGCGGATGGGCTGGGCAGCTCTGGTCTCGCGACGTCGTGAACAGCAACCGGGCGGTCGGCCGACTTCCCGGGCTCAGCCGCATATGAAGCCGCAGTTACCTTTTCTGGAGGAAATGACATGGCACGTATCCGTACCGCTCGCGCCCTCGCCGCTGTCGCCGCCCTTCCCTTGACCGTCGCGCTCTGCGGTGGAGTCGCGACGGCGGACAACGGCTCCTTCGCGAACGACGGATCGAACGCGGCCGTGGCGACGGTCGGAGGCAGCGGTGTCGGCGGCGCCAACTCCGGCAACTCCTCGACGACCCAGCAGCAGGCCGTCGGCGCGGGCGCGTCGAATGAGAACACGTCCGCCCAGGTGAGCCACTCGGCCTTCGTGCCGATCGACCAGTCGGACCACAGCGTCGCGGTCAACTTCACGCCCTTCTTCTGGTGACCCCGACCAGGTGAAGCGGTCGTCGGGGCCCACTGGGGGCGGGCCTCGACGGACTGAACGGCGGCCCGTGCGACGGCATTTCGGTGTGCTCGCGCGGGCCGCCGCCGTCTTGACATGCGCGCAGTAGTTGACGGGCAGTCAGAAATGTTGGAGCGCGGGCCCTCGGTCGCCGGGACGTCGGCCGGGGAGCGCTCCGGCGTTCCGTATCCGCAGCTCTGGAGGCCCCTCCGTGCATCTCGCTCCGACGGAACGCCAGCAGCGGCTTCGCGCCGAACTCCGGTCGTACTTCCGTGCCCTGACCCCCGCTGCGGCGGATGCCGGAAGGGGCGGAAGGAACGGAGAGGGGGACGGCGGGGCCGCGGCGAGCGGTGGGCAGGACGCGGGCGAACAGCGGCGGCTGCTCCGCCGGATCGGCGCCGACGGCCTGCTCGGTCTCGGCTGGCCCGAGGAGTACGGCGGCCGGGGCCGGGGCGCCGACGAGCAGTTCGTGTTCTTCGACGAGGCGTACCGGGCCGGCGCCCCGGTCTCCATGGTCACGCTCAACACCGTCGGCCCGACCCTGATGGCGTACGGGACCGAGGACCAGAAGGCGTACTTCCTGCCAGCCCCGAGATCACCGTCGCCCAGGCGGCCGGGATCGGCGAGCTGTCGTTCTTCTCCCGGATCCACTACGGCGGCGGCGCGGCCTGCGCCACCGTGCGGCAGGCGGCCCTGGCGGTGGCGAGCGGCGTCGCGGACGTCGTCGTCTGCTACCGGGCCTTCAACGAGCGCTCGGGCCGCCGCTTCGGCTCCGGCGTCCAGCACCGGGAGCCCACCGCGGAGGGTGCGGCGCTCGGCTGGAACCTGCCGTACGGCCTGCTCACCCCGGCTTCCTGGGTGGCGATGGCGGCCCGGCGCTATCTGCACGCGTACGGCCTCGACCCGGAGGTCTTCGGGCACGTGGCGGTGGTCGACCGGCGACACGCGGCGCGGAACCCGGCGGCGTACTTCCACGGGAAGCCGATCACGCTCGCCGACCATGCCGCCTCCCGCTGGATCGTGGAGCCGCTGCGGCTGCTGGACTGCTGCCAGGAGACGGACGGCGGCCAGGCCCTCGTCGTCACCAGCCTGGAACGCGCCCGCGACCTGCCCCGCCCGCCCGCCGTCGTCGCGGCGGCGCAGGGCGCGGGCCGGTCGCAGGAGCAGATGACGAGCTTCTACCGGGACGGGCTGACGGGCCTGCCGGAGACCGCCGTGGTCGCCCGGCAGCTCTGGCGCAGCTCCGGGCTGTCCCCGGCCGACATCGACGTGGGCATTTTCTACGACCACTTCACCCCGTTCGTCCTGATGCAGCTGGAGGAGTTCGGTTTCTGCGGTCCCGGCGAGGCCGGGGCGTTCGTCGCGGCGGACGCCCTGCCCCTGAACACCCACGGGGGCCAGCTGGGGGAGGCGTACCTCCACGGGATGAACGGCATCGCGGAGGCCGTCCGGCAGGTCCGGGGCACCTCGGTGAACCAGGTGGCGGGGGCGGCGAGGTCGCTGGTCACAGCCGGTACGGGGGTTCCGACCTCGGGCCTGGTCATCGGCGCGGACGGCTGAGCGGCGGCCCCCGGCCCCGGAGGGTCTCGGGGGCGGACCCTGACGGACGCACGGCGGCCGTCCACCTTCAGGAGGTGCGCGGTGCGTACCCCCTACAACCTGAGGCGGACGGCGCTTCGGGACCTGGGGGTGATCCCTCCGGCGGTCCTCGCTCCTAGCGTTGGGTACATGACCACGCCAGTCTGCACGGGCGCCTCCAGGGCGGCCTCCGCCCCCGCCGCCGGCCACCCCCACGCGCCCTACGCGTCGTTCTCCTCGTACGTACGGGCCCGGGGGCCGGTCCTGCTGCGCACCGCTCGCTCGCTCACCGCGAACCCGTGCGACGCGGAGGACCTGCTGCAGACCGCGCTCGCCAAGACCTACGTCGCCTGGGAGCGGATCGAGGACCACCGGGCGCTGGACGGCTACGTCCGCCGGGCCCTGCTGAACACCCGCACCTCGCAGTGGCGCAAGCGCAAGATCGACGAGTTCGCCTGCGAGGAACTGCCCGAGCGGGAGGCGCTTCCGGCGCCGGACCCGGCCGAGCGGCAGTCACTGCACGACGCGATGTGGCGCGCGGTGCTCAAGCTCCCGGACCGCCAGCGCGCGATGGTCGTCCTGCGCTATTACGAGGACCTGAGCGAGGCCCAGACGGCGGAGGTCCTCGGCGTGTCGATCGGTACGGTCAAGAGCGCCGTCTCCCGTGCCCTCGGCAAGCTCCGCGAGGACCCGGAGCTCACGCCGATCCGCTGACCGGCTCCCTCCGGCACGTTCCCCCCACCAGGGCGCCGGGCAGGAATTCTCTCCCGCGAGTAGTGACATACCGCGTGGTATGTGCGCAGAATCAGCGGAACCTTACTGCCGCGTAGCGCCGACCGGGAGGACGCCGTGCTGAGCACCATGCAGGACGTACCGCTGACTGTCACCCGCATCCTGCACCACGGGATGACGATCCATGGGAAGTCGCAGGTCACGACCTGGACCGGCGAACCCGAGCCACACCGCGTCACCTTCGCCGAGATCGGCGCCCGCGCGACCCGCCTGGCCAACGCGCTCCGCGACGAGCTGGGCGTCGACGGCGACCAGCGGGTCGCCACGCTGATGTGGAACAACGCGGCGCATGTAGAGGCGTATCTCGCCATCCCCTCCATGGGCGCCGTGCTCCACACCCTCAACCTCCGGCTGCCCCCGGAACAGCTGGCCTTCATCGTCAACCACGCGGACGACAAGGTGGTGATCGTCAACGGCTCGCTGCTGCCGCTCCTCGTGCCGCTGCTGCCCCACCTGCCGAGCATCGAGCACGTGGTCGTGTCCGGCCCCGGCGACCGCTCGGCGCTGGCCGGCGTCACTCCGCGCGTGCACGACTACGAGGAGCTGATCGCGGACCGCCCCACCACGTACGACTGGCCGGAGCTGGACGAGCGCCAGGCCGCGGCCATGTGCTACACCTCCGGCACCACGGGCGACCCCAAGGGCGTCGTCTACTCGCACCGCTCGATCTACCTGCACTCGATGCAGGTCAACATGACCGAGTCGATGGGGCTGACCGACAAGGACACCACCCTCGTCGTGGTGCCGCAGTTCCACGTAAACGCCTGGGGCCTGCCGCACGCCACGTTCATGAGCGGCATCAACATGCTGATGCCGGACCGCTTCCTGCAGCCGGCCCCGCTCGCCGACATGATCGAGTGTGAGCGCCCGACGCACGCCGCCGCGGTTCCCACCATCTGGCAGGGCCTGCTCGCCGAGGTCACCGCCAACCCGCGCGACCTCACCTCCATGGCCAACGTGACCATCGGCGGCGCGGCGTGCCCGCCCTCGCTGATGGAGGCGTACGACAAGCTCGGCGTCCGGCTCTGCCACGCCTGGGGCATGACGGAGACCTCGCCGCTGGGCACCATGGCCCACCCGCCCGCCGGACTGAGCGAAGAGGAGCAGTGGCCCTACCGGGTCACCCAGGGCCGGTTCCCCGCGGGAGTCGAGGCGCGGCTGGTCGGCCCCGGCGGCGAGCACCTTCCGTGGGACGGCCGGTCGGCCGGTGAGCTGGAGGTGCGGGGCCCCTGGATCGCCGCCGCCTACTACGGCGGGGCCGACGGGGAGCACCTGCGCCCGGAGGACAAGTTCAGCGAGGACGGCTGGCTGAAGACCGGCGACGTCGGCGTGATCAGCACCGACGGCTACCTCACCCTCACCGACCGGGCCAAGGACGTCATCAAGTCGGGCGGCGAGTGGATCTCCAGCGTCGAGCTGGAGAACGCGCTGATGGCCCACCCGGATGTCGCGGAGGCGGCCGTCGTGGCCGTGCCGGACGACAAGTGGGGCGAGCGGCCGCTCGCGACCATCGTGCTCAAGGAGGGGGTCGGCGGAATCGACTACGAGACGCTGAAGGCGTTCCTCGCGGATTCGGGCATCGCCAAGTGGCAGCTGCCGGAGCGCTGGTCGGTGATCGCCGCCGTGCCGAAGACGAGCGTGGGCAAGTTCGACAAGAAGGTGATCCGCAGGCAGTACGCGGAAGGCGAGCTGGACGTCACCCAGCTCTGACCGGCTGACCCGGCTGACCGGCTGACCCGGTGGGCCGCTGACCCGCTGACCCGCTGGGCTGCTGGGCCACACGGTCCACGGCGATGTTTCACGTGAAACAGGGCGGGGCCCGTACGGAGATTCCGTACGGGCCCCGCCCTGTCACGTGCACGGGTCCTGCCCTGGCGGGGTAGGGCCGGGCCTGTCGCGCGGGCCGGCCCCGATCTGCCACGTGTGTGGTCAGTTGGTGCCGATCTTCGCCAGCAGGTCGACGATCCGCGACTGGACCTCGTCGCTGGTCGACCGTTCCGCCAGGAAGAGCACGGTCTCGCCCGAGCTGAGCCGCGGCAGCTCCGCGGGGTCCATCCCGGCCGAGGTGTAGACGACCAGCGGGGTGCGGTTCAGCTGCCCGTTGGCCCGCAGCCAGTCGATGATCCCCGCGCGCCGGCGGCGTACCTGCATCAGGTCCATCACCACGAGGTTGGGCCGCATCCGGCCCGCCAGGTCGACGGCCTCGCTGTCCGTCGCGGCGCGCGCCACCTGCATTCCGCGCCGCTCCAGGGTCTCCGTCAGCGCCATCGCGATCTCCTCGTGCTCCTCGATCAGGAGCACCCGCGAGGGATGCTGTTCGCTGTCGCGCGGGGCCAGTGCCTTGAGCAGGACGGCCGGGTCGGCTCCGTACGCAGCCTCCCGGGTCGCCTGCCCCAGCCCGGCGGTGACCAGCACCGGAACCTCCGCCGCTACGGCCGCCTGGCGCAGCGACTGCAACGCGGTACGCGTGATGGGGCCGGTCAGCGGGTCGACGAAGAGCGCGGCGGGGAACGCGGCGATCTGGGCGTCGACCTCCTCGCGGGAGTTCACGATCACCGGACGGTAGCCCCGGTCGCTGAGCGCCTGCTGGGTCGGCACGTCGGGCGCGGGCCAGACCAGCAGCCGGCGCGGGTTGTCCAGCGGCTCCGGCGGCAGTTCGTCGTCGACCGGGTGCGGGTGCGGCCGGTTGGCGACCTCGACCGCGCCGCCGGGACCGTCCAGCGGCTCGGGGCCCTCCGCCCCCTCGTCGGGCGCCCCGATGGCGTACGCGCGCCCCTCCGCGAGGGGCGGCGCGAGCAGCTGCCCCTCGCCGTAGGCGGCACCGGGGCCGCTCTGTGCCGCCTGACCCGGACGGCCGGGCTCCGGCACCTGTCCCAGGCCCCGGTCCTGGTCCGGGCCCTGCTCCCGGGGCCGGCTCGGTTGGGGCTCGGGGGCCGGAGCCGGTGCGGGGGGCGCCGCCGGTGCCTGGCCGGTCCGCTCCTGCGGAGGCAGGGCCTGCCTGCCGCCGGGGGCACGGTCGTCCTCCGGCGGTGCGGCGAGCTTGCGGCGCCGTCCGGCCCCGCCGAGGCTCTGGTGCGGCTGGTTCTGCTGGTGCGCGAGGTGCTGGGCGAACGGCACGCCCTGGCCCAGGGTCCGGACGCTGAAGGCCCTGCCCTGCGTCGAGTCGGGGTTGCCGCCGTCCGGCATCGGCTCCTCGGCGGGCAGCGGCTGCCGCCGCGCGTCGGGAGCGCTCGCGTCACCGTCGGCCGGGTGCGCCCCCGGGTCGGTGACGGCCGCGACGCCGGTGGTGTGGGCGGTCGGCCCGGTGCCGGTGCGGGTGGCGGGTCCGGCGCCGGCCCAGGGGGCGGGGTCCGGCAGCGGGCCCGAAGCCTGCGGTACGCCACCGTCGTGCGGGCCGGAGGCGGGGGGCACCGCCTCGGGGAGGCGGTGCGCGTCGGACGCGGCAGGGAGGCCGGGCCCGGAGCTTCCGTCTCCCCGCGGCCCGGTGAGCGCCGGGGCGACGGGGTGCGCCTGCGGAGGCGTGTGACCGGCCTCCGGAGCGGTACGGGCGTGGTGGGCGCTCGCCTCGTCGCCGGGGGCGGCCGGGGCGTCGGGGGGCAGCGGCGCCCGGTCGGCGTCGGCCGGCGGCAGGGCGAAGGCGGTCCGCGGGCCGGATTCCGCAGCGGTGCGCTCCTGGGCGGCGGCCAGCGCCCGCCGGGCCCGCCGGCCTCCGGGCGGCTGGGCGCCGGCCTGCTGTCCACCGGGCTGCGGGGACGGTTCCGGGGGGCCGCCGGGACCGGACGCGAGGGCGGGAAGGGCCGGGTTCTCCCCCTCGCGACGCGCCCGCCGACCCGTTCCGGTGGGGGGAACGGGCTGCTGCGCGTCCGCCGGGACGCCCTGGGGCGGCACGGTCTGCCCGAGCTGCGGACGACCGCCGCCCTGGGCGTTCTCGGCCGCGGTGACGACCGAACCCTCGGAGGGGGCCGAGGAAGGCACGGGCGTCACGGAGGGGGCCGAGGTCAGGGCCAGCGCAGCTCGCTGCGGTGGCTGAGCCTGAGGCTGCTCCGGCGTGGCGGTCGCACTGTCTCCCCGCACCGGGCCCGGGGCCGCCTCGGCAGGGCTGGGACGGCCGCGTCGACGGCCGGAGCCCTCGCCCTGCTGGGCGGGGATCAGCTCCGGGGCCTGCTGCTCCTCGGGCGCGGCCGGTCCCCGGCGCGCCCGCCGCCGCCCGGTCGGCTCGGCGGCCGATCGGTCGCCGGGAGCGGGCGGAACGGCCCCGGCCCCGGTCTCGTCCGCGCCCTCCGGCATACCGCCGGGGCTGTCCAGGAACGCGTCGGTGGAGGACCTGCGCGCCCGGCGCCGGCCGCCGCTGGTGACGCCCGGCGCACCGAGGTGTCCCGGCGACGGGGCCGCGTCGGGAGCGGGTGCCGGCAACGCGGCGCTTCCGTCCGCCCCGGGAGGCGCGATCGTGCCGGACGCGGCGCCGATGGGCACGTCCAGGACGTACGCGCTGCCGCTCATCCCCGGCATCTCGTGGGTCTGGAGGACCCCGCCGTGCGCCCGGACGATGCCGCGCACGATCGGCTCGTGCACCGGGTCGCCCCCGGCGAACGGCCCGCGCACCTCGATCCGTACGACGTCGCCGCGCTGGGCGGCGGCCACGACCACGGTGGAGTCGACGTAGCCGCTTCCGGGGACGGTCCGCGTCTTGCCGGTCGAGTCGACGCCGGCGACGTCCGCGACGAGATGGGCGAGCGCGGTCGCGAGGCGCGGCGCGTCGACCTCGGCCTCGATCGGCGGGACGTGCACGGCGAACTGGGCGCGCCCGGGGCCGATCAGCTCGACCGCCCCGTCGATGCCGCCCGTGACGATCCCGTCCACCATCGCGGGGGCCTTGCGCAGGCCCTCCGCCCCCGCGTCCAGGCGCTGGTATCCCAGCACGTTGTCGACGAGCGTGGTCATCCGGGCATACCCGGCGGCGAGATGGTGCAGGATCTGGTTGGCCTCCGGCCACAGCTGCCCGGCCGGGTCGGCGGCGAGTGTGGACAGCTCGCCGCGCAGCTCCTCCAGGGGCCCGCGCAGGGAACCGCCGAGAACGGCGGTGAGCTGGGAGTGCTGGGCGCCCAGGGCGGCCAGCAGCTCGGCCTGCCCCTCGACCTCGGCGGCGTACCGCTCGGTGCGGTCGGCGAGCTCGGCGGTGTGGGCCTCCTTCAGCGCCTCCAGTTCGGCGGCGTGCGCCTCCTTGAGCGCGGTCCCCTCGGCGGAGTGGCTCTCGGTCAGCTCGGCGACGACGCTCTTGTGCTGCGCCGACAGCTCCTCGTACGGCCGGCGGTCGGTGAACGTCATCACCGCGCCGACGAGCTGGTCCCCGTCGCGTACGGGCGCGGTAGTCAGGTCCACCGGCACCTGCGCACCGCTCTTGGACCACAGCACCTGCCCGCGGACCCGGTGCTTGCGCCCCGACTTGAGGGTGTCGGCGAGCGGGGAGTCCTCGTACGGGAACGGATCGCCCTCCGCCCGCGAGTGCAGAATCAGGGGGTGCAGCTCCTGGCCGCCGAGGTCGCTGGCCCGGAAGCCGAGGATCTGTGCGGCGGCGGGGTTGACGAGGACGACGCGCCCGTCGGTGTCCGTGCCGACGACGCCCTCGGAGGCGGCGCGCAGGATCATCTCGGTCTGGCGCTGCGAACGGGCCAGCTCCGCCTCGGTGTCGACGGTCCCGGAGAGATCCCGCACGACGAGCATGAGCAGCTCGTCCCCGGTGTAGCTGGAGTGGATGTCGTTGTACGCGGCCTGCCCGCTGTCGAGGCTCGCGCTGGTGACCTCGACGGGGTACTCGTTGCCGTCGGTGCGCCTCGCGGTCATCCGCGTCGGCTTGGTCCTGCCCTGTTCGTCCGCGGCCTCGGGCCGGCGCATCGAACCCGGGATCAGTTTGGAGTCGAACTCCGGCAGCAGATCGAGCAGTCCACGACCGACGAGCGCGGTGCCCGGGGTCTCGAACATTTCGAGGGCGATGGCGTTGGCGTTGACCACCGTGCCGTTGCAATTGACGAGCAGAAGCCCGTCAGGAAGGGCATCGAGTATGGCTGCGAGGCGAGCAGTGCCTCGGGATGGCCTGCTGCTCACGACGACGCTTCCTCCCTGATTACCGCACCTTGCCGACAGCGGGCCCCATCTTGCCCCTCGGGCCGCAGACTGTCACTGGAGGAGTCTAAGCGCAGGGGAGGCCCCGGGGGCGGCGGATGAGGGGGAGCTCTCATCAAGGTTCTGTGCGCGCTGTGCACGCCGGGGGCCTGTGGCGTGCGCGTCCGCGCACCCGGTGACGTGCGCGGACGCGTGGCGTGGCGCCGCCTCCTCGGAGCTCGCCGGACTCCCCCGAGCGGTCTGCGGCCCCCGGTCGGCGAACGCCTTCACGCCGCCGTCGACGGATCTATCGAACGTCCGGGAGCACCGGCACGAGGCTGTTCCAGCGCGCGATCTCGCATCCGTCGCCGCGGCTCGCGGTGGTGTCCACGGCCCGGCCCTCCCAGGTGCCCACGATGCGCGCCGTGGCGTCGCCGCCGTGGATCATCGTGCACATCGTGCCCTCGGGGGTCGGCCGGAACAGTTCCTGCCGCCCGGCCCGGGTGGCGCCGGCCTCCGCCAGCCGCTCGCAGGCGGCCTGCCCCCGCGGGTGGCTGCCCCCGGTGGGCCCGCACTCCAGCTCGAAGGTGCCGTCGGCCCCCGCGACGCCGGTGTTCCGCACGCTCACGGTGAGCCGGGTCCGTACGTCTTCCGCCCTGCCGGCGCCCGCTCCCGTCCCACCGGCGCCCGCGCCGTCCCCGTCGTCCACGAGCCCCGGCAGCGGGATGGGCATGGGCAGCGGCCCGAGAGCGGGCCGGACGGCGGCGAACGGCCCGGAGGTGGGCCGGGCCGAGGGCACGGGCCCGGAGGCGGCGGGGGTGGCAGTGGACGCCGGAACGGCGGTGGCGAGCGCGGCGAGCGAGACGACGGCGGTGAGGGCGAGACGACGCAGCATGCGGAAGCTCCAGATCTCTGCGGCACGAGCGGCCGCGGGCGGCGGTCACGGATGAGCACGGACCCGCCCGGGGCCACGGCTGACGGACGGCTGACGGGCGACGACGACTGGCGGAGACCGCGGTCCCCACCCCTCTCTAACGCGTACCGGGCCCGGACGTTGCGCCACCGCGCCGAACTGCTTTGCCTCGGCCCCGGGGGGCCTAGTAACGTGGTCGGCGATTGGTGGCACGACGCTCGACTGTGTCATCATCTGCACGCACCACTCGCGCTTAGCGCGGGGTGTGCTGGAGGCGTCGCCTAGTCCGGTCTATGGCGCCGCACTGCTAATGCGGTTTGGGTCTTAAAGCCCATCGAGGGTTCAAATCCCTCCGCCTCCGCTCCGTACCGAAGCCCCGTGCCCCTGGCACGGGGCTTCGGTCGTTCCGGCGAGAAGGGCGCTCCGGCGGCCGCTCCGGGAGGGCGCCCGGGAGGCCCCCGGAAGGCTGTTTCCGCAGCTCAGCACTGGTGCGGCTAATGGATTTCGCGTCACGGCGCAGGTCATGTAATGTTGTTCTCGCAACGCCGACCGGGAAGAAAAAAGCCCGGAACGCCAAGCACTCGTAGCTTAACGGATAGAGCATCTGACTACGGATCAGAAGGTTGCAGGTTCGAATCCTGCCGAGTGCACAGCAGGCCAGAGGCCCCCAGGAGAAATCCTGGGGGCCTCTGGCGTATGCCGGGCAGGGGCAAAGCCTGCCCGAGTCGCCGGGCTCGTCCTCAGCGGCATCGGCGACCGGTACGTCCTGCTCGCGGTCATCGCCTGCTGGGCCGTCTTCGCCTGGGCTCTCACCCTGCCCGTGCAGGGCAGCATCCTGGCCGCCGCCGGTCCTGCCGCGGGGATGACCGCCCTGTCGCTGAACATCTCCGGCCTCTACCTCGGCACCGGCATCGCGGCTGCCGCGGGCGGGGCCCTCATCGGTACGCTCGGCGTTCCCTACGTCCCGTTGGCCGCCACCGTTCTGGTGACGCTCGCCTTCCTCCTCTCTCCCTCGGCGCCGCGTACGGAGGACCCGGCGGGTCGGGCGGTCGGCTCGAACGCGGTGTGTGCCCGAGACCGCGGGTGGCCCGGGCACCGTGCCACCGGGTTCCCGCCCCGCCGCCGGGACGGCGCTGAGCCCCCGGGCCCCGGGATGGGATTCCGGTGGCCCGCCGTTCCCCGGCAAGCGGCTTCCCGCACATCGAGCACCGCCCCGCCGCAGCCCGCCAGTGAGCCACCGGTCGTTCGCGGGACGGTGTCCGGGTCGATCGTGCGACCTGATGGTTCACGCCGCTTCAGCGGCTGCCCGGGTCGGTACTGGCTGTCCCGTCACCCGGCGGCGCCGGGTCGGCAGGCCCATGGTCGGGTTCGCGACGCCCCAGGCCGCGCCCTTGCAGACCAGTTCCTTGTAGAGGGCGGCCAGGCGGCCGGTCAGGGCGGCGCTGACGGCCCGGTCGTCGGCGGTGACGTACTGGATGAGGCCCTCCTTGCGGCCAAGGGAGACGCACTGGTTGAAGTAGCGGGGCGAGGCGGTCGGGAGCTTCGCGCCGGTCAGGCGGGCCGCGATGGAGTCGGCGGCCTGCCACGCGGTGGGGATGCCCGAGGCGCACGACATGCGCAGCGGTTTGCCGCCGGGGCCCGCGACCAGGGCCGCGTCGCCGATGGCGTAGACGTCCGGGTGCGAGGTCGAGCGCATGGTGCCGTCGACCACGATCTGCCCGTTGTCGGCGGTCTCCAACGCGGTGGCTCGGGCGATGGGGTGGGCCGCGAAGCCGGTCGTAAGGACGGTGACCGCGGCCGGGATGCCGCCCTCGGCGGTGGTGACGCGGTCGGCCGCCACGGCGGTGACGTCGGTGTGTTCGTGTGCGGTGATCCGCAGGCCGGAGAAGACCTTCCGCAGGTGCCGGGCGCCCTTGGGGGAGAGCCAGTCACCCAGCGCGCCGCGGGCGACCAGGGACACGTCGAGGTCCGGGCGGGACTCGGCGATCTCCGTCGCCGCTTCCACGCCGGTGAGGCCGCCGCCGACGACGACCACGGGCCCGCCGGGTGCGAGGGCGGTCAGCCGGTCGCGCAGACGCTGGGCTCCGGGGCGGCCGGCGATGTCGTGGGCGTGTTCGGCGGCGCCGGGGACGGCGTGGGCGTTCCAGGTGCTGCCGAGGGCGTACACGAGGGTGTCGTACTCCAGGATCTCCGGCTCTCGGGCGTCGTCCTGCGTGCCCCGGACCTGCGCGCCCCTGTCCTGGGCACCCGCGTCCTGCGCGCCGGTGGCGTGCGTACCCGTGGCGTGCGCTCCCCGGTCGTGCGCGTCCGTCCCGCGCGTGCCGGTGACGGACACGGTCCGGCGGCCGACGTCGATTCCGGTGACCTTCGCGAGCTTCAGGCGGACGCCCGTACCGGCGAACATCTCGCCGAACGGCCGGGGGCGGAGGTCCTGGCCCACCGCCAGCTGGTGCATCCGGACGCGCTCGACGAAGTCCGGTTCGGCGTTGACGAGGGTGATGGAGACGTCCTCGCGGCGCAGCCGCCCGGCGAGGCGTCCGGCGGCACTCGCTCCGGTGTAGCCGGCTCCGATGACGATGATGCGGTGCTGCTGCATGTCCTGGCTCCTGTCTCACGTGGGTTCGCCCCTTGAACCGGGCGGCCCGTCGTTTTCTGACACGGTCCAGGTGTGTTGTGCGTCACATGGAGTCAGTAGGTGAGGATCAGGGGGTCTCCGTGGTCCGTCGCCGCCCAGCGCCGATTCGCGCGTTCGAGCTTGTCGGGGTTGACCTGGCTGCGGAACGCGGCGATGCCGTCCGAGGTGATTTCCAGGCAGGTGATGCCGATGACCCGGCCGTCGACGACCGCCACGAGGGCGGGGCCGCCGTTGGCGGTGGTGATGTGGATCTCCGGGGAGCCGCCGGCGATGGCGAGCTTGGCCTTGCCGGGGGTGAACAGGCCGCGCATGAACTTCGCGACGGCGAGGGCCCCTTCGAACGCCTTGGCGCGGGCCGGCACCTTTCCGCCGCCGTCGCCGATCGCGATGGCGTCCGCGGTGAGCAGCCGGACGAGCGGCTCGGTCCGGCCGCTGGTGGCGGCCGTGAGGAACTCCTCGACGACCGGCCGGGCCGCGGCCTCGTCGACCTCGGTGCGTGCCCTGCCCTCCGCGATGTGCTTCTTGGCGCGGTGGAAGATCTGCTGCCCGGCGGCCTCGGTGATGTCGAGGATCTCCGCGATCCTCCGGTGCGGGTAGCCGAAGGCCGCCCGCAGCACGTACACCACCCGCTCGTTGGGAGACAGGCGCTCCATGAGGGCGAGGACGGCGTACGAGACCGATTCGCGCTGTTCGACGGTGTCGGCGGGGCCGAGCATCGGGTCCCCGGCGAGGAGCGGCTCGGGCAGCCACTGGCCGACGTAGGTCTCGTGCCGGGCGCGCGCCGAGGTGAGCTGGTTGAGGCAGAGGTTGGTGAGGACCTTGGTCAGCCATGCCTCGGGGACCTGGATGCGCTCGATGTCGGCGGCCTGCCAGCGCAGGAACGTGTCCTGAACGGCGTCCTCGGCATCGCCCGCGGAGCCCAGGAGGCGGTAGGCGATGGCCTTCAGCCGGGGCATCGATGCCTCGAACAGGTCCACCTGGTTCCCGGTCAGCGCCATGGTCCGCATCCTAACGGCGGCCCCTGGCCGTGTGGTGGGACGAGCGCGCGCGGCCGGCCCCGGGCGCGCCCGCTAGCATCGCCGGGCCGGTCCACGCCGGTGATCTGGTGCCGAGGTGAGCGGGGTCCGGGGTGGCCGGTGGGTGGTGGTGCGCCGGGCTGCGGTGGCCCGGCGAGAGGCCGGAGCTGGGGTGGAGCAGGGGCGGTGACCGGCGGGTGAGCGTACTCGCGTACGGGGCCGGCCTCGGGTTCCGCGCCCTCGGGGAGCGGCACTGCGTGGGGGCCCGGGGGAACGGGTGCCCGCTGGGCGCGGTGGTGCCGGGGCGGGCCACGGGCGGGCGGTGCGCCGAGTGCGCGCGGCTGGACCGGGCGCACTCGGTGGCCGCCGACACGATGGCGGACGACCCCCGGACGTACCGCGTGTATCTCGCGTGGTTCGGGCCCGGCATGGTCAAGGTCGGGATCACCGGGGAGGAGCGCGGGGCCGCCAGGCTGCGGGAGCAGGGCGCCGTGGTCTTCAGCTGGCTGGGGCGCGGGCCCCTCATGGCGGCCCGGCGGACCGAGGAGGTGCTGCGGGCGGCCCTCGGGGTGCCCGACCGGATTCCGTACGCCAGGAAGCGGGCCGTGCGCGGGCGGCTGCCGGGGCGCGAGGAGCGGGCCGCCGAGGTGGCGGAGCTGTACGGGCGGGCGGCGGAGCTCGAAGGGCGCGGCTGGCCGGAGTCGTTGGAGCGGCTGCCCCTCGAAGCCGTCGACCAGGCGGCGGTCTTCGGGATCGACCGGTCGCCGGCGCCCGTGCGGTCGGTGCGGGAGCTGGTCGAGGGGGGCGTGGTGGCCGGGCGGCTCGTCGCGGCGGCCGGGCCCGATCTGCACCTCTCGGTGGACGGCGTCGGCGTGGTCGTGCTGGACACGCGGCTGATCACCGGGTGGGACCTCGCGGCCGTGCCCGCGGAGGCCGTTTCCCCGGGAGCCGCCCCACGGGAGGCCGCTTCCCCGCAGACGGCTTCCCTGGAGGCCGCTTCCTCGGGGGCCGCTTGCTCGGCGGCCGTTCCCGCCGGGGCGGGGAGCGGTGCCCGTGTCCCCCTCATCGACATCGGTGGCGGCGGTGTGCAGGGTGGGCTGTTCTGACCGTCGACCGGGGGAGGGTTCCGTGGGGCCGGAGAGCGATGACGTGGTGCGGTTCTGGGAGCGGCTCGGGCTGCCCGGGATCATCGACGTGCACACGCACTTCATGCCGGAGCGGGTGCTGCGCAAGGTGTGGGCCTACTTCGACGCCGCCGGGCCGCTCACCGGCCTGGAGTGGCCGATCGCCTACCGGTACGCGGAGGACGAGCGGCTCGCCGTGCTGCGGTCGTTCGGCGTGCGGCACTTCACCTCCATGCTCTACCCGCACAAGCCCGGCATGGCCCGCTGGCTGAACGGCTGGGCCGACGGCTTCGCCGCCCGGACCCCCGACTGCCTGCACACCGCGACCCTCTTCCCGGAGGAAGGCGTGGAGGCGTACGTGAAGGAGGCCGTCGAGGGCGGGGCGCGGGTCTTCAAGGCGCATCTCCAGGTCGGCGCGTACGACCCCAACGACCCGCTTCTGGAGCCCGTGTGGGGGCTGCTCGCCGAGGCCGGGATCCCGGTCGTGACGCACTGCGGGTCGGGGCCCGCGCCGGGCGCGCACACCGGGCCCGGGCCGATCGGGCGGCTGCTGGCGCGCCACCCCCGGCTGCGGATGGTCGTCGCGCACATGGGGATGCCGGAGTACGCGGAGTTCCTGGCGCTGGCGGAGGCGTACCCGGAGGTCCGGCTCGACACGACGATGGCGTTCACCGACTTCGGCGAGGGGCTCAGCCCGTTCCCCGCGGCGGAGCGGGGGCGACTCGCGGACCTCGGGGACCGCGTCCTTCTGGGCACCGACTTCCCGAACATCCCCTACCCGTACGTTCACCAGCTGGAGGCGCTGGAGCGGCTCGGGCTCGGGGAGGAGTGGTTGCGGGCGGTCTGTCATGGGAACGCCGCCGCGTTGTTCGGTGCGCAGGACTCCTAAGGGCTGTCCCGCGCCGCTTTCTCAGGGAATTCACAGGAACAGGTCAGGCTTCTCTCACGGGTGCCTCCCAGAGTGGGCGCATGACGACGACGACCTCGCCCCAGGGGCGTACCGAACTGCTCAGGCCGGACCGTACCCCCGTGCGGGTGCTGGTCGTGGACGACGAGGCTCCGCTCGCCGAGCTGCTCTCGATGGCGCTGCGGTACGAGGGGTGGGAGGTGCGTAGCACCGGGGACGGGGCCGGGGCGGTGCGGGCCGCGCGGGACTTCCGCCCCGACGCGGTGGTCCTGGACGTGATGCTGCCGGACATGGACGGGCTGTCCGTGCTGGGCCGGCTGCGCCGCGAGTACGCCGATGTGCCGGTCCTCTTCCTGACCGCGCGGGACGCCGTCGAGGACCGGATCGTGGGGCTCACCGCGGGCGGTGACGACTACGTCACCAAGCCGTTCAGCCTGGAGGAGGTCGTGGCCCGGCTGCGCGGGCTCATCCGCCGCTCGGGCTCGGCCGTCGCCGCCGGGCGGAGCGAGTCCACGCTCGTCGTCGGGGACCTGGTCCTGGACGAGGACAGCCACGAGGTGAGCCGGGGCGGGGACGCGATCCACGTCACGGCCACCGAGTTCGAGCTGCTGCGCTTCCTGATGCGCAATCCGCGCCGGGTGCTCAGCAAGGCACAGATCCTCGACCGCGTCTGGAACTACGACTTCGGCGGCCAGGCCAACGTCGTCGAGCTCTACATCTCCTACCTCCGCAAGAAGATCGACGCCGGACGCACGCCGATGATCCACACCCGGCGCGGCGCGGGGTACCTGATCAAGCCCGGTGAGTAGGCGGGTGCACGCGGGGGCGCCGCGGCGGCCCTGGACGCTGCGGACCCGGCTCGTCGTGTCCGCCGTGTCCCTGATCGCCGTCGTCGCCGCCGTCATCGGGTCCGTCACCACGATCGCCTTCCACAGCTATCTCTACGACAAGCTGGACGACCAGCTGCACTCCGTCGCCGAGCGGGCCGGGCGCCGGCCCGGCCCGGGGCCGGTGCCCCAGGCGCTGCGGGACGCCGGCCCGCTCGGCTTCGTCGGCGGGGGCGGGCAGCCGCTCGGCACGTTCGGGGCGCTGGTCGGTGGCGACGGGCGCGTCACCGCGTCGACGGTCGTCGGCGACGGCGGGCTCCGCGGCCGGGCGAGCGCGGAGCCGCTGACCGCGGACCAGCGACGTGCGCTGGAGGAGGCCGCTCCGGCGGCCGGTGAGGGGGCCGGGAGCGTCGATCTGCCGGGGCTCGGCGGCTACCGGGTGGAGGCCGCGACCACCACCGAGGGGCACACCGTCCTCGTCGGCATCCCCAGCGCCGAGGTGAGCGGTGCGCTGACCACCCTGATCGTCGTCGAGGTCTGCGTCACCGCCGCCGGGCTCCTCGCCGCCTCGATCGCGGGCGCCGTTCTCGTCGGGGTGGCCCTGCGGCCCCTGCGCCGGGTCGCCGCCACGGCCACCCGGGTCTCCGGGCTCCGCCTGCACAGCGGCGAGGTGGCCCTCATCGAGCGGGTCCCGGACGCCGAGGCGGACCCGCGCACCGAGGTCGGGCAGGTGGGCGCGGCGCTCAACCGGCTGCTCGGGCACGTCGGTTCGGCCCTCGCGGCCCGGCAGGAGAGCGAGATGCGGGTCCGGCAGTTCGTCGCCGACGCCAGCCATGAGCTGCGCACCCCGCTGGCCTCGATCCGGGGCTACGCCGAACTGACCCGGCGCGCCACCGGTGGAGGGGAGGCGCCGGAACCCGACCCGGTCACCCGGCACGCGCTGGGCCGGATCGAGTCGGAGGCAGACCGGATGACGGGGTTGGTGGAGGATCTGCTGCTGCTGGCCCGGCTCGACGCCGGACGCCCGCTGGCGTACGGCAGCACCGACCTGCTTCCGCTGGTCGTGGACGCGATCAGCGATGCCCGGGTGGCGGACCAGGGAGCGCCGGGCCGGGACGCCCGGCACCGCTGGCGTCTTGAGCTGCCCGACGAGCCCGTGACCGTACGCGCCGATCCGGGCCGTATCCAGCAGGTACTGGTCAATCTGCTGGCCAACGCCCGGACGCACACCCCGCCGGGTACCACCGTCACCGTGTCGGTCCGGCCGCCCGTGCGCGCCGGGGGGCCGGTCGCGCTGGAGGTGCGGGACGACGGGCCGGGCATCCCGGCGAAGCTGCTGCCGCACGTCTTCGAACGGTTCGCCCGCGGTGACGCCTCCCGCTCGCGCGAGGCCGGTGCGGGGCGGACGACCGGCTCCACGGGGCTCGGCCTCGCCATCGTGCAGGCCGTGGTCTCCGCGCACGGCGGGCGCGTACGGGTGCAATCGGAGCCGGGCCGCACGGTGTTCGTGATCGAGCTGCCGACGGAAGCGGACGAAGCGCTGCGCGCGGACTCGGCGGGTGCGGGGGCCGTGCTCCGCGCGGACTCACAGCGCGGGGACAGGCTCAGCACACGGGTGTGACAGGGCGGTTGGCGAATGTCGGAGCATGACAACCGACAGCCTCCGGTCCGGCCCCGGCGTCCACGCCCGCAGCACGCGGGACGGCGGCGACGGCCTTCTGCCGCTCAGGGAGCATCTCCCGGCCCGGCAGAAGGCCGCCCCCTCTCCCGATCCCGTGCTCGACGTCGTCGTCCCCGTCCACAACGAGGAGAAGGACCTCCGCCCCTGCGTGGAGCGCCTCCACGGCCATCTCGCGCGGACCTTTCCGTACCCCTTCCGCATCACCGTCGCCGACAACGCCAGCACCGACTCCACCCCCGCCGTCGCCGCCGCGCTCACCGCGGAGCTGCCCGGGGTGCGGTACGCACGGCTGGAGGAGAAGGGGCGCGGGCGGGCGCTGCGCACGGTCTGGTCGGAGTCCGGCGCACCCGTCCTCGCCTATATGGACGTCGACCTCTCCACCGACCTCAACGCCCTCCTCCCACTGGTCGCCCCGCTGATCTCCGGCCACTCCGATCTGGCCATCGGATCGCGGCTGGCGAGGAGTTCGCGGGTGGTACGGGGGCCGAAGCGGGAGTTCGTCTCGCGCGCCTACAACCTGATCCTGCGCTCCTCGCTGGCCGCCGGGTTCAGCGACGCCCAGTGCGGGTTCAAGGCGATCCGGCGCGAGGTGGCCGAGCGGTTGCTGCCGATGGTGCAGGACGGCGGCTGGTTCTTCGACACCGAGCTGCTGGTCCTCGCCGAGCGGGCCGGACTGCGCATCCACGAGGTGCCCGTCGACTGGATCGACGACCCGGAGTCGAGTGTCCGCATCGTGCGGACGGCCGCCGAGGACCTGAAGGGCGTGTGGCGGGTCGGGCGCGCGCTGGCCGTCGGCGCGCTGCCGCTGGACCGGCTGGCCCGGCCCTTCGGGGACGATCCGCGCGACCGGGCGCTGACCGGGGTGCCGCGCGGTCTGGCCCGTCAGCTGGTCGGGTTCTGTTGCGTGGGGGTCCTGTCCACGCTCTTCTACCTGGCGCTCTACTCCCTCTTCCGGCTCGGCGTCGGGCCGCAGTTCGCCAACGGCGGCGCGCTGCTCGTCTCCGCCGTCGCCAACACGGCCGCCAACCGGAGGCTCACCTTCGGCGTACGCGGCCGGGCCGGGGCCGTCCGCCATCAGGCGCAGGGGCTCGTGGTCCTCGCCATCGGCCTCGCCCTGACCAGCGGCTCGCTCGCGGCGCTGGGGGCGGCCTCCGGATCGCCCTCGCACGGCACGGAACTGGCCGTCCTGATCGCCGCCAACCTCGCGGCCACCGTGCTGCGATTCCTGCTCCTGCGCGCCTGGGTCTTCCCGGCCCGCGCCTGCCCCGAACCCGAGGATGTCCGATGACCACGACCACCGCCGCCGCATCGCACGTGCGGGTGCCCGCGCCGCCGGCGACCGGCGGCCCCCGCTGGGCACGCCCCGCGCTGTACGGGCTCCTGCTGGTCGTCGGGCTCGCGTACTTCTGGAACCTCAGCGCCTCCGGATACGCCAACTCCTTCTACTCCGCCGCCGTTCAGGCGGGCAGCCAGAGCTGGAAGGCCCTCTTCTTCGGCTCGCTGGACTCGGCGAGCGCCATCACCGTCGACAAGCCGCCCGCCGCGCTCTGGCCGATGGCCCTGTCGGTGCGGCTGTTCGGGCTGAACTCCTGGGCGATCCTGGCCCCTCAGGTGCTGATGGCGCTCGCCACGGCGGCCGTGCTGAACACCGCCGTACGCCGTCGTTTCGGGCCGGTCGCCGGGCTGATCGCGGTGGGCGTGTTCGCGCTGACGCCCGTCGCGGCGCTGATGTTCCGCTTCAACAACCCGGACGCGATGCTCGCCCTGCTGATGACCGTCACCGTGTGGTGCGTGCTGCGGGCCCTGGAGCAGGGACGGACGAGGTGGCTGCTCTGGGCGGGCGCGGCGGTCGGGCTCGCGTTCCTGACGAAGACCCTCCAGGCGTTCCTGATCCTGCCGCCGCCGGCCGTGCTGTACGCGGTGTGCGCCCCCGTTCCCGTACGGAAGCGGATGGGCCAACTCGCGCTGTCCGCGCTGACGATGGTCGTCACCGGTGGCTGGTGGGTCGCGATCGTGGAGCTGATGCCCGCCTCTTCACGGCCGTACGTCGGTGGCTCGCAGAACAACTCGTTCCTGGAGCTGACCTTCGGCTACAACGGGCTCGGCCGGATCAACGGCGAGGAGACCGGGAGCGTCGGCGGCGGTGGCCGTGGCGGGGGAGGCGGCGGCTGGGGCGAGACCGGCATCGGGCGGATGTTCGACGCCGAGATCGGCGGCCAGATCGCCTGGCTGCTCCCCGCCGCGCTGATCCTGCTGGTGGCCGGGCTCTGGGTGACCCGGAGGGCGGCCCGGACCGACTCCGCGCGGGCCGCGTTCGTCGCCTGGGGCGGTGCGCTGGTCGTGACCGCGGCCGTGTTCAGCTTCATGGCCGGGATCTTCCACCAGTACTACACGGTGGCTCTCGCCCCGTACGTCGCGGCGCTCGTGGCCATGGGCGTCGCGGTGCTGTGGGAGGAGCGGGGCGCGTGGTGGCCGCGTGCGGTGCTCGCCGGCACGGTCGCCGTGACGGTGGTCTGGGCGTACGTCCTGCTCGGCCGCGCTCCGGACTACCTGCCGTGGCTGCGGTGGGCGGTGCTCGCGGCCGGGCTGGCCGGCGCGCTCGGGCTGTTCGCCGTGGGCCGGTCCGGCGGCCGGGGCCTGGCCCTCGCCGCGATGGGGCTGAGCTGCGTGGCGTCGCTGGCGGGGCCGGCGGCGTACACGGTCAACACGCTGAGCACCGGCCATCAGGGGTCGATCGTGACCGCCGGACCCTCGGCGGGGTTCGGCATGGGCAGTCCCGGGGGCGGTCCCGGGGGCGGTCCCGGGGGCGGCCCGGATGGTGAGGGCGGGCAGCGCGGCGGCATGCGGCAGCCTCCCGGACAGGGGACGCCCTCCGGCCAGGGGCAGGGGAACCAGCAGGGCCGGGCTCCGGGCGGCCTGCCCACCGGACCTGGAGCAACCGCGTCCGGCGGAACCGGTACCGGTACGGGCGCCGGCGCGAACCACGGCTTCGGCGAGGGCGGGCGGGCCGGGGGCGGCGGAGGCGGCGGCATGGGCGGGCTGCTCAACGGCGCGTCCGTCGGCGCAGCGGCGAAGGCGCTGCTGGAGAAGGGCGCGGACCACTACACCTGGGTCGCCGCCGCCGTCGGTGCGCAGAACGCGGCAAGCTACCAACTCGCCACCGGTCAGCCGGTGATGGCGATCGGCGGCTTCAACGGGAGCGACCCGTCACCGACGCTCGCCCAGTTCAAGGAGTACGTCGGTGAGGGGAAGATCCACTACTTCGTCTCGGGCGGCGGAGGCGGCATGGGCGGGGAAGGCAGGGGCGGAGGCGGCGGGGGCGGAGGCGGCATGGGCGGTGGCGCCGGGACCTCGTCGCAGATCTCCTCCTGGGTGACGGAGAACTTCACCGAGGTCACCGCCGGCGGCGCCACGTTCTACGACCTGACGCGGCCGACGAGTTGAGGCCCGGGGCGTGCGCGGCCGGGCTCAGAACCCGGCCGCGTACGTCTAGAAGTCCCGCATCACCCGCGGTGCGGCGGGTCCGGCCGGCTCCAGCTGCGTGAGCAGGACGGCGACCGTGCCCGTGGACGGGACGATGTGGGCCGTGGTGCCGGTGCCCCCGATCCAGCCGTAGCGGCCGAGGGCATTCCACGGGGCCGCGATCTCGATGTCCACCGATCCGCCGAACCCCCAGCCCTGGCCCTCCGTGAACAGTCCGCTCGCGGCGCGCTGCTCCGGGGTGAGATGGTCGGTGATCATCTGGCGGACCGACCGGGCGGCCAGCACCCGCTCGCCGTCGTCGTTCAGCCCCCCGCCGAGCAGCATCCGGCCGAAGGCGTACCAGTCGTCGACGGTCGAGACCAGGCCGCCGGCCCCGGACGGGAAGGCGGGCGGGCTGCTCCACTGCCCGTCCGGGGCGTCGACCAGCACCGGATCGCTCCCGCTGTCCGCCCCGGCCCGGTAGTAGCAGGTGAACCGGTCCCGCGCGGCGGGGCCCACGGCGAACCCGGTGTCCGTCATGCCGAGGGGCCCGAACAGCCGCTCTGCCAGATATGCGGGCAGCGGGCGGTCGGCGACCCGGGCGATGAGGACGCCGAGGATGTCGGAGCACGTGTTGTAGAGCCAGCCCTCGCCCGGCTGGTGCAGCAGCGGGATACGGGAGAGCGCGGCCATCCAGGCGTCCGGCGCGATGACGGCCCGCGGCTGCGGCGGGCCCTGCTTCAGCTCGGTGAACAGCGGGGCGACGGCCGGGAGCGAGAAGTCGGACGGGAAGCCGTATCCGGCCCGGAAGGTGAGCAGGTCCAGCAGGGTGATCGGGCGGACCGCCGACACCACGTCGTCGACCGGGCTCTGCGGGGTCCGGACGACCAGCGGCGAGGCCAGCTCGGGCAGCCACGCCGCGACGGGGTCGGCGAGGGCGATCAGCCCGTCCTCGACGAGCGTCATGGCCGCCGCCGCCACGATCGGCTTGGTGATCGAGGCGAGGCGGAAGACCGAGTCCCTCCGCATCGGCGCGGCCCCGGCGAGGCAAGCCGTACCGGCTGTGGCCACCTCCACCCGTCCGCCCCGGGCGACCAGGCCCACCGCGCCCGGCACCGATCCTCCGGCGATGTGGGTGTCCAGCAGTTCGTGCAGGGTGGTGGTCATGCTCGTCCTTCGTCCGTCCGGTGCCGCGCGTGTGCTGTCAGCCGCCCTCCCCCTGGGGGGCGTTCGTGTCCCGCGGTGCCCGCCCGCGGGCGGCGGGCCGTGAGCCGGCCGCGCGCGGGAGGGCGTGTTCCGGCGGTAAGGGGAGGCTGTGGGGGCGGAGGTGGAGACTCCCGGACCGCCTCGGGCTCATCGGTCCCGCCGTCGGAGCAGCAGATCCGCCGCCACCGGCCGGTGGTCCGAAGCGGCGGTCTCCGGCACCCACGCCCTCCGCACCGTGATCCCGCCGTGCGGGCCGCCCCTCGACACCGCGACGAAGTCGATCCGCTTGACCGGGTTCCGTGCCGGGAAGGTGGGTGACCCGGGGTCGGCGTCCGCCAGCTCCCGCCACAGCGGAGCCAGTTCGGGGGCGTCCGGTTCCGCGTTGAGGTCGCCGAGCAGAATCCGCGGGCCCTGGTCCTTCGCCATGATCCGCCGGGTGTCGGCGACCTGGGCGATGCGGACGGCGGGGTCCTGGCGGTAGTCGAGATGGGTGACGTACACGTGGACGGGCAGCCCCCGCACCCGTACGACGACCTCTCCGAACCCCGGGGCGGGGGCCGGGACCGGGTTCGGGTCCTGCGTCGAGAGGCGGGTGATCTCGTGGTTCTCGGCGCTCACGATCCGGTGCCGCGACAGCACGGCCACCCCGTACTCCGCCCGGGGGCCGCCGGGCCGGGCCGGGTCCAGGCTGTAGATCGGCGCGAAGGAGACGTGCATGCGCAGCCGCTCGGCCAGCTCGCCCGCGAGGTCGCGCCACGCGCTGCGGTCGCCCCAGTGCCGGTCCACCTCCTGAAGCCCGATCACATCGGCGTCGAGGGCCCGGAGTTCGGCCGTCTGCCGATCCAGGTCGAACACCCCGTCCGCGCCCGCCCCGGCGTGGATGTTGTACGTGGCGACCCGGAGCGGCAGGCCGCCGCCGGGTGGTCTCCGGGGCGTCGTGACGGCGGCGGCGGGCGGCGCGAGGAGGGCGCCCAAGAGGAACGCGACGAGCAGGAGTTGAGGGGTACGGCGGACACGGCGACGCGGTGACATGGCTCTCCAACCGGCCGGACATCACGGCCTTTGTCAGGTCAGCGTCGAGAACCGTACCGCCCGGCCGCCGCGCGGGCCTCATCGGCGCGACCGCCCGACACCACGAAAAATCGACTTGTACACCGTACAGGGGTGCCTTACGGTGTACATCGCCTACTTCCCTTACGCCGTACAGCTGCTCCGAGCGGGCTGTCACCGGCACCGGAGCCCGAGGAGCCAGGAGCCCACATGACGGCCCCCGCCGCACAGCGCCACCCAAGCGCCCCCCAGGGGCATCCCCGACGCTGGCTGATCCTCGGCGTCATCTGCCTGGCCCAGCTCACGGTGCTGCTCGACAACACCGTCCTGAACGTCGCGATCCCCTCCCTCACCACGGAGCTGAACGCCTCCACCGCCGACGTGCAGTGGATGATCAACGCCTACTCGCTCGTCCAGTCCGGTCTGCTGCTCACCGCGGGCAGCTCGGCCGACCGCTACGGGCGCAAGAAGATGCTGATCGTGGGCCTCGCCCTGTTCGGCGTCGGCTCGCTCGCGGCCGGGCTCTCCCAGTCCTCGGGCCAGCTCATCGCGGCCCGCGCCGGGATGGGCGTCGGCGGCGCGCTGCTGCTCACCACCACGCTGGCTGTCGTGGTCCAGATCTTCGACGACGCGGAGCGGGTCAAGGCGATCGGGATCTGGTCGACCGTCAGCTCCCTCGGTTTCGCGGCCGGTCCGCTGTTCGGCGGGTTCGTCCTCGACCACTTCTGGTGGGGCGCGATCTTCCTCATCAACATCCCGGTCGCGCTGATCGCCCTGGCCGCCGTCGTCCGGCTCGTACCGGAGTCGAAGCACGGGCGGGGGGAGCGGCCCGACCTGCTGGGCGCGCTGCTCTCCACGATCGGGATGACCGCCGTCGTCTTCGCGATCATCTCCGGGCCCGAGCACGGCTGGGCGTCCGGCCGGGTGCTGCTGACGGCTGCTCTCGGGGCCGCCGTGCTGGCGGGGTTCGTCCGGTGGGAACTGCACATCCCGAACCCGATGCTGGACATGCACTTCTTCCGGAACCAGAAGTTCATCGGCGCGGTGGCGGGCGCGATCCTGGTCGCCTTCGGCATGGGCGGTTCGCTCTTCCTGCTCACCCAGCACCTTCAGTTCGTGCTCGGGTACGGGCCGTTGGAGGCCGGGCTGCGTACGGCTCCGATGGCCCTCACCGTGGTCGCTCTCAACCTGACCGGCCTGGGCGCCCGCCTCGTGGGGAAGATGGGGACGCCGGTCGTCATCGCGGCGGGGATGAGCTGTCTGGCGGCCGGGCTCGCCGCCATCGCGCTGCTCGGGCGGGGCGGTTACGGGGGCATGCTGTTCGGCCTGGTCGTGATGGGGGCGGGGATCGCGCTGGCGATGCCCGCGATGGCCAACGCCATCATGAGCGCCATCCCGCCGGAGAAGGCCGGGGTCGGTGCGGGAATCAACGGAACCCTGGCGGAGTTCGGCAACGGGCTCGGGGTCGCGGTGCTCGGCGCGGTGATGAACGCCCGGTTCGCCGCCCTGGTGCCGGCCGCCGTCGGCGCGGCCTCGCTGCCCGCGGCCCTGGCCGCCGCCGACGGGCCCGCCGCCCGGGAGCAGATCAGGGACGCCTTCGCCTCGGGCCTGGAGGTGAGCCAGCTGGCCGGCGCGGTCGCGGTGTTCGCGGGCGGGATGCTCGCCGCACTCCTGCTGCGCCGGGCCGAGCGGGCGGAGGAGGCGGGAGCACCGGCCCCCGGGGCCGCCGGGGCGGGGAGCGCCGTCCCGGCCGGGCCGGCGGGCCGGCCGGAGAAGGACGGGGACCGGGCAGACTCGACGGGACCGGCGGCATAGCATCGGAGCGGACGCGCGTACTGGACCGTCAGCGTCCGGTACGCCGTCCTCCAGGCAGGGCCGCCCGGTCCCGCCGCTCCGGCAGGACGGCACGGTGGGGCGGTCCGAGTACGACGAGGAGAGTGCGCCATGGTGTCCGCGTCCGAGTCCGACCGCGCGAACGACGCCGCGCGGACCAGCGTGTGGCTGGGCCGGCGGTCCCCCTCGCGCTCCCGGAGGGCGGAGTCCCCGGCGGGCCTGGACCGCAACAGGATCACCGAGGCGACGGTGCGGTTGCTGGACGCGGACGGCCTCGCCAGATTCTCGATGCGCCGGCTCGCCGCGGAGCTGGACGTCACCGCGATGTCGCTCTACTGGTACGTCGACACCAAGGACGACCTCCTGGAGCTGGCGCTCGACTCCGTCTACGCGGAGATCGCCCCGGCTCGCGAGGAGGCCGACTGGCCGGACCGGCTGCGGGAACTGGCCCGCAGCTATCGCGAGCTCCTCGTCCGCCACATCTGGGTCTCTCCACTGGCCGGGACGTTCCTCAACATCGGCCCGAACTCGATGCTGTTCTCGTACGCCGTCCAGGACGTGATCCGGGCCACCGGCCTGCCCCTGGAACGGCAGACGGGCGCCCTGTCGGCGGTCTTCCAGTTCGTGTACGGATTCGGCACCGTCGAGGGCCACTTCAAGGCGCGGTGCGATGCGACCGGCCTCACCCAGGACGAGTACCACCAGCGGGCGATGGGCAACATCAGGGCGCAGCCGCACCTGCGGGAGATCGTCGAGTACTCCGACGACCTGATGGAGGCCCGGGGCGGGACGACGGTCGAGGAGATGCGCGAGCGGGACTTCGTCTTCGCGCTGGACCTCTTGATCGCGGGCATCGAGACGATGCGCGACCGGACCGGCTCACCGGCTCGGTAGCCGGCCCCCGGCGGGTCGGCCCCTGGAGGGTCGGACGGACCGGCTCACCGGCTGCCGTCCCGGCTCAGTAGCCGCGCCCCACGTCGACCGTCAGCTCCGGTCGGCGGCCCGCCGCCACGGCCTCCCAGCAGGCGGTGAAGTCCGTGACGACGTCCTGGTCGGTGGTGATCCCCGACGAGTGCGAGGTGATGACCGTACGGGGCAGCTTCCACACGGGGTCCCCGGGCGCGGCCGGTTCCTCCGGCAGCACGTCCAGGACCGCCCGCCGCACCGCGCCCTCCCGCAGCGCGGACTCCAGCGCCCCCGTGTCGACGGTCGCGCCCCGCCCCACGTTGACGAACGTCGCCCCGCGCACCGCCGCGAAGCGGGCGGCCCCGAAGAAGCCCTCCGTGGCCCCGGTCAACGGCAGTGTGGAGATCACCCAGCGGGCGTCCCCCAGCTCCCCGGCGTCCTCGTCGGCCCCGATCACCCGGTCGAAGCCCGGCACCACCCGGACCGAGCCCGGCGGCGGCCCGAGGCGCGTCGTACGGGCGACACCCACCGTGCGGACCCCGCAGCCCTGCAACAGCCGCCCGACGGCCGCGCCGATGCGGCCGGTCCCGTAGACCAGGGCGGTCTGCCCGGCGACGAGCTCGGTGGGGAGGCGCTCCCAGTGCGCGCGGGCGTGCTGGGCGGTGAACTCGGGTACGGACTGGCACTCGGCGAGCATCCAGGCCAGGACGTACTGGGCCATCCGCTCGCCCATCCGGCCCACGGTCCGGGTCAGGAGCGCCGACGCGGGCCAGGGTCCGCCGGAGAGCAGCGGGTCGGTGCCCGCGTTGACGCTGTGGAACCAGAGCAGACGGCTCGTCCGCAGCGCCTCGGGCAGCGTGTCCCCCACGCACAGGAGGGGCACGCCGGGCGGTGCCGGAGCGTCCCCCAGGGCTTCCGCGCTCCGTCCGGTGATCCGTTCCAGCTCCCGCACCAGGCCGCCGTCCAGCGAGGGCGCCACCAGCAGCCGGGCCCGTAGGAGGGCGCCGGGTGCGGGCAGCGGGGCCGGGAGGGGCAGCCCGCACGCGAGGACGGAGGGCGGCTGACCCGGGACGGGCGGCGGGGGCATCTGCTTGTCGCTTCCGGTCATCGCGGGGTCAGCTCCCGGGTGCGGGGCGGGCGGGTCCGGCGAGGCGGGCAGGGGAGCCGCCGGGTGCGACGGCGCCCCGGCGCACCCGGGCGGCCCGGCGTACCCCGTCGCGCCGCCGGCGCCCGGTGCCTCACCGCGGGCGCCCGGTGCCGAAGGCGTACGAACGCCGGCACCTCATGCCGCTCCACGGCGGCGTCGGTCGCGTCTTTCGGTGCCATGCCCATCACCCTACGACCGGCCCGTTCACTGCATGGCCGGCACCTCGCCCTGGACGGCCTGGACGTCCAGCTCCACGCGCAGGGTCGTCCCGATCGCGGAGATGCCCGCCTGGACGACCTGGTTGTAGTTCATCGCGAAGTCGTCGCGGCGCAGTTCGGCGGTGGCGTGGAAGGCCGCGCGCACTCCTCCCCAGGGGTCGGGCCCGGTGCCGAGATAGCTGAGGTCCAGGGCGACGGGGCGGGACACGCCGTGCATGGTCAGCTCGCCGTGCACGGTCCAGCGGTCGGGGCCGGCCGGAACCAGGGCGGTGGAGCTGTAGGAGATCTCCGGATACCGCTCGACGTCCAGAAAGTCGGGCGAGCGCAGATGCTTGTCCCGCATCGCGTTGCCGGTGTCGATGCCCGCCGCTCTGATCACCGCGTCCACCCGGGAGCGGGAGACGTCCTCGGCGATGTCGATCCGGCCGCTGAAGTCGGTGAAGCGGCCGTGCACGCTGGAGATGCCCAGGTGCTGGGCGACCGCGCCGACCGATGAGTGCGCGGGGTCCAGCGACCAGACGCCCGGCGGCGGCAGCTCCACCCCGCCCTGACGGGCCAGCACGATCTGGCCGCCCTCGATCCGGCCGCTCGCGGTGACGAGGGCGGTGGAGGCGGCGGGGGCGTACCCGACCGCCGTGACGATCACCGTGTAGGCGCCGGCTGCCAGGGAACCGTCCGTGCGGACCGTCCCGTCCTCGTCGGCCGCGGCGCGCAGCACCTGAGTGCCGGTCATGTCGGTGACCGTCACGACGGCGTGCTGGACCGCCCAGCCGTCCCGCGTCCGTACCTGTGCGCGAAGTCCCATCCGTATCTCTCTCCTAGAGGGCCTGTCGTGTGGATCATGCCCGGCTCGCGGGCCCGGCATGATCCGTACGACCGGCCCTGGTTCGATGCCCTGCGCGACCCGGTCGGCCCGTGGGGCACGAGTCGGGCCCCGGGGCGGGTACGGCAGGCCGTCCCCTGCTCGCCGTACCCGCCACCGGGGCCGCTTTCCACCCGGTCGCGACAGCCTCTCCGCTGGAAGCGCCGTCCGACCAGGGGCTTCGCGATCCCTTCACGTGTTCACGCGCATCCCTGTGGGTGGTCACGGATGCGCGGGTGTGTGCCGGAGGGATCAATTCCTCACCCGGGCGGGCCGGGGCTCACCCCGGTGGGCGGGTTCTCGCCCACCGGGGCACGCGGTTTCCCATCCGCCGGGGGCGGTTCTCCCGCGCCCGTGCCGGGGCGGTTCCGCCGCGCCCGCCGGGGGCGGTTCTCCCGCGCC
Organism: Streptomyces sp. NPDC091649; assembly: GCF_044756785.1. Lineage (NCBI taxonomy): Bacteria > Bacillati > Actinomycetota > Actinomycetes > Kitasatosporales > Streptomycetaceae > Streptomyces > Streptomyces sp. NPDC091649. The sequence continues at coordinate 75,945 of NZ_JBIVTR010000018.1, read as the reverse complement.
CGCCCGGGTTCTCACTCGCCGGGGTGGGCGAGTTCGATGTCGTGTCCGTCGACTCCCGGGCCGTTCACGGTCAGCGATCCGGCCACCGGCGGGTAGCCGGTCGCGATGACCGCGTACTCGCCCGCGTCCAGGTCGGCGAAGGCGTACGCCCCGTCCTCGCCCGTCGTCGCGGTGGCGGCCACGTTGCCCGCCGCGTCGATCAGCGTGACCCGCGCGTCGGCCAGCGGGCTCCGGGCGGACCCGGCCCGTACGACGCCCCGGACCATCGCTCCGGACCGCAGCGCGGCCTCGACGCGGGTGACGCCCTGGCCGCTGATCTCCACCGGCAGTGCCAGCGGACGGAAACCGGCCGCGTTGACCGCGACGGTCACGGAGCCCGGGATCAGCTCGCCGAACGCGAACTCGCCGGCCGTGTCGGTCGCGCCGGTGGCCAGCACGTCGCCCCGGACGTCGGTCACGACGACCATCGCGCCCTCTACCGGAGCGCCGGACCCGTCGGCCCTGACGGTTCCCGCCAGCCCGCTCGTACCGGAGAGCAGGATGTCGAAGGCCAGCGGCTCCTCGCCGACGACCACCGTGGACGCCTGCGGCTGGAAGCCGTCGGCGGACGCGATCAGCACATAGCTGCCGGGCCCGGGGGCGTCCAGGGTGTATCCGCCGTCGACGCGGGCCACGGAGCGACCGAGCTGCCGGCCGCCCAGCGAGATCAGCGTGACGGCGGCACGGGAGACGGGAGCGCCCTCCGCGCCGCGCACCACACCGTGTACCGGGTGCGCCGGGCCGCCCTGAACGCCGTCGACGGGTTCGACGACGCCGTCGTACGGGGCGGGTGCGGACGCGGAGGCCGGGCCCTCGGCGGGGACGGCCCCGGCCGAGCCCTCGGAGGCCGCCGCGGCCGCACCGATGGCGGCGGGCACGGGGGCCTCGGCGGTGGGGGTGTCGTTCCCGGCGCTGGTCTTCAGGGCGACCTCCTTGATGAAGATCGTCACGATGAAGGCGACGAGCGCGGCCGGAGCGGCGTAGAGGAAGACGTCGCCGACGCCGTGCCCGTACGCGGCCTCCATGACCAGGCGCAGGGGTTCGGGCAGGGTGTCCAGGTCGGGGATGCCTCCGCCGCCGGTGCCGCCGTGGCCGAACGCCGCGCCCTCGGGGCCGAGGTCGGCGATGCCGTCCTTGACGTAGTGGGTGACCCGGTTGCCCAGGACCGCGCCGAGTGCCGAGACGCCGATCGCGCCGCCGAGGGACCGGAAGAAGGTGACGACGGAGCTCGCGGAACCGAGGTCCGCGGGAGCGACCTGGTTCTGGGTGGCGAGGACCAGGTTCTGCATCATCATGCCGATGCCGAGACCCATGACGAACATGAAGACCGCGACGTGCCAGTAGGCGGTGTCGTGCCGGATCGTGCCGAGCATCCCGAGGCCGGCCGTGACCAGGAAGCCGCCGCTGACCAGCCACGCCTTCCAGCGCCCGGTCTTGGTGATGACCTGGCCGGAGATGGTCGAGGAGAGGAAGAGCCCCGTGATCATCGGGATGGTCATCACGCCGGACATCGTCGGCGACTTGCCCCGCGCCAGCTGGAAGTACTGGCTGAAGAAGACGGTGCCCGCGAACATCGCGACGCCGACGAACAGCGAGGCGATCGAGGCCAGCGTGATGGTGCGGTTGCGGAAGAGGCGCAGCGGGATGATCGGCTCACTGGCCCGCGACTCGGTGAGGACGAAGAGCAGGCCGAGCAGGACCGAGCCCGCGACCATCACGCCCGTCTGCCACGACATCCAGTCGTACTTGTCGCCCGCGAAGGTCACCCAGACCAGCAGCAGGGAGACGGCGGCGCTGATGAAGAACGCGCCGGTCCAGTCGACCTTGACGCCCTCGCGCTTGACGACCGGGAGCTTCAGGGTCTTCTGGAGCACGATCAGCGCGATGATCGCGAACGGCACACCCACGTAGAAGCACCAGCGCCAGCCCATCCAGCTGGTGTCGGTGATGACGCCGCCGAGCAGCGGACCGCCGACGGTGGCGACGGCGAAGACCGCGCCCAGGTAGCCGCTGTAGCGGCCGCGCTCACGCGGGGCGATCATCGCGGCCATGACGATCTGCGCGAGGGCGGAGAGTCCGCCGACGCCGATGCCCTGGACGACCCGGCAGGCGATGAGCATGCCGCTGCTGGTCGACAGACCGGCCACGACCGAGCCCAGGACGTAGATCACCAGGGCTATCTGGACCAGCAGCTTCTTGCTGAAGAGGTCCGAGAGCTTGCCCCAGAGCGGGGTGGTGGCGGTCATGGCCAGCAGCGAGGCCGTCACGACCCAGGTGTAGGCGCTCTGACCGCCGCCGAGGTCGGAGATGATCTCGGGCAGGGCGTTGGAGACGACCGTCGACGACAGGATCGCGACGAACATGCCGAGCAGCAGCCCGGCCAGCGCCTCCATGATCTGCCGGTGCGTCATCGGCGTGCCGCCGGCGGCCGCGGAGGCGCTGTCGCCCCCGTGCCCTCCGTGCTTGGCGTGGCCGCCCCGCACACCGGTGGGTGTGGTCGTAGCCATTGAGTTCCTTATCCGTGCGTATTTGCTTCTGTTACACAGGTGTACGGGTGTGAGCCTCGTCGCCGAGGCGGGTCCTGCACTCGCCGGTGTGGCTTCCGGGGGCGCAGCCGCCCGATCCGCGACAGGCGAAGCTGTCGCGCAGGCGGGACAGCAGCGCGTTGAGCCGGCCGACGTCGTCGTCGGACCAGTCCTGGAGGTTGTGGGCGAACATCTCGGTGGTCCGCCGGGTCAGTTCGTCGAGCTGCCGGTGCCCGCCGGGGGTCAGCCGCAGGATGCGGGACCGCCTGTCCGCCGGGTCGGGAGACCGTTCGATCCAGCCGCGATCGGCCACATGGGCCACATGGCGGCTGGTGACCGACATGTCCACGGACAGCAGTTCGGCGAGCCGGCTGATCCGCATCTCGCCGTGCCGCTCCAGAAGGGTCAGTACGGCGGCGGATCCGGCGGGACACTCGGAGGGCAGCGCGCGGGCGAGCCCTCTTTTGACGGCCCCGACGGCGCTGAGCTGCCGGGCCAGTTCCTCGTAACTACTCCGTGCGGCCACGGGGACCCCCAGCACACTGACTCATGACGATGTCGGGCATGTTGTTGCTTAGGGCAACGATAGAAGCCGTTGGTTGCTACAGGCAAACGAAAAGTGGCTTGCAGAAGTAAAGGAACGCAAAAGCCTGTGTAGGGTCCGGGTCAAGGCCCCGGGCCAGGCCCTCGGCCGGCCACTCGGAGTGCCTCCTGGGCTGCTTCCCGTGCTGTCTCCCCGGGTCATGCGTCGAGCGCCCCTGGCGAGCCCCGGGGGCCTCTCGATCGCGCCTCCCAGGCGTCTCCCCGGTGCCCCGCAGGCGCCCCGCAGGTGTCTCCCGGCGGCCACCCGTACTGCTCCGGACTGCCGCCAGGGGCTCCCGGTGCGGTGCGGCAGCTGCCGCTTCACAGCCGGTGCGGCCCGGCCGGGGGAGGTCTTCACGGCCGGTGCGGCGGCCGGCCGTGAAGCGGCCTTCATGGCCGGTCCGGCCCGGTCGGGGCGGCACAGGGGCCGGGCGGGGTTGGGCCGGGGGCCCGAGTTCGCTAGGGTCCTGCCCCATGGCACACAACCCCCACGCCCCTCAGCCGGGCCCCGAGGGCAACCAGGACCCGGCCGGCAGCACGCAGATGTTCCGCGCCTTCGTCGACGAGGGCGAGCCGCAGCGGCGGCAGCAGCCGGCGGCGACCTCGTCCGGGCCGAGAGGCGGGGTGATCGCGGCGGTGATCGCGGTCGTCGTCGTCCTCGGTGCGGTGGCCTGGCTCGCCCTGGGCTGACCACGCTCGTACGGAGCCGGCCCACGCCTCCGTACGGGGTGGACCCCGCGCTGGGCCCCGTGCCGTACGGACTCGGCCCGCGCTCACGCAGGGACCGGGCCACGGCTCACGCGGGGACCGGCCCACGCCCGTACGGTGCCCGGCCGCCCCCGCTCGTACAGTGCCCGGCCCGCGATCATGGGGCCCGGCCCCACCACAGCAGGACCCCGCGCCCCGGCCGCACCGGGAGGCGGGCGGCGGAGCCGCGACAGCCGGCCGCCGCTCCGCCCCCGGGCGGCCTTCACGCGTCGTGGCCGTGCCCCGGCCCGCCCCGCCGACCGCTCAGGTCACTTCCAGACCGCCGAGACGTCCCGTGTCTCGACGCGCATCCCCAACGGCACCCGCCAGGGCTCCACGCAGACGGTGTACGTCTCCGAGCGCGCCGATCCCGCGCGGATCGGGGCGGGCAGCGGCTGCGCCGAGGTGATGGTCGCCCAGTCGACGCCGAGGGCGCCGATGACGTGGGTGGCGAAGGTGACGGTCCCCGAACGCGCCGGGGAGCCGCCGGTGTTGCGGAATTCCACGGTCACCTTCTCGCACCACCGCTTGTCCGCCGCCGAGCGCTGCGGTGCGCTCAGGGTCAGCGCGGCCGGGGGCGCGGGAGAGGGCGGCGGACTCGGATCGCCGGGGGTGCCGCCGCCCGGAGGTGCGGGGACACCGGGCCCGTCGGGCGGAGGGGCCCCGGATCCGCTGCCCGGCTCGGAAGGCTTGGGGGGTGCGGGGGGCTCGTAGGGCTTCGCGGGCCGCGTGCGCGGCCCGGCGGGGGAGCCGGTCTCCTGGCCGCCCGGCGTCTGCGTACGCACCCCGCCGGAGCCGTCCTGGGCGTCCCGTGGGCCGCTCGCGCCCGGGGAGGAGGCCGGGGGCGAGGGGCCGCCGGACCCGCGGCCTCCTGGGGCGCGCTCACCGCCCGCGCTGCCGCTTCCGCCGTTCCCGTCCAGGGGGGCAGCGTCACCGCGCCCGAGGGTTTCCCGTCGCCGTCCGCAGGCCGCTCCGGGCCATCGGCGGCGGCGCCCACGGCCACGTATCCTTCGCGGCCCGGGCCGCCTCCGCAGGTGACCAGGAAGCCGCCGCCCAGACACAGCGCGGCAGCCGAGGCGACGATCGCGGTGCTCCGGCGGCCGGTCGGGCCGAAACTCTGACGTCGCATCGGGTCAATGTGGCTGACGCTCCGTCAGATCGAAACCCCGGTGCGGCGGTGCGCGATGACCGCCGGGACCGCGAGCCGCAGGGCGCGCGGCTCGGCGGGTCTTGCAGGCCGGTGGACCGAGCGGCTCCGCGGGTCCGCTCCGGGCTCAGTCCGCGATGAGCCCTTCCCGCAACTGCGCGAGCGTACGGGTCAGCAGCCGGGAGACGTGCATCTGGGAGATGCCGACCTCCTCGCCGATCTGTGACTGCGTCATGTTCGCGAAGAACCGCAGCATGATGATCTGGCGTTCGCGCGGGGCGAGCTTGGCCAGCAGCGGCTTGAGCGACTCGCGGTACTCGACGCCCTCCAGAGCGGAGTCCTCGTACCCGAGGCGGTCTGCGAGCGATCCCTCGCCGCCGTCGTCCTCAGGGGAGGGGGAGTCCAGGGAGGAGGCGGTGTAGGCGTTGCCGACGGCGAGACCGTCGACCACGTCCTCCTCGGAGACCCCGAGTGCGCGGGCCAGCTCCGGAACGGTCGGTGACCGGTCGAGCTTCTGCGCGAGCTCGTCGCTGGTCTTGGTCAGGGCGAGCCGCAGCTCCTGGAGGCGGCGGGGGACCCGCACGGACCAGGAGGTGTCGCGGAAGAAGCGCTTGATCTCGCCGACGACGGTGGGCATCGCGAACGTCGGGAACTCGACGCCCCGTTCGCAGTCGAACCGGTCGATCGCCTTGATCAGGCCGATCGTGCCGACCTGGACGATGTCCTCCATCGGTTCGTTGCGGCTGCGGAACCGCGCCGCGGCGTACCGCACCAGCGGGAGGTTCAGTTCGATCAGTGTGTCCCGCACATAGGTCCGCTCCGGACTGTCCGTTCCCTCGGGGCCCGAGGCGGGGCCGAGCGCGGCGAGCCGCAGGAACAGGGAGCGGGACAGCGTGCGGGTGTCGATGGCTTCCGGCGAGCTGGTGAGCACGGCGGGTGCCGGCACGCTCTTCGTGAGCGTGAGCACCTTCGAGCTGCCCTGTTCTTCGGACATGCCACCCCCTTGAGGTCGCGGACGGTCGCGGTGGCCGCGACCATCGGAGGAACGCAGCCTCCACCTGAATACCGGAGGCGGGGCTGCGGCAAACGCGCTTCGAGCAGAATGTCACATGTCGGCAACGCGCTGTAGTGACTTGTCGACAAGTCTCGGCCGAATCCGCCCTGGAAACAGGGGGTGTGGCCGTTTTATGCCGTCAGAACTGCTCTCTGGACGGTCTACCCGTTCCGGTTACGCCTCGATCCTGTTTGCGGATCTCAGTCGGGCGAAACTTCTGGCCAGAAGCCTTGACACGTGCATCTGGGAGACACCCAGCTCCGCGCTGATCTGAGACTGGGTCAAGTTGCTGTAGTAGCGCAGGAGGAGGATGCGCTGCTCGCGCTCGGGAAGCTGGACCAGGAGGTGCCGGACGAGATCGCGGTGTTCGACGCCGGCCAGCTCGGGGTCCTCGTAACCGAGCCGGTCGAGGAGCCCTGGCAGTCCGTCACCCTCCTGGGCGGCTTCCAGCGAGGTCGCGTGGTACGAGCGTCCGGCCTCGATGCAGGCCAGCACCTCGTCCTCGGAGATCTTCAGCCGTTCGGCGATCTCGGCGGTCGTGGGGGAGCGGCCGTGGGCGGTCGTGAGGTCCTCGGTGGCGCCGGTGACCTGGACCCAGAGCTCGTGCAGCCGGCGGGGGACGTGGACGGTGCGCACGTTGTCGCGGAAGTAGCGTTTGATCTCGCCGACGACGGTGGGCATGGCGAACGTGGGGAACTGGACCCCGCGCTCCGGGTCGAACCGGTCGATGGCGTTGATCAGACCGATCGTGCCGACCTGGACGACGTCCTCCATCGGCTCGTTGCGGCTGCGGAACCGCGCGGCCGCGTACCGGACGAGGGGAAGGTTCGCCTCGATGAGGGCGGCCCGGACCCGCCGGTGCTCCGGAGTGCCCGGCTCCAGGTCCTTGAGCTGGCCGAAGAGGACCTGGGTGAGCGCCCTGGTGTCGGCGCCGCGGGCCCTGGCCGGCCTGGCCGAGGGATCCGGGGTCTCGGTCTGGATCTCCTCGGTCTGGACGGTCTGGGCGGTCTGGGCGGTTTGGGTCGTCTGGGGAGGCACTTGAGGCGCTGTACTGGCCGGCACGGTGACGCCACCCCTCTGCGGTCAATTACGGTCAACTCATCCGTCAAAAGCGGTCATAGCATCACAAGACATGTCCACTGTGTGCAAGCACCTCATGGAGCCGTGTTGAGGTCATAAGGGTTTAAACGGCACAAAGAAACCCCTCGCCTGAACGGCGAGGGGTAGGCGGGGCCGGGACGGACCGACGACGGGAAAGCGTCAGAACGGGTAGTCGGCGATCACCCAAGTGGCGAACTCCCGCCACTGTCCCGCCGCGGCCTGGTGGGCCGGGTGCTCGACGTACCGCTTGAGCGCCGCCTCGTCGGCGACCGCGGAGTTGATGGCGTAGTCGTACGCGATCGGCCGGTCGGTGATGTTCCAGGCGCACTCCCAGAACTCCAGCTCCGGAACCTGCCCCGCCAGCTCCCGGAAGGCCCGGTCCCCGGCGACGACCCGCGGGTCGTCCCGCTCGACGCCCTCGTTCAGCTTGAAAAGGACCAGGTGGCGGATCATCGCACTACTCCTACTTCACCAGCTCTGACATGAAGTCACCGACGCTCTGCGCGGCGGTGGAAATGCCTTCGAACCCTACCTGGACCAGCTCGGCGGCCCGCTGCGGAGACATGATGATCGTGTAGAGCACGAAGACCACCACTATGTAGATGATGATCGTCTTTGCCTTTGCCACAATCCTGCCTCCCCGTCGACCCCGCGTGCGATCGGGCGATTCTATCCGCACGAATGGCCGTATCCGGTGGCTGTTTCTGATCACTGATGCGGCCTTTAAGGACCTACGGCCCCGCAATCGAGGTCTTTCGCCCGGCCTCACGACTCCTGCCGCCCGGCAGGATGGACACCGAGCCCGACGGGACCAGGCAGGACCCGGAAGGCCGGAACAGGGCCTCTCTGTGGGGTCTCCGCCGCGCGATTCCCCCCTGACCGCGGCGGACGGCCGGCAGGCCCTGTTCTCACCGGGGGAAGCGGCTTGCCCCCCGATGCCGCTTCCCCCGACCTGAACCCTTGAGCGCCCGGCCGCCGTGCATCCACTGTGCGGCGGCCGGGCGCTGTGCCGCCCCCTTTGCCCGAGGGGCGGGCACCCTGCCGCCGACCGCAGCGCCACGGGCGGCGACCGCGCATGACCGGGCAGCAGCCGACGGCGTACGCCCGCGCGGGGGCCGGCGCACGCGGGTGTGGCCGGGAGCGCCCCGCAGGCGCGGGGAGGACCACCGTCAAGAACGTTGGCAAGCCCCGGGGCGAGGGAATGGCCCGCACGCGCGGGGACGACCCCACCCACCGAGCACCAGAGCGCGTGACGACGGGAACAGCCCCGCACGCGCGGGGACGACCACACTGGCCTGTTCCTCCTGGTCATCCCGCTGGGAACACCCCCGCACGCGCGGGGACGGCTAACTCCCCAGTCTCATTGGGCCGTTGTACCGGGGAACACCCCCGCACGCGCGGGGACGACTCATCACCGCGCTCGGCGTGTCCGGCGCACTCGGGAACACCCCCGCACGCGCGGGGACGACAGCGGGACCGAGTCCGGGGTGAGCTGGCCACCGGGAACACCCCCGCACGCGCGGGGACGACAGCACGATGAACGGGCTGATCCGCCGGGACAAGGAACACCCCCGCACGCGCGGGGACGACAGTTGCTGACCTGGGGTTTTATGCGGGCGGACGCCTGTTTTCACCCACTTCTTTGAATTCGGGCATAAGTGGTCCTTCTGTCGTGTGGGGCGCGCCGGCCCGCTTCTGCCCTCGCAGCCGCGCCTACCTCCCGCCCCCGAACCGTCGCCGCTTCGACGCCTTGCTCCATCCCTGGTGGGGAACCTCGGCCGCCGTGCTCGTCGGATTCCCCGCGCGTGGGGCATGGGCGCTTGGGCGGCGGATCAGGGTGAGGCCCTCGTGGTCGGTCGGGTGCCAGGTGTGGTCGTGGGTTTTGAAGGCGTATCCCTGTTCGTTGTCCGTCTGGTAGGCGAGCAGGGCGCGGCCCTGGTCGGCGTACTTGCGGACTTCGGCCCAGAGGAGGTCGCGGATGCGGGTGGACGGGGAGCCGAGGAAGACGCCTGGGGAGATTTCCAGCAGCCAGCGGGTGAGGAATCCCCTGAGGCCGACCGGGCAGTTGGTGAGGACGATGACGGTCACCAGATGATCTCGTCTCCGTGGTTGCGGCCGCCCTCGACCAGGACGTCTCCGTCGGACTGGAGCGTCACCCGGTCCGACGACGTGCCGTCCGCCTGGGTCGTGTCGCGGGTGCCGTCGTAGCCGAGCAGGTCCTTGATGTCCTGGACACAGCGGTCGAGCAGGCCCGTGCGATTGATGCGGTCCCGGAGCATCCGGCGGGTCCGGGCCGCGATGTCGTCCACGCCCTCGACGGCCGCGTCGAAGGCGGCGGGGATGGCGATGTCCGTCTTGTAGAAATCCGCGACGTCCATGACGAACGAGCGTTCGTGGCCGGAGTGGACGAAACCCAGCCCGGGCGAGAGGCCAAGGGCCGCGACGACGGAGTGGGAGACGCCGTACATGCACTGCGCGGCGGCGGTGACGGCCTGATTGGGGGCGTCCCCGGCCGAGAAGTCGTCACGGTGGTACTCCCTCTTGCGCCAGGGGACGCCCGTACGCAGGGACTCCCGTCTGTAGCACTCCCGCAGCCGCGTGCCCTCCTTGCCGAGGAGTTCCTTGCGGGTGCGGCCCGCGGTGTCCTCGCCCGGAAACCGCAGGCGGTACATGGCGCGTGCCACGTCCAGCCGGGTGCGCCGGTTCGCCCAGGCCGTGGCCTGGGCCTCGACCAGGCCCGAGGAACGGGTGAGTGCCCGGCCGCCCGCGTAATACCGGACTCCGTGCTCCCCGACCCAGGCCACGCCCGCGCCGCTGTCGCCGAGGAGTGCCATCGCCTGGTGGGTGACGCGCGTGCCGGGGCCGAGCAGAAGGGTTCCGATGGTGGCGGACGGGATGTGCGTCACCCCGTCCGCGTCCTCGGCGGTGATCGCGTTGGAGTCCCGGTGCACGGTGCACCGCTCCAGATAGACGAACGAGAGCCGGTCCCCGACGCGCGTCAGCTCGCGAGGAGCGGAGGCCCCTCTACGGCCGACCGTGCTCACGCTTCCTCCTTCCCCCGCACCGGGGCCAGGGTCATCAGGCCGCAGCCGTACGCCTTGGCCTTGCCCAGCCCGTGCGTGAGCGTGCGGCGGAAGACCTCCGGATCCGTGACCCGCAGGCGGCCGTCGAAGGTGACCTTGGTGATCTGGACGTCGCCGCTTCGACCGGTCTTCTCCGGTGCTCGTGCCTGAGGCCGTCGAAACTGCAAGGGGGTCTGGTCGCGGACCACCAGTTCGTGCTCGTCCCCCTGGGGCAGCAGCCGTCGCTCCTCCGGCTTCCGCACGATCTCGAAGCCCGCCTTCTCCTGCCGGTCCAGCAGCCACCTCATCTGGTGCCGGGGAGTGCGGTGCGCGGCCCGCTTCGTTCGCTCGCCCTCCTTGACGTACGCGGGGCGGATGTTGTGCACGGGGTTCGCGGTCAGCCGGAAACCCCAGGTGTCACCCGGGTGGAGGGCGCTGAGGAAGTCGGTGTAGGCGAACGTCGTCCACCCGGGCTCGTCCGAGGCGGGCCAGCCCGCCTGCTCGACCAGATGGGTCAGGTCGGGGCGGCCGGGGCTGACGATGTAGAGCAGTGTCTCGGAGATCCCGTTGCGGTCCACCCGCCACAGCACCCGGGGGCCGGCTCCGTCACGGGAGGGCGAGGTGGGGAAGGCGGCGTTCACCGCGCCGTGTACGCGGTGCGGCGAGCCGAGCAGCCGACGTCCTTCCAACCGGGCGGTGTTCACACGGAAACGGGTGAGGTACATCAGTCGGTCCTCGGTGCGACGGGTGTGAGCAGGGCGGTGGGTTCATGGGGCGGCGGTGACGGCCGTGCTGCCCCGGCCGCGACGGGTACGCGGGTCTCGGTGGTCCGCACACCCCGCAGCCCGTACCGACGGTGGCGCGCGTCGAAGCTCAACGGGAGGTCCCGCAGGGTGATGTCCGGCAGCCGGTCGGGGCCGGGCGGGCTGTCCAGCAGGAGGTCCAGGCGTACTTCGTCGGGCGGTGGCAGTCCTCGGCGACGGAACGAGGCGGCTCGGTGGTTCCGGTACCAGCCGGACGCCTCCCACGGCGCTTCCCTCAGGGCCGGCTCCAGCTCGCCGTCCAGCGGCCCGGCGATCGTGACCGGCCGCGAGGGCGGGCAGGAGCGGCGGCCCAGGTACGGCAGGAACACGGGCTCCAGCAGCGCTTCGTACAGCCGCTGTACGAGTCCGGCCTCACCGCTCACGCCTGCTACGAACACCGCGTCGGCCAGGTAGAAGCGCTCCGACAGCGGCATCGCCTTGAGCGTGTCACCGTGGTGCGCCGTCTGGAAGTCGCGCAGCCGGGTGCCCGGCTGGTCGACGCGTACGCCGAACTCCAGCGCCGCGAGGTCGGTGAGGTCGGCGTCCCGCCTGCGTCCCTGGGCCGCGGCGAGGAGGCCGATGACGCCGCTCTTGGTGGGCGCGTTCTCCGTGGTCCGGCGGGCGAACCGGGCCGCCGATCCCCACGACTGGAGGGGGCCCGCGAGCCGCAGCAGCAGCACGCTCATGCCCCGGGCTCCGGCGCGATGCCCGATCCGCCGTCCGTACCGCCGGTACGCCCCGCATCCGAGTCCTTCGGTGTGAGCCGGGCGACCACGGCGTCGCCCACGGAGGCCAGCAGCTCGGGCAGGCTCACGGGCTTCCCCAGCACCTCCAGAGCCTCCGTCTCCCTGCCCACGCGGAGAACCCACCCCTCCGGACCGTCGGAGAGGCCGAAGCTCTTCTCCAGGTCCGGCACGAACTCGGCGAGCTTTTCGCAGCTCCCCGTGAGGAAACCGCCCCCCCGGCCCACGCCGACGGGCTCCTCGAAGGCCGCGACGTAACTGACCGGGCGGCGGGAGCGGACCTTCACGACCACGGCGGCGGGCAGGGTCTGGTTGCCGAAGGTGTTGATCTTCCCGGTGGGGAGGGAGGTGATGAACCCTTCGAGGAACGCCGTGACGGCCCGTCGCGTGGGCTCCGTCGGCCGGGCGTCGTCGTGTCCGGCGCCCAGGTTCTCCTGGAGGCGGTTCACGTCGAGCGCGGCATACCGGTAGAGGGTCGCCGAGTTGAAGTCGATCGTGCCGATCATCCCGGCGCCGGTCTCGGCGTCCGTGTTCTTGTCGTCCACCGCCGTGTAGTAGTCCGACTCGACTTCCACGGCGTGCACGCTCAGCGCATGAGCGACCTGGGCCGCCGCGTCCACGTTCAGGTCGGTCGAATCCGCGACCATGCGGCCGAACAGCGCGATGTCCACCGAGTGCTCGGTGAGGACGAGCTGCTTGGCCCTGGCCTTGTTCTCCTTGTCCTTGAAGAAGTCCTTGAGCGCCTTGACGTCACCGCCCTTCCCGCCTTCGAGCGTCATCGCGGCGAGGGCGTCGTACTGCCGGTCGCTCAGGAACATCAGGTACGTGGACTCGGCGGCGGGGTCCTCCACGTCCTGCTTGCTCTTCCGGGTGGGGACGGCGACCTTCGAGCCGGTCGCCACGGTGATGGTCTCCGCCGCCAGGCTCTGTGCGGCGACACGGGACAGCGACGGGTCCAGGCCCAGGACCCTGTCGGCGAGGACTTCCACGACCTTCTTGGTGCGTACGCCGAGTTCGGACGGGTCCAGCAGTTCCGCGAACGCCTTGCGGGTCGCCCTCTTCCACGCCTGGCTGGACACTCGGGAGCGCCGCACGCCCCCGTACGTCGCCGACTTCGGCGTCCCCGTGTCGTCACGGTTCAGATTGCTCGGCGGAACGGTCTGGAGAATGTGGATATCGAGAATCGTGCGGTTCGGGGTCACGCGTGCTCAATTCCTCTGTTCGTCGTCGTGCGCGGAAGGTGTTCTACGAGGGGGGCGAAAGCGGGGCCGTTGTGACGGCGTGCGGGCGCGGGGCGTCACTCCCCGGCCGCGTAACCGCCGAAGTCCTCGTCCGGGGCCAGCGTCCGGTCGATCGCGTCACCGGTCTCGCCGTCGGAGGCCGACTTCGCCCTCCGCGCGGCGGAGGCGGCGGCCAGATGGAACTCGCGCCCCCACTCCCGCTGGACCCCGGCCCGGTCGGGGCGGTGCTGCCAGCGGTAGAGCTGCCCGGCCAGGCGCGCGTAGTCGAGGGGCTCCCGCGCGCCGCGCAGGAGCAGCACGATCTCTCTGAGCCGTACGGCGACCGAGTCGAGGGACTCGGCCGTCCCGACCCGCACCAGGCGCTTACGCAGTGGGGAGTCCTCCTCGTCCTCGCCGGAGGCCCCCTTCAGCCGGATCAGCGTGCGCACCGCCCCGCCCAGGTTCTGCCTCCGGTCGTGCATGCCCTTGTCGCGGCCGGACTGCTGGTGCAGGGCCCACAAGGTGGTGGCGAGGAAGACCGCCTCCTCGGCGTACTCGGGCCGGAAGAAGCCCTCCTGGTCGTCGAGCAGCCGGGCCAGCTCCTCCGTCCCGCCGGCGCCCCACAGATCTTGGACCTGGTGAGCCCGCTTCCCCGCTCCGCGCCGCAGCCGGGCGAGCTCCGCCACGGCGGCCGACGTGTCGGACAGGTACTGGGGCTGGATCCGCGCGATGTACGTGCCCGTCGCGCGGGCGACCAGCCGATGGGCGGGCAACCGCTCGGCCGTCCGCGCGCTGTTCCGGGGAGGCGGCGAGGCGCCCGCGCCGGCCGTCGTAGGGGTGGTGGTCATGCGGTTCCCTCCGGAAGGGCTTCGCCGGCGCGGCCGACGGCGGTCGGAACAGGCGTTTCTGGGGGCGGCTTGGGCAGCACCTTGTTGATGCGGGTCCTGAACCACAGGTCCGCGCGTGAACTGTCGATCCAGCGCTTGCCGACGCCCGGCAACTCGACCACGCGTCCCTCCGCCGCGCCCCCGCCCGCGGATTCGAGGAGCCCACGACCCAGGCCGAGCACGATGAGCCGGGCGGTGGAGCGCCACTCGGCGCGCGCCCACTCCAGGTCGATGTCCTCTTCGAGGCCGGCCAGCCAGCGCCGGTACGGTCCGTCCAACGCACCGAATCCCTGGTCGCGGGCGGTCGAGGTCGCCGGCCCGGCCTCCGATCCGGCCGCCCGCGCCAGATTCCCGGCCAGGTGCCCCAGCGCGGACACGGCGCGCTCGGCGTCGGCGACCGCGTCGACCGCGACCGCCCCGTGCAGGGGGCGGTCCTGGTGGAGCAGGGCGACCGGCAGGGCGATGGAGTCGTCCACCACCTCGTCCACCACGGACTGCTGCGTCCCGTAGACCGCGCCGACAAGCCTCGTACGGATCAGCGAGCCCCTGGGCAGCATGCCTTCCGTGCTGAGGAGGGCCAACCATCTGACGATCCCGGGCGGTTGGCTCTGGCCCGTGCCCCGCCCGGTGGTGGCGTCGTCCTGTCCCTGCGCGGACAACAGGCTCGCCAGACCGCGCCACGCCGACCGGGCCGGGTCGTGCTGACGCGGAAGGTAGATCAGCGGCCGGCCGAGCTTCTTCTCCTGCGCGGGGCTGCGGCGCCAACCCGTCATCGGTTCCGTCTTCTGCCGGTTCGCGGGGGCGAGCGGGTCCCCGTAGCCGAGGACGACGCCGGTGACGTCGGGGCCCGCCACGTGGAGGAGCAGCCGCCGTGACTGCCAGGTGTAGAGGTCGCGGGGCCCCGCGGGGCGGGGCACGGAGGGATCGACGTCCACCACACCGGGGCCGGGGGCCGTATCGCGGCGCCATACGGGGAGGTCGGCCTTCGGTTCCGACTTCAGCACGTCCTCGTCCGTCGGAATCAGATTCAGCAGGAGCGTCTCGCGCAGGGTCGTGCCCTCCGCGTAGACCCCTCCGAGACCGCCCACCCAGCCGACGCCCTGCGGGTAGACCTTTCCGCCCTTGACCCGGTCGTCGCCCTCCATTCCGGACTTGATGCCGGACGAGTCGTACGCATGGGTGTGGACGAGCCAGCGAGCCGCTTCCGCGAGTCCGAGCCGCTCCACACCGGGCCGGCGCATCGAGAAGAACGCCTCGCCGTTCGGCACGTCCGCCACGATCCGGTTCAGCGAGGCGACTTCGTGCTTCTGTGTGTGCAACCCCGCCACCTGGTAGAACGGGCGCTCCGGGTGGAGAAGGTCGAAGCGGTCCCGGTGCCGGTCGAGATAGCCGGCGATGACGTCGAAGGAGTCCGGAGCGTCCCGGATCGCCTCCCAGTCCTCCAGCCGCGCCGGCGCACCGCCGGATCTGCCGTCGGCCTCGTCGAAGGCGTCGTACAGGATCGCCAGTAACAGCCTGAGCAGGGCGAGCTCCTGGGTCGGAAGGTCGCCCACCAGCCGGCGCACGTCACCCGCCCGTGCGAAGACGTCGTGCAGCGAGAGCTCGCCGGTGGAACCGTCCTTGTACTGCACGGGCAGCCATGGCCGGGAGACCAGGTCGAATGAAGGCACTGTGGACGCCACCGCGACGAGCCCCTTTGCTCCGCTTGCGCTGCGCGCGCCGACAGGACCCACCCGGAGTCCGTCGTTGGCGCTGTAGTGGACTTCCCACCCTGACAGGTGGGTCTGACAGTCCTCGTCCAGAACGAGCAGCAGCTCTCCTGCCAGCCAGGGGCACTCCTTCACCTGCCAGGCCGGTACGACGAATCGCTCCAGCTCCGCGATGGTCCGGTCGATCGCCCCCGGATGCGTGAGCGCCCGGGGCAGCGTCAACGCGCAGGCGGCGACGATCTCGGCGGCCCGGCGCGGTGGGGGCGCGTGCTCGGGCAGGTCCAGCCCGCCCCGACCGCCGTCGAGCCAGTTCACGGTGGTCAGCCGGCCGTCCGCGCGGCGCTGGACGACCAGCACCTCAAGGCTCTCCTCACTGTCCCGTACCTGCGCGCGCCCGCTTCGGCTGTCGTCCGCGTCCCCGGCGTTGCCGGCGAGCCAGCCGAACAGGGGCCGCCCGGCCCGCCGGACCGGCCCCAGCCGGAACACATCGGCCCTCTCCCGCTTCTCGGCCAGCCGGCCCAGGTAGTGCTTACGGGCTTCGGCCAGCGCGGGGGCCCAGTCCGCCGGTCCGACGGGCCGTTCGTCGTAGGCGGCCTGCACCAACGGGCTGATGTGGTCCGGCAGCACCAGCGGTACGCCGTCGAGATGCGGCCCCAGCACGGCGAGCGCGCGCAGCAGGGTGTGCGGCCCCTGGTACACGGCGAGGGAACCGCGTACGGGCACGGGCTGGTCCGCGCGCCAGTCCTCCACCCCGGTGACCAGGCAGCGGGCCCGCGCGAGGCGGGGCGGCCGGGTACGCGGATGGCGGTGCAGCCGTCCCATGCGCTGGAGCACCAGGTCGACGGGGGCGAGATCGGTGACCAGCAGGTCGAAGTCGACGTCCAGGGACTGCTCGACGACCTGGCTGGCCACGACGATGTGCGGCCCGGCAGGGCGGTCGCCGCCGGGCCCGAACCGCTCGCGCAACTCGGTGTCCTTGCGCGCCCGGTCGGCGGCGACGAACCGGGAATGCGCCACGGTGACGGCCTCGGCCCCGAAGTGCGCGCGGAGGTGCTGGGCCGCGTCCAGGACCCGGTCGACGGTGTTGCGTACGACGAGGGCGCAGCCGCCGTCCCGCAGTGAGTCCTCCAGCCGTGCCACGAGCGAGGGCAGTGCGTCGTCGAGCCGCTCCAGCGCCACTTCGGTACGCCGCCCGGAGGCGGGCTCGGGCCGGGCCGTCAGGACGGTGCCGCCGGGTGCGACGGCGGTGACCAGCGGATAGGCGTCGTCGGGCAGATCGAGGGCGGCGGCGAGCTCGGGGGTCTCCTCCCCGGCGTACGCGGCGGCCAGCTCGCGCCTACGGCGCGCGGGCAGAGTGGCGGAGAGCATCACGACGGGCACCCGGTAGGCGGCCAGCCACTCCAGTACGCGGTCGAGGTAGGCATTCATGTACGCGTCGTAGGCGTGCACTTCGTCGATGATGACGACCTTGCCCGCGACGGCGAGATGGCGCAGCGCCAGGTGACGGCTCTTGAGTCCGGCGAAGAGCACCTGGTCGATGGTGCCGACGGCGAAGGAGGAGAGCAGCCCCTTCTTGCGGCCGCGGAGCCACTGGTGGGCATGGAGGGAGGCGGGATCGACCCGGTTCGCGGCTCCGGCGCGGCAGACCTCCTCGTGCGGTCCGTCCAGATCGACGGCCGCGATCGTCCGCCGGTCGGCCTTCGTCATCCCGGCCCACACCTCGTTGAGGGCGGCCTTGGCGTGGGCGAGCACGACGGATCGGGGCCCGTCCGCCGGAAGGCGCTCCAGCCAGCTCAGCATGCGGGGGAACATGGCGTCGCCGGTGGCACGGGTCGGCAGCGCCACGAGACACCCCCCGGCACCCGAGCCGGCCGCCATGACCTCGGCCGCGGCGAAGGCAGCCTCGGCCTTGCCCTCCCCCATGGGCGCTTCGATGACGAGGAGGCCGGGAGCGGGCAGCTGCCGGGCCACCCGTACGGCTTCCTCCTGTACGGGCCGGATCTCGGCGCCCTCCGGAAGGTCGAACCGGGCACGGAACAACTCGGCCGCACTACCGGTCGGTTGCTCGGCCCGCCACGGCCCGGGAAGATCCAGTCCGGCCCAGGCGGCCGCGAGGCGACGGCTCTCCCCCTCATCCCCGCCCGGCGACCAGGAGGCGGGATCGTACGGGAACAACTCCGACGAGCTGGCGATCCAGTCCGACACGATGACGATCGCGGTGAGCACGACTTGGACGGGCTGCGGCAACCGGACGCTCTTCCACTCCGCAAGCCGCCCTTCCACCCCTGACCGCCGGGCACAGGCGTCCATCAACTCGTACTGGGCCGCCCGCCAGACCGCCTCGCTCGCACCCCCGGTGCGCAACAGCCGTGGTCGGGCGGCGAGATCATGGATCTGCGGGAGATCAGGCGGCGTGCCGTGATGCCCACCCGCGACCACGGCGAACTGCCCGGAGGCCCGCTCGCTCCACCCGAAGCGCTCGCCCAGCCACTCCTGGATGAGCAACTGCCCGGCCAGCCCGTGCGGTGCCATTCTGCGGTCCGGCCCGAACTGCTTCAGATACGGCATGTCGAGACCGGCCGCCCGCATCCGGTCGGCGAGCCCGTCGACCTGGCAGGCGAAGGCGGGGGTGGCCTTGCCGATGTCGTGCACGCAGGCGAGGTAGACGGCGAGTTGCCGAGCGTCGTCCGCCCCGACGGGCATCACCGCCGCGACGAGCGCCTTCACGTTGCCGGGCAGCCACGCGTCCCAGAGCCGACCCGCGACGGCGGCACTGTCGGCCATGTGACGCCAGAGGGGGAGCCACTGTTCGGTCGACCGGTCGTGCTTGCCCCAGACGGTTCGGGATGCGGGGGACAGGTGGGCGAAGGCCGAAAGGCTTTCCGGGTGATCGCGGCTCATGGGCGTATTGGACATCTTTGGAGTCGCCGACGGGCGCGATGTCTGAGAGTGAACGCAGGTGCACTTATTTGATCGAATGCGGTCGCGGGACGCCTCGACCTGCTGGCGTATGCCTCACCGGGTGGCGCCCGGGAGGCTTCGAGACGGGCCCGGGAGGGGGGCAGGGGGCCGGGCACCGCTGGCGGTGTGTCTGGTTGCTGAGCCCCGGGCCCCGTGAGCCCCGAGCTCCGTGTCCCCTGAGCCCTGGGCCTCTGCCCCGTGAGCCCCGGGCCCCGTGAGCTGACTCGCAGTGCATGGGGCGGTGAGAAGGCGGACCGAGCGCCCGCGTGCGCCTGTGAGCGCCCGCGCACGCAGCGGGCCACAAAGCTCGGCCTGCTGCCGGCCATGGCCGCAGGGCGGGCCCGCGCGCAGGGGGAGCCTGCTCCGCGGGGCGGCTCAGTCGGAGCTGAGGCCCGCAGGCGCGAGTCGCGCGACGCCGACCGCCTCGCCGTCCGGTGACCAATCCCGTGCGCGGGGACCATTCGTCCAGGTCAAGGGCGACGTCGTGCAGTTCGGGACCAACCCCGCACGCGCGGGGACCACCTCTGCTTTGGGCCTTGCTCGCCCTATGGGCCAGGACCAACCCCGCACGCGCGGGGACCACCACCAACAACCGCAACCACAAGGGCCCCTGGGGGGACCAACCCCGCACGCGCGGGGACCACACGGCGTCGCCGCCCTTGATGTGGCGGGCCGGGGGACCAACCCCGCACGCGCGGGGACCACACCTCCTCGTCACCATCCTGGACGGCGCGGGCGGGACCAACCCCGCACGCGCGGGGACCACGGGGTCGGGACCACCACCACCGTCCGCATGCGGGGACCAACCCCGCACGCGCGGGGACCACGTGCGTCGATTGCCGCTGCCATCCGCATCAGTGGGACCAACCCCGCACGCGCGGGGACCACCCGGTCGTAGGACTGGCGCTCTTCGGCCTCCAGGGACCAACCCCGCACGCGCGGGGACCACCCGTTGATGGAACCGCCGCACTCGCCACCGTGGGGACCAACCCCGCACGCGCGGGGACCACGTGGCCAGGACCCGCTTGTTGGTGCTGTTGCGGGGACCAACCCCGCACGCGCGGGGACCACGATTCCGGAACAGCCTTCCAGGATCCTGGAACGGGACCAACCCCGCACGCGCGGGGACCACATCGGCGCGTTCGGCATGGTGGTGGCAGGGATGGGACCAACCCCGCACGCGCGGGGACCACAAGCCGGACCAGCGCGCCGACGCGGAGTACGAGGACCAACCCCGCACGCGCGGGGACCACAGTTCGTGACCTGCGGGTTTACGTGGCGGTGGGGCTGTTTTTACCTACTTCTTGAGAAGCGGACATATCTCCCCTGTGGCGCAAATGGGCCTGGTTGAAGCTGTGTACGTCAGAAGGAAACCTGCCCTTCGTCGGCCGCAAGGGGGCGATCTTCTCCGAAAGGGACGAGCGGTCATCGCCGTGTCCGGGGCGGTTCGGAAGTGAATTGATCCTATGCGGGCGCTCTGCTCCCGCTCAATGTGCTCTGTCGGCAACTGCTGTCGGCCGAGCGCCGCGAGCTGAGCCGCATGTGTCGGTCTCAGACGGACTTGAGAAGGCCGCGGAGGTTGGTCATGTGCGCCTTGACGTCGGCGATCTCGGCTGGGCTGGGCGGGTTCTCGGCGGCCCCGGAGCGGGCCGTGCGGCAAGGGCGGCAGAGGCCATCCGGTAGAGCCTCCGGGGGGCCCGGGCGGCCGCAGTCCGTGCACTCCACGAGGATGCGGTGGGCGGAAGCTGGGGAGCCGGGAGAGGGGCTCCCGGTGGGCAACCGGGGTGGCATCTTGTCGGTGAGGCGGCGGCGGAGGAGGCCGACGGGGGAATCCACCTGGGCGGGGAGTCCTGCGGTGAGGGCGCTGGTCAGGTAGTCGATGGTGACGCCCCGGGCGAGCCATTGGGCCGCCTGCGGTTCGAGGGCGGTGCAGTCGGCGGCGGAGAGGGTGAGGCGGTGGTCGTCGCGGCCGAGGCGGGCCAGGGCGAGGTAGGCGGGGGAAGGGCCGGCTTCGGAGGTGCGGGGCGTCGCGGGGGCCGTGTTCGGGGCGGGCGGCGCGGGCTGGGCGTCCGGTGCCCGGGCCGGGATGCGTTGGTGCGGTATGGCGGGGGGCTCGGGGGCCTGTTCCGTAGCGGGGGCCTCCGGGGCGGGCGGCGGTGCTTTCTCGGCCGAGGCCCAGGGTGGCGGAGACGCCGTGGTGGGGGCCGGGGTGTCCGGGGTGGAGCTGACGGTCTGGGTGGCCTTCTCGGTGGCGAGGTAGGTGTTCCACCACTCGTTGTCGCGGGCGGTGCGGGACCAGAAGGTGCGGAAGACCCAGCGGGTCTCGTCGCCCGCGTCGACGGAGCACCGTACGCGTCGCAGGTGCCCGGCGACGGACAGGGCTGTCAGGGCCGTGGAGACGGCCTGTTGCCCGTAGAGCGGGAGCTGCTTGGCGAGCTGCTTCACGCTCATCGCCGCACCCTCGGGGAGGTGGTCGACGAACCCGGCGACATACCGCTCGCGCGTCGGGAGGAGCGCGAAGTCGTGCGGTGCGCGCGGATGTTGGTCCGGTGCGGTGCGTTTGCCGTAGCCGGGCTTGGCCATCGGGTACGGGGCGGAGCGTGCGGGGGCGGGCGGGGCGGAGCTAGGGTGCTGGGTAGCCACGGGATCGTCTTTCTAAAGGGTGCGATCTTGCGGTGAGACCCCGGCCTGGTGCTTGCGACACCGCGTCGGGGTCGTTCGGTTCTGGCACCGTAAGCAGTCGTGACGCTGTGCCGCAAGCTGTCACGATTAGTCATACTTGCTGGCCGTGACGAGGGTGGGAGGTGGGGGAGGTTTTCCCGAACCCCCTCTTCTACCTACCGGTTGAAGAAGGCGCTCGTACCCCGGGTCCCGCATCCCGAGGCCCGAGTCCCGGCACCCGAGCTTCGGGCCGGAGCCTCGCTCACGTACCCCCGGAAGAGTGACCCGACCGTCCCGAAGCCCGAGGCTCGGAACCCGAGTTCCGGGAGTGGAGTCACAGCCTGGGCTACTTCTTGCCCTCGCCCAGAGCCGTGCGCAACCAGTCGAGGCTTCCTTGCGCCAGAAGCTCGTCGGCCAGGCGGTTGGCGGTATCGGTGACGAGGCGGGCTCGGCTGTTGTCGATCCAGCGCTGGGCGTTCTCGTAGCCCTGGGCCTTGTACTCGATGCCCTGGAGCATGCACTCCAGTTTGTCCGCGTCCCGGGCGCAGACCGCCTCAGGTGACTCCTTGGCCTCGTATTCCGCGACGAGCTCGCGGACTGCCGAGGCGAGCACTTCGGGCATGCCCGCTGTCTGGTCGGCGGTGACGTCCTGCGGGTCGCCGGCGGGCGCGTACTTCTTCCCGAGGTGGTTCACGTCCCCGGTCCGGGTTTCCTGGGTGTCGTGCCAGACGGCGAGGTAGGCGGCCCGGGCGGGATCCGCGCCCTCCAGCTTCGCGATGATCGTGGCGATCAACGCCGTACGCCACGAGTGCTCGGCAACGCTCTCGGGGTCGCGGACCCCGGCCATCCACCACCCGGTGCGCCGCGTCTGCTTGAGCGTGCCCGCCTCGTACAGGAAGCGGCCCACCGCGGACAGGTCGTCAGCCAAGACCCTCTCCTCTCACGCCTCGGCGAGGCGGATTGCGTACCGGATGCCCTCCAGCTCCCGGCGTGAGCGTGCCGACAGCTCCCGACTATCCAACAGCACGAGTAGGGATGCGCGTAGTTCGTTGCCGATCACGGTTCTGGACCGCAGCAGGTTCGGGCGTGTGGCGATCAGGGCCCACAGGGTGTGAACGTTCAGGTCGAAGAAGCCATGGTCCGGGGTCAGGCCACGCACCAGATGCCGCATGAGCTTGTCGCCGGGCCACGGGCCCGGGCCCGTGGTGGCGATGAAATCGTCGGAGAGCTGGATGTGTGCTGTCTCACCGACCCAGTACGCCCAGTAATTGAGGTTCGCTGCCTCACCTGCGTCGTCCTCGGCGAGCGTCACATTGATGAAGTGCCCCATCCGGTCCCGGTCACCCTGCCTGGCGGCGACGGCTGCGATCGAACGAGCGTTGAGCCAGCCTGCCAGCCAACCGTCCGGGCGCTCGGTCCGTTGCTGCTGGGCCAGCCAATCGGACGTGTCGGACGCGTCGTCGTACCCCGCCAGGTAGAGGGCCTGACGGCGCAGTAGGAAACGGTCCTTGCCTCGCGCCTGCTCTGCGGCCTGGCGCATGCGGGAAAAGAAGCGCCTGCGGTCGGCGGCGGGAAGCTCCGGCCCTCGCGGTGCAGGCCCCCTGCGCGGTCGCGGAGGGTCGGGCAGGTCTCGCAACGGTGTCGGGGCCACGCCATTGAGCGGCCAGGACAGCAACTCGACCAGCTCGCGCCGCATAACCCAGGCGCCGATCGGGCTGTCCTCGGCGGCTACGCCCTCGTTGAGAGTGGCTGCCAGCAGCACGTCGGCCTCCGTGGCCCGGTCCAGAGCCAGAAGCAGGGCAGGCGCACTGCCCAGGCGTAGGAGCTGATGGCGGTGTACGAGCATCTGCCCGACCGGCACAGCGGTCAAGGGGCGACGCCCCGATTCCCAGCCTGCGAGGGTGTCGGGTGAAACCCGCAACTGCTCTGCGAGCGCCTCCTGGGTATGGTCCAGCTGTTCGCGGATCAGGCGGAACACGTACCCGGACACCGTGCCGCCTCGGCTCCTCTGTGGCGTTCCCCGACCGCTGGTCAGGGTGGTGCGCGATCCGCTGTCCATGGCATCCCTTTTGCCCGCCGGCCTTCGGTCGGCACCCGTACCCGCAGTCAGTTCAAGCGGCGGCCTCTGCTCCCTACCGTCGTAGTCACAGTGACGACCCGGCAACCGAGGGTAGTGTAAGGCGTTTGTCGTGACGATGACGATCAAGGTGTACGAGGTGGACCATCAGGGCCATGCGCAGGTGCTCCGACCGGAATCCGAGGTGACCCCGCTGGAAGAACCGGAGTATTCGCACGAGTTCCCCGCCTGCCAGTGCCCCCTCTGCATTGGGGGCGCCTCGTGAAGACGGCAGCCCGGGAAGAAGCCGTGTACTTGGAGTGGCTCGGGCACACCCAGCGCTGCCCGGCCTGCCGCGCCGGAGTGCCCTGTTCGACGGCTGTGCGTTTGGGCCGTGCCTGGCGGGAGGCGCGCGGATGAGGTGCTTCGCGGAGGGTGACGTGCATGACTTTCCGGTCGAGGACGAGTCGGGTGCCTACTGTCCGGAGCATGAGGTGACGCTGCTCCGGCGTGGTGACCCGATCACCGCCGCCGATGCGACCGAGGGGGCGGGCGCTGGCCTGGACGGGTTGTCGGCGGGGTCGGACGGCCCGTACGGCGTTGTCTGCCGCAGTGCGTTGGTGACGGACCTGGCCGGCGTGCACGCCCTCTGCCGACGTCCGGACTGTGTCTGCCCGTGTCACGCGTCGGCCACCGCCCTTCGGGAAGCCGGATGAGCATCAACCCCTCAGCAGCGGATGTCCGCACGTGTGAAGCGTGTTGGCGCACACCGGTCACCGCCGTACGGCACGCCGAGGGCGGCCGGGACCTTCTCTGCCGGGCGTGTGCCGAGAGCGGCCGTCCGCGCCGGGTCGATCTCTTCCCGCCGTACGGGATCTACCGGCTGCACCGCCGCCCCGCCGATCGAACCGTTCCACCCGCCAGAGGAGATGCACGATGACCACCACCCCCGTACAGGCCGGCGGCGGCAAGCACGGCGGGCCTCCGTCGGACAAGCCGTGGACGCCGCCGTCGGAGCCGAAGCCGTCTCCGGACGGCAGCCGCCCCCAGTACGTCCCGCAGCCGTGAGCGCCGCACCCCCGGCGCCCACCTATCCGGCTCTGGTGCGGGAGCTGGCCGATCGAGGGCTGCTCGACGCCCGGTGGCGGCAGGTGTTCGAGGCGGTGCCCCGCAGCAGGTTCGTCCCGGCGGATGTGTGGCGGCAGTTGCCCGACCGGTGTGAGCCGGTGGTGGGGACGGAGGCGTGGTCGGCGTTGGTGAACAGCGACGAGCCGGTCGTCACGCAGCTCGACGACGGAGCGGTGGGCGGGCCCGGTGTCGCGACGTCGTCGAACTCGATGCCCTCCATGGTCGCCCGGATGCTCACACTGCTCGACGTCCAGGACGGTCAGCGGGTACTGGAGATCGGCACCGGGACCGGGTACGTCGCCGCGTTGCTCTGCGAGCGGCTCGGCGACGACCTGGTCGACAGCGTCGAGCTGGACCCGGTGGTGGCGCGGCAGGCCGCCGAGGCCCTGGCGCAGGCCGGGTATCGGCCGCGTCTGCGGGTCGGGGACGGTGAACAGCCGTGGCCCGGCCTGGGGTCGGTGGAGCGGCTGATCGCGACGTGCGCGTTGCGGTACGTCCCGTACGCGCTGCTCCGGCAGGTCCGTCCCGGTGGGCTCGTCGTGGCGCCGCTCGCCCGGGAGTTCTGGTCGGGTGCGGCGAGATCGGGGACGAGGGGCGGGCCGCCGAACTCACCGGCGATGTCATGGACGGCTGGCCGAAGGGGATGCGACTGACCACACGAAAACGGTCCACCGACTCCGTCGGTGGACCGTCACGCAAGATCGAGGCTAGTGCTCGGATACGTACCCAAGCTGCGCAATCAGCAAGGGGCGAACTGGTGCGCCAGAGACGTTCGCGCCTTTGTCGCATTCCTAGGGCAGTGCATGGCGACCTTGCCACCCCAAGGTGACCAGGATGACGACGATGATCACGAACGCATATTCCGGATGGCGTGTGAGAGTGGCCGGGCCGGCCAGCAGGGTGATCAGAGCGATCGAAGGAAGCCGGGGGTGGTCGGAGCCTGGTTGATCGCCGGTTTCAAAGTCTGCCATTCGAACTCCTTGGCGAGATAAACGCTGTGGACCGGGTCGACCCTGACCTGCCTTGTGTCCCGGAGTCATGTGGGCGAAGCGAGATGAGGGCCGAAGGCTTCACGCCGTGACCCACTCCGGATTATTCACCCTGATGGTGAAATTTCTAGTGATCTATGGACTCTCTACTTCGTGTCGAGACATCGAAGCATGCGAGAACAGTCTGCATAGGAACCTGCTCTCCCTAGTTCTTCTAAGGGAGCATCAATGGGTGTGGATGGGATCGAAGAAGGCCAGCCCCGCGTGCGCGGGGAACCAATTGCACTCTGCTTTGGGCCTTGCTCGCCCTAGGGGGCACCCCCGCTCAAGCGGGGAGGAGGTACGCCGGTCAAGGTATGGCCACTGTGGCACCTGGCGGTGCGCGAACGCCCCCCTGGGCTGGTGTTCGCAGCTCAGAGGGGCGTTGGTGGCGGTAGCGGTGGGATTTGAACCCACGGTGACGGGTTACGCCACACTCGCTTTCGAGGCGAGCTCCTTCGGCCGCTCGGACACGCTACCGAGAGAGAGCTTAGACCATCCCGGGGCGCTGAAAGAAATCGGTTCCCGGCAGCGGGGCCGTACGGGGTCAGAGCGGCCGGAAGAACGCCGTCAGCTGTTCGGCGCACTCGTCCTCCAGGACACCGCCGATCACCTCCGGGCGGTGGTTGAGGCGGCGGTCGCGGACGACGTCCCAGAGGGAGCCGGCCGCGCCGGCCTTCTCGTCACGGGCCCCGTAGACGACCCGGTCCACCCGGGACTGGACGAGGGCGCCCGCGCACATCGTGCAGGGCTCCAGCGTGACCACCAGCGTGCAGCCGGTCAGGCGCCACTCGCCGTGGGCCCGGGCCGCCCGGCGCAGGGCCAGGACCTCGGCGTGCGCGGTCGGGTCGCCGGTGGCCTCGCGCTCGTTGTGGGCCGCGGCCAGTTCGGCGCCGTCGGGGCCGAGGACGACGGCGCCGACCGGCACATCGCCGGCCGACGCCGCCTGCGCGGCCTCGGCGAGGGCGCGGCGCATCGGTACCTGCCAGGGGTCGCGTACGGGGTCGGGCTCGGGTGCGCGTACGGGACCCGGAACGGGCTCGGGTGAGGGGATCGGCGGTCGTGCGGTCACCCCGCGGACCCTAACGGACGGGACCGGTGGTGGGACGGTGGGCGTACGGGGGCGGGGCAGGGGCGCGAGCGCCCGGGGCCGGTGGGCGAGAGGTGGTACCGGTGGGCGGTCAGCCCCGCGGGGTGCGGTCGCGGAGCCGGGCCCGGCTAGCGGACCGACTCCAGGACCTCCGTCGCTCCCACGGCCTCGGCGATCTCTGCGAGTGCGTCGGTCTGCAGGGTGAGCAGCTCCTTCTCGGACATCCCGAGGTCGGCCAGGACCCCGAGCTCACCGATCGGCCCCGCCGGCACGGCGTCCGGGTCGGGTCCGTCGTCGTCCGGGTCGACGGCCGCGGGTGCGGGCCGTCCCGGTTCGCCGTCCTCGGTGCCGTCGAGGTCGACGAGCTCCTCCAGGGCGGCGATCTCGTCCTCGGCCCCTGGTTCGCGTCCGAGCATTTCGTCGGTGAGCAGGATTTCCCCGTACGAGGAACGGGCGGCGGCGGACGCGTCCGAGACGTAGATCCGGGGGTCCTCCTCACCGTCCACGCGGACGACGCCGAACCAGGCGTCCTCCTGCTCGATGTAGACCAGAACCGTGTCCTCGTCCACCGAGGCATCCCGGGCCAGGTCCGTCAGATCGGACAGGGTCTCCACATCGTCGAGCTCTGTATCGCTCGCTTCCCACCCGTCTTCGGTGCGCGCGAGCAGTGCGGCGAAGTACACCGTGACTCTCCCACTGGTCATAGGTGAATCGGTCCGACGGGAGGGCGAACGGTGATCCGTCCGTCCTGAGCCCCGCCCAATCGGCATCGTGGCAGAAACAAGCGCTGTGCGAGACCTCTTCGGACGTTGCGTCGGCCATCAGTTCCAGGAGTGCCTGGTCGGCCGTCTCCCTGACGAGCCGATCGGCGGGGGGAGTGCGCCGGTGGTACGCGCGGAATTCACCAGCGGAACGTGCGCATCCGCATCTGTTGGCGCATACGGGCCGCACGAGCCCGGCGCGGCTGGACCCGGTCCCGCAGCTGCTTGGCCTCGTGGAGCTCGCGGAGGAACTGGACGCGTCGGCGGCGGCGGGCCGCGTCACTCTCCTGCGCGTCCTCGTCGTCGCCCGCAGCGTCCGGCGCGCCGGGTCCCTCCCGGACGCCGATTCGGTCCCGGGCGTCGCCTTCGTTCCGGGCGTCGAGTCCGTCCCGGGTATCTAGTCGGTCCCGGGCGTCGCCTTCGTTCCGGGCGTCGAGTCCGTCCCGGGTATCTAGTCGGTCCCGGGCGTCGCCTTCGTTCCGCGCGTCGAGTCCGTCCCGCAGTCCGCGTCGGCCTCCGGACCCACGTCCGTCCCGCGGGCGGCGTCCGTCCCCGGCGTCGAGTCCGTCCCGGGCGCTCCGAGTGCCGCGCTCGCCCCAGGTTTGGCGCTCGTCCCGAGGGCCGCGCTCGTCGCGCGGCCCTCGGGAGGCCGGGTTCCGTCGCAGTTCCCCGTCAGGCATCGACACACCACCCCAGTGCTGGGTTCGTATGCCCCCACCTTCCCCCCGAACAGGTGGTTGATGCCAGCGCAGAATGCCGGGCGGCGGCGCGGTTACTGTTGACGCATGCGGATCCACGTCGTCGACCACCCCCTGGTGGCGCACAAACTCACCACGCTGCGCGACAAGCGCACCGACTCCCCGACCTTCCGGCGTCTCGCCGACGAGCTGGTCACTCTCCTCGCCTATGAGGCCACCAGGGATGTGCGCACCGAGCAGGTCGACATCGACACCCCGGTGACGCCCACGACCGGGGTGAAGCTCTCGCACCCGCGGCCTCTGGTCGTCCCGATCCTGCGGGCCGGTCTGGGCATGCTGGACGGCATGGTGCGGTTGCTGCCGACCGCCGAAGTGGGCTTCCTCGGCATGATCCGCAACGAGGAGACGCTCCAGGCGGAGACGTACGCGACCCGGATGCCCGAGGACCTCTCCGGCCGCCAGGTCTATGTCCTGGACCCGATGCTGGCCACCGGCGGCACGCTCGTCGCGGCGATCCGCGAGCTGATCAAGCGCGGCGCCGACGATGTCACCGCCGTCGTCCTCCTCGCGGCGCCCGAGGGCGTCGAGGTGATGGAGCGCGAACTGGCCGGGACCCCGGTCACCGTCGTCACCGCCTCCGTAGACGAGCGGCTCAACGAGCACGGCTACATCGTGCCGGGCCTCGGGGACGCGGGCGACCGGATGTACGGCACCGCCGGATAGGTCCGGGCAGGGCGTTTCCACGATGTCGCGCCCCGCACCGGCGCCGTACGGTCTCGTACGGTGCCGGTGCGGGGCGCTTCGTGTGTCCTGGGGTCAGCAGGAGGACGGGGCCGGGGCCGGGGCCGGCTTCGTCAGGGCCGCCATCGCCGCGGTGGCTTCCTGTGGGGTGTTGAACGCCTTGAACTTGGCCCCGAGGATCAGGTCGACCTCGCCGGTCTTCCGGGTGTCGGTCTTCTGCACCGTGCCGGCCAGCTGGGTCCCGAGCACCGTGAAGCTGCTGTTCATCGCGGTCGGCGCGCCGAGCAGCACGGCCGCGGCCGGCACCTTCTTGTCGTACTCCTTCGAGGCGTTGCCCACCTCGCCGATCGTGAAACCGCGCTTCTTGAGCTCCTCGGCGGCGGACTTGGCCAGGCCGCTGCGCGTCGTCGCGTTGTAGACGTTGACCTTGATGGCGGCCGGTTTCGGCAGCCCCTTGGCCGAGGGCGCCGCCGATGGCTTCGGGGTGGGGCAGTCCCGCTTGTGGTCGGCCGCGCTGGCGCTCTTGTCGCCGCCGGTGAACACGTCGATGAGCTGCAGGGTGCCCCAGCCGGCCAGGCCGAGGGCGACGAGGGCTCCGGTGCCCGCGAGGAACAGCCTGCGGCGGTGCCGGGGTCGGCGCAGGCGGGGATAGGCGTCGCCCGTGATGCGGTACTTTCCGCCCATGCCGGGGGGAGTGAGCATGCTCATGGAGGCAGCGTAGTGCGACCCGGTGATGGTGCGTACAAAATGATCAACGCATGGCACCCGGATGAGCATGAAAACACCCGAAAGGCCCGATTTCAGGGTCCCGGTGAGACGGGGATCCCCGCTGCGGTGTGCGGGGTGTCACGGCCCGGCGCGACCGTGGCCGGGGCGACGTCGGCCCAGGTCCGGGACCCGGGCGCCGGTGCGGACGCCCCGCTGGTGTCAGCCCAGGTCGAGTACGCGGGCGTGCAGCACCTGGCGCTGCTGGAGCGCGGCCCGGACCGCCCGGTGCAGCCCGTCCTCCAGGTAGAGGTCGCCCTGCCACTTCACGACGTGCGCGAACAGATCGCCGTAGAACGTGGAGTCCTCGGCGAGGAGGGTCTCCAGGTCGAGCTGGCCCTTGGTGGTGACGAGCTGGTCCAGGCGAACCGGACGCGGCGCGACGTCCGCCCACTGGCGGGTGCTTTCCCGGCCGTGGTCGGGGTATGGCTTCCCATTTCCGATGCGCTTGAAGATCACACGGAAAGCCTACCGGGCAAGGGCCGCCGGGCGCAGCCAGGAAGCTCACCACCGGGCGGGCGGAAAGGCCGCATAGCGCCGAATAGGGCGGGATACCGGGGCAGCGGCCACCAGGACCAGGAGGCACGCCACCACGGGCGAAGGCCCGGGCGGGGGGCAGGGAGGGGGCGGGCGCGGGCGCGGGGGCGGACGGATGTGAAGCGAGGGTGGGGGAGGCGAGAGCGGGCCCGGTACGGAATTCGTACCGGGCCCACTCTCACTGCTCGTGCTCTCACTGCTCGTGCTCTCACTGCTCGTGCTCTCACTGCTCGTGCTCGCGCTGCACGTGTTCGTGCCGCACGTGTTCGTGCCGCACGTGTTCCTACGGCACGTGCTCACGGTTCACGCGCTCGCGGTTCGTCGCTTACGGGCTCCGGGAGCAGCCGTTACGAGCAGCCGTCACTCCGCGACCCTGCCGTGGCCCTCGCGCAGGCCGCCCCCGCTGCCGGGTGTCCCGGTGCCCGTACCGGTCTCGGGGGCGACCGGGCGAGTCAGGGAGCGCAGGTCATGGGCGTACGTCCCGACGGCGTTGGCGATCACGTCGATGTTGGTGTCGAAGTGGCCCATGTCGATGTTGTCCAGATCGTCGCAGGCCGCGTGGTAGCAGGGGTCGTACGCGATCCCCGCCTCGCCGCCGAACACCTCGGCCTGGGCTGCCGTCTTGATGCCCTCCGCCCCGGTGTCCGTCCCGCCGGACGGGATGCCGGCGTCGATGAACGGCCCGTAGTCCGAGCGCCCGGTGAAGTCCGTGCCCTCGTGCGGCTTGCCCTTGCCGTCGAGGAACTCGTTGATGTCGCGTTCCAGTTGGGCCGAGCCCTCCGGGCCCGGTCCCTCGCCGACGTCATCGGAGTTGTCGCCGTCGAAGACGAACTGGACACCGTTCGGAGAGGCGATCATGTCGAAGTTCAGATAGAGGGCGATCTGCTCGCGCTGCTTCTCGGAGAGCGCCGCGACGTACTTCTCCGAGCCGATCAGGCCGTTCTCCTCTGCCGACCACCAGGCGAAACGCACCTTGTTGGCGGGATCGCTCTTCGACTTCGCGAGTTTCAGGGCGACGTCGAGCAGGCCGGCGGATCCGGAGCCGTTGTCGTTGATGCCGGGGCCTTCGGTCACCGAGTCGAGGTGGGCGCCCAGCATCACCGTCCGCGCCGCGTCGCCGCCGGGAGTCTCGGCGATGACGTTGCGGGTGGGGCGGTCCTCCTGGAACTCGCGGATCTCGAAGGAGACCGTCACCTCGCCGTCCGCCAGGTCGGCGACGAGCTTCTCGCCCTCCTCCTGGGTCAGGCCACCGGTCGGGATCCGGCCGGCGGAAACCTCACCGAGCGTGCCGGACAGGACGCCCTCGACGTTGTTGTAGATGACAGCTCCGGCCGCGTCCGCGTCGGCGGCGGCCGCCTGCTTCTCGGCGAAGGAGCAACCGCCGCGCCGGATCAGGGCGATCTTGCCGGCGACGTCCGTAGAGGCGTAGTCCGACGCCTCGCAGCCCGTCGTCCCGTCGACGGGTATCGCGACGAGTGCCGCCGTCAGGCCGCCCACCTCGGTCGACGGCGTGTAGGTCATGGCCTTGATCGTGACGTCGCGAGGCCCCGGCGTCACCACGGACAGCTTTTCGGCCAGCGTCTCCGTGTAGGTGAAGCGGAAGCTCTCGTACGAGACCTTGTACCCGGCCCGCTGGAGCTGGCGGTAGACGTACGCCGCCGAGGCGTCGTGCCCCAGCGATCCGGCGGCACGGTGGCCGTCGGTGGAGTCGGCTATCGCCTGGAACCGCTGGAGGTGACGGTGGGCGTCGCGTGCCGACGCGTTCCTCACCAGCTCCCTCGACAGCTTGGCTGCTTCCTTCCCGGGGTCGTGCGGCGCGGGGCGTCCGGGGTGCGGGGACGCGGCCAGGAGGAGCGGCGTGGCCAGGGCGGTGGCGGCCACGACAGCCATGGCTCTGCGACGTGTTGCGTGCACAGGAGTCCTTCCGGTCTGAACGGCTGGTGCTCTGAGCGGCTCAGTATCTGAACGGCTGAACGAACGTGCTGCGAAAGCTAGCGAGTGGGGTGACGCCTGTGAACCTATGTGGCCGGTTCTTATCGGTGGATGGGTGGCGTCGGCCTGATTCGGTGCATGCACACGTCACTTCTCAGGCGTGGCGTCAGACGTCTACGAAACGCCGCCGGGCTGCTTCGGAGAGGTGCCCGGCTGCTTCTCGGAGGCCCTGCGGCCCCTGGTCGACGACGTGCCCGGGCTCTCGGGCGATGCCCCGGGCTTCTTCGCCGCTTTGGCCGCCTTCGCCGTCGCCTTGGCCTCCTGCTTGTACGCGCGCACCTCGACGAGGGTCTTCGGGCCGGTGATGTCGGCGACCGACCGGCGCGATCCGGCCTCTCCGTACGGGCCCGCCGCCTCCCGCCACCGCGTCGGCCGTACGCCCAGCTGCTTGCCGAGCAGCGCCAGGAAGATCCGGGCCTTCTGGACGCCGAAGCCGGGCAGCGCGTTGAGCCGTGCCAGCAGCTCGTCGCCGGTCGCGGCGTCCCGCCACACGGCGCTCGCGTCGCCGTCGTACTCCTCCACCAGGAACTGGCACAACTGCTGCACCCGCCGGGCCATGGAGCCGGGGTAGCGGTGAAGGGCCGGTTTGGCGGTGAACAGCTCGGTGAAGGCGTCCGGGTCGTAGGCGGCGATCCGTCCCGCGTCCAGGTCGTCGGACCCCATCCGTCGCGCGAGGGTGTACGGGCCAGTGAACGCCCACTCCATGGGCACCTGTTGATCCAGCAGCATGCCGACCAGGGCGGCCAGCGGACTGCGGCCGAGGAGCTCGTCGGCCTCCGGATTCTGGGCGATCCGCAGAGTGATGTCCTTGCCGCTGTCGCTGGTGGTCATGCTGCCGATCATCGCGAGCACGGCGTGTGACGGCGACCGGGACTGCGCCGATGGCCTCGTCTCTGTCGGCCGAAGGGAGTAAGGGAGAAGAGGAGGGGAGAGGGGGGCGAGGGGGGCGGGGGAGGTGCAGGCGGGGGAGGTGCGAGGGGGCGCGCGAGGATCGGTGCGGGGGGAGGGTTGTGGTGCGCGGGTCCGTCCGTGCCGCCGGCCTGCCCGATGAGGCAGACCCGGATGCCCCGGCCGGGCCGGGGCGCGGGCTGGACCGTCCCGGGGCCGCGCCGTAATCGTGGAATGCCGAGGACGGTGCGGTCAGGGGAGATGAGCATGGACGCGCACGACATCGAGCAGGAACACCAGGAGCACCATGGACACGGCGCGCGGGAGCCGGCCCACGAGCGCGATGAACAGCGCCGCCAAAGCGCCGCGGAGGCATCCGGGGAGCAGGACCACCACGTCTTCCGGGCAGCCGCCGCCGGCCGGGCCGACGTGGTCGGGGCGGCCGGGATGGGGCTGCTCCAGCGGACGGCCGGCAACGGTGCGCTCGGCGCGATGGTCCAGCGGGCCCGCGCCGGGGCCGCGCAGGCCACCGCCGTACAGGCCGAAGAGAGCGAAGAGGCCGGGCAGGCTGAGCGGACCGAGCAGGCCGGACAGGCCGGACAGGCCGAGGAGCAGCGGTCGCCGGTGCACGACGTGGTCTCCTCCGGCGGTTCCCCTCTCGACACCGACACGCGTACGGACATGGAGAGCCGGATGGGCGCGGACTTCTCCGACGTGCGCGTCCACCACGACTCCGCCGCGCACGAGTCCGCGAAGGGCGTCGGCGCGCACGCGTACACCGTGGGCAACAACGTGGTGTTCCAGCGCGACGCCTACGACCCCGGATCGCCACAGGGCCGCACCACCCTGGCCCATGAGCTGACCCATGTGATCCAGCAGCGCAACGGCCCGGTGGAGGGCACCGAGGCCCCGGGCGGTATCCGGGTCAGTGACCCTTCGGACCGGTTCGAGCAGGAAGCCGTGGCGAACGCGGACCGGGTGCTGTCGGGTCCCGCGCCGGAGACGGCCCCTGCCTCACCCGTGTCCACCCCCGCCCCGGCTGCGGCATCTGCCGTGCAGCGGGCGGCAACCGAGGACGAGGACGAGCAACCCGCCGACGTGCAGGGGTCGTTCGTGCAGCGTGCGGCGGAGAAGAAGGCAGGGGAGGAAGAGGAGGAGAATCCGCCGGCCTGACGAGCACACATCGGCCGGCCCGGCGCACCGCCGCCCCACCGGCCCGGCGCACCGCCGCCCCACCTCCCCGGCGCACCGCCGCACCGCCGCCCCGGCGCGACGGCGGGCCTGCGGGCCTGCGCGTGTGGGCCGGGCCGGCGGGCCAGTCCGTGGGCGTGGCCGGGCCCGCGGTGGTGGCCGGGCCTGCGGATGTGGGCCCCTTCGCGGGCAGGGGCAGGCGCAGGGGCGTGGGCACGGGCGTGTGCGTGGCCGGGTCGGGGTGCGTGCGTGCGTGCGTCAGCCTGCCGTGTCCGGGCGCATCGTTCCGCCCAGGAACATCGAGGACGAGCACCGCGAGGGGGCCGGGGCGCCCACCGGCTTGCCGATCCGCCGGCAGTCGATCGTCATCGTGACCTTGCCGCCCGCGGGCACCTGGATCGGCGTCACGAAGTGGTAGTCGGAGTCGCGGAAGTTCTCCAGCCCGAGACTGAGGACCCGGGTGTCCTCGCCGGCCGTGACGATGACCGTGCCCGCGTCGCCCTGCGGGTTCTGCACCACGATGTCGGTGAGCTGGAAGGTGTGGCCCGCCGGTACCTCCAGAGCCGTCCCGGTGTTCGGGCCGCCGCCCACCGCGTCCCGCACCCGGACCTGCGCGCTGGCCGGGGCGCCCGCCGCCGTGTCGCCGCCGTCGGCGCCCGGGGCCGAAGATCCCGGTGACGGCGTGGGGCCGGCCGAACCGCCGCCCGTGCCCGCTCCGGCGGCGGCCCCACCCCCGGAGCCCGTACCGTCCGGCCCGCCCTCGTCGGGGGCCTCGCTCCGGTCGGCCGCCGCGGCCGACCGCACCGCCTCGGGGGTGACCGCCTCCCGGGCCGCGGACTTCACCGCCGGGCGCAGCAGCGCGTACCAGAGGCCGGCCATGACGAGGACCAGCAGAGCGGCGGTGAGCAGGGCCCGGGGCAGCCAGCGCGGCAGGATCGGCTCCTGCTGGTAGGAACCGTCCACCAGCACAGGGGGCGGTGGTTCCTCGCCCTCGGGCGGCTGCGGGGCGGCGAACACCTGGAAGGCGTGCGTCACCGGCGTACCGCGCCACATCCGCTTCGCCGGGCGGACCCGCAGCTTCGCGAACTCCGCGTGTCCCGGCTCGATCCGGAGCTCGGAGGCGGCGAAGACCACCCGCGCCTGCTCCGTACCGGGCTGGGCTCCGAGCCGTACGGTCACCGGGGTGTTGCCCCGGTTGTCGACGGCGAACTGGTGCCGCCCGCTCCGCGAGCCGTACGAGCTGCGCGGGACCAGCTCGGCGGTCGTCTCGGTGAACGGCAGGACGGTCACCCGGCCCTCGGGCACCACGGTGTCGCCCCGCTCGCCGGTCGGCATCACCCGCACCCCGAACGTCGTCTCGCCCGCGGGGACCGTCGCGTCGCGCGGCGGGCGCATGACCAGGGAGACGGACCCGGAATCGCCCGGATACAGGGAGAGGACGGCGGGTTCCACCGCGGAATAGGCGGCGCATGCGCCGACCACCTCGAAGTGGTATTCCTCGACGGTCCGGCCGGAGTTGAGAATCTGCAGGGAAAGGGTCGTCTCCTCGCCCGGTACGACGGTGACGGACGACGCGTCGAGGCTTGCGGTAAGACTCATACGGCGGACCGTAGAACCGGGCTGGAGGGCGGGCACCGGTCACGGAGGAACACTTTCGGGCAGATGTGATGCCCGGAGTAACCTTTCCGTTTCCTCCAAGGTAAGAACGGGAATCCTCAGACCGCCTCACAACGGATGAGGCGGACGAATACAGCTGTGGAGCTTGTGCCTGCTGTGTGACGCTTCCGGCTGGTGCCCAGGGGGAGCATTCGCATGGAGCGCATCACTGTCGTTTTACGCGCGCAGGACCCGATTTCCCAAGCCGGAGTGGCCAGTCAGTTACGGGCCCGGCCCGAGGTCAGTGTCATCGAGCGGGGCGACGGCCAGCCGGTGCCCCAGGTCGTGGTCATGGTGGTGGACGCGGTGGACGACGAAGTCCTGCGCGTCCTGCGCAACATCCAGCGCACCAGCACCTGCCGCACGGTGCTGGTGACCACGGACATCGACGAACAGAAGCTGGTGAGCGCCGCGGAGTGCGGGGTCGCGGGGGTCGTCCGGCGGGCCGAGTCGACCCCGGAGCACCTGGTGCAGGTCATCGGCACGGTGGCGCGCGGCGAGGGCCACCTCCCCTCCGACCTGCTCGGACGCCTCCTCGAAGAGGTCGGCAGGCTCCAGGGACAGGTGCTGGGCCCGCGCGGCCTGCACTTCACCGGGCTGGCCGCACGGGAGGTGGACGTGCTGCGCCTGGTCGCCGAGGGGTACGACACCGCGGACATCGCGACGAAACTGGCGTACTCCGAGCGCACCATCAAGAACGTGCTGCACTCGGTGATGACCCGGCTGCAACTGCGCAACCGTTCCCACGCGGTGGCCTACGCGATGCGCCAGGGCCTGATCTGACGGCCGGTCCCCGCACACCGCCGCTGCACTCCGGTCCCCGCACACCGCCGCTGCACTCCGGTCCCCGCACACCGCCGCTGCACCCCGGTTCCCGCACACCGCCGCTGCACCATCGGGCAGTCCGGTCTTCCCGCGGAAGTGGCTCGCCTCTCTCTGCACCGAGACGGCCGGCGCGGGACGGTGGTCCCCGAGTACCGGGCGGGCCGGACGCGGGGAGGGGAACGCTGTGCGCTGGTTTCAGCCAGGGACGGGACCGCGAAGGCGAGTGGCCGGACTCGTCCTGCTGCTGGCCGCCGGCCTGGTCCCCGCCTCGGGGGCGAGCGGCGTGGCGTCCGCCGTGCCCGCCCCGCCGGAGCCGTGGGTCACCCCGGCGACGCTGGAGGAGGCACTCGATCCGGGCGGTTCGACAGGGGTGGACAAGCAGGTGCGGACCCCGGCGATCCCGCCCCGGCCGGATGTGGTGCTGCTGGTGGACGGGACGGCGAGCATGGCCGACCCGATCGACAGCGTCCGGGAGAACCTGCCCGACATCACCGACAAGATCCTCGCGGAGCAGCCGGATTCGCGGTTCGCGGTCGCCACGTTCGGTGATCAGGAGGGCGACGTCGACGCGGGATTCGCCGTACTGACGGCGCTGACGGACGACTTGGAGAAGGTGCAGGACGGCGTCGACCTCCTCAGGACAGACCTCGGTGGTGACAGCCGGGGCCCTTCGGAGGACTGGATCAACGGGCTGTGGCAGATCGCCGACGGGGCGGGCGGCACGACGGTGTTCCGCGACGGCGCGAGCCCGGTCGTCGTGCTGGTGAGTGACGCCTCCAGCCACTCGCCCAGCAACGGCCACACCATCGACGACACGATCTTCGCGCTCCAGGACAAGGGCGTCCGGGTGATCGGCGTCGATGTCGAGAGCACGATCGGCGACGGCCTCAACGGCAACGGCGACGCCGGAAACCCGGACTACGTCGAGGACCCGCCCACCACGCCGGGCCAGGCCACCCGCATCATCGAGGCCACCGGCGGCCGGCTGCTCGAAGGCATCGACGGGGACCGGGTCGCCGAGGCGATCGTCGACGGCTTCGACAACCTCCCCACCTCTGTCGGCTACCGCCTCGACGCCTGCGACCCGCATCTGACCGTCGCCCTCGATCCGCCCACCCGGCAGCTGACCAGCGGCGGGACCGCGCACTTCGCGGAGACCGTCGATGTGTCGGAGGACGCTCCGCAGGGCGCGACGCTGACCTGCACCGTGCAGTTCCTGCTCGGTACCCAGGTCCCGGGGACGGACACGGTCGGACCGGCCGCGGTGCCCGATCCGGACTTCCAGCAGCGGATCAGCATCGCCGTGAACGACGTCGACGCCCCGGTCGTCACCGTGGACGACCGTACGGCCAGGGCTCGGGACGACGACGGCGTATCCATCGACTACACGGCCACGGCGACCGACCCGCAGGACGGGGCGCTGCCGGTGACCTGTACCCCGCCGTCCGGATCGCTCTTCCCGGTCGGAACGACGACGGTCACCTGTTCCGCCACGGACTCGGCGGGCAACACGGGGGCGGACACGGCCCGGTTCGAGGTCCTGGAACCCGTCGTCCCGCCGGACCCGCCCGCTCCGCCGCCCCCGCCTCCGCCTCCGGTCTCGGACCTTGCCGTACGGGCCGATGTCAGCCCGGACCGTACGTACGTGGGCCGGCCCGCCGCCGCCCGGTTCACGATCACCAACGCGGGGCCGGACACGGCGACCGGCGTGGTCATCGGGACCTCGTGGCCGGGGACGAAGGAGGCGAAGGACCGGAGCCTCCCGGCCCTGAGCAGGTGCACGGCGGCGCGGCCCTGCACGGTCCCCGCCGGGGGCCGGGTCGAGGTGACGCAGAGGGCGATCTACCGGGCGGCGGTCACCGGTGACGTGCGGGCCACTGTGCGCGGCACGCTGCCCGACCGGCGCGCCGCGAACAACCGGGACACGGACCGGCTGAGGGTCCTGAAGCCGTCGCTGACGGTCACTCCGCAGGTCGTGAAACCGGGGCAGCCGGTGCTGGCGCGGGGCAAGGACTATCCGCCGGGCGAGACCGTACGTTTCACGTGGAACATCGGCATCACCGCCGACCGGTCGGGCGTACGCGTCGGGCGCGACGGCACCTTCGAGGTGCAGGTTCTGGTCCTGCGCAAGGACACGCTGGGCCCGCGCCTCCTGCGGGCGGAGGCCCGGGACCTCCCCCGCCTCCGCGAACCGGTCCTGGTCGTCCAGCACAACCTCCAGCCCCCGGACTTCGCGGGCCGGTCATGAGTGCGGCCGGCTGTGCGGTCATGAGTGTCCCCCGCGCGTCGAAGGCGGTCATCGGATGATCCACGAGGTGGACGACGTCCTGCGGGCCCTGATCCGGGCCGAGGTGCTGGAGGGCCGCCAGATCGCGGTGGTCTTCGACGCCCCGACCCGGGAATGGGCGGCCAAGGTCAACGCCCCGATGGTCAATCTCTACCTCTACGACATCCGCGAGGACATGCGGCGTCGGGAGCGCGGCCTGCACAACGAGTACGACGAGCGCGGGGCGATCGTCGCGCGGCGCCGCCCGCCGCGCTTCTTCAAGCTGTCGTACCTGATCACGGCGTGGACGAAGCGTCCGGAGGACGAACACCGCCTGCTCTCCTCGCTGCTGGCCTGCCTGCTGCGGTACGAGGCGCTGCCGCCGGAGCGGCTGGCGGGCTCGCTGGCCGAGGTCGGGGCCGCCGTACCGATGTCGATCGCGCTGCCGCCGCCGGAGGACCGGTCGTTCGCCGATGTGTGGAGCGCGCTCGGGGGCGAGCTGAAGCCCTCGCTGGACCTGGTGATCAGTGTTCCGGTGACGGCCTCGCCGGTCTACGAGGCCGGCCCGCCGGTGGGTGACGAGGGGCTGCGGGCGCAGTTCGGCGACGTACCGGCGCCCGGGGAGGACGCGGGCGGAAGAGAGGGCGCGACGGAGGCGCAGCCGGGCAGGCCGGGTCTGCCGGTGTACGGGTCGCACCCTGGGCGGCCGGCCCGGGAGCCGGCCCGGGCCCCGGGCCGTGAACGGGTGCGTGCGGTGTCCCTACGGATCACGGAGCGGCGAGGCATGCCGCCCGAGGGCGGGGACGTATGACGGCGCGGGACGCCGTCGGCCCGGACCTCCGCCATCTGCTCGCCCGGGCGGCGGCCGTGGAACGGCGCATCCGGCACGCGGTGGAGCTGCGGCGGAGCGCCGATCCGGACCCCGACGACGACTTCCGGGGGCTGTATCTGACGGACGAGACCATCGCGCGGCTGCTGGACGAGGAGGCGGCGAGGGGGTTTCCCGCACGGGAGGGCCCCCCGGCCCCGGGCGCGCTCGACGGACCCCCGGACGAGGAGGCGGCGGAATCCCGACTGGCCAGCCTCGCCCGGGAGTTCGGCCTCACCGCGCTCGACACGGAGATCCTGCTCATCGCGCTCGTACCGGATCTGGACGACCGCTTCGAGGCTTTCTACGGCTACCTGAACGACGACGTCTCCCGTCGCCGCCCGTCCATCGGGCTGGCCCTGGGCCTGTGCGGCGTGGCCCTCTCCGACCCCGCGGCCCGTGCCCGGCTGGCCGCGGGGGCGCCGCTCCGGGCCGGCGGACTGCTCCTGGCGGAAGACCTGAACCGCCCATTCCTGAGCCGTGCGCTGCGTGTGCCGGACCGGGTGGCCGCGCACCTGCTGGGCGACGACTCCCCGGACCCGCGGCTGGCGGACCTGCTGGCCCCGTGGCAGGCCGTGCCTGGAGTGGGCGACCCGGCCCCGCTCGCCGGAGTCCTCGCCGACGGTGCCGCGCTGGCCTACCTGAGCGAGGACCAGGGCGGCGCGGGCACGGCGCTGGCCGCGTCGGCGCTGACGCGGGCGGGCCGGGAGGTCCTGGGCCTGGACCTTGCCCGGCTGGCGGAGGACCCGTCCCCCGCCGAGGCGGTACGCGCCCTGGTCCGGGAGGCGCGCCTGACCGGGGCGGGCCTGGTCTGCGCGCCGCTGGACGCGGTGTCCCGGGAGCGCCCGGGGCTGCTCCGGCTCCTCACGGCCACCCCGGTCCCGACGGTCCTGGTGGGCCGGGCCCCCTGGGACGCGTCCTGGTCGGTCGCCCCGCCCCTGCTGCTGCACGCGCCCCGGGTGGAGCCGTCGGCGAGGGGTGCGCTGTGGCGGGACGCGTACCGGCTCCGGGAGGACGCGCCGCTCCCGGCCGCCATCGCCCCGGACCAGCTGCTGGCCCCCTTCCTCCTCACCCCGGAACAGATCACCGGAGCCGCCCGCTCCGCCGCGCAGGCGGCCCGTCTGGCGGGCGGCGAGCTGACTGCGGACCACGTACGGCGAGGAGCCCGCGCCCAGAACGCGGCGGGCCTGGATCGCCTGGCCCGCCGCATCGAACCCACGGTGACCTGGGGCGACCTGGTCCTCCCGCCCGACACCCACACCCAGCTCCGCGAACTCACGGCCCGCGCCCGGCACCGTGACCGGGTGCTGGGGGAGTGGGGGATGAGGCCGGGCGGGGGCAGGGGCCGGGGAGTCTCGGCGCTGTTCGCGGGCGACTCCGGTACGGGCAAGACGATGTCGGCGGAGGTGATCGCAGCCGACCTGGGGCTGGACCTGTACACGGTCGACCTGGCGACGGTGATCGACAAGTACGTGGGCGAGACGGAGAAGAACCTGGAACGGATCTTCACGGAGGCGGCGGGCGTGAACGGCGTGCTCCTCTTCGACGAGGCGGACGCGATCTTCGGCAAACGCTCCGACGTGAAGGACGCGCACGACCGCTACGCCAACGTGGAGAGCGCCTACCTCCTGCAACGCATGGAGTCCTTCGACGGCCTGGCCATCCTCGCCACCAACCTGCGCGCCAACCTGGACGACGCCTTCACCCGCCGCCTGGACCTGGTCATCGACTTCCCGGTCCCGGACCCCGAACAACGCCTGCTCCTCTGGGACCGCTGCCTGGGCCCGACGCTCCCCCGGGGAACGGACCTGGACCTGCCCTTCTGCGCCGAGAACTTCGAGCTGGCGGGCGGCAACATCCGCTCGATCGCGGTGACGGCGGCGTACCTGGCGGCGGATGCGGGAGGGGCGGTGACGATGGAGACGGTGATCCACGCGATCCAACGGGAGTACCAGAAGCTGGGGCGGCTGACGCTGGCTTCGGAGTTCGGGCCCTATCTGGGGCTGGTGACCTGAGAGGCGGGAACCAGTCAGCGGGCGCGGCCGCGAGCGGGGTTCAGACCTTGACGATCCGCACGCGGTTGCCGCAGAGCTTGGTCAGGTCCTCGGGATCGGATGTCAGGATCACGGCCGGCTTCGGAGCGTGTAGCGCGGTGGCGGCGACCACGGAGTCGATGGCGTACTTGTGCCCGTGCAGACCCGCGTCGACGAGCAGCGCCATCGCCGTCCGCCCGATCTCCTCGGTGACCGGCTCCACGTGCAGCCGGGAGACCGACCAGTTGAAGCGGGCTGAGTTCACCCGCGCATGGTGTGCCTCGATGAGGGTGAGGATGCTGGTCACGACCCGCATGTCCTCCTGTTCGGCCCCGCGCACCAGGGCCATGACGCGGCGGTCGTCGGCGACCACCTTCGACAGCCCTTCACTGTCCAGGACGAGGGTGCCCGGCCGGTTCATCAAGCCGCGCTCCCCACGCCGCCCTCGGCGTCTCCGCGCAGCAGGGCACGGGCGGCGTCGATCTCCGCCTGACTGAAGTCACCGTGCTCCGCCTCGTGGGCGGCGGTCAACTCCGCGAGGTTGTCACGCTCGATCTGGCGCTGCACGGCGGCGTCCACGTAGGCGGAGAACCCGCGCTTCCCGACGCGCGCGCGGACGGCGGCGATGTTGCCGGCGTGCAGGCTGACGGAGACGTTGGCGGTGGGACCTTCGCCGGCTCTGTAGGTCACGTCGTCGCTCATGGACCCATTCTAATATCTCTTGTAGTAGAGAGAGGGGTACGCGCCTTCCGGCACGTGAGCCTGGCCTTCGCTCATCGCGGCCTCGTACCCTCGCGCGCTGCGCGGACATGATCATGGCCCCTTGGGGCGACCGGGGTATCCGCGACGACAGGGCGGCAACATCCGCTCGATCGCGGTGACGGCGGCGTACCCGGCGATGGTGCGGGGGACGCTTCACCGAGTTCCGTGACCTCGTGATTATGGTCCTGGGCGGCCATCTGGCCGTCGGGTTCAGCGAGCCCGAGTGATCTCCCCCTGCCACGTCCTCATCGCCACGATATGGGAAAGCATGCTTGAGTAGGAGGCGAAGGCCGGTTTGACGATTTTCTTCACGGGAGAGCCATCTTCCACGGCATACGCCAGGTCGTCTCCTCCGCATTCGAAGATGCGTTCGTCGTCCA
This sequence comes from Streptomyces sp. NPDC091649, assembly GCF_044756785.1. Taxonomy (NCBI): domain Bacteria; kingdom Bacillati; phylum Actinomycetota; class Actinomycetes; order Kitasatosporales; family Streptomycetaceae; genus Streptomyces; species Streptomyces sp. NPDC091649. The sequence goes on along the minus strand of NZ_JBIVTR010000018.1, from coordinate 33,039 downwards.
TGTTCCGGATGTCGACCATCAGGTAGGAGTCGTCCGATCCGTGCCACCCCCCCACTACGTATCCATGCGCATGTTCCAGGAAGGCTGCCCGTGTTTCGTCGCCGGCTTGGCCGAGACCAAGGGCGTACCAGATTTCTACTTCCACTTCGGACATTTCGATGTTGTAGTCGTAGGAGTCGAACTGCACCAGTAGTGGAGGGTGAACGAAAGCGAGCGCAGACCGGAGTCGCCGGAGATGCGGTGGCAGCGCCACACCGTCGTTGGACTCGGTGGCGTCCAGGGAATCTTCGGTATCTCTGGTGAAGGTGGACAAGGGGAACCGTTCGATGAACCTAGAGTAGTTCCGCTTGTGATCCTGAGACAGATCGGCATTCCACACCCAGGATGCTGCCGCACTGGCGCCACCACGTGTGTGCTGCACCATTGAACACCTCGCCTCTCACTTGTCCCATTCGTCGAAATTTTTCACCACTTCAATGTGGTGAGCCTGTTGCCCAATGGATGTCACGGCCTCATTGTCTTTGTCCACAGACGAGGGATGGATCGGATGCGGGAAGGGGGAGTTTCCATCCCATATCCAATCTGTCATTACGCTCCGCAGGCCCTGCACGGCGTCGTTTACCGATCCGCTGCTCGTGAAGGCAGAGTTGAGCTCCCTGTGAAATTTTCCGTTCGAGCCCCCGTGTTGAACCATCGGCCCGTTCGTGTAAGTCCGTGCACCAATAACTCCGGTGAAATACACGGCGCCGACATGCCCTTGGGGGACGCTGTACTTGCTTCCGTTCTCCTTTGTCTCTCGCGCAGACTTCGAGGGGAAGAAGACGAGACGTTGGGTTTCGCTCCTCAGCTTGTGCTGAACATCGATCCACTTGGCGCCGTCGGTATAGTCCCTGGCTCGCTTGGTGACGGCCAGGATGTGCTTGGAGGGGAGCCATTCATGATTCCCGTCAACGGCTCGACGGAATTTATTGCTGACTGCGCGCTGCACCTCCTTGTCCGACCAAGCCCCCTCAAAGAAGGCCATATCGACGGTATATTTTGTGCCGTCCACCTCGACAGAGACGGATTTATTGTCGGCCATCTTCTTCAGGAATTCGATTGTCCCTGCCGAGTTCATTGCCGCGCGAATGACATCCTTCTTTTCTGCCGTATTCAGGGCGGCCACGCCGACCACGCTTCCAGGGCTTGCCACCGCAACTATCTCGTATCGGTTGTTCTTGTGCGGTCTGGCGTACAGTTCTTTCAATCCCTGGGGGCGTAAACTACCGAGGACATCGGCAATGATGCCGTTCAACGACTCCTTGTCCTTCAACGGTTCGGCCGTGGGTGCGGATAGCATCTCGTGGGCCTTGCGCTTGACGTCCTGACTCTTTTCGGTGTCTTTCCCCTTCCTGTTCTTCGGATCGGACTTACCCTTGCGCTTCGCCCACAGCGCCCTGCCCTTCTTCGCGATGAAGGCGACGATCTTGTCGATCGCTCGGGTGACCGGTCGTGACACCGACTGGAAGACCGACTTGACCTTGTTGGCCAGGCCGCCGATGCCCAGCAGGGCGGCGAGGAACCCGATCAGGAGGGGGACGCTCGTGGCGAGGGCGGCTTCGATGAGCTTGGGGACGCCGGCCTGGCCGCCGTTGGCGATGGCGATGACCGCGTCCAGGACCGCGTTGACGAAGTCCGCGATCTGGGCGCCCTGGGTCACGATGAACGTGACGATGTCGATGATTCCCTTGACCGCGCGGACGAACGCGGAGGCGGGGTTGAGCAGGGAGATGATCCAGGTGATGCCCGCGATGAGGACCGTGGGGACCAGGTAGGTCGTCAGCTTGCCGAGGATGGTGGCCTTGAGGTCGCCCGCTTCCGCCTGGATCTCCTTGACCGCGCCGGCGGGGCCCTCGGCGGCGAGGTTCTTCGCCACCGGGACCGAGGTCTCCACCGCCGACATCGCCTCATCGGGGACGCCCTTGCGGGTGATGCGGGTGCGGATGTTGTCCCAGGTCAGGCCCAGCATCGAGCCGATGAGCTGGATGATTCCCTTGAGGTCGAACCTGGCCGGGAGGTCCAGGCCGGCCTTCACCGCCGTACCGAGCAGCCAGGAGACGACGCCGGTCTTCAGGTGGTCGGCGATGTTCGTGATGAACAGGTTCAGGCCCGCGCCGACCGCTCGTACCAGGTTGCCCAGGAAGCCGATCGGGTCCTTGATGATCTTCATGATCGCGGAGGCGGCCTTGGCGAGGATGCCGAGGAGCAGGTTCTTCAGCTCGTTGATCGTCTTGATGGCGCCGACGATGGCGTCCTTCGCTTTGTCGATCAGGCCCTTGTTGGCCTCCTGGAGCTTCTTGATCTCCTCGTCGATCTTGTTCAGGGCGGCCGTGTACTTCTGGGCCAGGTCCTGGACCAGTTGTTCCGACTTCTCGTCGACTGTGGCTTCCAGGTCGTCGAACTTGCCCGCGAAGTCCTTCGCCGCCTCCTCGCCGAACTGCTTCAGGTCGGCGGGGAGTCTGTCGACCGCCGCCTTCAATTCCGCGCGGCCCTTCGCGATTCGGGCCTTGGCCTTGCCCAGCTCGGCGCCGATGATGTCGGCCACCGAGGAGACGACCGCCTGCATCCGGGAGACGTAGAGCTTGCGGGACTCCTGATAGAGGTCGTTCGCCTCCTTCGGCAGGCCGGCGAACTTGTCCTTGATCCAGCGGCCCTTTCCTCTGAGCCCCGAGTACCGCTTGTCCTTGTACTTCTTCATCCGGCTCTTGTGGTCGGCCGTGAACGCGTCCCTGGCCGCCTTCTCACCCGACGTGAACGCGGTGTCGACCTTCTTGTCCAGGCCGGACAGGGTGTCCTCGACGTCCTTCTTCGTGCCGTCGTAGACCTTTTGCAGCTTCGCCGTGACCTCGGCGCGCTTCTTCTCGTCCTTCGACTTCGTGTCGTTCTTGCCGCCGTCCACCTGTTTCCCGGCGGTGGCCCGGGTCGCCGTGAGTCCCGCCATCGCCTGGGCTCCGGAGGCCGCCGCGTTCTCCTTGGCGGTGGAAAGCTCCTGGTTCTCCGCCGTCTTCCCTTTCGCCGGGGCCTTCGCCGCGTCGGCCTCGGAGGTCTTCTTCGCCGACAGCGCCTCCGTGAACTCCGGCTCGTTGCCCTTGGCCAGTTGCTCCTCGGTGACGTCGGCGTCCGCCATCGCCTTGTCGTTCTGCGCCGGCCCCTCGGAGAAGTCCGTGACGGCCGCGGGCTGCTTCTCGGGGACCGCGTCCGTGGCGGACGGCGCGCCCGGGTTGCCCGGGGCCTGGTCCGGGGTGAGCGGGGTGACCTTCTTGTCCTTGGCGGCGGAGGTGTCGGGCGGGGCCTTCGTGGCCGTGTCGATGTCCTCGGCCGAGGCTTCCTTGCCGTCGCCGACCTTCCCGTCGACCTCCGCCTTGACCTGCTCCGCCTTGCCGGACTCGGCGAACTTGTCCGCCTCGTCGAGGTTCTTGGGCGCCTGGGCGTCGATCGCCTGGTTCACCGCGTCGATGAACGCCTTCTTGTCGAACTCCCCGGGCTTCGCCGCGTTCATCTTCTCGGCGTTCGCCGCCTTGCCCTGTGCCTCCTTGTCGTCCGGGGGCGCCACCGCCGCGTCCTGCGACGCCTTCGACTCACTCGCCGCCGGGGCGTGCGCGGCGAGCCGGGTCTTCTTCGCCGCCACGTCGGCCTTCACGCTGCGGAAGCGCGGCGACTGCCCGGGGGACGGCTTCACCGGGGCGGTGTACCGCTGGGCGACCAGCCGGGACACCGCCCCGTTCCCGGCCATGCGCTGCAACCGCTGGATGGAGCGGCGGTCGGGGGGCGGGGCGGTGGTCGCCCGCTCCGTTCGCGGTGCTGCCGAGCGGGAGATCCGGAGGTCCGGAGCGACCGCGGAGACGTCGTGGTCCGGGGCGACCGCGGAGGAGTCGTGGTCCGGAGCGTGTGCCGTGCCGTGGGTCGGAGCGCGTGCCGTGCCGTGGTCCGCGGCGTGACCGGTGTCCAGGACCGGGGCCTGCACGGTGTCGAGGGCGGGCGCGCGTACCGCGTCATGACGGGCCGGCGTGACGGAAGGCTTCTCCGGAACCGCCCTCATCCGCCCTCCCCGCCCCTCCCGCTCCCGCCGGCCAGGGGCCGCCCGGGTGTGGTGCATGCGTGTGGTGGCTGCCACTGTGCCGGGCGGCCCCGGGGGCGTACGGAGCGCGGGCGGTCCCTCGTACGGGGCAGGGCGGGGCGACACCGGAGGCGCGGTCGGGTTGCCTCATCGGGCAGCCCTCGATGCGCGGCAGGGCGGCCGACCGTCCGTTCCCGGTGATCGCCGCGGTGGCGAGAATGGCCCGCGTCACCCGGTCGAGCAGTGTGTTCAGGAGTGTGTCGAGGAGAGGCCCTTATGCCGTCGTACCTGTCCCCCGGCGTCTACGTCGAAGAGGTCGAGTCCGGATCCCGGCCGATCGAAGGGGTGGGCACCTCGGTCGCCGCCTTCGTCGGCTTCGCCCAGAAGGGCCCCTTCGACGAGCCGACGCTGATCACGAACTGGAGCCAGTTCGTCGCCGCGTTCGGCGACTTCGTCGACGGCGCCTACCTCGCGTCCGCCGTCTACGGCTTCTTCTCCAACGGCGGCGGTGTCTGCTACATCGTGCGGGTCGCGGACGGCACGGCGGACGCGGAGGACGGCGAGCGGGGAGAGGACGCCAACGGCGAGGCCGGGGAGCTGCCCGTCGGCGCCGAGGCCCGGGTCGGGCCCTACGCCGTGCGCCCCCGGCCGGGGGTGAGCGGCGAGATCAGTGTGGAGGTCGCGCCGGTGGAGGGCGACGATCCGCCCGCCGACGTCTTCCGGTTCCTGGTGAAGCGCGACGGACAGGTCGTGGAGACGTACCCCTCCGTCACCACCAAGCGCAGCAAGGACAACGTCGCGACCCGCGTCAACGCGAAGTCCGAGCTGATCGAGGTACGGGAGTCGGGGCGCGGTGCCGCCCCCGCCCCGCCCGCGCCGCAGACGGTGACCCTCGCCCCGGCCGCCCCCGCCGCCGGCGGCTCCGGTGCGCTGGCCCCCGAGGTGTACGTCGGGGACGCCGACCGCCGTACGGGTCTCGGCGGCCTCGAAGCGGTCGACGAGGTCACCATGATCGCCGTGCCCGACCTGATGAGCGCGTACGAACGCGGCCTGCTGGACCTGGAGTCGGTGCTCGCGGTCCAGCAGGGGCTGATCACCCACTGCGAGCTGATGGGGGACCGTGTCGCGATCCTCGATCCGCCGCCCGGCCTCACCCCGCAGCAGATGCGCGGCTGGCGTACGGGGCAGGCCAACTTCGACTCCAAGTACGCCACGCTCTACTACCCCTGGATCAGCGTCGCGGACCCGGCGTCCGGGCGCGCCGCCCTCGTACCGCCCAGCGGGCACATCGCCGGGATCTGGGCGCGCAGCGACGACACGCGCGGGGTGCACAAGGCCCCGGCGAACGAGGTCGTCCGTGGAGCCGTCGCGCCGGCGACGCAGCTCACCAAGGGCGAGCACGACCTCCTCAACCCCATCGGGCTGAACTGCATCCGCGCCTTCCCGGGGCGGGGCATCCGGGTATGGGGCGCACGGACCCTCGCGTCCGACCCGGCCTGGCGGTATCTGAACGTCCGGCGACTCTTCAACTACCTGGAGGAGTCGATCCTCGCCGGTACGCAGTGGGTCGTCTTCGAACCGAACGACGACGCCCTGTGGGCCCGGGTCCGGCGCACCGTCTCGGCGTTCCTGGTCAACGAGTGGCGCAAGGGGTCGCTGTTCGGGCTGACCCCCGAGGAGGCGTTCTACGTGAAGTGCGACCGCGAGACGAACCCGCCGGAGAGCATCGACGCGGGCCAGGTCATCTGCGAGATCGGGGTCGCACCCGTCAAGCCGGCCGAGTTCGTGGTGTTCCGGCTCTCGCAGCTGACCGGCGGCAGCGGCGGTGTCGACGAATGAGCGCCCACCGTGCCCGCGTCGACCGCTGACAGCCCGTTCCCGAGCCCGGCGTAAGGAGTTTGCTGTGCCACTTCCCGATCTCGACAGTTCCGTCGGGCATTCCTTCGGCCTCGAATTCGACAGCGTCATCATCAAGCAGATCACCGAGGTCAGCGGTCTGAAGATGGAACAGGACGTCATCGAGCTGAAGCAGAACACCGCCGACGGCAAGTACGCCATCAAGAAGCTGCCCGGCCGCCCCAAGGCCGGTGAGGTCACCGTGACGCGCGGGCTCACGGAGGACAACAGCTTCGAGCGGTGGATCAAGGACTCGCGGTTCGGCCGCATGACGAACGCCCGGCGCAACGGCGCCGTCATCGTCTACGACTACGAGGGCCTGCCGATCAAGCGGTACAAGCTCATCAACGCCTGGCCGAAATCCCTGGAGATCGGCACCCTCAAGGCCGGCGACACCTCGGTGCTGACCGAGAAACTGGCGATCACCTACGAGAGCATGGAACTCGACTGATGCGCCGCTCGGTCCAGTTCCAGAGCGCGGAGCAGGTCGCGGGCGGCGGCAGGGGCGGCTCCGCGCAGCGACAGGAGCCGCTGCGGACGGAGTTCGGGTTCGAGCTGCCCCGCGGTTACGTCGACGAGTCGGGCGCGGTCCACCGCACCGGCGTGATGCGCCTCGCCACCGCACGCGACGAACTGGTCCCCCTGCGGGACGACCGGGTGCGGGAGAACTCGGCCTATCTGTCGGTGGTCCTCATCTCCCGGGTCGTGACGCGCATCGGCACCGTCGAGGACATCCACCCCGGCGTCATCGAGGACCTGTTCGCCTCCGATCTGGCCTTCCTCCAGGACTTCTACCGCCGGATCAACGCCGAGGGCCACACCCGCGCCGCCGTCACCTGCCCTTCCTGCGACGAGGAGTTCGCGGTGAATCTCGCCGGTGGCCGCCTGGGGGAATCGTGACGTACGCGGCCGACCTGCTCTACGAGGAGGTCGCGTACCTCGCCTACCACTTCCACTGGCCGCTGGACGACCTGCTGGACCTGGAACATCCGGAACGTCTGAAGTTCGTCGCTCAGGCCGCCCGCCTCAACGGGCACTAGCCGACGGCCGGGCGGGACACACCGTGCACGGGAGGACGAGGAGCTCATGGGGTTGATGTCCTGGCTGCGGGGCGGCCGCGGCGGTGCCGCCCGCTCCGGCGACGCGCCCGCCCCCGCGCCCGTGGCCGACCGTGGCGACCGGGTCGACGTGAACCGGCTGGAGCCGCTCCAGCGGGTCGTCTCCGGGCAGCGGCTGACAGCGGGGCCGGGGGAGTTCGAGGCTTCCCTCACGACCCGCAGGGACACCGTGCTCGGGACCCCGCTGGGGCATCTGGTGAGTCCTGAGGCTCCTGCCGGACTCGTGCGCGGGGTCGGTGTCGCGGAATCCGCCCCGTCTCCGGCGCAGTCGCCGGTCTCGGCTCAGCGGTCCGTGGACATGCCGCAGCTGGGGCCGGTCACCCGCTTCGGCCGGGTGGACGGGCCCGGGGCCGTACCCGTGCGCGGGCCGGCTTCGCCGGGGCTGGTGTCCGCGCCCGTATCCGTGCCCGTACAGCGTCTGTACGGGGGTGAGGGCCCGGCCATGACGTCCGCCGCCGGGCCGGAGAGCGGCCCCGGGGGCGGGGAGGGGCTGCCCGTACGGCGGCTGGTGGGGGAGCGGCCCGTCGTGGCGGAGCCCGCTGTTCCGGACTCGCCGCCCGCCCCGTCCTCCTCTCCGGACCCGCCGTCCGCCCCGGGCTCCTCTCCGGACCCGCCGCCCGCCCCGTCCTCCTCTCCGGACCCGTCGTCCGCCCCGGGCTCCGGCTTGGGCGTCCAGCGGGCTGCCACGCCTCCGGCGGACGAGCGGCCCCGGCGGGCGGCCGGGCTCGGGGCGCCCCTGCCCGGGCTGCCGCCGACCGCTCAGCGTCGGGCCGCCTCCGCCTCCGATGCCCACGAGAGCCGGGTGCCACCTGCTGATCCGGTGGCGTCCGGCCCTTCGGATGTCCTGGGGCCGGGGGAAGCGGACCGGCCCACCGCTCCCTTGCTCGGTGACGATCCGCTGGTGGGGGAGGTGTTCCCGAGCCGTCCCGACGGCCCGGCAGCCGACGACGCGCCCGCTGCCGTGGGCGCTGGGGGCGGAGCGGGCCATGCGGCTGGCGCCGGTGGCGCCAGCGGTGTCGGTGATACCGCTGACGCCCGTGGTTCCGTCCAGCGGTCGGCCGGCCCCCTCCCGCTCGCCGACCCGTCTGCCCCGGCCGGCAGCGGGCCCCTCGCGCCCCTCCTGGGCGATCGGCCCCTGATCCCTCGGAACGTCGACGTACAGCGTGCCGTCGAGCCGCGCCCCCAGCCTGCCGCGGGGGACGCGCCGCACCACGCCCCCGAGGGCGTACCGGTCCGGTGGACCGGGACGGCCGACCGGGGGCCGACGGCCGGTCCCGGTGTCGCCGTGGGGCCCGCGTCCCCGTCGACCGCCCCCGCCGGTGCGCCCTCCGCGCATTCCGCGCCCCTCCAGCGGCAGTCGGCCGGCGGGCCTCCGGCGCCGGCCTCGGCGGCCCCTTCGCTGCCGGCGCCGGGCTCCGGACCTGCGCGTGGTCTGCCCTCGGCCGGTGCCGTGGCGGTGGCGGCCGGGGTGGCGCAGCGGATGGCCGACGGCAGTGTCGTCTTCCGGGGCGCCCCGGCGTCCGGGACGTCGCGGCCGGTCGTCCAGCGGGACGCCGAGGTCTCCGAGCCGGTGGAGGAGCCGCCGCCGCCCGACCCCGATCCCGTGGCGGAACCGGAGGACGGCGTGGAGGCCGAGGCCGGCTCCGTAACCGGGACGGGAGATGCCGGGGCTGCCCCGAACGACGGCACGCGGTCCCCCGGCGTCACGGACGAGCTGGTCCGGGCCCTGTACGCCCCGTTGAGCCGGCTCCTGAAGAACGATCTCCGGCTGGAACGCGAACGCGCCGGTCATCTCATCAACACCCGCCACTGACCCACGGCCGCCAGAACGGTGGCCCCCCTGACCGACGCGACCGCCCGCCTGACCGCCACCCGTGGACCGACGTGACCGCCTGACCGCCACCCGCCGACTGACGAGACGACCGCCTGACCGCTCCACCGACCCAACTGAGAGGTACGTGTCATGGCCACCGCCCAGGACAGCGACCCCGCCGTCAGCGTCTGCTTCGTCGTGACGATCGACGACATCGAACTCGGGTCGTTCAACACGTGCGAGGGCCTCGGCTGTGAGGTGGTCCTCGAAACACGCGAGGAGGGCGGCAACAACGGGCATCTGTGGCAGCTGCCGACCCGGCTGAAGTACTCCAACGTGAAGCTGTCCCGGCCGCTCACCCGGGAGACGGAGAAGGTCGCGCGCTGGTTCGCCACGATGACCACCGGCTTCAGCCGGAAGACCGCCCATATCGAGGCGCGTACGGGGGACGGCCAGAAGGTCGCCCAGTGGGGACTGCTGGAGGTGGTGCCGGTGCGCTGGACCGGGCCGAGGTTCACGCCCGAGTCGCCGAAGGTCGCGATGGAGACCATCGAGATCGCCCACCACGGCTATGTGATGGAGGGCTGAGGGCGATGAGCGGTGCGGGTCCCATCGCGTTCAGCGCGGCCGGTACGTCGGGGGCGGCCTCGGCGGCGAAGGGCGGTTCGGCGCGGCCCAAGCTGGAGCACGCCTACCTGGAGCTGCGGACCCCGCCGACCGGGGGCGGGCTGACGCCGGGCGGGCCGTGCGGGCGGATCGACTTCCAGTTCAACCCCAAGGAGCTGAGCCTGACCAAGGCGGCGTCCTGGAAGCGGAGTCCGGCGAAGGGGGCGAAGAGTTCGGGGCCGCCGGAGTACCAGGGCTCGGGGCCCAGCAAGCTGACCGTGGAGATGTTCTTCGACGCCAGTGACACCCAGGACACCCGGGTCGTCACCTCGGTGGAGCAGCTCTTCGCGTGCTGCGTGCCGACGGACGAGACCCGGCAACAGCAGCGGTCGTCCCCGCCGTGGGTCGTCTTCCACTGGGGCGGGCTGACCGGCTTTCCCGGGTACGTCAGCCAAGTCGCCGCGAAATACACGCTGTTCACGACCTCCGGCGTGCCGATCCGGGCGGTCTGCCAGGTCACGATGGAGGAGATCAGCGGGGAGACGCCGGGCCAGAACCCGACCTCGGGCGCGCTGGCCGCCCGGCGCGTCCACCGCGTCGGCTCGGGCGACTCGCTGCCCTCGCTGGCCCACCGGGAGTACGGCGACCCGGGGGCCTGGCGGGTGATCGCCGAGGCGAACGGGATCGACGACCCGATGCGCCTCGCGCCGGGCACCCAGCTCCTGCTGCCCGCCCTGGACGAGCTGGCCCGGCTCAGGGACCAGGGCAGGGGTGCGGCGGCCCGGGGCCGGGACGCCGGGGTCCAGGACGCCGGCCGGGGGCGGGGCTGATGGCGCAGCAGGGGGTTTCCACGGCGTTGACGGTGGAGTTCGGCGGTGCGCCGCTGCCCGCGAAGTTCGTGAACACGCTGGTCGAGGGCTATGTCGACGACAGCCGTACGCTCCCCGACCTGTTCCTGCTGCGGTTCCGGGACCCCGACCGGGTGCTGCTGGAGCAGGCCGGGCTGAAGATCGGCACCGAGGCCCGGCTGCTGGCCCGCGCGGGCGGCGGCGCGGCCCCGAAACCGTTGCTGGAGGGGGTTGTCACCGCACTGGAGGTGGAGCTGGACGAGTCCGGCACGTTCACCGTCGTCCGGGGGCTCGACGAGTCGCACCGGCTGTTCCGGGGGCGGCGGGTGGCCAGCTACCAGAACATGACCCTCGCCGACGTCTGCGGCCAGGTCGCCCAGCGCGCGGGACTGAAACCGGGCCCGGTCGACATCGCCGGCCCGGTGCTGGAGCACATCGCCCAGCCCAACATCACCGACTGGGAGTTCGTGCGCGGCCTCGCGGAGGAGGCGGGCGCGCAGGCGTACGTACGGGACGGGCAGCTGCACATCACGAAGCCGGCGGAGGCGGGCGGCGCACCCGACTCCTCGGCGCGCGCCGAACGCGACCCGCTCGTCCTGGAGCTGGGCAGCAACCTGCTGCGCTGCCGGGCCGGGGTGTCGGCCGCCGAGCAGGTCTCCGAGGTGGAGGTGCGCGGCTGGGACGTCGGGGCGAAGCAGCCGCTGGTGGGCCGGGCCCCGGCGGGCGCCTCCCCGACGCTGGAGCTGGGGGTGACGGCGGCGGAGGTGTCGGCCCCGTTCGGAGAGGCCCGGTTCGTGGTGACCGACGCGGCGTACGGGGCGCAGGCCCAGGTCGACCAGGCGGCGAAGGCGCTGGCGGAGCGGATCGCCGGGTCGTTCGCGGAGCTGGAGGCGGTGATCCGGGGGAATCCGGAGGTGCGGGCGGGCAGTGCGGTGGCGCTGAACGCGGTGGGCGCGCCCTTCGAGGGCCGGTACACGGTGACGACCTCGCGCCACGTCTTCGACGCCGTACGCGGTTACGAGACCTGGATCACCGTGTCGGGGCAGCAGGAGCGGTCGCTCTACGGGCTGACGGGCGGATCGCCGGGCGGCGGTTCGCGGTGCGCGGGGCTGGTCAGCGGGACGGTGACGGACACCCAGGACCCGGAGGGGTCGGGGCGGGTCAAGGTGCGCTTCCCCTGGCTGTCCGACGAGTACGCGAGCGACTGGGCGCGCACGGCGCAGTCGGGCGGCACGGGGGGCGGTGAGGCGTTCATCCCGGAGGTGGGCGACGAGGTGCTGGTCGGCTTCGAGCACGGGCACCTGGACCGGCCGTACGTCCTGGCGGGTCTGTACAACGGGCAGGACAGGCCGGGGGGCGGGGGCGCTTCCGCCGGGCCCTCCGGGGCTCCCGGAGCTGCCGGTGCCCCAGTAACCGGTGTGCCCGGCGCTCCGGGCTCCGCCGGTGCCGCCGGCGCGCCGGGAGGCGCGGGAGACGGCGGGGAGGCGCTCGTCGACCCCACCACCGGAGCGGTGAACCGCCGCGCCTTCGCGTCGAAGAGCGGAAACCGGCTGGAGCTGCTGGACGCCGCGAACGGCCCGCAGGGCGTCCGGCTCCGCACCGGTGACGGCAAGCTCACGATCGACCTCGACCGCAGGGGCACCGCCATCGTCATCGGCAGCGACGGCAGCGTGACGATCGAGGCCAAGGAGCGGGTCTCCATCCGGGCGGCCGACGGCGTCGCCCTGGACGCGGGGCGGGGCCCCCTCGAACTGGCCGGTGAGAGCGTCACGTTGTCGGCGCGCGGCGGGGTGTCCGTGGACGGCGGCACCGGGAAGATCGGCATCGCCGCCCAAGGTGCGGTGGAGGTGCGGGGCGGTGAGGTCACGGTCGACGGCAGTCGCCGCACGGAGGTCCGGAGCGGCGGCTCGGTGACCGTCAACGCCCCCATGGTCAAGCTCAACTGACACGACGTCAACGTGATGGCGACGAGAGGAGACCGGCATGTCCCCAGCAGCCCCCGCCGCCCGGGTGGGCGACCCCACGGGCCACCCGGGCACGGTCGGGCCGCCCGGAGTCCTGTCCGTGCTCATCGGCGGGAAGCCCGCCGCCACCGTCGGGACCGCCCACCAGTGCGCCTCGCCCGCCGCCCATCCGCCGACCGTCCTCGCGCCGCCCGGCAGCACGACGGTGTTCATCGGCGGACAGCCTGCCGCTCGCGTCGGGGACCTGGCGGGCTGCGGCTCGCCGGTGGTGTCCGGCTGCCCGACCGTACTGATCGGCGGGTGAACCGGGCCCATGGGACAGCAGTTCATCGGCGCGGGCTGGGCGTTCCCGCCGCGCACGGACGCCACCGGGTCCATCGCGCTGGTGCGCGGCGAGCACGAGCTGGAGGAGTCGATCCGGCTGATCCTGGCGACCTCGCCGGGGGAGCGGCCCATGCGCCCGGAGTTCGGCTGCGCGGTCAACGACTACGTGTTCGCCCCGGCGGACGCGGGGACCGCCGGGCAGCTCGCGTACGAGGTGCGGCTGGCGCTGGAGCGCTGGGAGCCGCGGATCGAGGTGACGGAGGTCGTCGTCCGGTTCGACGCGGCGGACGACGGCGTCCTCTACATCGACATCGGCTACACCGTGCGCGGCGCGAACGACCCCCGCAACCTCGTCTTCCCGTTCTACGTGATCCCGCAGCACGCCGACGGGGCCGAGGCGCCGGCCGACGACCAGGAGGCGGGCGCATGACCGTGTCCGGCCCGAGCAACGCGCGAGGCGGGCGCATGACCGTGTCCGGCCCGAGCAACGCGCGAGGCGGGCGTACGGACCCGTCCGCCCCGAACGACGAGGAGGCGAGGGCGTGACCCTGCCCAGCCCGCATCTGGACGACCGCACCTTCCAGGGCCTGGTCGACGAGGCGAAACGCCTGGTGCAGCAGCGCTGCCCGGAGTGGACCGACCACAACGTCTCCGACCCCGGGGTGACCCTGATCGAGGCGTTCGCGACCATGGTCGACCAGCTCGTCTACCGGGTGAACCGGGTCCCGGAGAAGAGCTACCTCACCTTCCTCGACCTGATCGGGGTGCAGCTCCACCCGCCGACCGCCGCCCACACCGAGGTGACGTTCCGGCTCTCCGCACCCCGCCCCGAACCGGTGCCGGTGCGCGCCGGAACGGAGATCGCGACCGTCCGCACGGAGACCGAGGAGGCGGTCGTCTTCACCACCTCCGAGCCGCTCTCCATCGTGCCGTGCGCCTTCGCCCACCTCGCCACCTGGCCCTCGCCCGGGGAGGCCGTCGACCGGACCGAGGAGCTGGCGCTCGGCCGGGACGTGCCGGTCTTCGGCGCCACGCCCGCCCCCGGCGACTGCCTGTACGTCGGTCTGTCGGCCGCCGTGCCCGCGGGCGTACTGGCGCTCCGGCTGGACTGCACGGTGGACGGGGTGGGCGTCGACCCCCGGCGGCCGCCGATCCTGTGGGAGGCGTGGGACGGGTCGGGCTGGGCGGTCTGCGAGGTGGAGAAGGACGACACGGGCGGATTCAACCGGTCCGGCGAGCTGATCCTCCACCTGCCGCGGGCCCATGCCCCGGCGGCCGTCGTACGCCGCACCGGCGGCTGGCTCCGCTGCCGGCTGATCGAGGCGGAGCCGGGGCAGCCGACGTACATGGCCCCGCCCGTCGTCCGCGGGATCACCGCGTTCACCATCGGCGCGACCGTCGCCGCCGAGCACGCCGAGACCGTCACCGACGAGGTGCTGGGCCAGGCGGAGGGCGTCCCCGGACAGGTGTTCCGGCTGGCCCGGCCGCCGGTGGTGCCGGGGGAGTTCGTGGTCGAGGTGACCGACCCGGCCGCGCCCGACGCCGCCGCCGGCTCGGACATCACCCGCTGGACGCGGGTCGACGACTTCGCGCACTCCGGGCCCGAGGACCGGCACGTCACGCTCGACCCGAACGCGGGACGCGTCGAGTTCGGTCCGGCCGTGCGCGAACGGGACGGCTCCGTACGCCACTACGGCCGCGTCCCGGTCAAGGGCGCCACCGTCCGGGTCCGCTCCTACCGCACGGGCGGCGGGCTGCGCGGCAACGTCGCCCGCTCCACCCTCCGCGTCCTGCGCAGCGCCATCCCGTACGTCGCCCGGGTCGAGAACCGCCGGCCCGCGCTCGGGGGCGTGGACGGCGAGAGCGTCGACAGCGCCCGGGTGCGCGGACCCATGACCCTGCGCACCCTGCACCGGGCCGTGGTCCCGCACGACTACGAGCTCCTGGCCCGGGAGATCGCCCCGGACGCGGCCCGGGTCCACTGCATCCGGGCCGGTTCGCAGGAGAGCGCGGCCGACGCGGACGGGGTGCGGCTGCTCGTCGTGCCCTCCGGGCGCAGCGACGAGCAGGGCCGGATCGGGTTCGACGAGCTGACCCCGCCCGCGAACACGCTCGCCCTGATCGCCGGGCACCTGGACGCCCGGCGGCCGGTCGGGGCCCGGCTGGTCGTCGAGCCGCCGTTCTACCAGGGCGTCACCGTCGTCGCCCTGGTCCAGGCGGAGCGCGGCGCGGTCGCGGAGCGGGTCCGGGAGAGCGCGCTGGCGGCGCTGTACGGGTACTTCAACCCGCTCACCGGCGGGCCGGCCGGGGACGGCTGGCCGTTCGGCAGGCCCGTCCAGTCGGGAGAGGCGTTCGCGGTGCTCCAGCGGGTGCCGGGGATCGACCTGGTGGAGGACGTACGGCTCTACCGGGCCGACCCGGTCACCGGCGAGCGCACCGACGCCACCGCGAAGATCCCGCTGGACCCGCACGCCCTGGTCTTCAGTTACGAGCACCAGCTCCGGGTGAGGGGGGCCTGACCGATGCGTACGCGTACGGGGGCGGGCGAGGTTCCGGCCACGGGCGGGGGCCCGGGCGCGGGGGCGCGGCACGGCGTTCCCGGGCTGCCCACCCCGCACCCCCTGATCGACCGGCTGCCCGCCGTCTACCTGGAGCAGGACTTCCTCCAGCGTTTCCTGGCCGCGCTCGACGACGTGCTGGCCCCCGTCCTGCTGTCCATCGACAACCTGCCCGCACACCTGGACCCGCGCAGCGCCCCCGACGACTTCCTCGACTGGCTGGCCCAGTGGGTGGCGGTCGAAGCCCACGCGGACAGCCCGCCGGAGCTGCGCCGGGCGGCGGTGCGCGGTGCGGTCACCCGGCATGCCCGGCGCGGCACGGTGGGCGGCCTGGCGGAGGCGCTCCGGCTGGAGACCGGTACGGAACCGGAGATCGCCGAGAGTGGCGGCACGGCCTGGTCGACCGCCCCGGGCACCCCGCTCCCCGGCCGGGGCCGCCCCTGGGTGACCATCCGGGTCCGGGCCGCCGGGGGCGACGGGGCCGGGGGCGGCCACCGAGGGCTGGACCGGGTGCGACTGGAGGAGCTGATCGGCGCGGAGATCCCGGCGCACGTCGGGTTCACCCTGGAGCTGCTGCCACCACAGACGCCGGGCGCACCGGGGCCCTCGGAGCCGCCCGGTGAGGGAGGGGACGCTCAGTGATCTGCGACGAGTGCGGGCACCGGAACCCGCCGGGGCGGGAGTTCTGCTCGGTGTGCGAGGCGTTCCTGGGGTGGGAGGAGGGAGAGGGATCACCCGCGCCGAACCCGCCTGCCGCGTCTCCCGCTTCCACCGGGACCGCTTCCACCGGGACCGCTTCCGCCGGGACCGCTTCCGCCGGGACCGCTTCCGCCGGGACCGCTTCCGCCGGGACCGCTTCCGTGACGCCGCCGCCAGCGACGGGGGCGCCGCCCGCCTCCACTCCCCAGACGCCGGCCGCCTCCGCTTCCGCGACGCCGCCCGTCTCTCCCTTCGTGACACCGCCCGCGCCCGCTCCCGTGGCGTCGCCCGCGCCCATGCCCGTGACGGCCCCGCTGTCCCCGCCGCCCGGGCCGCCGGCGCCCCCGGAGGCGGCGGCCCCCCGGCGGCCGGGCGACGGTCCGCCCGGCCCGGCTCCCGGCCCCGACGCGTGGCCGGACGACGGGCGGAGGCCCGCCGCCCGGCCGCCCCGCCCGGAACCCGCCGGCGCACCGGTGATCTGCCCCAACTGCCGTACGGAGAACGCCCCGGGCCGCACGCTGTGCGTCCGCTGCGCCCTGCTCCTGGACCCCGGGCCGGCCCCCGGGGGCCGGCCGCCGTGGTGGCGGCGGATCCTGCGCCGCCGCCCCCGGCAGGCGCGCGTGGCGGGGGCGCGTCCGCCACGCGGATGGCGGCGGCCGAGGGTCGGGCTGCCCATCGTGCTGATCCTGCTGGCGGTCGGCGTCTGGTTCGCGCTGCCGCATCTCTCGGGCCTGTTCGGCTTCGCCAAGGAGAGGACCGGGACCCCGGAGTCCGTGCCGCCCGCCGCCTGCCGGGGCTCCAGCGAGGCGGGCGGGCATCCGGCCTCGGCGGCCTTCGACGGGTTCAACAACCGTTACTGGGCGCCGGAGAAGACCGGCGAAGGCGTCGGCGAGCACCTGGAGTGCGACTTCGCGCAACCGGTGCGGATGATGAAGATCGTGGTGTTCTCCGGGACGTCGGCGCGCCAGGACGAGTTCCTGCGGCAGGGCCGTCCGGCGCGGCTCACCGTGGAGCTGACGTCGAAGGACGGGGAGAGGACCGACCGGACGATCCGGCTGCGCGACCAGGCCGGCCAGCAGACCTTCGACGTGCGGGGTTCGGACACGGTCCGGGCCCGGCTCACGGTCGACTCGGTGTACGGCTCCGGGCAGGACCGGCGTACGGCGGTCGCGGAGATCGAGTTCTTCGGCCGCAGGGAGTGAACGGCCCCGCCGAAACGGCGTGTTCTACCGGGTCAGCCGGTCCGCGCGCATCCGCAGATAGCGGGCCTCGGGTTCGCTGAGGGTGCCGTCGGCGGCTGCCCGGTAGGCGGTGCGGGCGGCGTCCGGCTCCCCCGCCCGCTCCAGGAGATGGGCGCGTACGGCGTCGCGCCGGTAGCGCCTCTCCGACGCCCCCGCCGCCGCGCCCTCCGGAGCCCTCTCCAGCGCGTCGACCTCCGCGAGCCCGGCGCGCGGCCCGTGCACCATGGCCACGGCCACCGCCCTGCCCAGCGCGGCGGCGGGGTCGGGGGTGCGCCGCACGAGGAGGTCGTAGAGGGCGAGGATCTGCGGCCAGTCGGTGTCCTCGGCGCGCTCCGCCTCGTCGTGCAGGGCGGCGACGGCGGCCTGGAGCTGGTAGTCCCCGGCCGGCCCCTGGGCCAGCGCCTCCCGGGCCAGGGCGGTGCCCTCGTCGATGGCCGTACGGTTCCAGAGCGTCCGGTCCTGTTCGTCGAGCGGGATCAGCTCGCCGTCCGGCCCGGTGCGCGCCGGGGCGCGCGCCTCGGTGAGGACCATCAGCGCCAGCAGACCGGTCACCCGTCCCTCGTGGGGCAGCAGCCGCCGGACGGCGCGGGCCAGCCGGATCGCCTCGCGCGCCAGGTCCGTGCGGTGGAGATCGGGGCCGGCGGTGGCGGTGTAACCCTCGTTGAAGATCAGGTAGAGGACCTGGAGGACGGCGGCGAGCCGCTGGTCGCGGTCCTGGGCGTCCGGCTGCCGGAACCGCGTGCCGCGCACCGCCCGCTTGGCCCGGCTGATCCGCTGCGCCATCGTCGCCTCCGGCACCAGATGGGCGCGGGCGATCTCCGCCGTGGTGAGGCCGCCGACCGCGCGGAGGGTCAGCGCGATCTGGGCGGCGGGGGAGAGCGCGGGATGGCAGCAGAGGAAGAGCAGGGTGAGCGTGTCGTCCTCGGAGGGGGCCCGGCCCGGCCCGGAGGGGTCCTCCCCGGGCGGCGGCGCGACGAACGCGTCCGCCGGGGTGAGGGCCGCCGCCGTCTCCTCCCGCCTGCGCCGGGCCGCGTCACCGCGCAGCCGGTCGGTGAGGCGGCGGGAGGCGACCCGGATCAGCCAGCCGCGCGGATTGTCGGGGACGCCGCCCCGCGGCCACTGCTCGGCGGCCGCGATCAGGGCCTCCTGGACGGAGTCCTCGGCCGGGTCGAAGTGCCCGTACCGGCGCACGAGCGCGCCGAGGACCTGCGGCGCGTTGCGGCGCAGCAGGTCTTCGATGACGACGTCGGTCGTACCGTCCATCCGCGTCCTCGGGGTGGTTCCTGTCAGTCGTCGATCCCGCCCTCGACGGGCCGGATGAGCACCGGGTAGTCGGGCGCCCCGGCGGGCTGCGGACAGCGTGCCACGCGCTCGGCGATCTCGGTCACCCTCTCCAGGCTCTCGCAGTCGAGCACCCAGAACCCGGCGAGCAGCTCCTTCGTCTCGCTGTAGGGCCCGTCCGAGACCACCGGCCGCCCTTCGGCGTCGAGGCTGACGGCCCGGCCGGACGCGGGCTCCCGCAGCCCGTAGCCGGTGACCAGCTCGCCCGACTCGGCGAGGTCGTCGTTGATGCTGCCCATGTGGGCGAACATCTCCCGCATGGCCTTCTCGTCCCACGCCGGGCCGTCGGCGTCCCCCTTGCCGGCCTGCGCGTCGTAGTCCGCCTGGCTGCCCTGGACCATCACCAGATACTTCATGACCGTCGCCTCCTGGTCGCTCGCTCGTGGTTCGTTCTTCCTCCTGCACAGGGGACGTCGGAGCCGGTGCGGGGTTCTCGACACCACGCGCGAAGTCTTTCCGGATTCACCCGCTGGAGGGGCGCTCACCCGCCGGAGGGGGCAGGGCCGGGCGTTCAGTAAAGTTCGGCAGCGTTGCGCCCGCCTCTCCTGAACTCCCGAAGCTTTGAACTCCCGAAGCCCCGAACTCCCGAAGCCCCGAAGCTCCGAACTCCCGAACGACGAGGTCCGACCGTGTCACCCGTCCCGCCGCCCGCTTCACCGCCGCACGCCGTCTCCGTCGTGGGGATCGGCGCGGACGGCTGGTCCGGCCTGTCCGGTCCGGCGCGGGAGGCGCTGTGCGCGGCGGAGGTGCTGATCGGCGGGGCGCGCCAGCTGGACCTGCTCCCGCCGGAGTGCGCCGGTGCACGGGTCGGCTGGCCGTCCCCGCTGAGGCCGGCCGTCCCCCGGCTGCTCGCGGAGCACCGGGAGCGCCGGATCGCGGTGCTGGCCAGTGGAGACCCGATGTTCTACGGAATCGGGCGGGCGCTGGCCGAGGAGCTGGGGCCGGAGCGGCTGCGCGTGCTGCCGCACCCGTCGTCCGTCTCGTACGCCTGCGCGCGCCTCGGCTGGCCGCGGGAGGACACGGAGGTCGTGACGCTGGTGGGCCGTCCGGCGGCACGGCTGGCGGCGTCCCTGTACGAGGGCCGCCGGCTGCTGGTCCTGAGCGCGGACGCGAGCACGCCCGCCACGGTCGCCGCGCTCCTCACGTCCCGCGGCTTCGGCCCCAGCCGGCTGCGGGTGCTGGAACAGCTGGGCAGCGAGAGCGAGGGATTCGTCGAGGGCCTCGCGTCGCAGTGGGCGCACGCGCCCGGGGACCGCCTGAACGTCATCGCGGTCGACTGCCGGGCGTCGTCGGAAGCGCTGCGGCTGGGCACGGTCCCGGGTCTGCCGGACGAGGCGTACGAGCACGACGGCCAGCTCACCAAGCGCCATGTCCGGGCCGCCACGCTCGCGGCTCTGGCCCCCGCGCCCGGAGAACTGCTGTGGGACGTGGGCGGCGGATCGGGCTCGATCGCGATCGAGTGGCTGCGGGCGCACCCGTCCTGCCGGGCGGTGGGTGTGGAGCGGGACCCGGTGCGGGCCGGCCGGATCGCCCGCAACGCGGAACGCCTGGGGGTGCCCGCCCTGACGGTGGTGACCGGCCCGGCTCCCGCGTCCCTGGCCGGACTGGAGGGCCCGGACGCGGTGTTCATCGGCGGTGGCCTGACCGCGCCGGGCCTGCTCGACGCGTGCTGGCAGGCGCTGCGCCCGGGGGGACGGCTGGTCGCGAACACGGTGACGCTGGAGTCGGAGGCGCTGCTGGCCGAGCGGTACACGGCGCACGGCGGCGAGCTGGTGCGCCTGTCGGTCGCCCACGCCGTCCCGGTCGGCGGGTTCACGGGCTGGCGTCAGGCGATGCCCGTGACGCAGTGGTCGGTGACCAAGTCCTCGGACCCCGGGGCACGTTCGTACAAGGGAGATCGATCATGACGGTGTACTTCATCGGCGCGGGCCCCGGCGCGGCCGACCTGATCACGGTGCGCGGCGCCCGGTTCCTCGCCGCCAGCCCGGTCTGCCTGTACGCGGGCAGCCTGGTCCCGGTCGAGCTGCTGGCCGAGTGTCCGAAGGACGCCCGCCTGGTCGACACGGCGAATCTGGACATCGAGCAGATCACCGCCGAGCTGGTCCGGGCCCACGCGGACGGCCACGACGTGGCGCGGCTGCACTCGGGCGACCCGTCGGTCTTCAGTGCGGTGAACGAGCAGATGAAGCGCCTGGACGAGGCGGGCGTCCCGTACGAAGTGGTCCCCGGCGTCCCCGCGTTCGCGGCGGCGGCAGCGGCGTTGAAGCGGGAGCTGACGGTCCCGACGGTCGGCCAGACGGTCATCCTGACCCGCGTCGCGCAGCGCGCCACGGCGATGCCGGAGGGCGAGGACCTGGCGACCCTGGGCCGCAGCGGGGCGCTGATCGTGCTCCACCTGGCTGCGCGCTACGTGGACCGGGTGGTGGACGAACTGCTGCCGCACTACGGGGCGGACTGCCCGGCGGCGGTGGTGGCGATGGCGTCCCGCCCGGACGAGATCATCCTGCGGGGCCCGCTGGACTCGATCGCCGAACAGGTGAAGGCCGCCGGGGTGATCCGCACGGCGGTCATCATGGTGGGCCGGACGCTGGGAGCGGAGCAGTTCCGGGACAGCCACCTGTACGCGGTGGGGCGCGACCGGGGGGAGTGAAGAGGGCCTGCGCCCGCGCCCCCGTGGTTCTCCCGGCCCGTCGTCACGGTCCGGGGAGGCGCGGGCGGGGACGCGCGGGCGGCGGTCCGATGCGGGCGGTCGCCCGGGGCGTCCCTCGGCCGGTCAGCCGCGAACGCGGCGGTGCGGCGCGCCGGGTTACGTCCTCCGACGCGACGGCAGCGGCTCTCGGCCGGCCTCCCGGTGCTCGCGCCGGGGAGTGGGGGCGGCTGTCGGCGCGTCGCCGGTCCCCTCCGTGGCCGGGGTCGCCTTCGGCCGCGGTTTCCTCGCCGACCCCGACCTGGTCGAACGCCTGCGCTCGGGCCTGCCCCTCGCGCCCGCCGACGAGAACACCTTCTACCAGGGCGGCGACGCCGGGTACCTCACCTACCCGACGTACCAGCAGACGGCCCGACCGCCTCACCGCCGGCAACGGAGCCGGGCCCCTCGCGACCGGGGAGCAGGTGGGCCCAGACGGTGCGGAGCCGGTGGCGACGGTCCGGTCCCTGCTGTGCCGGATCCTCGTAGTGCTCGGTCAGGTTCACGCGCCGGTGGAGTGCCCCTCGCCCGGGCGGTGGATCAGCTTCTCCGTCCGTCGCTCGCGTCCGCACCCGTGGTGGTGCTTCGGCCCGCCATCCGGCTCAACCCGCCGACGTATGAGGTCGCGCACGGGCATACCTGCGGATGAACCCGCAGGGCACGACGAAGATGGGACCTCGATGAACAGCTTTCCGCGCCTCGGCCGTTCCTTGCGCCGGACTGCGTACGCTCTGGTCAGCTGCTGCCTCGCCGCCACGACGCTGGCTGGTTGCAGTACCCACGAAGGTGAGTACAACCCGCCCGGCGCGAACGCCCGGGTCGGGAACATGCTGATCCGTTACGCCCATATCTCCGAGCCGCCGAACGGCCCGTGGGAGGTCGGGGACGACGCCCCGTTGTACGTGTGGCTCTACAACGAGGGAGCCACCGCGGACCGGTTGGTCGGCGGTGGGACGACGATCGCCCGGTCGGTGGACATCGTCACGGGGGACGGTGCCGAGCGGGGTCCGGTGGAGGTGCCGCCCGAGGAGCTTGTCGAGCTGGAGGAGGACCGGCCGCACCTGCTGCTGCGGGGGCTGAAGGAGGAGATGCGGGGCGGCGACTACGCATGGGTGACCCTGCGTTTCGAGCGTGCGGGCGAGGTGGCGCTCCAGATGCACGCGCAGCTGCCCACCTACGTCGACGAGGACGCCACCGACACCCCGGGGCTCACGCCGCCCTCGCCCGGTCAGTGATCCGCCGCTCGGAGAGGGCTCCGCACAGCGGGGCGTCGGCCTTCCCCCGGGCGAGCGGGAGCGCAATCCAGGGTCAGTGACCCCGCGCCGGCGGGCTGTGTGGAACCCGGTCACACGGGCACGCAGGGGGGACTGCACTCGCAACGTCTGCGACCCCGGTCGAGTACCGGGGCCGGAAAGGAGACCGTCATGACTCGTGGACAGTCCTCGCCGCCGCCGGAGGCCGGCCCCCCGCCGAGGAAGCTGGCCCGCGGCCTGCGGAACGAACCCATCAGTGGCCTCATGCTCCTGGCCTCGCTCTGGCTGTTCGTCGGAGCGTGGATCATCGGCTATCCGTTCACGGAGCCGGCCGTCGACGCCCATACCGTCGAGATCCTCATCGGCATCGTCGTGTTCTGCGTTGCCCTGGCCCGGCTGATCCGGCCACGAGGACGGGTGAGCGATGTGCTCGTCCTGGCGGGCGGGGTGCTGCTGATCGTCGCACCATTCGTGGTGAGTTACGGCGACACCGCCGCGGCCGACGCCGCACGCGTCAACGACATCACCGTGGGCTGCGTGCTGGTCGTCCTCGCGGTCGTCTCCCTGGCCATCGCGCTCACGGCGTCCCGAGCCGGCAGGCCGACCGGCTCTCGCTCCGCCTCTCCTCGTGGGCGGCGGCATCCCTGAAGCACGGGTACCGCCCGGTCGCCCCGATCGGACCGGGAGCTGTCGGTCCGGTCCGGGACCGGGCGGTCAGTGCGTCAGTGCGTCCGGTCGTACGTCCAGCGTCCTGTCAGGGCCTCCTCGGCCTCGTGGACCAGTTGGTCGAGCCGGGCGTGCTCGGTGGCGTGGAAGTCCTGATCGGCGATGGTGGAGCGCAGCCGGTGGAGTGCGGCCACGATCGGCGGATGCTGGTCGGGCGCGCTGTTCCACGCCAGTTCGCGCAGGAGCATCGCGATGCGGATCAGAACCGCGGGCTCGGCGGCGCCGTAGCGCAGCGGCTGGTCTACCGCGAGATCGAGGAGGTCCGCCAGGTCCGGGCGCCGCAGCATGACCCTCACCCGGTGGCGGTCGTCGTGCAGTACCCGGGGGCCGAGGTCGCGGCGGGCCAGCTCGCACAGCAGGGCGGAGGAATGGGAGAGGGCGTGGACAGCGGTGGTGGGGTCGTTGACCCCGGGTGAGAGCGCTTTGGCGGCGATGTCGGTGAGCTGGCGGAGCCCGAAGGCGACGTCCTGGACCTCGGTGCGTTCCGCGCCGGTGGAAATCGCCTCCGCGGCTTTGCGGACCAGACCTGTCCGGGTCTCGCGGGAGAAGGGCTCCCCCGCACGCGGCCAGGCGGCTCCCATGGGTGTGCCGGTGATCAGGGAGCTGCCGGGGTGGCGGTCGATGAACAGGACGGCGTCGGCCTCGACGGCCGCCTCCAGGAGGGCATCCTCGTCCACGGCGGTCAGGAAGCCGGGCTTTCGGACGGGCAGAGGCAGCGCGTCGGAAGGCGGTGCCGGTGGCACGGCCGGGCGCCCGGCGGCGGGGGCCCCTTCGGGGAGAAGGCGGTGGACGGTGCGGTCGGCGGCCGCGTGGACGCTGTGCATCATCGTCTCCACCCGGATCTCGCGTGCCAGGTGGGACAGAAACAGCACCAGGCCGAGCACGCTCGCCAGAGTGAGGAGGAACGCCGCGGTGACCGACATCTGGGGGACGAACATGTCCTGTCCGTCGTCGCCGGTCCGCACGGTGCGCAGCACGGTCAGGGCGTAGGTGAACGTCGTGAGGAACAACGCCAGGGTCGTCTGTACGTACCGGTCCGCGGTGAACGTGCGCAGAAGCCGGGGGGAGAACTGGCTGCTCGCCAGTTGCAGCGTCACCACCGTGAGCGAGAAGGTCAGTGCCGTGACACTGATCAGGGAGCCGGCGATCGCCTCCAGCACCGTACGGGCGGCGTCCGCGCCGCCACCGAACAGGTAGTCCGTCAGCCACGGCGGGATGTCGTTCTGGATCCGCGCGTCCAGCCGGGGCAGCCCCACACCCCCGGCCACAGCGAGCACGACGCCCAGCGTCGGCAGGGGCCACAGCTGGGCACGGAGCGTGTCACTCATCGGCGGAAGGGGCAGGGCGTACGGCCGCTGTGGGCGGGGCGGGCCGCACGGCCCCGGACGTACGGGGCCCGTGCTCGGGCCCGCCAACGGACGGGAGAGGCATGGTGGCGTTCGGGCCGCTGCGCGCGGGCATGCGGGCTGCCGGCGGGACGGGCAGAAAACCCGCGCCTGCGACTACCGGCTGCGGTTGACCGAGAGCCTCCATGATGCCGCCCTCCTCCGGGAATGCGACGACGGTAGACCACCATGCGCTCGCCGGCGCGCTTCCGGCCGACGACACGCGGCCCTTCTGCCCGGCCCTGGCCGCGCTCAACACCCTCCTGCACGGACTGTGGAGCGCCTCTCCCTGCCGAGCAGAGGGCCCACCGAATCACGGCAGAGCACAGGCGAACTCCTCGTACGCGGCACCGGTGCGGTCCGGGGCGGGCCGGGCGGCGTGGAGGTCGTGGGGGACGTCGTACGCGGCCGTGCCTGAAGGGTACGAACGCTCGGATCGGCGATGCCGGGGCGCGGGACCTCCGCCGCCGTTTCACCAAGCCGCCCATGCGGCAAGCGGCCGTTGACGACCAGGGCGTCCTCCCGGCGACGGCATGGCCGCGCTTCGGCCCGTAGCCCCGCCTCGACGCTCAGAAGGCGAGTACGGCGACGGTGGCCGCGTAGATGGTGACGAGGAGGATTCCGTCGAAGCCGATCTTGAGCCAGCCGCGTTTCTGGCGGACGAGGAGGCCACCGAGCAGGACCGCTGTCATGACCAGCGCGCCGCTCGTGAGGAACAGTTCGTCCTGGTGCGCCGCGTGGAACAGGGAGCCGCCGCGGTAGGCGATGTCGCCGACGACGAGGTTGAGGGCGTCCAGGCAGTTCCCGCCGACGACGGCCGCGATGGCCAGCGTGACAGCCCCGCGGCGTACGGCGGCGATGGATGTGACCGCTTCGGGGAGTGCGTTGACCAGGCCCATGAACACTGCTCCCACGAGTCCCGCGCTCAGACCCGTGTGCTCCACCATGCCTTCCGCCGCGCGTGCCACCGCCCAGCCCCCGAGCATGACGGCGACTGCTACCGCCGCGAACTCGGTCCACAGCCGGGACGTCGACCGGCCGGCCAGCCCGTCGGAGTCCTGGCTCGCGACGTCGGGGACCGTCTCCCGGGTGGGCACCGCGCTCCACAACGGTTCACCGTGGGAGCGGATGAGCTGTAGACCGCCGATGTAGAAGGCGACCATCACCAGGGAGGCGGGGTGCACGCCCAGGACGGTGACGGCCGGGCTGAACGTCGCCATCAGGGCGATGCCCAGCAGCCCGATCAGCAGGCAGCCGAAGAGCATGTTGGGCAGCGACGCCGCGGCGTGTTCGAGGTTGACTCTTCGCAGGAAGGCGTCGGCGGCGACCAGCGCGAGGGTCTGCGCCGCGATCCCCCCCACGGCGTTGCTGTACGCGAGGTCGGGCTGATCCGCTGCGCCGCTGACCGCGGTCATCACGATGCCCGAGAGAGACGTCACCAGGCCGAACAGCACCGCGCCGAACAGTGCCTCGCCCCAGCCGGTGCGGTCGGCGAGGGTGTCGCCCAGCCCGGCGAGCCGGACACTGCAGACCACGGTCATGACCGTGGCCAGAGCGAAGACTCCGATGCTCCAACTCAGAGGCCACACGTCGGTCAGCGAGTCGAGCATGTCAGCCTTTCGGGAGCGAGGGAGCGAGGGAGCGAGGGAGCGAGGGAGCGGACGTGGTCGGCTTCCTCGTACCACGGGGCACCGGCTCTCATGCACCGCACGGTGCATCGACGCCAGGACGAGGCTGTGTGGCGAGCTCAAAGGGTCAGCGCGACACCGCTGTGCGGAAGGCCGGCGTAGACATGTGCAGGAGTGCGGTAGCCAGGGATCTCGCGCGGGAGGGAAGGCACTGCCGACCGGCAGCAGAACACTGTCCGCCCGCTCGCCCGCGCGGACCCGGGCCGGTACCTCCGGGCGGTGGCCGGATCGGCGGTCGGGAGCCCAGCGGTACGCGTCTGCGATCAGCCGAGACAGTTCTCGGGGTGCGTCGGCTTCTGCAGCGTCCAGGACCGGCCCGAACAGCCTGATGGCGGAGGCGGGAAGCGGTGCCCCTTCACATCCGTGCTCCAGTGATGCTTCCCGCCGCAGTCGCACCGGTAGATCCCGCTGGCGGGCACGATCTCACCGGGGTGCCAGGATGCCGTCTCATCGCTCATGGTCCCTGCTTACGACGCAGCCTCACATCGTGCGACCTGAAGGCGCCTCACCCTTGGTGGCCGCCCGTGCCCGCCGACCAGCGCGAGCACGTCACGGCCCCTGTCTCCGCCGGCACCACTCCGTTCGGCCAGGTGGGCGGAGCCTTCGACGATGAAGCGCCGATCGCCGTTGCGCTGATCGACTTCACGGCTGAGCGTGTCCGTTCTCGTCGGCCGTCCCGCATGGCGAGCGGGGGCGCGGGCATGTGGGTGGGAGAGGAGCCCGGCAGCGTCTCAGCCTTCCGCACGGCCTCGATGAGCGGTCGGGACCACGGCCACCGGGCACAGGGCGGTGTGCAGCACCTTGCCGCTCACTGAGCCGAGCAGCAGCCTCTTCAGTCCGGTACGGCCATGGGAGCCGACCACCAGCAGGCTCGCGCGGCGGGAGGCGTCCACCAGTGCTTGTGCGGGCTGGTGCCGCTTGACGCGCCCTTGCAGGTCCAGGTTGGGGTGGTCGGACCGGTAGGCGGCCAGCATGTTCTCCAGCTTCTCCTGCGCTCTGCGGGAAAGCGCCCTATCGTCCATGAGCGCGGGTCCGGTGGGGCCGGTACCGAGGAGCTCGGGACGCGTGGCCACGTACACCACCTCAAGGGCAGCACTGCGGGCCTCCGCCGTCTCCAGTGCGAAATCCATCAGACCGGCCGGGAGGTCGTCCACATCGACGCCCACCACCACTCGGTTCTCCCTCGGCTCCTCACGTTCTCCCGGTCTGACCACGAGAACGGGGCACTCCGAGTGCGTGGCGACCTGGAGACTCACCGAGCCGAGGGGCAGCCGGGGAGACCCACCGGTGCCCCGGTGGCCGACGACGATCAACGCCCCTGCGGAGGACCGGTCGACAAGTGCTCGTGCGGGTGACCCGGACACCACGTCGGATACGACCTCCAGCTGGGGGAACTGTTGGGCCACCGCCTCGGCGAACGAGGCGGTCACGTGTTCCGCCCGCTGTGTCGTCACGTCCCGACCGGCCGGTTCGGCCGATCCCGGGGGCGCGGGCCACTCGACCGCGTGCACGATGCGCAGGACCGCCCCACGCCGAGCCGCCTCCTCGGCGGCCTGGCGGACGACCAGCCTCTGCTCCGCGGTGTCAACCACCCCCACCACCACCGCACCGCTCAACCGCTGATCGTCCACGGTCATCTTCTCTCCCGCTGTTCGTCCGGATTCCCACAGCACGGGCACGGCAGGGGTTCGGGGCTGATAGGGACTTGTCTCCATCACACGATCCGGTCGCGACCATGGCAACTCGGACACGACAGCTGATGCCGCACGCGTCCTCGGTGCGGGTCGTCGTGCTGTGACCGGGCGTACGGCCCGGTCACAGCACCGGGCCCGGGCTCAGGGACGAAAGCGCGGGTAGACGTAGCCGGCTCCCCAGAAGGGGGTGTAGCCGTAGTGGTTGTAGAGGCTGCCGTAGTACTCGTTCTGATCCAGCAGTTCGGGGTCGTAGCCGGGCGCGTGGGCGACGTCATCCCTTGTGCGGTCGATGCGCACACGGTCGTCGGTCACCTCTGACACCGCGTCGACGGGGATGTAGGTCTCCTTCTCCCCGATGCCCAGGAAGCCGCCGTGTTCCAGGATCAGGAAGCGGACCTTCTGCTCGTTCTCGTCGATGACGAGGTCACCGACCTTGCCCATGTCGGTGCCGGACCGGTCGGTCACCTTCCTGCCGAGAATGTCCTGGGCAGGGGAGGCGATGACGTGAGGCGAGTCGGAGAGCTTGGTCAGAACGGGGATGGGGTCGGCTCCCATGAGGTCCTCCTGGTCTGTCTCGCAGAGTTCTGCTGCGCCCGGTCGGGCGCTCCCTTCTGAGTGTCCGACTTCGGCCGGGTTACACGTAGCTCCGCCGGGACGGGAGGAGGGAGCTGCCGCAAGCGGTGACGAAGGGCTCGCTCGGATGCCGGTCCTCGCGGCGAGACGGAGGAAGCGCAGCGCGTCCGACGTCGTGACTCGCACGGTCCGGGGACGAATCCAGGAATCCGCCGGGCTTCAGGCCGGTTCCGGGGAATCCGCGTCCGATTCATCAGCAGGCGGTCCTTCGGGGGCCCGGTAGCGGGCACGCAGCTCGTGGGCCACGCCGAACGCGGCTGCGGTGGCCGGAACAGCCAGGAGCACGCCGAGGATCCCGGCCACGGACGCCCCCGCGGTGAGTGCGACGAGAACAAGGGCGGGGTGCAGCCGCACGGTCCGGCTCTGGACCATCGGCTGCAAGACGTTTCCCTCGAGCATCTGCACCACCAGCACCACGCCGAGCACCCACAGCGCGATGAGGAACCCCCGGTCGGCGAGCGCGACCAGCACCGCCACGGCACCGGAGACGAACGCCCCGACGTAGGGGACGTAGGCGCCGATGAAGACGATCGCGCCGAGCCCGAGAGCACCGGGCACTCCGAGAATGAGCAGGCCGGCGGTGATGAAGACCGCGTCGATGAGCGCCACCACGGTGGTGCCCCGCATGAAGCCCTCAACGCCCTCGAAGGCCCGCCGCGCCATCGACTCGACCATGTCCACGCCACCGCGCGGCACGAGCGAGCGCAGAGCCCCGGCCGCCCGGTCGGAGTCACGGAGGAAGAAGAAGACGAGCAGCAGCGCCAGCACCGCCATACCGAGGGCCTGGGCGACGACGCTCACTCCGGTGACGACACTCGTCGAGACGGCTGTCCCTCCGAACCTGCCCAGCACGTCAAGGGCTTGGTCGGTCAGATCCGCCAGCGAGGTGCCGGACGCACCGAACTGATCGGCCAGCTGCAGCACCGCTCTGCGCAGCGACGCGACGATCTGGTCCCAGGTGTCGACCAGTGCCACCGTGACGGCATACACAGCCCCGCCGACCAGGGCGAGGACAACGGCGCAGGTGAGCCCGGCGGCGAGAGACGGGTTCACCTTCGCTTTCAGCAGCCACCGGTGCACCGGCAGGAGCAGTGCGGTGCCGAGCAGGGCAAGCAGTACGGGCACTACGGCCGACCGGACCGCCACGAAGATCTGGATGCCGACGTAGCCGACGCCGGCGGCCAGGAGAATCACGACACACCAGGCGGCAAACCGGCGAATGGGCTCCGGGAGTAATTGCACCAGCCCACCGTACGCACTGACCGGCCCGCCCCGGGCCGTCTGCTGTCGGCTTCGGCTTCCGGGATGTGTGAAGTGTGTGGGGCTGAGTGCCGAGCACGTGTTCTGGACGGCTCGGTCCGGCCTGCCCAGGCGCTGAGCGTGGTGACCGCGACCGTCGCGCTGACGGCCGGCATCTCGAAGTAGGCACTGGCAGGGGCCGGCCCGTCATCCCCGGCGGGCGCCCGACGACAACGCCCTCGTACGCAAAGCCGCCGTCGTTGTGGGACGCCGGAAGCGGACCCCGGACGCGGACGTGCCCGTGCCCGGCGGCGAACGGGTCGCTGCCGGGCACGGGCACAGGGACTGGTCGAGTCCCGGACGGGCGCGGTGTGCGTCAGCCCGTGACCTCGATCGTGCCGTTCTTCGAGGTCGAGGAGTCCGCCGCCGGAGCGTCCGGGGTGGCGGCGGGCGCGGGCACGGTGGCCGTGCGGCCCTTCAGGTTCTCCAGGAGGGCCGGCAGGTCCACGCCGGTGGTGGAGCTGAGCAGCTCCATGCCCTGCGCGACGTTGTCCGTGACCGTGCGGGCCAGCTGGCTCGCGCCGTCCGTGGAGATGACCGTCATCTTGTCGATGGCGCTCAGCGGCTCGGACGCCTTCGCCACGACGGTCGGGAGGACCTCGACCAGCATCTGGAGGACGGCCGCGTCGCCGTACTGCGCGAAGGCGTCGGCCTTCTTCTGCATGGCCTCGGCCTCGGCCGAACCCTTGGCGGCGATCGCCGCGGCGTCCGCCTCACCCTCGATGCGGACCGCGTCGGCCAGGGCCGAACGGTGCAGCTTCTCGCCCTGACCGGTCAGACGCGAGCGCTCCGCGTCGGCCTCGGCCTCCTTGACCTGGGCGATGCGGCGGGCCTCCGCCTCCTGCTCGGCCTGGTAGCGGGCGGCGTCGGCGGGCTTACGGACCTTCGTGTCCAGCTCGCGGTCGGTCAGCGCGGCCTGGCGCTCGGCGACCTTCTCCTGCTCCTGGAGGACTTCCTGCTGGCGTGCGGCCTCGGCGAGCGGTCCGGCGGCGTTGGCCTTGGCGGCAGCGGCCTCCGTCTCGGCCTTGATCTCGGCCTGCTTCAGGTAGTACGTCCGCTCGGCGATGGCGATCTCCTCGGCCGCCTTCAGCCGGGCCTGCTCCGAGGCCCGCTTCGCGATGGCCTCGGCGATGTCCGCCTCCTGCTTGGCGCGGGCGGCCTCCGGGCGGCCGAGGTCCTCCAGGTAGGAGCCCTCGGTGGTGATGTCCTGGATCTGGAAGGCGTCCAGGATCAGGCCCTGGCCGGAGAGGCTGGCCTCGGCCTCCTCCGCGACCTGCCCGGCGAACGCGGCCCGGTCCCGGATGATGTCCTCGACCGACATACGGCCGACGATCGCGCGGAGCGCGCCGGAGAGCACTTCCTGGGTGAAGCCGACGATGCCGTCCTGCTGCTGGAGGAAGCGCTGGGCGGCGGCGCGGATGGCGTCCTCGCTGCCGCCGACCTTGACGATCGCGACGCCTTCGAGGTTCGACTTGACGCCGCGCAGCGTCACCGCGCCGCGTACGGCGATCGGGATGTGGCGGCTGGAGAGGTCCAGGGTGAACTTCTGCTGGACGAACGGCACGACGAAGACGCCGCCGCCCACGACGACCTTCTGGCCGCTGTTGTCGATGCTGATGTGCCCGGTGACCGGATCGGTCGACTTCTTGCCGCGGCGGCCGGTGATGATGAACGCCTCGCTGGGCCCGGCCACCTTGTAGCGGGTGATGACGACGAGGCCGAGAAGAACGAGGAGTACGACGATGCCGACGACGGCGATGATGACTGGACTCATGGGATGTGTCCCCCCTGCCTCCCGTGGGGGGACGGCAGATTGTCGTGGAGCGGGGCGGTGCTGAGGAGTTGACCGTTTCGGTGAGTGCGTGGGAGCGGGTGTGCGGGAGTGGTCGGTTACGGGCCGGCGGGTACGGACGGATGGTCAGCAGGGGCGCGTGGGCGTGGATGCCCGGGAAGAGTCCGGTGCTCGCGTGGTCAGCGCTCCACCGGGCGGACCGTCACCGACGTGGTCGACAGGGCCTCTTCCACCCAGATCTCGGTCCCGCGCGCCACGGGCGCGGCCGCCTTGGCCGCGTACTTGACGGGCTGGCCGCCCAGCCGCAGCAGCACCTCACCGTAACCCCCGGCCGGGATGGCCGTCACGACGGATCCCGAGGTGCCGACCAGGTCGGAGTCGCGCGGTGTGGCGTGGGTCTGGTCGCGCATCAGGGCCTTGCTGAACTTCCAGGTGAGCCAGCCCGCCACGAGGCCGGCGGCGACCCCGACGACGGTGGCCGCCGGCGTCCCGGCGTCCGTCGCGCCGAGCGTGATCGCTCCGCCGAAGCCGAGCATCGAGAGGAAGCCGGCGATCACCGGAAGCGAGAGAAGCCCGTCGAAGAGCCCGTCGAGCACGCCGTCGAAGAGACCTTCGAGGACCCCGCCGAAGACCAGGGAGAGCGCGAGCAGCACGATTCCCGCAATGCCGAGACCGAGAAAGATGGTCACGCGATCACTCCCCTGTTGTCGACTTCCCCCGAGCGTTTTCCGTCGATCTGGCTGGATGGTCCCATACAGCACCTGCTCCGGTCACTGCCGGTTTCCGGCAATCTTTACGTACCTTTAATGCCGGACAGGCGGTCCGTGAGAGTGGCGAGCGACTGGTACGTCGCTCCCAGCAGTGCCACGTGCCTCCAGCGCAGGACACCGTCGGGGCCGATGAGGAAGACGGCCCGCCGCACGCCGATGCCCGGCGCGGAGATGCCGTACGCCCGGGCGACCTCCCGCCCCTCGTCGGCCAGCAGCGGCATGCGCAGCCCGAAGGCGCGGGCGAACGACTCGTGACTGTCCACACCCTGTGGACTGATTCCCCAGACGTCGGCGTCGAGGCCCTCGAAGACCTCCATGCCCGAGGAGTACGAGCACAACTGCTTCGTGCAGACACTGGTGTTGTCCCCCGGGTAGAACGCCAGCACCACGGACCGGCCGCGGGCGGATGCCAGCGGATAGTCGGAGCGCTCGAAGTCGTCGCCCGACAGGACTCCGCCGGGGAGGGTGAAGTCCGGCGCGGCCTGCCCTGGTCGGGGCCCTGATGCCATGGTGGCTCCGTAAGGTGTTAGGCGGCCCGGGAGGGCCGGATGTGGCTGATGGTGTCTTGCCATTTGTGGCTCCCAAGGAGTGGCCGTCCGGCTCTCCGGG
>NZ_JBIVTR010000017.1:0-165598 GCF_044756785.1 Streptomyces sp. NPDC091649 | reverse complement strand
CGAGATACGCGCCGACCTCCATCTCGGCCTTCTCCAACTCGCCTGCAGCATCATCTGCTTGAGACGACTCAAAACCTCATTTTGAAACCGTCAGTAAGGGTTGTCCCGCAATTCCCGGCGGGACAACCCTTAGCAACACGCGCAACCCGCGCCCCCAGACTGAGTGCGACGACCAACCCACGGCGTTGTCAGCCCCTCTTGATACAACTACAGGGAGAGCACAGCCAAATGAGGGGGACTCGGGGCATGCCCAGTGACATTTCGGACGACGCACCAGTTGCTGGGCTATATGAATCGCTCATCACGCATCGGCTCGCGGAGCGGATGCGTCAGCTCGACTCCACAGGCTGGCACTCCATCGACGCCTCAGTCGGCGCAGAATCGGCACCACATGCCCTCTCCCGCCATATCGGCACCACTGTGCGGCGGGTGTTCCAGGGTCTGTCCCCTGCCGAACAGGTGATTGCAGCCAATCACATACTGGAATCACTCAAGACGATCGAGGGCGCCACAGAGTGGGTTGATCTCATCACCGATGGGCCGCGTCAGCTGCTGTCCATCGCGGAACAGGAGGCACCGGGCGTCTACTCGATACGCCCGGCGACACCCTTGTCCGAGACGGCACTCATGACGAACGCCCCTGAAGATCCCAGTCTCGGATTCGAGTTGCGCGCCGAGCTGGCCACCGCCGACCGAGTCGACCTCCTCTGCGCATTCGTGAAGTGGCATGGACTCCGCGTCTTGGAGAAGTCCCTGTCGTCGGCGCGAGAGCGGGGTGTTCCCATCCGTGTACTTACAACGACGTACATCGGCGCCACGGAACGCCGCGCCCTGGACCGACTGGTGCGAGACTTCGGCGCCGAGGTCAAGGTCAACTACGAGCTCCGGTCCACGCGCCTCCACGCCAAGGCGTGGCTCTTCCGCCGGGCCAGCAACTTCGACACGGCGTACGTCGGCAGCTCAAATCTCTCCAAGGCAGCACTCCTGGATGGGCTCGAATGGAACGTCCGCCTCTCCTCCGTCGCGACGCCCTCGGTGATCCGCAAGTTCGAGGCGACCTTCGACGCTTATTGGAGCGATCCCGCTTTCGAGTCGTACGACCCTGACAGGGACGCACAGCGGCTAGACGACGCCTTGTCCCGCGCCGGCGGCAGCGGACGCCCCGGACCTACGGGCATCACCCTTTCCGGCCTAGAGGTCCGCCCGTACCCCCACCAACGAGACATGCTCGAACGCCTCGAAGTCGAACGGACAGTGCACAACCGGCACCGAAATCTTTTGGTCGCAGCAACGGGTACCGGAAAGACCGTCATGGCCGCGCTGGACTACAAGCGCCTACGCCAGAAGCTCGGACGTGACCCGCGGCTACTTTTCGTAGCTCACCGCAAGGAAATCCTGGAGCAATCCTTGCGCGTCTATCAGAACGTCCTCATCGACGCCAACTTCGGCGAGATGTTCTTCGGTGGCGAGATCCCCAGCCGTTGGACCCATGTGTTCGCCAGCGTCCAGTCGCTCAGGACGGAGGCCCTGGACCGTATTGCCCCGGACTACTTCGACGTCATCGTGATCGACGAGTTCCATCACAGCACGTCGCCTACCTACCGCAAGATCATGGCCCATTTCCAGCCCCAGGAACTCTTGGGCCTGACAGCAACTCCGGAGCGCACGGATGGATTGAACGTCCAGGACGAGTTCTTCGATGGCCGAATCGCGGCGGAGATGCGGCTCTGGGAAGCGTTGGAGAACGAACTCCTCAGCCCCTTTCACTATTTCGGAGTCACTGACAACACGGACATGAGCGCCGTCACATGGAAGCGTGGGGCGTACGATTCGACAGCGCTGAGCAATCTATTCACGGGCAACGACGCCCGAGCTCGGCTCGTTGTGCAAGCAGTGCGAGATAAGGTCACCGACCCTGACTCGATGCGTGCACTGGGATTCTGCGTATCGGTTGCGCACGCACACTTCATGGCCGACTTTTTCCGGCGGGCCGGTCTCGGCGCTGTCGCCCTCTCCGGCGGGACCCCAGCAATCGAGCGCAAGGCTGCACTCGATGACTTGCGCTCGGGCACGCTCCAAATCATTTTCTCTGTCGACCTGTTCAACGAGGGTCTCGACATCCCCGACGTCGACACCTTGCTCCTGCTACGCCCTACCTCCAGCTCCACGGTCTTCCTTCAGCAGTTGGGGCGGGGATTGCGCCGCACAGAGGACAAGGCAGTGCTCACCGTCTTGGACTTCATCGGCCAGCACCGCAAGGAGTTCCGGTTCGAGGAACAGTTCCGAGCTCTGACCAACCTGACGCGCAACCGCCTCCTCGATAGCATCGAGCAAGACTTCCCCCAGCTTCCTTCTGGTTGTCAGATCATCCTTGAAACGAAGGCCAAGGAGACGATTATTGACAATATTCGCACCCAGATCGCGGTAAACGTCACACAGTTGACCCGCGAGGTCGCCCACTACGCACGAGCACGTCTTGCAGATTTTCTCAAGGAGAGCGGCCGGGAGCTCAAAGAGCTCTACCGAGGCAACGGCAACTCATGGACGTCTCTATTGCGTCGAGCGAAACTACTGGACCCGACCGGCCCTGAAGGTGAGTCGCCACTCCTCAAGCGGATCTCGGCTTTCCTGCATGTCGACGACCCGCTGCGT
This sequence comes from Streptomyces sp. NPDC091649, assembly GCF_044756785.1. Taxonomy (NCBI): domain Bacteria; kingdom Bacillati; phylum Actinomycetota; class Actinomycetes; order Kitasatosporales; family Streptomycetaceae; genus Streptomyces; species Streptomyces sp. NPDC091649. The sequence goes on along the minus strand of NZ_JBIVTR010000017.1, from coordinate 162,946 downwards.
GTTGCGGCATACAGCAAACTGCTTTCCGACGATGCCCCTGCCTACGGTGAACTCAGCGAGCAGGAGCAAGGGTACGCCCGCATGTTCTTCTTCTCGCTCTGGCCATTGGGCGAGAACTTCCCCACTTACCAGGCAGGACTGGATTCGCTGAGGCATCAGCACGCATTTAGGGACGAATTGCGCCAAGTGCTTGCTCACGTCCTGGAGCAGACAGATCACGTCCCTGTGCCGCTCCTTGGAGCGCACGCCGCGATCCCACTGACGGTCCACGCGTCGTACAGCCGCGAAGAAATTCTCCCCGCACTAGGCCAGGCCGCCGTGGACGGCCGCAAGCCCGGCCACTTCCGCGAGGGTGTGAAGTGGTGCGAGAACATCCAAACCGATGCCCTGCTAGTCACTCTAGAGAAAGACGAGAAAGACTTCTCCCCCGAAACTCGTTATAAAGACTACGCTCTCAACGACTCCTTGTTCCACTGGGAGTCGCAGAACCAGACTTCAGAGCAGTCACCCACAGGCGTCCGCTATCAGACGCACAGAGAAAAGGGCACGCACGTCCTGCTTTTTGTGCGCCGATACAAGCAGACGGATATCGGTGGACCTCAACCGTGGATGCTCATGGGGCCGGCGGAGTACGTTAAACACACAGGCAGCAAACCTATGGCGATCGAGTGGAAGCTTTCCCATCAGATCCCGGCCGATGTATTGACCTACTCGGCTATCGCCGCGGGCTGAGTCGGCGCGCCCATGTTCGACGGCTTGGCCAGCTGCGCTGACAGAGACTCGCCAGAGCAGAATACGGCTCCGTTCTCAGATCTCGGCGAGAGACCGGAACCCGGCCCCCCTGGTCACTCGTCCTGGGAGGCGGGACCAAGAGGATGGGAAGACATGGTGGAACAGGCAGGGGCCGGTGTGGCGTCGGGGGCGAAGCCGGTGGTGCCTGGCGCGGGTGGCGGGCGGCGCGGGTGGGTGCTCGCCGGGTTCGCCGTGGTCGTGGCCGGCGTGCTGGCGTTCCATCGGGCGGTGCCCAACCGGCCCGGGAGGATCGGGAGCCTGCTGGAGTCCTTCCTGCCGTGGTTCGGGGTGGTCATCGTCCTTCTGCTGGGGGCCGCCCTGGTGCGGCGGGCGGCTGTCGCGCTGGTGGCCGTGCTTCTGCCCGTGGGCGTCTGGGTACACCTCTTCGGCGCCTTGTTGCTGCCTGCCGAGGACGCCGGCGGGCGCGGGCTCGTCGTCGTGCAGCACAACGTCAGTGATGAGAACGGCGATCCGGCGGGGACCGCCCGCGCCCTCATCGAAACCGGGGCCGACCTCATCGCGCTGGAGGAGGTGGTGGCCCCGCAGTTGCCGGTGTACGAGAAGGAACTCGCCGCCGACTATCCGCATCACGTCGTACGGGGCACCGTCGGGCTCTGGTCCACGTACCCGCTGAGTGGTGAGCGGCTGGTCGACATCAAGCCCCGCAGCATCGCCGAAGGGTGGAGCCGCGGCGTGCGCGCGGTCGTCCACTCGCCGTACGGGGACGTCGCGGCGTACGTCGCCCATCTGCCCTCCGTCCGTGTCGGGGCGGGCGGTCTCGCGTCCGACCGGAGAGACGAGAGCGCCGAGTTGCTGGGGCGCGCCATCGCCGCCGAGAGCGTCGATACGGTGATTCTGCTGGGCGATCTCAACGGGGCCGTGGACGACCGGGGGCTTGAGCCGCTCACCTCACGCCTGAACGTGGCCGAGCGCGGCTTCGCCTTCAGCTTCCCCGCGTCCCTTCCGCTGGCCCGGATCGACCAGGTCATGGCCCGCTCCGCCACCGTCGCCCACCTCCGCACCCTGCCCGCCACCGGCAGCGACCATCTGCCCGTCGTCGCCCGCGTCGCCCTGGCATGAGGCCCGCGCGTCCGCCTCGCGGACCGCCGCTACGCGTTGCCGCCAGGTCATGTCCTGGGGGAAGTCGTAGGTGTCCGTGTCGACCATCCAGCTCGCGCACGCCGTCGCCCCGCGGCAGTCCACCAGCACCACGACGCCAGCTACCTCGCCGGCCTCGGAACGGCCGACCCACACCGGGTAGGTACCGTCCCCGGTCGTCGCGAAGGCCATGAGCTCGCCGCCGGGAGCCTCGTCCCTGGTGCGCTGCATGAACATGGAACCGTCGTCGATGTCCTCGTACCCGTCCAGGTCCGACTCCCCCTGGATCAGCCCCCGCTCGAAGAGCGCGATGAGCGGCTCCCAGGCCCCGGCGTCAGCGAAGCAGCCAGTGGCGCCGTCGGTGTCGAAGCCGGCTATCTGCTGCTCGATGAACAGCCGGGGGTCGTCACCCGGTCCGGACACCCCGAGACTCGGTAAGGCCGACGGAGGCCGTCCCACGCGTACAGCGGCCTGGACGGCCGGCTCCTGTTCGCCGCCTATGCGCGCCGGTCGGCCAGCCGCGACACCGCGTCGACCAGGCCCTCCCACGCCTGCCGCGTGTCGGCCGTGTCCGCGTGCACCGGAGCGCCGAAGACCTTTAGCGCGGCCGCGATGTCGTCCAGGGCCCACCGGAGGCCGTAGTGCGCGAGCAGGGCGGAACCCGGTCGGTGGCCGGTGAGTTCGGCGTAGCGGGACAGGTCCGCCGGCGCGCCGGTGGCCAGCCAGAGGTCCCGCTCGGGCGGCGCGAGAGCGACGGTGTCCCAGTCGACGAGGAGGGTGCGGCCGCCGGGGTCCAGGATGTTGCCGGGGTGGGGTTCGCCGTGGGTGACGACCGTGGCGGAGGCCGGCGCGTCCGACGTGAGCCGTGCCGTGCCGACGTCGAAGCGCCCCAACGTAGCGCGCAGCAAAGCCCCGTTGGCGGCCAGCAGCGTTCGGCAGCTCTGGGCGTACGGGCCCGACCCCGTCCGGAAGCGCCGCGGATCGGCCAGTGCCGCTTCGAGTACGGAGCGGCCCGGCAGCGCCGGATGCGGCGCCGGTGTCTCCAAAGGGGGTGGTACGGCGTGCAGTCCGGCCAGTCTCTCCACCAGCCTGCGGCGCGCACCGGGGTCAAGCGCCTGGCCGAAGTGACCGGCGGGCGCGTCCACGTACGGGAAGACGCTCACGGCGTACCGTTCGGTCAGGCGGAGCAGGGTCCGGCCCGCCCCGGTACGCAGCGGAGCCACCAACACGCGCTCCCCGGCGGGTGGGTCGAGCGCGGAGGCGAGGACGGCCGCCGTGTTCATGGCGCGGTTCAGGCCCGTCCAGGCCGTGGCCGCGTCGGGTCCGCAGTGCGGCTTGTGCGCGAGGTCGGAGACCGTGACGAAGGTCCGCCGGCCTTCCGTCCCGACCGCGACCCAATGGTGGTCGCCGAAGCCGACCGGGGCGTGGGTGAGTGTGACGGGCTCGAAGCCCCAGGCCCCGAGGGCGGAAGCCAGGACGGATACGTCGAGGTCGGTCGGGCGGTCCTTCACCCGGACCACGGTAGCGCTCGCCCGCGACGGGCGGGGCGGCCGACGCCACCCGGCACGTACCGGTATGACCCGACGCCACCCGGCACGTTCCGGCATGACCGGCCACCGCGCGGCACGTTCCGGCACGGCCCGACGCCGCCCCAAGCCGCCCGACGCCACCCGGCATGGCCCGACGCGGCCCGGCCTGACCTGACATGGCCCTCGCTCCCGGCCGCTTGTCCGACCATCCCTGCACGCTTTGTACACGCTCTCATCACAATTCCGCTTCGCTTCCCGCATGCCTCTGATGCAATCCCGGGCGCGCTGCGAACATCGGCTGCTCCACCGCACAGAGTTCGGCCATGGGGGCAACACATGCAGACGGGAAAGCAGTCACGGCGTCCGAGAGGCGGGCTCCTCCGGATACGGACGTCTGTGGGAGCGGGCGCACTCGCCCTGTTGCTGGCGGGGTGCGGAGGCGACGACGGCGGTACGGACGGTCAGGACGGAAAGAACCCCGCCAAGGGCGCCGCGTCGGTCAGTCCGTCGCCCTCCGTGGAACGAGCCCTGGCACTCATGGACGACGAGGAGAGCCTGGACGCGGGCAGCAGTCTGGACGTGGACGTCCTCGACAACGACTCCGTCACCCTGGAGAGCGGGACCCGCGCGGCGCTGCTCCATACCTACGACCCGGCCGAGCTGACCCTGAGCATCGACAGCGCACCCGGCCACGGTTCCGCATCGGTGTCCGGGACCACGCTCACGTACACCGCCGGCGACGGGTACGCCGGTGAGGACGAGCTGACGTACCGGGTCCTCGTGAAGGGCACCGAGGTACCCGCCGCCACCGCCGTCGTACGCATCACGGTCGCCTCGCCCGACCCGGAGCCGACCCCCGCGTCGAAGCCCGCGCCGAAGACGACGGCACCGGCCCCGGCGTACTTCAAGAACTGCGATGCCGCGCGTGCCGCCGGGGCCGCTCCGGTCGAGGAGGGAGATCCCGGCTACGCGCCCCACCTGGACCGCGACGGCGACGGTGTGGGGTGCGAGCCGTGGGGCGAGTCCACGTCATCCTCCGGCGGAAGCGGAAGCGGAAGCGGTGGAAGCGGTGGGAGCGGCGGCGGTGACAGTGGCGGCAGTACGAGCGGCGGGGGCGGGGATGGCAGCACCACGTACGCGAACTGCACCGCCGTACGGAACGCGGGCGCCGCGCCCATCCGGACCGGAGACCCCGGCTACGGACGCCACCTGGACCGCGACGGCGACGGCGTCGGCTGCGAGTGACCCTCGCTTCGCCCGACGCAGTGGTGCCACCGCCCTCCCCTGACCCGCCGCCCGGCCGCCTGCGGGCCGTTCATACCGCCTTCTCCTGACGGTCGCGCCGCCGCCACGCGGTCAGCGCCGCGTGCGTCGCCAGTCCCAGGACCAGGCCCCAGCACGCGGACCCGATGCCGCCGAGGGTGACGCCGGAGGCCGTGGTGAGGAAGGTGACCACGGCCGCGTCCCGGCCCGGCTCGTCCGCCACGGCCTGGGTGAGGCTCGTGGAGAGCGTGGCGAGCAGGGCCGTCCCCGCTATGACGGCGATCAGCTGGGGCGGCAGCACGGCGAAGAGGCCCACGAGGGCGGCTCCGCAGACACCTGCCAGCAGGTAGAAGACGCCGCACGCCAGACCGGCCACATAGCGGCGTCGCGGGTCGCGGTGCGCCTCTTCGCCCGTACTGATCGCGGCCGTGATCGCCGCCAGGTTGACGGCGTGGCCGCCCAGCGGCGCGAACACCGTCGAGGCGAGTCCGGTGGCCGTGATGAGCAGCCGGTCGTTCGGGCGGTAGCCGCAGGCCGCCAGCACGCCCAGCCCGGGCGCGTTCTGCGAGGCCGTCGTCACCACGGCCAGCGGAACGGCCAGGCCCACCAGCGCCGAACCGGAGAACTCCGGGGCCGTGAAGACGGGCAGGGTCAGACCGATGTCGACGGACGAGGCGTCGATGCCCGGGGCTACGGCGGTGGCGAGCACGGCCGCCACCAGGGCCCACGCCACCGCGTATCTCGGCGATCGCTGTTTGACCGCCAGGTAGGTGGCGAGCGAGGCGAGGACCGGAAGAGGCGCGCCGTCCAGCGCCGAGAACAGACCGACGCCGAAGGAGAACAGCACGCCCGCCAGCATCGCCGCCACGATTCCCGGCGGTACGCGGCGCAGGACCTGCCCGAAGACCCCCGTCAGCCCGAACAGCGCCATGAGGAGACCGCTGACCAGGAAGGCCCCGACGGCCTCGGGGTACGTGTAGTCCCCGAGGCTGCCCACGAGGAGCGCGGCACCCGGCGTCGAGAACGCGGTGATGACCGGCATCCGGGTCCACCAGCTGAGCACGGCGGCGGTCACTCCGCTGCCCACGCACGCCGCCCACACCCACGACGCGGTCTGCTCGTCGGTCAGCCGGCCGGCGGAGGCCGCGGCCAGGACCACGAGGAGGGGGCCGGAGCACGACACCACGACGGTGATCAGGCCCGCGAGGACGGCGGTGAGCGAGGCGTCCGCCAGGAGACCGCGCCGACCGGACGGTGTGCCGCCCGGCAACGGGGGTCTCCCGGCCGGGGGCCCGTCGGCCCGCTGCCCATCGGCCCGCTGCCCGTTGGACCGTTGCTCCTCGGACCGTTGCCCATCGGTACGTTGCTCCTCGGACCGTTGCCCATCGGTACGTTGCTCCTCGGACCGTTGCCCATCGGTACGTTGCCCCTCGGACCGTTGCCCATCGGTACGTTGCCCATCGGTACGGACCCGCTCATCCGGTCCGGGCGCCTCGTCCGTGTCGTCCTCGGCGCCCTGTTCGGCGTCGGCCATCGTGTCCCCTTCCCCGTCACGCACCTACCGGTTGCGCGTCTGCCGGCGCCGCCCCTGCCGCTGTTCCCGCTCGGCCTCCCGCACCACGGCGAGCCGGCCTCAACCTCGGGCGAACTCCGCGCCGTTCGGGACCTGGCACGCCGGCCGGAGACCACCGCTCCGGACGGCGGCGACGAGCCCCCAGGGGGAAGCGCCGAAGCCACCACGGGTGAGCGCGACGCCCTCGGCCGCCGACGCCGAAACCGAAACCGACGCCGCCAGGAACGTCTCCTCCGTGGTCCCTACCGGTTTACGGACCTCGTCGGTGCTGCGCCGGGCCAGGCCGCAGGCGAAGGCCCGGGCGGCGGCCGCCTGGAGCCCGTGCGGCGACCGCCTGAAGGAGGCCGCGCGGGCGTCGAGCTCGTGGGCCTCGTGCGCCTGCACGGCGGCGCCGCGGCCGGGACTCAGGCGAGGAACGCCGCCATCTCCCCGTACACCGCCGCCGTGTTGTCCAGGTGGGCGTCGTGACCCGCCCCCGGGATCACGCCGATCCGCGTCACCGGGTGCCGGGCCCGCATCCGGTCGGCCTCGTCCGGCTTCATCGTGCCGTTCTCGCCCCGTATCACCAGCACCGGGCAGCGCACCCGGTCCCAGTCGTCCCAGTAGTGCCGCCGCGCGTTCTCCTGGACGGTGGCCACCATCACGTCCCGGTCGACGCGGGGATGCAGACCGCCGGGGCCCGGCACGAGGCCCGCCGCCCAGGCCCGGCCCGCCGGCCCGCCGCCGAAGAACGCCTCGGCCGCCCCCGCGTCCGGGAACGGCACCGGCCACGAGTCGAGCCAGTCGCCTATCTGCTCCGGCAACCGGGGGCTCGGCCCCGCCGGTCCCGCCTCGATCAGGACCAGTGCCCGGCACACCTCCGGGTGGGCCGCCGCCGTCAGCAGAGCGGTGAGGCCGCCCATCGACTGGCCGACCAGCACCGTGTCCTCCCCTGCCAGACCGAACCGGCGCGCGACGGCGAGCACGTCGCGCACGTGTGCGGCCCGCGTCACGTCCCCGGGCCGGCGGGTGCTCGCCCCGCTGCCCCGGGCGTCGAAGGCGATCACCCGGTGTGTGGACGCGAACCGGGCCGCCAACGCCTCCCACTCGCCGGAATGCCCGGCCAGGCCGTGCAGCAGGAGCAGGGGAGGGCCCTCACCGCCGTGGTCGGTGCAGATGAGACGTACGGGACCGGCCCCGCCCGCCGCTCCGCCTTCCTCGACCGTCACCGTCACCGTCATCGTCTCCATCACCGTCGCCGTCTCCACCGCCGTCCCCGTCGCCGTCACCCGGCCTTCAGCCGCTCAGCGCGTGCGACACCGTGTAGATCGCCAGGCCCGCCAGCGCGCCGACCACCGTGCCGTTGATGCGGATGAACTGGAGGTCCCGGCCGATGTGCGCCTCGATCTTCTTCGAGGTCTGGTCCGCGTCCCAGCCCGCGACCGTCTCGCTGATCAGCGAGGTGATCTCCGCGCGGTACGTCGTCACGACGTACACCGCCGCGTCCTCCAGCCAGCCGTCCAGTTTGCCCCGGAGCCGTTCGTCGCTCGCCAGCCGCGCACCGAGCGACATCAGCGACGCGCGCGCCCGCAGGCGCAGTTCGCTCCGCTCGTCCTCCGCCGCCGAGAGGATCATCGTGCGTACGGAGGACCAGGCCGAGGCGATGACGTCCTGGACCTCGCCGCGGCCCAGGATCTCCGACTTCAGCCGCTCCACGCGGGCCCGGGTGTCGGCGTCGCTCTGGAGGTCGGACGCGAAGTCGTTCAGGAACGTGTCGATGGAGCCGCGCGCCGGGTGCTCCGGCATGTCGCGCATCTCCGTGACGAACCGCAGGAGTTCCTTGTAGACCCGCTCCCCCACCCGCTTGTCCACGAAGCGCGGCGTCCAGCCCGGGGCTCCGCCCTGCACCGCGTTCATCACCGAGTCGCCGTGCTCCACCAGCCAGTCGTGCGCCCGTACGCACACCAGGTCGACGACCTTGCGGTGGCCGCCGTCCGTGACGACCTTCTCCAGCATCTTGCCGAGGCTCGGACCGACCTCCGCCGCGTCCGCGCGCCGGGTGATGGCCTCGCCGACCACCGCCTGCACGTCGGAATCCCGAAGGACCGTCAGCGCACCGCGCAGGGCCGTCGCCAACTCGGCGGTGACCCGGTCGGCATGGGCCGGCTCCGCGAGCCACGCACCGAGCCTCCGGCCGACCCCCAGAGCGTGAATTCGGTCACGAATGACGTCTCCGGAGAGAAAGTTCTCGCCGACGAAGGAACCGAGGGACTGTCCCAGCTGATCCTTCTTGGTGGGGATGATGGCCGTGTGCGGAATCGGCAGGCCGAGCGGACGCCGGAAAAGCGCCGTCACGGCGAACCAGTCCGCCAGCGCACCCACCATCCCCGCCTCGGCAGCCGCCGCGACGTAGCCCGGCCAGCCCCCCACGCCTGAGTTCTTCGCCCAGGTGGCCAGGACGTAGACGAGCGCGACGAGCAGAAGGAGGCCGGTGGCCGTGAGTTTCATGCGCCGTACGCCGCGCTGCTTCTCCTCGTCGGCGGCGGTGTACGCGAACGAGGCCAGCGGGCCCGCCGTGCGCGGCGGACCGGAGCCCTCGCGTTTCCACCCGGAGCCCTGTCCCTGTCCCAGCCCCTGTGCCTGTCCCAGCCCCTGTGCCTGCCCCAGCCCCTGTGCCTGCCCCAGTGCCGGGGCTGGTTCCGGCTCCGGCTCCGGCACCGATCGGGACGCGTGCCCGGACTCCGGCTCCGGCACTGCCTCCGGCTCCGATCGAGCCGCGTGCCCGGACACTGCCTCCGGCTCCGATCCGGCCTCGCGCCCGGACTCCAGCTCCGCCGCTCGCTCCGACGGCTCCGACGGCCCCGTCCCGTCCTTTCGCCCCGACGGCCCCGACGACTCCGATCGCTCCGACTTCCGCACCGCGTCCTCGCCCTGCCCCTGCTCGCCGGATCCGGTCCGTTCCATCCGCTCCACCCGTCCGCGTACGCCTCGCCCCCGTGACCTACACATTGTCCCTGCCTCCCCTACTCCCGGGCCGCACGTCGAGTTCCCGGCGGCCTGTCGCATCATGGGACGAGCACGACCATCGCAAGGAGAAACACCGCACATGCCCAGGCGCCAGGGGTATGCCCTGCTCATCGCCCTAGTGGCGGGCACCGCCGTGCTCGCCGCCGCCGTCGCCTTCGGCACGACGCTGCTCTCCGGCTCCCGGCCGGCACCGCTTCCGCCCACCGAGACCCAGGCCGCGGCCCGCAACCCGGTCGATCCCGCCGCCTCGGGCGGCTCCTGGGTCGCCACCTGGACCGCCGCGCCCGTCCGCGCCGAACCGGGCACCGAGAACGGACTCCCCGGGCGCACCATACGTAACGTCGTGCACACCAGCATCGGCGGGAACGTCGCCCGCATCACCCTGTCGAACCTCTTCGGCACGGCCCCCCTCGTCGTGGACCAGGCCGCCGTCAACACCCGGCCGGTGACCTTCGGCGGTGCCGCCGCCGTCACCGTCGCCGCCGGCGGACGGGTCATCAGCGACCCCGTCGTGGTGCCCGTGGCCCCCGACTCCGACCTCCAGGTCAGCTTCCGCACCCCACAGGCGGGCGGGCCGGTCACCTACCACCCCTCCTCCCACCAGACCTCGTACCTGATCGACGAGCGCGGCACCTGGAGCACCACCCACTGGCGCTACCTGACCGCCGTGGACGTCCGCAACGAGAGGGCGCTCGGCGCGATCGTCGCCCTCGGGGACTCCCTGACGGCGGGCAGCGGCTCGACCACCGACGCCAACGCCCGCTGGCCCGACGTCCTCGCCGACCGGCTGGGCGGCCGGTACGGAGTCGCCAACGCCGGCATCTCCGGCAACCGGGTCCTGGGCATCGGCCGCGGCACCGGCGGACCGTCGGGCACCGACCGGTTCGACCGTGACGTCCTGTCGGTCGCCGGGGTCCGGACGGTCGTCGTGGCCCTCGGCGTCAACGATGTGCAGCAGCGCCCCCAGGAGACCGACCCCCAGCGTCTCGTGGACGGCCTGCGCGCCCTCACCGACCGGGCGCACGCCCGCGGACTCACCGTCGTCGGGGCGACGCTGACCCCGTTCGAGGGCTTCGCCACCTGGACTCCGCAGCGCGAAGCCGTGCGCCGGGCGGTCAACGAGCAGATCCGGGCCGGCACGGTCTTCGACGCGTACGTGGACTTCGACGCGGCGGTACGCGACCCCGCCGCGCCGACCCGGATCCTCGCCTCGTACGACTCCGGAGACCACCTGCACCTCAACGACGTCGGCTACCGCGCGCTCGGCGACCGGGTGGACCTGACGTCCGTGGACCGGGCCCGCACGCCCCGGGCCGACGCGCTGTGAGTCACTGAGAAGGAGCCGCGTACGGGCCGGGCGGGCAGGGCGTACGGGCCGGGCGGGCATGCGGGGCCGTGCGTGCGTGCGGTACGGCCGTACCGGTGGTGGGCGGCACACGGCCGTACCGGCGGGGGACCTGCCCTCAGAGTTCCTTGCGGGGCCCCTCGGCGGGGCCCTCCACCTCGCGTCCCCGGCGCGCTTCCCGTTCCGCTTCCTTCGCCTCCTTCAGGCGGCGGCGCTCCGCCTTGGTCCGCTTGCGCTCCACGCCGACGCCGCCCATCAGGGCGAAGCCGGTGACCCGCACGGTCGGGGCGTCCGGGGCCGGCTCGCCGTCCTCGCTGGAGCCCTCGCCGAAGCCGCCCATGATGCCGACGCCTCTCACCTCGACATTCAGCTCCGGCGGCACGGTCACCTGGAGGCCGCCCATGATCGTGAAGCAGCGGATGACGATCTCGCGGTCCTCGAAGTTCGCCTCGCGCAGATCGATCTCGCCGCCGCCCCACATCGCGAACGCGGTGAAGGTCCGGCCCACCGTCCAGCGGCCCTTCCGGTTGAACCCGCCCCAGAAGGCGAACGCCCCCTTCGAGGTGGCGGTGCCGCCGATCCGCGCGGGCCAGTTCGCCGCGGAGCCCCGCAGCGGGACGGGAGCGGAGGAGCCCACCGGGGCGACGGCCGAGCCCGGTGCCGGAAGGTCCTGGACCAGCGGCTCCAACTCCCCGTGTGTGCGGGCCTTGTAGGCCGTTTCGAGACGCTGGCCGAACTCGTCCATATCCAGTCGGCCCTCGGCCACGGCCTCGCGCAGCAGTTCCGCGATCCGCTCGCGCTCGGCATCGGAGGCGCGCATGTCCGGACGTTCACTTGTCATACCGCGCAGCCTATTGAACGCAGCCGTTCCCGGCACAGAGGTGCAGGCCCACGACCTGCGCGCGCCGCCCCCAAGGGGCCCGTCACGTCCCGGACGCGTACATCCTCGCGATCACGGCCTCGATGTCCGGCTCCCGCACCGACAGGTCGGCCAGCGGGTACTCCGCGGCGATCCGCGCCACCAGCGGGGCCGCCGACGCGGCGGCGGGGAACGGCAGCCACTGGCGCGGGCCCTCCACCTTGACCGCCCGCACCGCCGGACCGCCGCCCGCCCCCTCCTGCTCCAGCACGATCGGAGGCAGTTCACTCTCCAGATCCACCACGAGCACGCGTTCGCTCTCCCCCACCTCATGGAGGCCCGCCGGCGAACCGTCGTACATCAGCCGGCCGCGGTCGATCACCATCACCCGGCCGCACAACTGCTCGATGTCGGTGAGGTCGTGTGTCGTCAGCAGGACCGTCGTCCCCCGCTCCGCGTTCAACTCCTTCAGGAACTGCCGCACCCTGGCCTTGGAGACCACGTCCAGGCCGATCGTCGGCTCGTCCAGGTAGAGCACCTCCGGATCGTGCAGGAGCGCCGCCGCGATATCGCCGCGCATCCGCTGCCCCAGCGAGAGCTGCCGTACGGGAACGTCCAGCAGCGCACCCAGATCGAGGAGTTCGACGCAGCGGTCGAGATTCTCGCGGTAACGCCGGTCGGGGATGCGGTACATGCGGTGCATCAGCCGGTAGGAGTCACGCAACGGCAGGTCCCACCACAGGGTCGTCCGCTGGCCGAAGACCACACCGATGCGGTGCGCCAGCCGGGTGCGCTCCCGGGAGGGGTCGATGCCCGCGACCCGCAGCCGGCCACCGCTCGGGGTGAGGATGCCCGTCAGCATCTTGATCGTCGTCGACTTCCCGGCCCCGTTCGGGCCGATGTAGCCGACCATCTCCCCCCGGGCCACCCGGAAGCTGATCCCGTCCACCGCCCGCACCTCGCGGCGCTCGCGGCGCAGCAGCCCGGTGCGGCGGCGGACCTGGAAGACCTTCTCGACTCCGTCGAGGCTGATGAAGCCGTCGTTGTCCATGCCCGTGCCCTTCCGCGTGAACCCGCCCGACACGCCCGAATCCCGTTTCCTCAACTGCCCGTGCTCCGATAGGACCGCAGTCCCGCCCGCCACGCGAGGCCCGCGAGCACCCAGCAGCCCGCCGCCACCAGCGGCGGCAGGAACGCCACCCACTGCGGCAGATCCACCGGGTAGTCCCGGTCCAGCACGTACAGCGCGGGCAGCCAGCTGACGAAGGCCAGCGGCACCACGAACGTCACCCCCCGCACCAGGTCCTTCGCGAAGACCGTGGGCGGGTACTGGAGCAGCGTCGTCCCGCCGTACGTGAAGGAGTTCTGCACCTCCGAGGCGTCCTGCGCGACGAACTGGAACGCCGCTCCCGCGACGAAGACCGCCCCGAAGATCGCCGCCCCGCTCACCACCATCATCGGCAGCATCGTCACCTTCAGCGGCGTCCACGCGATGTCCAGCGAGAGGAGCGCGTAGCCCAGTACCAGCAGCCCCTGCGTGATCCGCCCCAGCCGGCGCAGCGCGAACCGGTCGGCCGCGACCTGCGCCAGCACCGGCACCGGACGCACCAGCAAGGTGTCGAACGTCCCGTCGCGGACCCGGCGGCCCACCCGGTCCATCGAACCCAGCAGCAGATCGCACAGCCCGAACGCGGTGGCCGACAGGCCGTACAGCAGGGCGATCTCCTGCAAGGTGTAGCCGCCCAACGCGTCGACGTGCGAGAACATCAGCAGGATCGTCACGAAGTCGAAGGCCGTCACCGCGAAGTCCCCGAAGGCCGTCATGGCGAACGAGGCCCGGTACGCCATCGTCGAGCGCACCCACATCGCCATGATCAGCCCGTACGCCCGTACGCCCTCCAGCAGCCGGGGCCGCTCCGGGAACGCGAACGCCTCCGCCGTCCGGGCCTCGCCGTCCGCACGGCCGCCCCGGGAGGCCGGGTCCTGCGCCCCGGCCCCCTCGCCCGCCCGGCCCTCCCCGTCCTCGCGCACCACACTGTCAGCCACCCTGCACCACCACTCTCCTGGTCGCCGCGGCCTGCACCAGACGGCCCGCCAGCAGCAGCACCACCGCCCACCCGGCCTGGAACGCGTACGCCCCCGCCAGCCCCCACCCCGTGTGCTTGCCGAGGAACACATCGGCCGGGACCTGGAGCAGCGAGGACCACGGCAGCGCCCGCGCCACCTCGCCCAGCAGCCCGGGGAACAGGTTCAGCGGCAGCAGCATCCCGGAGAAGAACAGACCGGCCAGCGACACGATCCGCATCGCCCCCGCCCCGTCCATCAGCCAGAACGCCGACAGCGCGACCAGATAGCGCACCGCGAAGCTCACCACGACGCCCAGGAACACCGAGACGAGGAAGGCCGGCCAGGTCCACGGCGAACCGGGCAGGGCCAGATCGAAGGCGAGCGCCCCCAGGAGCATCGGCACGATGCCCCGGCCCAGCAGATGGAAGGCGGCCCGGCCCAGGTCCGCCGCCAGCCACCACAGCTGGAGATCGACGGGACGGTACAGGTCGACGGCGATGTCCCCCGTGCGGATCCGCTCCGTCAGCTCGTCCTCGAAACCGCCGCCCATCATGGCGCAGGCCATCAGCAGGGCCTGCCCCAGCCAGACGTAGGTCAGCGCCTGGGAGGTGTCGTACCCGCCGAGCTGCGGGCGTGCGTCCCACAACGCGATGTAGGTGTACGCCACGATGAAACCGAAGACGGTGTTGGTGAACACACCCGCGGCCGTAGCCGTCCGGTAGGTGGCGTACCGCCGGAACGCGCCCCCCGCCACCACCGTGTAGAGCCGCACGCCGTCCCCTCTCCCCCGCCGCCGCCGGCCCCGACACCAAAGCGTCCGACCCTAGTGCACCCGCCTCAGCCGCCGCGACCGCATTTCGGGACGACCGGTGGAGGGAACGACCCGGGAAGAAACCGATGATTTTCCGGCAAAACGGGCACTATGGAAGAACTGACCACGCCCGAGGAGCCCCACGGACATGAGCGACGCGTCACAGCACTGGGACCCCCGCGACCCCTCGGGCGCGGCGGCCGCACCCGGGAGCGGCCGGGGAAAGCCACCCGGGAAGAACGGGGAGAGCGGGGAGAGCGGGGAGAACAGGGAGAACGGGCCGAGCGGGGGGAGCGGGGGGAGCGGAAAGAAGCAGCGGACCAAGCGGCCCCGGCGCACCGGCTGGCGGCGCGCCGTCCCGACCTGGCGGATGACCCTCGGCACCGTGCTGGGCCTCGCCCTCCTCCTCATCGGCGGGTTCTTCGCCGGCTACCACCTCGTCGACATCCCGGCCGCCAACGCCGCCGCCACCGCCCAGTCCAACGTCTACCTCTACAACGACGGCAGCGTCATCGCCCGTGACGGCGAGGTGAACCGCGAGAAGGTCAAGCTCTCCCAGGTCCCCGACACCGTCCAGCACGCGGTACTGGCCGCCGAGGACAGGGACTTCTACTCCGAGCGGGCCGTGGACGTGAAGGCGATGGTGCGGGCCGGCTGGAACACCGTCACCGGCAAGGGCAAACAGGGCGGCTCCACGATCACCCAGCAGTACGTCAAGAACTACTACCTCGGCCAGGAACGGACCGTCGTGCGCAAGGCCAAGGAATTCTTCATCGCGGTCAAGCTCGACCGCGAGGAGACCAAGGACCAGATCTTCGAGGGCTACCTCAACACCAGCTACTTCGGACGCAACGCGTACGGCATCCAAGCGGCCGCCCAGGCGTACTACAGCAAGAACGTCGAGGACCTCACCACCGCCGAAGGCGCGTACCTCGCCTCCCTCCTGAACGCCCCCAGCGCCTACGACGTCGTCGCCCACCCCGACAACGAATCCGCCGCCCGGCACCGCTGGGACTACGTCCTGGACGGCATGGTCAAGGAGGACTGGCTCGACGCGGCCGAACGGGCGGCGACACGCTTCCCCACCCCCGGCGAGGCCAAGGCGTCGACCGGACTCTCCGGGCAGCGCGGCTACATCGTGCAGGCCGTCGAGGACTACCTGAACCAGCGCGGCATCCTCGACGAGGAGACCCTCGCCACCGGCGGCTACCGCATCACCACCACCCTCGACAAAGCCAAGCAGGACGCCTTCGTCGAAGCCGTCGACACCAACGTGATGGCCAAGACCAGCGCCGAACGCGAGGCCGACCGCAACGTCCGCGTCGGCGGCGTCTCCATCGTCCCCGACACCGGCGCCGTCGTCGCCATGTACGGCGGCATCGACTACACCAAGCAGTACGTCAGCAACGCCACCCGACGCGACTACCAGGTCGGCTCCGTCTTCAAGCCGTTCGTCCTCGCCTCCGCCGTCGTCAACGACTCCACCACCCAGGACGGCCGCCGCATCACACCCGACACCGTCTACGACGGCAGCAACAAACGCATGGTCGTCGGCCCGCAGGGTCCCACCGGCTACGCCCCCGCCAACGAGGACGACGTCGACTACGGCGACATCACCGTACGCACCGCCACCGACAAGTCCGTCAACTCCGTCTACGCGCAGATGGCGCAGGACGTCGGCCCCGGAAAGGTCCGCGACACCGCCGTCGCCCTCGGCATCCCCACCGACACCCCCGACCTCACCGCCTCCCCCTCCATCGCCCTCGGTCCCGCCAACGCCAGCGTCCTGGACATGGCCGAGGCGTACGCCACCCTCGCCGACCACGGCCGGCACGGCAGCCACGTCCTCGTCGACAAGGTCACCAAGAACGGCACCGCCATCGAACTGCCCGAACGCACGACCGACCAGGCCATCAGCCGCGAAGCCGCCGACACCACCACCTCCGTCCTGCGCAGCGTCGTGCAGGGCGGCACCGGCACGGCGGCCCAGGCGGTGGGCCGCCCCGCCGTCGGCAAGACCGGCACCGCGGAGGAGGACAAGGCCGCCTGGTTCGCCGGATACACCCCGGACCTCGCCACCGTCGTCGCCGTCATGGGCCAGAACCCGGACACCGGCGCCCAGACCCCGCTGTACGGAGCCCTCGGCCTGCCCCGCCTCAACGGCGGCGGCGCCCCCGCCGAGACCTGGGCCGCCTATACGGAAGCGGCGCTGCGCTCCTCCCCCGCCCGGCAGTTCGACCTCAAGCCGGCCCCGGGTTCCGCCGAGGACGAGCCCCCGGTCGACGAGAACCCCGACGGCAGCACGGACGCCTCCCCCTCGACGCGGCCCACCACCCCGCCCGGCACCACCCCGAGCCGCCCCGCCGCCGGCACCCCGGCCCCGCCCGGCACGGACACCCGTGGAACAGGCGGCACCGACGGCACCACCGGCACGGCGGACAGCGGCGGAACGAACGGCCCCGCCGGAGCGACGGGCGCCACCGGAAACACCGGAGAAGCCAGCGGAGACGGCGACAACGCAGGCGCAGACGGGGGCGGGGGCGGGGGCGGGGGCGGGGGCGGGGGCGGGGGCCGGGGCGGCTTCATCGAGGGCGTCCGCGGCCCCGACTTCCCCGGCAGCCAACCGGTATGACCGGCCGGCGGCAACCACGGACGACGGCCGGCCGACGACAACCGCCGACCAGCGGAGAACGACCACCGCGCCCCCCGCGAAGAACACACTGACCGCAGCCGCAGCCGCAGTCGCAACCGCGGCCACAGCCACAGCCACAGCCACAGCCACAGCCACAGCGCAGAACCGGAAGAGGGGCCTGGTGACACCCGCCACCAGGCCCCCGGACAACCGCGGGTCCTACAGATACAGCCCGGTCGAATCCACCGAACCCTCGAACCGGTCGGCGGCCACCGCGTGGAGATCACGCTCCCGCATCAGCACGTACGCCACACCCCGCACCTCGACCTCGGCACGGTCCTCGGGGTCGTACAGCACCCGGTCCCCAGGCTCCACCGTCCGCACGTTCTGCCCCACCGCCACCACCACGGCCCAGGCCAGCCGCCGGCCCACCGCGGCCGTCGCCGGGATCAGAATGCCCCCGCCGGAGCGCCGCTCGCCCTCCGACGCGTCGTTCCGCACCAGCACCCGGTCATGCAGCATCCGGATGGGCAGCTTGTCGTCATCGGCGGGACCGGCGGCACCGCGGCGGTCCTCGTGGGTGTTGTCGCTCACGCCCGCAACCTACCTGCCGCCCCCCGGACCCCACGCCTCCGGGTACGGAACACCCCCCGGCGCGTACCGGTCACGTGCGGCGGCGCCTGGACACGGCAAGCAGCCCCACCACACCGGCCACCAGCAACGCCGCGGGAATCACCCGCTCCAGCCGCGGAGAGCCGTCCTCCGCGACGAACTGGGCCTTCACCTCCGACACCGAGCGGTTCACCGCCACGAACGCACGGCCCGCCGTCCGGTCCACGGACTCGGCCGCCCTCGCCTTGGCATCCGCGATGATCGTCTTCGGGTGTACCCGCACCCCGATCTCGTCGAGCACCACCGCGAGCTGCTCGCGCCTGCTGATGATGTCCGCCTCGATCTGCGCAGGGCTCCTGGCATCCGACACTGCGCCGCCTCCGTGGTCGTCGTCCGGTAAACCTTCATCGACAGTCTGTCAGCTCGAACCGCCGCACACCCGGCGGCACCCCTATTACCCTCGGTCCCGTCCGCCCCGCGCACCACCCGAGGAGATCCACATGAGCGAGCGACTGAAGCCCGGCGACACCGCTCCCGCCTTCACCCTTCCCGACGCCGACGGCAACGAGGTGTCGCTCGCGGACCACAAGGGCCGCAAGGTCATCGTGTACTTCTACCCGGCGGCTCTTACCCCCGGATGCACCAAGCAGGCGTGCGACTTCACGGACAACCTCGACCTCCTGGCCGGCGCCGGGTACGACGTCATCGGCATCTCCCCCGACAAGCCGGAGAAGCTCGCGAAGTTCCGCGACACCGAGAACCTCAAGGTCACTCTGCTGGGCGACCCGGCCAAAGAGACTTTGGAGGCGTACGGCGCCTTCGGCGAGAAGAAGCTCTACGGCAAAGTCGTGACGGGCGTGATCCGTTCCACCGTCGTCGTAGATGAGCACGGCAAGGTCGAGCACGCGTTCTACAACGTGAAGGCGACCGGCCACGTGGCGAAGATCATCAGGGATCTGGGCATCTGAGCCCGCCCGCCCCTCACATGATCTCGACGTGTTCCCCGGTGATCTCGACATGTTCCCCGGCCGGGGAACATGTCGAGATCATGTGAGGGAGATCGCATCGGCCCCCGAAGTCGGTTTGCGACCGCCGCGATTGCGCAGAAGCCTTTCCTGGAACACACTCCGAGGAAAGGACCCGGCCATGGCGGCCCCCGACCCCCACCAGGTGGCCGACCCCGAAGCGGTCAAACGCCACCCCACGCTCTTCCGGGCCGTCCGCAAGCGGCGGAACCCGCGACTGCGCCGGACCGACATCACGGTCACGGACGACGCCGCGGTCAAGCGGGCCGTGAAAGCGGCCTCGCTGGGAAACGCCATGGAGTGGTTCGACTTCGGCATCTACTCCTACCTCGCCGTCACCATCGGACACGTGTTCTTCCCGTCCGGGAACGACACCACCCAGCTCCTCTCCTCCTTCGCGACCTTCGCCGTGGCCTTCCTCGTACGCCCCCTCGGCGGCATGTTCTTCGGCCCGATGGGTGACAAGCTCGGCCGCAAGAAGGTCCTGGCGCTCACGATGATCCTGATGGCCATCGGCACGTTCGCGATCGGCCTGATCCCCTCGCACGACACGATCGGCGTATGGGCCGCGGTCCTGCTCATCTTCTTCCGGATGCTCCAGGGCTTCTCGACGGGCGGCGAGTACGGCGGCGCCTCGACGTTCATCGCCGAGTACGCCCCAGACAAACGGCGCGGCTTCTTCGGCAGCTTCCTGGAATTCGGCACCCTGGCCGGCTACGTCGGCGCGGCGGGCCTCGTGACCGCCCTGTACGCCCTCCTGACGGACGCGCAGATGGAGACCTGGGGCTGGAGGATCCCGTTCCTCGTCGCGGGCCCGCTGGGCCTGGTCGGCCTCTACCTGCGACTGCGCCTGGACGAGACCCCGGCCTTCCAGAAACTGGAGGGCGGCATCGCGCACGCCACCGAGGCGGCGGACGGCGTCGAGTCCACGGCCAAGGGCGACCTGGCGAAGATCTTCCGGCAGCACTGGCGGACGCTGATCCTCTGCATCTGCCTGGTCGGCGCGTACAACATCACCGACTACATGCTGCTGTCGTACATGCCGACGTACCTCTCGGACGAACTCGGCTACAGCGAGACCCACGGCCTGCTGATCCTGCTGGCGGTGATGGTGCTCCTGATGACGATCATCAGCCAGATCGGCAGGGCCTCCGACCACTTCGGGCGCAAGCCGCTGCTGATGACGGGCATGCTCGGCTTCCTGTTCCTCTCCCTGCCCGCGTTCCTGCTCATCCGGGTGGACGGCATCCTCCCGATCACGATCGGCATGCTGATGCTGGGCCTCTCCCTGGTCTGCATGCTCGGCACGATGTCGGCGGCGCTGCCCGCCCTGTTCCCGACGAACGTCCGCTACGGGTCCCTGTCGGTCGGCTACAACCTCTCCGCCTCGATCTTCGGCGGCACGACCCCGCTGGTGATCACGGCCCTGATCAGCTGGACCGGCTCCAACCTGATGCCCGCGTACTACGCGATGGCGGCGGCCCTGGTCGGCGTGATCGCGGTCCTCTGCATGAAGGAGACCGCCCAGCAGCCGCTGATCGGCTCCCCGCCATCGGTCGAGACGGACGCGGAGGCGGCGGAACTGGTCCAGGCCCAGTCGCCGGACCCGAAGTTCTGAGCCTCTCCCTTCCGGCCTCCTCGACGGAACGGCCCGTACCGCTCGACACCGGCGGTACGGGCCGTTCCGCGTCCTCACCGGCATTCGGGCGTGACGGTCCGATAAACGGTTCGTTACTCCGTACGAGGCTGCGAACGGGCAGCCTGGACGGAGGGGGCCACATGGGGAACAGCCCGTACACACGTGAGCGGCTGGCGGAGGGCATAGCCGCGTCGGCGAACTGGACGGACCTGATGCGTCGGCTGGAGCTGCCTACGAACGGCGGCAGGCGGCGCGTGCTCCAGCAGAAGGCGGCGGAGTACGGGCTGGACACCTCGCATTTCACGCGGCGCAGCCCGTGGAGGAAGTATCCGGACTCAGCGATCGCAGCAGCGGTGAAATCCTCGTCCTCACTGCGCGAGGTCGTCACCAAGCTCGGCGCCGCACCGGCCGGCGGCACTCTCTCCCACATCAGCCGCCGCATCACCGCCTCCGGGATCGATGTCAGCCACTTCCCCGGTTTGAACCGCCCCCGGCCGGAGCTCCCCTTCACCATCGACGAGTTACGGGCGGCAGCGGCGTCGGCCGAGAGCGTCCGGGCCACAGCACGCGTTCTGGGGGTACCCGACGACGGCCGGTCACGCTCGGCGCTGGCGAGCCTGCTGCGGAGGCGGGGTGTCGACACCTCACATTTCCGCAACGCGAGGCTGGCGATCCCGGAGGAGGCCCTGCGGCAGGCGGTTCCCCGGAGTACCAGTTACGCGGACGTCATGCGAACGCTCGGCCTCGAAGTCAACGACACCAACCATCGCCGCGTACGCCGCAAGGTCGTTCAGCTGAAGCTCGACACCGGCCACTTCACCCGGCGCTCCTGGACAGCGGCGCGGGCGCCCGAGCCCCGCGCGACCGCACCGACCACCCTCGTCGTCAAACCGCTCGGATCAACCCGCACCAACCGCAGCCGGCTTCACCGCGCACTGCGGGAGCTCGGTGTCGCGTACCGCTGCGTGTCCTGCGGCAACCCGGGCGAATGGCTGGGGCGGTCGTTCACGCTCCAGATCGATCACATCAATGGTGACTGGCTCGACAACCGGGCCGAGAACCTGCGCTACCTGTGTCCCAACTGTCACGCGCTGACCGAAACGTGGTGCCGCAAGGGCCGACGTGCGAGGTCGGACACCGCATAACTCACAGGACCGACGTCCCCTCCCTTGTAGACTGCGCAGGACGCGCGAGTGCTGGAATTGGTGAGACAGGCTGGTTTTAGGTACCAGTGTCCTAGTGGCGTGAGGGTTCGAGTCCCTCCTCGCGCACCCCGTGGACGGGGCCGGTCCGCACGAGATGCGGCTCGGCCCTGTCGGTTCGGGCCCTACCCCACCAACTCCCGCACCACCGGCACCAAGGCCCGGAACGCCTTCCCGCGGTGGCTGATCGCGTTCTTCTCCGCCGGCGTCAGCTCCGCGCAGGTCCGGGTCTCTCCCTCCGGCTGGAGGATCGGGTCGTAGCCGAAGCCGTGGGCACCGGACGGGGTGTGGCGCAGCGTGCCGTTCAGGCGGCCCTCGACCACGCGTTCCGTGCCGTCGGGCAGGGCCAGGGCGGCGGCGCAGGCGAAGGCGGCGCCGCGGTGCTCGTCGGCGATGTCGCCGAGCTGGGCCAGGAGCAGGTTCAGGTTGGCGGTGTCGTCGCCGTGGGCGCCGGACCAGCGGGCCGAGAAGATGCCGGGGGCGCCGCCGAGGACGTCGACGCAGAGGCCGGAGTCGTCGGCGATGGCCGGGAGGCCGGTGGCGCGGGCCAGGGCGTGGGCCTTGAGGAGCGCGTTCTCGGCGAAGGTGACGCCGGTTTCCCTGACGTCGGGGATGTCGGGGTACGCGTCCGCGCCGACGAGGTCGAGGTCGAGTCCCGCGTCGGCGAGGATGGCGTGGAGTTCGGTGATCTTCCCGGCGTTGCGGGTGGCGAGGATGAGGCGCTTCATGGGGCGATTATCGCCCCGGGGGCGCGGCCGGCCGGTCGCGCCCCCGGCACGGCCGGCCGTGCCGTACTAGGGGCTGCAGACCTTGCCGATCTCCGTGGCCGCGTCCGTGACCGGGGTGATGTCGGGGGTGGCGTCGCCGTTCTCGATGGAGTCGCGGACGCTGGTGACCCCTGCCTGGAGGTCGTCGACGGCCTTGGAGAGGTCGGCGTTGTCCGTGGTGTCGTCGAGCTTCTTCAGCTCGCGGTCGATGTCGTCGAGGGCTTCGGATGCCTGGGTGATGTCCTCGGAGGCGCTGGAGACGGCCTTCTGGAGGTTGCCGACGCTGGTGGCGATGGCGTCGGCGGTGCGGACGCAGTCCAGCGCCTTGTCGAGGCCGGCGCAGCCCACGGCGGTGGTCAGCGTCAGCAGGGTGGCGGCGGTGGCGAGTGCGAGGCGTTGGTGGCGGCGCGAAGCCATGGTGCGGTCCCTCCCCGGGGGTCGGTACGTGGACGGACGCACGGTTCGACCCGTGCGTCCGTGTCCGTAACGACGCTGTGCGGTGCGTATTTGGTTGCTTCTTTACCCGGGGAAGGTGGGTCGCTACGCGTCCTGGGCGCCGGCGAGTGCTTCGCGCTGGAGGGTGGCGAGGTCCACGCAGCCCGCTGTGGCGAGGTCGAGGAGGGCGCCGAGTTCCTTGCGGTCGAAGGGTGCGCCCTCGGCGGTGCCCTGGACCTCGACGAAGCGGCCGTCGCCGGTGCAGACGACGTTCATGTCGGTCTCGGCGCGGACGTCCTCCTCGTAGCAGAGGTCCAGGAGCGGGGTGCCGTCGACGATGCCGACGCTGATGGCGGCGACGGTGTCGGTGAGCGGCTTGCGCCCGGCCTTGATGATCTTCTTGCCCTGGGCCCAGGCGACGGCGTCGGCGAGGGCGACGTAGGCGCCGGTGATGGCGGCGGTGCGGGTGCCTCCGTCGGCCTGGAGGACGTCGCAGTCGAGGACGACGGTGTTCTCGCCCAGGGCCTTGTAGTCGATGACGGCGCGGAGTGAGCGGCCGATGAGGCGGCTGATCTCGTGGGTGCGTCCGCCGATCTTGCCGCGTACGGATTCGCGGTCGCCGCGGGTGTTGGTGGAGCGGGGCAGCATGGAGTACTCGGCGGTGACCCAGCCTTCTCCGCTGCCCTTGCGCCAGCGCGGGACGCCTTCGGTGACGGAGGCGGTGCAGAGGACTCTGGTGTCGCCGAAGGAGACGAGGACTGAGCCCTCGGCGTGCTTGCTCCAGCCGCGTTCGATGGTGACGGGGCGGAGCTGTTCGGGGGTGCGGCCGTCGATGCGAGACATGGGCCCGACTTTATCCGCTGGAGGGGGTGGCTCCGTTCGGGTGCGGTGGCCGCCTCGGTGGACCGCGTTCCGTGGGCTGTCCGGACACAGCGCGGCCCCGTCCTGCGGTGGCGGACGGGGCCTGCGGGGTCCGGCGTGGGGTCAGCCGGTCACATCATGTCTTCGATGTCGGCGGCGATGGGGTCCGCGTCGGTGCCGATGACGACCTGGATCGCGGTGCCCATCTTGACGACGCCGTGGGCGCCGGCGGCCTTGAGGGCGGCTTCGTCGACCTTGCCGGGGTCGTGGACCTCGGTGCGGAGGCGGGTGATGCAGCCTTCGATCTCGTCGATGTTGTCGATACCGCCGAGCCCGGCGACGATCTTCTCAGCCTTGGTGGCCATGTCCTTCTCCCTGGTTTCGCGCGCAGACGGCCGCCCGCTGCGGGTCCGTTTCGTCACGGTAACGCACGGTTGGCCCAACTTCGCGGGCGGGTAGCCGGACGATCCCGAAAGATGACGATCACCGGCGCCCTGCCTTCGGGACGGACCCCGGACCGTGACGCAACTGGTCTACACCAGTTTGCAACGACCGCCAAACGTGAAGTGTTCCGGGAGGACGCCCATGAGTTCGAGCGCCGCTGCGGCACCGCAGCAAAAATGGTGGAACGGACCGGTCCAGGGCCTGCAGAAGGTCGGGCGGAGTCTCCAGCTCCCGGTGGCCGTCCTCCCCGCGGCCGGCCTGCTCGTCAGCCTCGGCAACCTGTTCAGTTCCTACCTGGACGGCGCCTTCTGGGACAAGACCTCCAAGGTGCTGCTCAACGGCGGCACCGCGATCCTCGACGGCCAGCTCGGCCTGCCGCTGCTGTTCTGCATCGGCGTGGCGATCGGCTTCGCGAAGAAGGCGGACGGCTCCACCGCCCTGGCGGCCGTCGTCGGCTTCCTGGTCTACCGGGGGGTGCTGACCGCCTTCCCCATGGACAACACCGTGACGGAACAGCTTCCCGAGGGCGAGCCGCAGAACCCGGGCGTGCTCGGCGGCATCCTGATCGGGCTGCTGACGGCGGTCGTCTGGCAGCGCTACCACCGCACCAAGCTGGTGGACTGGCTCGGGTTCTTCAACGGGCGGCGCCTGGTGCCGATCCTGATGGCGTTCCTCTGCGTGATCCTGGGCGTGCTGTTCGGGCTGCTGTGGCAGCCGGTGGGTGACGGGCTGACCTGGTTCTCCAAGCAGCTGATCGATCTCGGCTCGTGGGGCGCGGCGATCTTCGGCTTCGCGAACCGGCTGCTGATCCCGATCGGGATGCATCAGTTCCTGAATACCTTCTTCTGGTTCCAGGCGGGTGAGTTCACCGGGGCGGACGGCCAGACCGTGCAGGGCGACATCTCCCGGTTCTTCGCGCAGGACCCGACGGCCGGACAGTTCACCTCGGGCTTCTTCCCGATCATGATGTTCGGGCTGCCCGCCGCAGCCCTGGCCATCACCCACACCGCGCGGCCCGAGCGCCGCAAGGAGGTGGCGGGCCTGATGGTCTCGGTGGCGCTGACCTCGTTCGTCACGGGTGTGACCGAGCCGATCGAGTTCTCGTTCATGTTCGTCGCGCCGCTGCTGTACGGCGTGCACGCGGTGCTCACCGGGGCGTCCATGGGCCTCACCTGGCTGCTGGGGGTGCATGCGGGGTTCAGCTTCTCGGCCGGGTTGATCGACTACGTCGTCAACTGGCATCTCGATACGAAACCCTGGCTGATCATCCCGATCGGCGCGTGCTTCGCGGTGATCTACTACGTGGTCTTCCGCTTCGCGATCACCAAGTTCGACCTCAAGACACCGGGGCGCGAACCGGAGGAGATCGAGAAGGAGATCGAGCAGGACCTCACCAAATAACAGGGAGCCGCAGGACAGCGGGGCTTCGGCCCGGCCGCACCCGGCTCGCGCAAGGCCCTCGGACCATCCGGTCCGGGGGCCTTCGCCGTGTCACCGAACGTGCTGGATCTGCTACTGCGAATAAGCAGGTAATTGCAGGTTCCTTATCTAACCCTCACCGTGCTAAAACTGGTCTACACCACTGAGTGGTCCAGACCACGGCTGTCTGCCGCCGTCTGCCGAGTCGCCGCCTCCCCGCATCCACCGTCTGGGCGGCACCGTGTCCCATGGAGGAAGTTGATGACCACGGCTGAGACCGCACCCGCGGCCAAGAAAAGGGGCGCCGGCGTGATGGCCGTCATGCAGCGCATCGGCCGCAGCCTCATGCTGCCGGTCGCCGTGCTGCCGGCCGCCGCGCTCCTGGTCCGCCTCGGCGACGACGACATGCTGGGTCGCGAGTCGTTCCCGACCCTCGTGACGAAGCTCGCCGGCTACATGAGTGCCGGCGGCAGCGCGCTCCTCGACAACATGGCGCTGCTGTTCGCCGTCGGCATCGCGATCGGCTTCGCCAAGAAGTCGGACGGCTCCACCGCCCTGGCCGCCGTCACCGGCTACCTGGTCTTCCAGAATGTTCTGGCCACGTTCACGGACCCGAACCTGGACAAGGTCCCCGAGGTCGTCGACGGCAAGATCGTCATGATCGAGGCGCCGGTGGATGCCAAGGTCCTCGGCGGTGTCGTGATGGGCATCGTCGTCGCCCTGCTCTACCAGAAGTTCTACCGGACCAAGCTGCCCGACTGGGCCGGCTTCTTCAGCGGCCGCCGTCTGGTCCCGATCCTCTCCGCCTTCGCGGGTCTGCTCATCGGTATCGCCTTCGGTCTGATCTGGCCGGTCCTCGGCTCCGGTCTGCACAACTTCGGCGAGTGGCTCGTCGGCTCCGGTGCGGTCGGCGCGGGCATCTTCGGTGTCGCCAACCGTGCGCTGATCCCGGTCGGCATGCACCACCTGCTGAACTCCTTCCCGTGGTTCCAGGCGGGCGAGTACAACGGCAAGCACGGCGACATCGCCCGGTTCCTGGAGGGCGACCCCACAGCCGGACAGTTCATGACCGGCTTCTTCCCGATCATGATGTTCGCCCTCCCGGCGGCCTGCCTCGCGATCGTCCACTGCGCCCGCCCCGAGCGCCGCAAGGTCGTCGGCGGCATGATGTTCTCCCTCGCGCTCACCTCGTTCGTCACCGGTGTGACCGAGCCGATCGAGTTCACGTTCATGTTCATCGCCCCGGTGCTGTACGCGATCCACGCGGTGCTCACGGGTGTGTCGCTGGCCCTGACGTGGGCGCTCGGCATGAAGGACGGCTTCGGCTTCTCGGCCGGTCTGGTCGACTTCCTGCTGAACCTCGGCATCGCGTCGAAGCCCTGGATGCTGGTCCTGGTCGGCCTCTGCTTCGCGGTGATCTACTACGTGGTCTTCCGCTTCGCGATCACCAAGTTCAACCTCCCGACCCCGGGCCGGGAGTCGGACGAGGAGCTCGCCGAGCTGCAGAAGGCCGAGGCGAAGTAGGACCCACCGGCATGGGGGTACGAGCCTCCGCCACGCCCGTACGCCGAAGCCCCCGCTTCCCGGAGACGTCTTCCGGGCGCGGGGGCTTCGGCGTACCCGCCGCAGGCCGCGTCTTTCACATCCGGCGTACGGGTGCGGGCGCGGGCATGCGGTGGATCCGGCGGGAGCCGCCCCCGGGCCCGGGCGGGTCGGATCGTGATCATCCCGGGAGTCTCGCGGAGCGGGCACGGGCCGGCGGCCCCGCTCTCAGAGCTCGTACACCGCTCCCGGGGCGGCCAGCTCCACCGGGCCCGGGTAGACCGCACGGGCGTCGGCGGCGTTGCGGCCGGCGTCGGTCCACGGGGGGATGTGGGTGAGGACGAGCCGGCCCACTCCCGCGCGGGCCGCCGCCTCGCCGGCCTCGCGGCCGTTGAGGTGCAGGTCGGGGATGTCCTCCTTGCCGTCGACGAACGACGCCTCGCAGAGGAACAGGTCCGCGTCCCGGGCCAGGTCCTCCAGGGCGTCGCAGGCCCCGGTGTCACCCGAGTAGACGAGGGCGGAGCCGCCGTGTTCGACCCGGATGCCGAAGGTGTCGACGGGGTGGCGGAGCTTCTCCGTCCGGACCGAGAACGGGCCGATCTCGAAGGACGCCGACTTGAGGGTGTGGAAGTCGAAGACCTCGCTCATCGCCCGGTCGGAGGGGGTGTCGCCGTGGGCGGCGGTCAGGCGCTGCTCGGTTCCCTCGGGGCCGTAGACCGGGAGGGGGACGGGGCGGGCGCCGTCGTGCCGGTAGTAGCGCACGACGAAGTACGCGCACATGTCGATGCAGTGGTCGGCGTGCAGATGGCTGAGGAAGATCGCGTCGAGGTCGTAGAGACCGACGTGGCGCTGCAGCTCGCCGAGGGCGCCGTTGCCCATGTCGAGGAGCAGCCGGAAGCCGTCGGCCTCTACGAGGTAGCTCGAGCATGCCGAACCCGTGGAGGGGAACGAGCCGGAGCAGCCGACGACGGTGAGCTTCATGGAGCGTGAACCTCCGGGACGCGGGAACGGGGAGGGTTCGTGCGATTCCGCCGGAGCTTCGTGGGGTTCCTGCGGGACGGGTTCTGCGGTTCGACGAGCGTAAGGCGCGAAACTCCGCGTCGCTCCTTTGCCGCCCTCCGTTGTGGGGGAACTCACCTGCTCTGTCACCGGTTCGATGGAAGCGCGGCCACCGGGGCGTCCCGCCGGTCCGGTCCTCGCCGCCGGTACGGTCGGGGGATGAACACGTTCTGGTGGGTGGCGCTGGTCGCCGTGGTTCTGCTGGCGCTCGTGGCCGCGGTGGTGGACGGGCGGGGGCGCTCGGACCGCGGTCCCCGCTCCCGCCGGCCGCGCCGGCGGGAGCCGTCGGCCGGTACGGGGCCGCCGGCCGGACCGTCGGGCCCGGCGGGGCGCGGGGAGGGACGTACGCCGCGGGCGGGCGAGGTGTGGTGGGCCGATGTGCCGTACGAGGACGGGCCCGGGTCGAAGGACCGGCCGTGTCTGGTGATCTCGGTGCGGGGGCGGGGCCGGGGGCGCACGGCGCTGGTCGCCAAGATCACCAGCAAGCATCAGGAGGAGCGCCCCGGGGTGATCGCGCTGCCCCCCGGGACGGTCGGGGACCGCCAGGGGCGGCGGAGTTTCCTGGAGACGGACGAGCTGCGCGAGGTGCGGATCGCCGGGTTCCGGCGGCGGGTGGGGACGGTGGATCCGGAGCTGTGGGAGCGGGTGCGCGGGCTCGGAGCGGGGTGAGGGGCGGGGCCCCGGTTTCGGGGTTCCGCCCCTCGGCCCGGCTCCTCAGGCGCCGGAGGGGCTCATGCCCAGAGCTGGCCCTGAAGCGTTTCGATGGCCGCTTCCGTCGTCTCCGCCGTGTAGACGCCGGTCGACAGGTACTTCCAGCCGCCGTCCGCGACGACGAAGACGATGTCGGCGCTCTCTCCCGCCTTGACCGCCTTGTCGCCCACGCCGATCGCCGCGTGGAGGGCCGCGCCGGTGGAGACGCCCGCGAAGATGCCCTCCCGCTGGAGGAGTTCGCGGGTGCGGGTGACCGCGTCGGCGGAGCCCACGGAGAAGCGGGTGGTGAGGACGGAGGCGTCGTAGAGCTCGGGGACGAAGCCCTCGTCGAGGTTGCGCAGTCCGTAGACCAGGTCGTCGTAGCGTGGTTCGGCGGCGACGATCCGGATGCCGGGAACATTCTCGCGGAGGTAGCGGCCGACGCCCATGAGGGTGCCGGTGGTGCCGAGGCCCGCGACGAAGTGGGTGATGGACGGGAGGTCGGTGAGGATCTCGGGTCCGGTGGTGGCGTAGTGGGCGCCCGCGTTGTCCGGGTTGCCGTACTGGTAGAGCATCACCCAGTCGGGGTGCTCGGCGATGAGTTCCTTGGCGACGCGGACGGCGGTGTTGGAGCCGCCCGCGGCCGGGGAGGAGATGATCTCGGCGCCCCACATGGCGAGCAGGTCGCGGCGTTCCTGGGAGGTGTTCTCGGGCATGACGCAGACGATGCGGTAGCCCTTGAGCTTGGCGGCCATGGCGAGGGAGATGCCGGTGTTGCCGCTGGTGGGTTCCAGGATGGTGCAGCCGGGGGTGAGCCGGCCGTCCTTCTCGGCCTGTTCGAGCATGTGGAGCGCCGGGCGGTCCTTGATCGAGCCGGTGGGGTTGCGGTCCTCCAGCTTGGCCCAGATGCGGACGTCCTCGGACGGGGACAGCCGCGGGAGGCGGACGAGGGGGGTGCCCCCCACGGCCGCCAGCGGGGAGTCGTACCGCATCAGCGCATGCCGCCGGCGACGGCCGGGAGGATCGTGACGTTGTCGCCGTCGCCGAGCTTGGTGTTGATGCCGTCGAGGAAGCGGACGTCCTCGTCGTTGAGGTAGACGTTCACGAAGCGGCGGAGCTGTTCGCCGTTGGCGCCGTCGACGAGTCGCTCACGGATGCCGGTGTGGCGGCTCTCCAGGTCGGTGAAGAGGTCGGCGAGGGTGTCCCCGTTGCCTTCGACGGCCTTCGCGCCGTCGGTGTAGGTGCGGAGGATGGTCGGGATGCGGACCTCGATGGCCATGGCGTGGGCTCCTGTCGAAAGCGTGGAGGTGACGTGGGGCGCGCGTTTCTGCCCCCGCGCGGGGGTGTGTGCGGTGGGTGGGCGCGCGGACCGCGGCTCAGGCCGGGCGGTTCGCGGGCAGGCTTCGGGCGGGACAGATCGCGCTGGCGAGCCTGCACAGGTCGACGTGCAGCCGCGCGACGAGCAGCGCGCCCGGCGTCTTGTTGCTCACGTCATGGGGAACCATGCGGGCATCGTATCGATTCCCTGTGCGGAAACCCGAGTGCCATCTCACATCGCGGATGGTGAGCGTTCATCATGTGGACTTGTGGGGTCGGTTCGGTCCGGCGGGAGGTAGACGACGGTGGGTGCGCCGGTCCTCGGATGGCTGCTGACCTCGGCGGCGACGCCGTACACCTCGCCCAGCAGTTCGGCCGTGAGGACTTCCCGCGGGGGGCCCGAGGCGATGACGCGGCCGTCCTGGAGGACGTAGAGGCGGTCGCAGTAGTAGGCGGCGAGGTTGAGGTCGTGCAGGGCGAGGAGGTTGGTGGTGCCGAGGCCGCGGACCAGGGAGAGGATCTCCAGCTGGTAGCGGATGTCCAGGTGGTTGGTCGGCTCGTCCAGGACGACGAGGGACGGCTGCTGGACCAGGGCGCGGGCGACGAGGGCGCGTTGGCGTTCGCCGCCGGAGAGGGAGGCGAACGCCCGGGGTGCGAGCGCGGCGATGCCGACCCGGGTCAGGGCCTCGGTGACCAGGGCGGTGTCGACGGCGGTGTCCGCCTCCCAGAACCGTTTGTGCGGGGCGCGGCCCATCGCGACGACCTGGCCGACGGTGAGCTCGAACCCGGCGTGTCCGTCCTGCGGGACGGTGGCGATGCGCTGGGCGCGGGCCTTCACGGGGAGGGTGGCGAGGTCGTCGCCGTCGAGGAGGACGCGGCCGTGGGTGGGGCGCAGGGTGCCGTAGACGCAGCGCAGCAGGGTGGTCTTGCCGCTGCCGTTGGGGCCGACGAGGCCGACGGTCTCACCGTGGGCGGCGGTGAGGTCGACGGCGTCGACGAGGTGGCGGCCCCCGCCGATGCCGTACGAGAGGCCCTCGGTGCGCAGGGTGGTCACGGGCGGGCTCCCTCGGCGGATGGTGCGGTCGTCGTGCGGGTGCTCGCCCGGCGGGGTGCGGTCGTCATGCGGGGGCTCCTTCGGGGCGGCGGCGGAGCATCCAGAGGAAGAAGGGTCCGCCGGTCAGCGCGGTGAGGACGCCGACCGGGATGTCCTGGGGGGCGGCGATCGTGCGGGCGGCCAGGTCCGCGAGGACCAGGAACACCGCTCCGCCGAGGGCCACGACGGGGAGCAGTGCGCGGTGTGCGGCGCCGACGGCCATCCGGGCCATGTGCGGGACCATCAGCCCGACGAAGCCGATGGCTCCGCTGTACGCGACGAGCGCCCCGGTCATGAGCGAGGCGAGGACGAAGACGGCGGCCCGGAAGCGGGCGGTGTCGAGGCCGAGGACGGTGGCGCCCTCCTCCCCCACCAGGAGCAGGTCGAGCGGCCGGGCCAGGACGAGGAGGACGGCGGTGCCGGCGATCAGGGTGACGGTAGGGAGCGCGAGCATGTCCCAGCGGGCGGAGCCGAGGCCGCCGAGGGTCCAGTAGAGGACTTCCTGGAGGTGGTCGGCGCGGGCGGAGGTGACCAGGATCAGGCTGGTGAGGGCGGAGAGGACGTAGGAGACGGCGACTCCGGCGAGGACGAGCCGGTTGGTGGTGAGGCCGCCTCCGCCGCGGGCCAGGGAGCAGACGAGCAGCAGGGAGAGCAGCGCGCCGGCGAAGGCGGCGGCGGGGATGGTGACGGTGGTGGCGAGGGTCGCGCCGATGCCGAGGACGATCACGAGGACCGCGCCGGCGGAGGCTCCGGAGGAGACGCCGAGGAGGAACGGGTCGGCGAGCTGGTTGCGTACGAGGGCCTGGAGGACGGTGCCGATGACGGCGAGTCCGGCGCCGACGACGATGCCGAGCAGCACGCGGGGCAGCCGGACGTCCAGGACGATCGTGCGGAAGGGGCTCGCCTCGGCCCGCCCGGTCAGGATGTCGAGGACCTGGCCGGGCGGGATGCGGACGGAGCCGAGGGCGAGTGCGGCGATCACGGCGGCGGCGAGGAGCGCGGCGAGGACGCCGAGCACCAGCGTGTGGCGGAGCAGCCGCCGCGGTGCGGGGGCGCGGCAGGTCACGGGGTGGTGTCCGCCGGGTGGAGCTGGGCCGCGAGCTTGCCGACGGCGGCGGGGACGCGGACGCCGAGGACCGCGTCGGAGAGCGGCAGGACCGCGAAGCGCCTGTTCTTGATGGCGGGGATGCCGGCGAGGGCCGGGTCGGTGAGGAGGCGCTTCTTCTTCTGTTCGACGGTGGTGGAGCCGTAGTCGTAGATCACGATGGCTTCAGGCTTGCGGGCGACGACGTTCTCCCAGGAGGCGTCGCCGAAGGGCTTGTCGAGGTCCGCGAAGACGTTGGCGCCGCCCGCCCGTTCGATGAGTTCGTTGCCGATGCCCTCGCCGCCCGCGGTGAAGGCGGTCTTGTCGCCGCTGTCGTAGACGAAGACGGAGACGGGGTCGAGGTCCGCCAGCTTCTTGGCGGTGGCGGCGTTCTCGGCCGTGGCCCGCTCGATCCACGCCTCGGCGCGGTCGGTGACGCCGAAGGTGCGGCCGACCTCGCGGATCTCCTCGTAGAGGGTGTCCATCGGGGCGTCGCCCTCGGTGCAGCTCTCGGTGTTGAGGCGGCTGTCGATGCCGGACTTCCCGAGGGCCTCGCGGCTGCGGCCGTCGCCCGCCGCGAAGGCGCTGGCGTAACCGCCGTAGACGAAGTCGGGGTCGGCGGCGAGGACTTGCTCGTAGGAGGGGTACTTCTCGGCGAGGACGGGGACGGAGGCGTAGTCCTTCGCGTACTTCGGCAGGACCTGGTCGTCGAGGTAGGCGGTGCCGACGAGGGATTCCGCCAGGCCCAGTTCCAGCACGATCTCGGTGACGTGCTGGTTCATGGTGACGACGCGTCGCGGCGGCGCCTGGTAGGTGGTGGTGACACCGCAGTTCTCGACGGTGTACGGGAAGCCCGGGCTCTTCGCCGCGGCTTCGGGCCGTTCGTCGGCGGTGTCGCCGTCCGAGGCGGAGCAGGCGGTGAGAGTGAGCGGGAGCAGCACGGCGGCGGCTATGAGCGCGGGGGTGCGCCAGGACATGGCAGGGCCTCTCCGGGGGATTTCCGCGTCCCCTGGTCGATGCGAGAAGGCGGCGGGCCAGTTCCTGACTTCCGGGCCGCCCTCCGGTGCGGAGGTCCGCGTGGGAGGGGGCCCGGTCACAGTGGCGGGACCGTGCCGGATTCGCACCGGCTTCCTGGTGCCTGCTGCCTTGATGGGTTCTGGGGGCAGTGTGCCAGACCCGTTCGGCTTCCTCGCGGGGCGGCCGGACGCCGTGGCTCAGTACGCCGCGACGACCTGCACGTCTTCCTCGGTGATCTCGCCGTCCACGATGCGGTACGAGCGGAACTGGAAGGGGCCCGCGCCGTCGGCGTCTGCGGTGGATACGAGGACGTAGTGGGCGCCGGGTTCGTTGGCGTAGGTGACGTCGGTGCGGGAGGGGTATGCCTCGGTGGCCGTGTGCGAGTGGTAGATGACCACGGGTTCCTCGTCGCGGTCGTCCATCTCGCGGTACAGCTTGAGGAGGTCGCCGGAGTCGAACTCGTAGAACGTGGGCGAGCGGGCGGCGTTGAGCATCGGGATGAAGCGCTCGGGGCGTCCTGTCCCGGCCGGGCCCGCGACGACTCCGCACGCTTCGTCGGGGTGGTCGGCGCGGGAGTGGGCGACGATCCGGTCGTAGAGCGTCTGGGTGATGGTCAGCATGGCAGCCAGGATATGCAGGCGGCCCCCGGAGTACCGGTGGGTGGTACGTGGGGGTCCGCATGTTGGACACGTCGGCCGGCCACGGCAGGACGGAGAGGGGCGGACGGGCGGCTCCCCGCCGGTGGCGCGGCGGGGCGCACGCTCCCGGCGCCTACGGCATCAGCGTCTCGACGAGTGTTTCCTGGAGCGCCCCGAGCCAGAGGTAGGCCATCACCATGGGCTTGCGCGGATCGGTGTCGGGGAGCCGGTAGAGCGCGCCTTCCTCGCCCTCGTCCTCGTCGGAGACCTCCAGCCGGGCGCCGATGGTCAGACGCAGGTCGTTGAGGGAGCGGAGCCAGCTGCGGCACTCGTCTCCCGTGAGGGTGAGGACGGCGCCGCCGCCCCCGGCGGGCGAGAGGGCGTCGAGGGTGCGGACGACGGTGACGGCGTCCTCGCGTTTGCCGGAGCGCAGGTCGTTCTCGGTGAAGCGGCGGAACTCGGCGGACAGCTCGCGCAGCTCCTCCTCCGGCTTTCCGCCCCCGGCGGGCCCGCCGGGGCCGCCGTAGGCGTCGGGGAAGAGCCGGGCGAGCGCCGGGTCGGCCGGCGGCTTGCTGGGACCCTCCGCGAAGAGGGCGGCGAGGGGGTCCTCGCCGTCGGCGGGCGTCTCGCCGGGGCCGATCAGTTCGAGCAGCTGGACGGCGAGGGAGCGCAGGATGGAGATCTCGACCTCGTCGAGCGCGACGGCCGCGCCGCCGCCTGGGGTGGCCTCGAAATGGCCGGCCATGGATTCTCCGATGGTGGGTCGAACGGGGCGGGTGGAGGCGGGGCGGGCCCGGGGGGCTCTAGTTGCGGTCCTGGGTGAGGGTGGCCCACAGCCCGTAGCCGTGCATGGCCTGCACATCGCGTTCCATCTCCTCGCGGCTCCCGCTGGAGACGACGGCGCGGCCCTTCTGGTGCACGTCCATCATGAGCCTGTGCGCCTTGTCCTTCGAGTAGCCGAAGTACGCCTGGAAGACGTAGGTCACGTAGCTCATGAGGTTGACCGGGTCATTGTGGACGAGCGTCACCCACGGGACGTCCGGCTCCGGGACCGCGAAGGTCTCCTCGGCCGAATCGGGACGTTCGATCTCTAGGGGGGTAGCAACGCTCACCCTTCCCATGCTGCCACCCGGGCGGCCTCCACGCACAAACGGACCCCACATCTCGTCACTCTGACGAATAGGGGGTAGTGTCTCAGCCATGAACTCAGCGGACCTCGGGCGACGGGTCGGCGTTCCGTCGACCGCGCTCTTCACCGACCAGTACGAGCTGACCATGGTGCAGGCGGCCCTCAAGGCCGGCACCGCCGACCGCCACTCGGTCTTCGAGGCGTTCACCCGGCGGCTGCCGGAGGGGCGGCGCTACGGAGTCGTCGCGGGCACCGGGCGAGTCCTGGACGCGGTGGAGAACTTCCACTTCGACGACGAGATGATCGGCTTCCTGCGCCAGCGGAACGTCGTCGACGAGCGCACCCTCGAATGGCTGGCCGGCTACCGTTTCAACGGCGACATCT
This sequence comes from Streptomyces sp. NPDC091649, assembly GCF_044756785.1. Classification (NCBI taxonomy): domain Bacteria; kingdom Bacillati; phylum Actinomycetota; class Actinomycetes; order Kitasatosporales; family Streptomycetaceae; genus Streptomyces; species Streptomyces sp. NPDC091649. The sequence continues at coordinate 127,614 of NZ_JBIVTR010000017.1, read as the reverse complement.
GGGGCTATCCGGAGGGCGAGGTCTACTTCCCCGGCTCCCCGATCCTGCGGGTCGAGGGCTCCTTCGCCGAATGCGTGCTGCTGGAGACGGTGATCCTCTCCATCCTCAACCACGACTCCGCCATCGCCGCCGCCGCCTCGCGGATGTCGGCCGCCGCCGGGGACCGCCGGCTGATCGAGATGGGCGCGCGCCGCACCCACGAGCTGTCCGCGGTCGCCTCGGCCCGGGCCGCGTACGTCGGCGGTTTCGACGCCACCTCCGACCTGGCGGCCGGTTTCCGCTACGCGATCCCGACCGTCGGCACCAGCGCGCACTCCTTCACCCTGCTGCACGACTGCGAGCGCGACGCCTTCCGGGCCCAGGTGGAATCACTGGGCCGGGGAACGACGCTGCTCGTCGACACCTATGACGTGACCGAGGCGGTCCGGGCGGCCGTCGAGATCGCCGGGCCGGAACTCGGCGCCGTACGCATCGACTCCGGGGACCTGCTCCTGGTCGCGCACCGGGTGCGGCAGCAGCTGGACGAGCTGGGGGCCACGGACACGAAGATCGTGGTGACCTCGGACCTGGACGAGTACGCCATCGCCTCGCTGGCCGCCGCACCGGTGGACGCGTACGGGGTCGGCACCCAGCTGGTCACCGGGAGCGGGCACCCCACCTGCTCGATGGTCTACAAGCTGGTCGCCCGCGCCGCCTCGGCGGACCCGGCCGAACCGCTGCGACCGGTGGCGAAGAAGTCGCTCGGCGCGAAGTCGTCGCTCGGCGGCCGCAAGTGGGCCGCGCGCCGGACCGACGGGAACGGGGTCGCCGAGGCCGAGGTCATCGGTACCGGCCCCGTGCCCGAGGACATGGCCGGACGGCAGTTGCAGGTGGAGCTGGTGCGGGCCGGCGAGGTGGTCGCGCGCGAGCCCCTGGAGGCGGTGCGGGAGCGGCATGTGGCCGCGCGTGCCGGGCTGCCGATGTCGGCGATCCAGCTGTCGCGCGGCGAGCCGGTGATCCCGACCGAGTACGCCTGAGACAGGTCCGGGGCGGCCCCGCGGGGGCCGCCCCGGCATCCGGACCGGCCGGGTCCGCAACCGGGGTTTCCCGGACGGGCTTGATTGTGACGGTCCAGTGCCTAGGCTCGAACCATCGGACATCCTTTCGGGCGCCCCCGGGCGTCCCCGTCCAGATCCGGCCCCGCCCCGCCCCGTCCGATCCCGCCCCCACCGAAGGACACCCGCCATGCACCGCGCATTGATCGTCGTGGACGTTCAGAACGACTTCTGCGAGGGCGGCAGCCTCGCGGTCGCGGGCGGCGCCGACGTCGCCGCCGCCATCACCGACCTGATCGGCGACGCCCAGCCCGGCTACCGCCACGTAGTGGCCACCCGCGACCACCACATCGACCCGGGCGACCACTTCTCGCCCAGCCCGGACTTCGAGCACTCCTGGCCGGTGCACTGCGTCGCCGGCACGGAGGGCGTCGGCTTCCACCCGAACTTCGCGCCCGCCGTCGCCTCCGGTGCGATCGACTCGGTGTTCGACAAGGGGGCGTACTCGGCGGCGTACAGCGGGTTCGAGGGCACCGAGGAGAACGGGACCGGCCTCGCCCAGTGGCTGCGCGACCGGGAGGTCACCGAGGTCGACGTGGTCGGCATCGCCACCGACCACTGCGTACGCGCCACCGCCCTGGACGCGGCCCGTGAGGGCTTCGTCACCCAGGTGCTGCTGGACCTGACGGCGGGCGTGTCCGGGGCGACCACCGAACGGGCGCTGGCGGAGCTGCGCACGGCGGGCGTGAAGCTCTCCGGCACGCCGGTCGTCGCCTGACCGCCCCCGGACCGCGCCGGACAGCCCTCAGGCGGCCGGACGGGCCGGTCCGGCATACCCGGTGGGGCCCAGCAGGGCCCTGATCGGGTGCCACAGCTCCTGGCACGACTGGGGCCCGAGGAGGCCCGCCGGACCGGCCGGGCCCGCCTGCGGGGCGGCCCGCCACAGCAGACCGTCCGGATGGTGCAGCACCGCCGTGACCTCGTCCGGCGTGGGCGGCAGGTCGTTGCCGCGCAGGTAGACCGCCCGCAGCCCCAGATTGCGCAGCCTGGTCAGGGCGCGCGCCCGGTTCGCCGCGTGCACCAGCACCCGTACCGGGGCCTCGGGCGCCGCTCCCGGACCGCCGCGCGGCCCCGGCCCGCCGGCCGGTCTGGTCAGGGTCAGGGCCACCACCACCGTGCCGTTCGGCAATCTGCAGAATCCTCCGCCGGCCATGCTCCGCGCTCCCCCGTGAGACGTCGTGTCAATAAGGATGTGAACAAGACGCACCTAAACACGATCGGCCGCCGCCCGCTAGGGGGCGGCGGCCGATCACGCTGTGACCTGCGGCTTTACTTGATCAGCGGCCCGAGGGGCTGACCAGCAGGGTCATCGTCGAGCCGTTGCGGGGCTCGTTCACGATGGAGATGCGGGTGTTCGTGTCAGAAACCTTGACACTGCCCGTGGGGTTCTCCTTGTACCAGTAGGTGCCCTTGCGGTCGTCGAAGACCGGGTTGCCCAGCGCGGGCCTGATCCGCAGCGGGACGTCCGCGTTGTGGAGCGTGAAGCCCTTGTTCGGGTACCAGCTGAACGGCGCGTCGAACGGCTGGATCTTGTTGCGCAGGAGCGAGCCGTCCTTCCACTTGAGCGGCTTGGCGTGCGCGTCGACCGGCAGGATCAGACCCTGGCCCGGGTGGACGGAGGTGTTGTTGTCCTTCTGGGAGGTGTCCCAGAGCCAGACCAGCAGACCGTTCTGGTAGGCGTAGTGCTCGACCCAGTCCGGACGGGTGCCGGAGAAGCCGAAGTTGTACGGGCCGACCTTGAGGGTCTCGTCGTACGACACGTACTGGCGGTTCTCCGCGATGTAGTACTGCGGGTAGTCCTGGGTGAAGGACGCTCCGACCCGCGAGAAGCCCTTCGCGGTCCAGCCGTTGTCGTCGCCCTCGGCGTTGTCCGAGAAGAGCACGGCGCCATCGGCCGTGACGGTGATCTCGTCGGCCGTGAAGCCCTTGCCGCCCGCGCCGCCGTCCGTCTGGTAGCGGAAGCGGAGGTCGACCTTCTTGCCCGCGTAGGCGTCCAGGGAGAAGGAGAGCTTCTTGTGGTCGCCCGAGACGTCGGTCAGGGCCGGCTTGTCACTGGCGTCGCGCGGGATGGCCTTGCCGTCGGCGGTGCCGTCGAGCGCGGTCCAGCTGGCGCCGCCGTTGTCGGACACCTCGGTGTAGAGGTAGTCGTAGTCGGCCTCGATGTCGTACCAGCCCGAAAGGTCCAGCGTGGCCTCTGACTTGCCGGTCAGGTCGACCGAGCGGGTCAGGGTGTTCGACAGGTCGTCGCCCATGTCGCTCCACCACTGCTTCGAGCCCTCGGCGGGCTTGACGACGGTGGTGGTGACGGCCTTCTCCGGCAGCTCGACGACGAGCGCCTGCGGGTTCTTGGTGTTGTACGCCGAGACGCCCAGCTTGTGCAGCGAGGTCTTGCCCGCCTTGGCCGTGTCGTAGTCGAGCCAGCCCAGCTGGAGCTTGTCCCACGAGGTCATGTCGCCCGGCAGGTTGCCGATCTCGCCGTCGCCGGTGCCGAGCCAGGAGCCCGCCGACATCAGGGACCAGAAGCCGACCGAGTTCTCGCCGCCGCCGGAGGTGTCGTACAGGTCCGGCAGACCGAGGTCGTGGGCGTACTCGTGGGCGAAGACGCCCAGGCCGCCGTTCTCGGGCTGGACGGTGTAGTCGCCGACCCAGACGCCCGTGTCGCCGATCTGGGCGCCACCGGCCTTGTTGTCCGCGGGGCCGGTCGCACCGGCGTCGGTGCCGTACGCGTACCAGCGGTGCGCCCAGATGGCGTTGGTGCCCTCGGCGCCGCCGCCGGCCGACTCGTCCTCGCCGGCGTGGACCAGCTGGAAGTGGTCGATGTAGCCGTCGGGCTCGTTGAAGTTGCCGTCACCGTCGAAGTCGTAGCGGTCCCACTCGTCGTACTCGGCGAGGTTCGCCTTGATCTCCGCGTCGGTGCGGCCCTTGGCCTTCTGGTCGGCGACCCAGGCGTTCACGCCGTCGCGCACCGCGTCCCACACGTTGGCGCAGTTGGACTGGCCGCAGTAGTTGGAGCCGTAGCGGGCCTCGTTGTAGGGCACCTTGACCCAGTCGGAGACCTCGCCCTCGACCGAGTAGCGGCCCGAGGAGGTCTTCTCGTAGTAGGTCTTGAGCGAGTTGACGCCCTTGCCCTCGCCGAAGTAGAGCTCCTGGAAGTGCTCCCGGTTGTAATCGGCCTGCCAGGCGGTGCTGTTGTCCTTGGCCGGGTCCGGCTCGGCGATCTGGTTGTGCGCCGGTCCCGGGGCGCCGCCGAACTTCTTCACGGGCGGCTTGGGGCCGTCACCGTCCGGGTCGAACATGGTGGTGTCGTCGACCTGGTCGCCGAACTCCAGCAGGATGGTGAAGATCTTGTCGGTCTTCTCCCGGCCGAGCTCCACGTACTTCTTGTGGCCGAGCTTGACGACCTTGGAGCCGCTCCGGTTCGCCACCTTCTTGTCGCCGGACAGCACCTGCTCCAGCGCGGCCTCGCGCTGGGCGGCCTGCTTCTCGCTGAAGGGGCCCTCCAGGTTGTGCTCCACATGCCCCTTGGCCGGCGCCGGGTCATGGCGGTCGACGGTGGAGACACCGGAACCTGATGAGCTGTCGTGCGCCTGGGCGGTGGCGAAGGTCGACGCCGTAGCAGCAGTCGCAGCCATGGCCACGACAACGGCAGCGGCGCGAAGCGCCCGTCTCTGATTGGTCACTTGATGCAGTCCTCCCCGGGCGTCCGCGCAACGGCCAGGGGGCAGGAAGCGGGCCGTGCGCGTAAACGCGTCACAAGTGACGACATTCGATCGGAGTTATGAGAGAAAAGACAGACCTTGACTTGAACAGACCAAGTGCACTATGCGGAGCGTTCTTCCGGTATGCGGACGGTATGTGGAGTGCATGGGAACGGTAAAAGAACGGTCGGCCGCCCCTGACCGGTCCGACGGCACGCCTCAACGGGCGCGCCGCCACGTCCGGTTGCTGAGAGGCGTGAATCCATGCGCCCCCTGTGCACCGGTACCGTGGGTTAGGTCACGCTTACTACCGGTCCGGGTCGGGCATCCACCGTCGTAGGGTCGTTCGACACCTGCGACCGTGCCGACCGCCCCGCCCATCCGACGTCCCGAGGACGGAAACCGCCATGCCGCGTCCGACTGCCGCACAGTTCGCCTACGGTTCGGCCACCGTCGTCGTCACGACGCTCGCCCTGCTGCTGCTGTTCCGCACGGAGTCCGCAGCCGGCGTGTCCGCCATCGGCGCGACCGCGCTGGCCCTCGGCCTCCTCGTCGCCGTACGCCTGCCACTCCCCCGCCACGGTGCGGCGGAGGGAGCCGGACCGGCGGCGACCGGCCCGGCCGCCGCCCGAACCCACCACGCCCCGGAGGACGTCGGGACCCGGGAGCGGGTCACGGCGGGCGGTTCGCCGGCGCGGGCGGACCACCTCGATCGGTGACCTCGGGGCCGGCTGGACCGGTCGTCCGCTAGCGGACGGCCACCACGACCGTCTTCGCCGCCTTGTCCTGGAGCCCCTGCCGGTAGGGCTTGTCGGTGAACATCAGCACGATGTTGATCAGCCACCACAGGCACGGGCAGCACAGCAGCGCCGGGGCCCACAGCACCACGGCCCGCATCAGCGCGGCTCCGGTGTCGGGCACCCGCCCGTCGTTGAGCATCGCGACACGCAGCTTCAGCAGCCGCTTGCCCAGCGTGCGGCCGTCCTTGTGGGTGAAGTACGTGTCGTAGGCGACGTAGACCACCAGGCCGATGACCGACCACAGCAGCTGGCTCCCGCCGTACCCGTTGGCGACCGCGTCGCCGAACCCGTCGTCGCCGTCCCCGTTGACGTCGACCGCGCCGCCCCAGGGCAGCGAGATCAGATACAGCGGGATCGAGATGACGAGGAAGTCGATGAGCCGCGCCAGGATGCGCTTCCCCGGCTCACCGAGCGGCGGCATCCCGGCCAGCGGATCGGGCGCCCCGAAGCCGCCGCTGCCGTACGGATCGTTCGGCGGGGGCGGAGGCGGCGGCGGGGGCGGCGCACTGCCGTAGGGCCGACCCTCGGACGGCGGCGGGGGCTCCTGCGGCTTCTTGAGGAACGGATCGTCGTCCTCGGGCGGCTGGCCGGGCGTCGGCTGGTCGTTGCTCATGGGGGCAGTGCATCCCGCACCACCGGGGCCCGCAACGGCTCAGGTGCGTTCGGGGGACACGGAGCGGCATACGAGTCTATGCCGGGCGGTCGCCACCCGCCCGGCCACGCGTTCCCGGGGGCCGCTCAGCCGGCGACGAAGGTACGGGCGGCCTTGTCGTGCCAGCACTGCCGCCAGGGACGGTCGACCAGGCACCAGAGGACGTTGACCACGCCGATGACGAGCAGCCCCAGCACCCCGTAGACGAGCCAGCGGCGCAGGGCGGCGCCCAGGGTGGGCGCGTCGTGGGACTCGATGTCCCGTACGTCGAGCCCGCAGAGCTTCTTGCCGAGCGTCCGGCCCCACTTGGCCGTCGGCAGCGCCTCCAGGAGGAAACCGAGAAGGAGGAAGGCGGCGAGCAGGGCCCCCAGCATCGCCCCGGTGGTGGAGTCCAGCAGCCAGACGGTGACCGTCTGCCCCGTCTCCTTCGCCGCGGTGATCTTCCGGTCGATGTGGTCGAGCGCCCGGGTGGCCAGCGGGAACGCCGCCGCCGCGACGGCCGCGCCGAGCACCAGGCTGTCGACCAGCCGGGCGGCGAACCGCTTGCCGAGCCCGGCGGGCCGGGCGGAGGTCTGGTTGCGGGCGAGCTGCTGGAAGTGGTCGTCGACCGGCGGCTTCCAGGGCACGACGGGCTGGTCCGCTTGCGGTCCCGCCTCCGGCGCCTGGTGCTGGAACGGCTGTCGCTGCTGGTGCGGCTGCTGTTGGGGCTGGTGCTGGCGCGGTTCGGGCTGGGCCAGTTGGTGGACCTGCTCCGCCCAGGAGGCCGAGCCGCCTCCGGGGCCGGGGGTCCGGGGCACGTGCGGGGCCACCGGAGGAACGGGAGCGGGGGACGGCGTGGCCGCGGGGGCCTGCACCGGGCCCTGCCGCCCTTCCTGCGCGGGGACGGGAGCCGGGGCGGGGACGGACGTGGAAGCCTGCGGCTGCGGCATCCGGTGCGGCTGGTGCGGCTGGTGCGGCTGCGGCTGTTGTCGTGCCGGCGCCGGGAGGGCCCGGGCCGCCGGAGCCGACGCGAGGCTGTTCTGCGCGCTCCCGTGCCGTGCGCCCATGGCCTGCGGCCCCTGCGGCGTACGGGCGTTCGACGGTGCCGGGTCGGGCTGTGCGGCGGCGGACTGTACGGCGGCCGGCGGGGCGGCGTGGGGGCTCGGGGCGCTCCCCCGTGCCGCGTCCGGCCGTGGTCCCACCGCGCGGATCGTGACCGTCCCCTCGGTCGGCGGACGCGCCCCCGCCTCCTCGGCAGGGCCGCCGCCGTCCCGCGCTCCCGGCAACACACCGCCCGCCGGGCCCTGGGACAGCGGAGCCCTCGGGTCGGCCGGCGGCGACGGCGGGCCGACCTGCTCCTGCGCCGGTCCGCCCCACTCCACGCGGCGGTCCCGTTCGCCGCCGAAACCGCTCTGGCGCGCGGAGTCCGCCTGCCAGACGGACGCGGCGTCCGCCTGGCCGGCGTGACCGCCCACGGGCTGCCCGGGGCCGGCGGGAGCCTCCGGGGCGTCCGGGGCGTCCGGGGCGTCCGAAAGGCCCTCCTCCTCGTCGAAGAAGATCGGCCCGGTCTCCTCCACCGGCCCGGACTCCGCCACCCGCCCGGTCCGCGCACCGGCGGCGGGGGCCGCGGCCGGGCCCGCTTGCCGGGGCGCCGGGCGGCTCGTGCCGGGGACCCAGGATGCGCCGTTCCAGTACCGGACGTAGCCGGGAATGGAGGGGTCGGGGTAGTAGCCCTCGCGGGGGATTTCGTCACCGGGTGCCGGAGTTGGCGCGCTCATCAGCGGGTCCCGTATCTCTTCGCGGCCTCAGGCCGTCCCAGAGGTGCGGGCGGACGGCCTCGATACAAGGGTCCACATCTATCAGACAGCCGCCCGCCCCCGGGCCGGTCCACCTGTTTGGGACCACTTTCGGGACGGTCCGAAGTTTTTTCGGGAAGTCGCGTAATAGGTGGCGCGAAGGGCGCTCTCTCCTTGTGCGGGACGGTCACGGGACCGGCCCATGAGCACCGGAAGGTCGTGCATTCCCATGATGAGCATCGTGGAACGTGAGCTGGAGCTGCAGCTGGTCCTGTCCCCCGAGCGGTCCATCCCGGTACCCGCCCGGCTGACGTATCGCACGGACGACCCGTACGCCGTGCACATCGCCTTCCACATCGGCTCCGAGACGCCCGTGCACTGGACCTTCGCCCGGGAGTTGCTGGTGGAGGGCGTGTTCCGGCCGTGCGGGCACGGGGACGTACGGATCTGGCCGACGAAGGTCGGCGGGCGCAGCGTCATCTGCGTGGCCCTCACCTCCCCGGACGGCGACGCCCTGCTCGAAGTGTCCTCGGCCGCCGTGGCCGCCTGGGTGGAGCGCACCCTGCGGGTGGTGCCGCCGGGTGCCGAGAGCGACCGGCTGGGCATCGACGAGGCGCTGGCGGAGCTGCTGGCCCCGCTGCCGGCCGACGACCTGTGGCTGAGCGACCCGTGGGCGGCGGACGAGTCGCCGTCCCCGGACGGTGAGGTGTGAGGGGGGCCGACAGCGGCGGTGGTCAGAAGAGTTTGCCGGGGTTGAGGAGGCCGAGCGGGTCGAAGGCGGCCTTGATGCCGCGCTGGAGTTCGATGCCGGTCTCGCCCAGTTCGCGGGCGAGCCACTCCTTCTTGAGGACTCCCACGCCGTGTTCGCCGGTGATGGTTCCGCCCAGACCGAGGCCGAGTGCCATGATCGCGTCGAAGGACGCGCGGGCCCGCCGGGACTCGTCGGGGTCGTGGTGGTCGAAGCAGACGACGGGATGGGTGTTGCCGTCGCCCGCGTGGGCGCAGACGCCGATGGTGAGGCCGTACTCCTCGGCGATGGCGGCCGTGCCCGCGAGCATCGCGCCGAGCTGTGAACGCGGTACGCAGACGTCGTCGATCATCGTGGCGGGCTTGACGGCCTCCAGCGCGGTGAGCGACATCCGGCGGGCCTGGAGGAGGAGTTCGGACTCGGCGGGATTGTCCGCGGGGACCACCTCGGTGGCCCCGGCGGCGGTGCACAGCGCTCCGACGGCGGCGAGGTCGGGCTGGGGGTCGGGTGTGTCGAAGGCGCAGAGCAGCAGGGCTTCGGTGCTCTCGGGCAGGCCCATGGAGGCCAGGGCGTTGACGGCCCGCACGGTCGTACGGTCCATCAGTTCGAGGAGTGACGGGGTGTGACCACGCTCCATGATCCGGCACACAGCGTCACAGGCGGCGGCCGCCGAGGGGAACTCGGCGGCGAGGACGAGCTGCTGGGGCGGCTGCGGCTTGAGCGCCAGAACGGCCTTGACCACGATCCCGAGGCTCCCCTCGGAGCCGACGAAGAGCCGGGTCAGGTCGTACCCGGCGACGCCCTTGGCGGTGCGGCGGCCGGTGGTCAGGAGCCGCCCGTCGGCGAGGACGACGTCGAGGCCGAGGACGTACTCGGCGGTGACTCCGTACTTCACGCAGCACAGACCTCCGGAGGCCGTGCCGATGTTGCCGCCGATGGTGCACGTCTCCCAGCTGGAGGGGTCCGGCGGGTAGTACAGACCGTGTTCGTTCACCGCGCGTGACAACACCGCGTTGACGACGCCCGGCTCGACGACGGCGATCCGGTCGACCGGGCTGATCTCCAGGATCCGGTCCATCTTCACCAGGGACAGCACGATGCAGCCGTCCGAGGCGTTGGCCGCGCCGGACAGGCCGGTACGGGCGCCCTGGGGGACGACCGGCACGCGCAGCGCGGTGGCGGTGCGCATGACGTGCTGGACCTGCTCGACCGTACGCGGGAGCACGACGACGGCCGGGGCGCCGGCCTCGCAGAAGCTCGCCATGTCGTGGGCGTAGGACGCGGTGACGTCCGGATCGGTGACCAGCGCTTCGGAGGGCAGTCCCGCACGCAGCCGTTCGAGGAGATCGCTCATGATCCAAGCGTGGCACCCGGGGCCAATGGTGTGAACCCGTGGGCGGCAACGATCCCAAGGCGCGGTGTGCTCGTATGACTGACGCACAGTGATCGCCATGGATGTCATGCCGCAGCAGGACCCGGAGCCCCGCCAGCCGCCCGAGCCGTCCCCGCGGCACCCGCGGGACGTGCGGAATCCGGAGAGCCCGCAGGACCCGACGGACGTACGGAACCCGCAGGACCCGCAGGACCCGACGGGCGTGCGGAACCCGCAGGACCCCGGCGCACTGCCCGCCGAGGGCGCCACCGCCGTGCCTCCGCCGCCTCCCACCCTGCGGACGACCCTGCGCCGGGCCGCGTTCGGCGCGGTCGCCGCCGGGGTTCTGCTGGCCGGGGCGCTGGTGGCGGTGGGGGACGGGAAGGACGAGGGGCCGAGGGAGCCGGGGCCGGTCGAGCGGGCCGAGGCGGCGGCGAGGGCGGGCTCCCCGGCCTCGCTCTCGGACCTCACCGCGCTGATCGGAGACCGTCAGAGGTGGGTGGAGGCCCACCCCTCCGACGCCCCGGCCCTGGCGACGCTCGGCACGGCCTACGTGGAGTGGGCACGGCGCTCGGCGGACACGGCGTACTACGCCCGCGCCGAAGAGGCCCTGAAGCGTTCGCTGGACGCGCGGCCGGGCGAGCACGGGAACGAGCAGGCGTGGGTGGGGCTGGCGGCCCTGGCCAACGCCCGGCACGACTTCGTCGCGGCGAAGCGATGGGGCGAGACCGTGAAGGCCCGGCAGCCGAAGACCTGGAGCGTGTACCCGGTCCTCATCGACGCGTACACCGGTCTCGGCGACCAGAAGGCGGCGACCGCGGCGACGGAGAAGTTCGGCGAGCTGCGCAAGGGCGTCCCGGCACTGGCCCGCACCTCCGAGCTGTACCGGAACCAGGGCTGGCGCGAGGACGCGCTGGCCACCGCCCGGGAGGCGGCCGACCGGGCGACGCGGCCCGCCGAGAAGGCGGCGGCGCTGCACCGGCTGGGCGAGCTGGCCTGGGAGCGGGGCGAGCCGGAGGAGGCGGTGGCGCAGTTCGACGCGGCGCTGCGCACGGACGCCGGCCACCACGCCTCGCTGGCCGGCCGGGCCCGGGCCCTGGTGGCGCTCGACCGCGCCCCGGAGGCGCTGGCCGGGTACCAGCGCGCGCTGGAACAGCTGCCGCGTCCGGAGTACGCCCTGGAACTGGGCGAGCTGTACGAGTCGCTGGGGCTCGACGGGGACGCCCGCACCCAGTACGCGAACCTGCGGAAGATGGTGGCCGGGGCGGAGAAGGCCGGGGTCGACGAGTCCCTGCTGCTGGCCCGCTTCGAGACCGACCACGGAGACCCGGAGACGGCCGTGGAGCTGCTGCGCGGCCAGTGGCGCAAGCAGCACCGCAGTGCGGCGGTGGCGGACGCCCTGGGCTGGGCGCTGCACCGGGCGGGCAAGTCGCAGGAGGGGCTGGGGTACGCGGAGCGTGCCGTCGGCACGGGGGTGCGGAACGCCTCGTACGCGTACCACCTGGGCGTGATCCAGCGGGAGCTGGAGGACTACGGTCCGGCGCGCCGCCGTCTGGAGGAGGCCGTACGCACCAACCCGGCCTTCTCGCCGCTCGCCGCGCCGCTGGCCCGCCGGGCGCTGGAGGCGCTGGGCGAGCCGCCGTCGGGCGGCCCGGGCGGCGTGCGCCCGTGACGGCCGGGGGCCGGGCGGCGCAGAGCCCGTGACGGGGGCGCCGTGAGCGGCGTGGGCCGCCGCGGTCCGGGGTACTGCCCCGGACCGCGGCGGCTTCCGCGTGAGGGCCGCGCATCGGGCGGAAGCGCGGCCCTGTGCGGGGCGGCCGGGAGACGCGCGGGCCCGGCCGAGGCGGCTCAGAGGTTGCCGCGCTTCTCCTGCTCGCGCTCGATCGCCTCGAACAGGGCCTTGAAGTTGCCCTTGCCGAAGCCCATGGAGCCGTGGCGCTCGATCATCTCGAAGAAGACGGTCGGGCGGTCCTGGACCGGCTTGGTGAAGATCTGCAGCAGGTAGCCGTCCTCGTCGCGGTCGACGAGGATCTTCAGCTCCCGCAGGGTCTCGACCGGCACCCGGGTCTCGCCGGCCCACTCGCCGAGGGTGTCGTAGTACGAGTCGGGGGTGTCCAGGAACTGCACACCGGCGGCGCGCATCGAACGGACCGTGGAGACGATGTCGTTCGTGGCGAGCGCGATGTGCTGGACGCCCGCGCCGCCGTAGAACTCCAGGTACTCGTCGATCTGCGACTTCTTCTTCGCGATGGCCGGCTCGTTGATCGGGAACTTGACCTTGAGCGTGCCGTCGGCGACGACCTTCGACATCAGGGCGGAGTACTCGGTGGCGATGTCGTCGCCCACGAACTCCTTCATGTTGGTGAAGCCCATGACCTGGTTGTAGAAGCCGACCCACTCGTTCATCCGGCCCAGCTCGACGTTGCCGACGCAGTGGTCGATCGCCTGGAAGGTGCGCTTGGCGGGCGGCTCGACGATCGGCTTGGCCGCGGCGAAGCCGGGCAGGTAGGGGCCGTCGTAGCCGGAGCGCTCCACCAGGGTGTGGCGGGTCTTGCCGTACGTGGCGATGGCGGCGAGGACGACGGTGCCGTGCTCGTCCTCGACCTCGTGCGGCTCGGTGATGCCGTGCGCGCCGTGCTCGACGGCGTACGCGTACGCGGCCCGGGCGTCCGGGACCTCGATCGCGAGGTCGACGACGCCGTCGCCGTGCGCGGCGACATGGTCGGTGAGGAAGGCGCCCCACTCGGTGGACGGCTTGATCACGGAGGTGAACACGAAGCGGGCGGCGCCGTTGGTCAGGACGTAACTCGCCGTTTCGCGGGTGCCGTTCTCCGGTCCGGAGTAGGCGACCAGCTTCATGCCGAAGGCGGTCGAGTAGTAGTGCGCGGCCTGCTTGGCGTTGCCCACGGCGAAGACGACCGCGTCCATTCCCCTGACCGGGAAGGGGTCGGCCTGCCGGGCGGTTTCGGGGCTGGTGTGCAGAGTCTCAGTCATGCTCGAAGGCTCTCCCCACATCGCAAGGTGCGCAACAGTTCGCACATTCACTGGTCAATCTGGACAGCGGATCGCCATGATGGCCGGACTATCTGTACAGGATGACCATCGAAGGCGGGCTCATGGCGATCGATCATCTGGACGGGCGGCTCATCGTGCTCCTGGCGCGCGAACCGCGGATCGGCGTCCTGGAGGCGTCCCGGCGGCTCGGGGTGGCGCGCGGGACCGTGCAGGCGCGGCTGGACCGCCTTCAGTCGAATGGCGTCATCCGGGGGTTCGGCCCCGACGTGGATCCGGCGGCGCTCGGCTATCCGGTCACCGCGTTCGCCACGCTGGAGATCAAACAGGGTCAAGGGGCTGACGTCCGGGCCCACTTGGGCGGCGTACCGGAGGTGCTGGAGCTGCACACCACCACCGGGCACGGCGACATGTTCTGCCGCCTGGTGGCCCGTTCCAACGCCGATCTCCAGCGGGTGATCGACCGGGTTGTCGGTTTTGATGGCATCGTCCGGGCCTCCACGGCGATCGTCATGGAGAACCCGGTTCCGCTGCGGATCATCCCGCTGGTGGAACAGGCGGCCGAGGACGCCGACTGACCGAGGGCCCGGGACGCCGACCGATCCGAGGGAGTGCCGTGTGAGCTTCTGGGAGTACCTGAACACCCGCCACCAGCAGCTCCTCACCGACGCGCTCCAGCACGTCAGCGCGGTCTTCCAGTGCATGGTCATCGCCACGGTGCTCGGCGTGGTCATCGGGGTGGTGAGCTACCGCAGCGGCTGGGGCGGCTCGCTCGCCATCACCTCCACCGCCACGATCCTCACCATCCCCTCGCTGGCCGCGATCGGTCTGCTGATCCCGCTGGTCGGCCTCGGCGTCGCACCGACCGTGGTCACCCTGACCCTGTACGGGCTGCTGCCGATCGTCCGGAACTCCATCGTCGGGCTGCGGGGCGTCGACCCGTCGCTGGTCGACGCGGCGACGGGCATCGGGATGTCGCGGCCGGCCCGGCTGTGCCGGGTGGAGCTGCCGCTCGCCTGGCCCCCGATCCTGACCGGCATCCGGGTCTCCACCCAGATGCTGATGGGCATCGCCGCCATCGCCGCGTACGCCTCCGGGCCGGGCCTCGGCAACGAGATCTTCCGGGGCATCGCCTCGCTGGGCAGCGCCAACGCGATCAACCAGGTCCTCGCGGGCACGCTCGGCATCGTCGTCCTCGCCCTGCTCTTCGACGCCGTGTACGTCCTGCTGGGGCGGCTGACCATCCCGAGGGGGATCCGTGCCTGAGACGACCGACACCGGGGCCGGCTTCGAGGGAGGCACGGCCACCGGGACCTCCGCCTCCGGGGCCACCATCCAGCTGGAGGGCCTCAGCAAGAGCTATCCGGGCAACCCGAATCCGGCCGTCGACAACGTGTCCATGGAGATCAGGGCGGGCGAGACCGTCGTCTTCGTCGGGCCGTCCGGCTGCGGGAAGTCCACCACCCTCAAGATGATCAACCGGCTGATCGAGCCGTCGTCGGGCCGGATCCGGATCGACGACGAGGACGTCACCGACATCGATCCGGTGAAGCTGCGCCGCAAGATCGGTTATGCCATCCAGTCCTCCGGCCTCTTCCCGCACATGACGGTCGCGGACAACATCGCCCTGGTCCCGAAGATGGTCGGCTGGTCGAAGTCCCGGGTGAAGGACCGGGTGGAGGAGATGCTCGACCTGGTGGGCCTGGACCCGCGGGAGTTCCACGGCCGCTACCCGCGCCAGCTCTCCGGCGGGCAGCAGCAGCGGGTGGGCGTGGCGCGGGCGCTGGCCGCCGACCCGCCGGTGCTGCTGATGGACGAGCCGTTCGGGGCGGTCGACCCGATCACCCGCGACCACCTCCAGGACGAGCTGATCCGGCTCCAGCACGAGCTGCACAAGACGATCGTGTTCGTCACCCACGACTTCGACGAGGCGATCAAGCTCGGCGACCGGATCGCGGTGCTGCGGGAGCGTTCGCACATCGCGCAGTTCGACACCCCCGAGGCGATCCTCACCAACCCGACGGACGACTTCGTCTCCGGCTTCGTCGGCGCGGGCGCCGCCCTCAAGCGGCTGAACCTGACCCGCGTACGGGATGTGGGCATCGCGGACTTCCCGACCGTCACGGTCGAGGACCCGCTCCAGACGATCTTCAACAAGCTGCGCAACGGCCCGCACAACGAGCTGCTGATGCTGGACCGCCAGAACCGCCCGTACAAGTGGCTGCGGCGCGGCGACCTGATGCGGGCGCGCGGTTCGCTGGCGCGGGCCGGGCAGCTGGTGCACGACACGGTGACCCGGGACGCCACCCTCCACGACGCGCTGGAGGCGGTCCTCATCGACAGCAGCGACCGGGTCGCGGTCACCGGGCGGCGCGGTGAGTTCATCGGGGTCGTCGACATGAAGACGCTGATGGACAGCGTGCAGGAGCTGCTGGAGGCCGACCGGCTGACCGCGTTGGAGCACCAGCACGAGCTGGAGGAGCAGCGCGCCCACCAGACGGAGGAGGAGCTGGAGGGGGGTGGCGGCGGAGTATGAGCCCCAGCCACCAGGCCCGCTCCGGGAAGGAGCCGGCCCCGACCCGGCCGGCGGGCGAACACGACGTCAAGGGCCACGCGTTCCACGACGAGGAGAGCGACCCCTCCCCCGCCCCGGCCACGCCGGAGCGCCGGATCACCCTGCGGAAGCTGGTCGTCCTGCCGCTGGTGCTGGCGGCCGTCCTGGTCCTCACCTATGTGTGGATCACCTCCATCCACCTCGACTCGATCGCGGAGAACTCGCTCTCCGGCGGCAATGTGCCGTTGCGCTGGTGGCAGCATGTGCGGCTGACGGCGATCTCCACGTTCTGGGTACTGATCATCGCGATTCCGCTCGGTATCGCCCTGACGCGGCGGCGGCTGCGGAAGGCGGCCCCGGCGTTCACGGCGCTGGCCAACATCGGACAGGCGACCCCGGCGATCGGTCTGCTGGCACTGCTGGTGATCTGGCTGGGCATCGGACCGCGGACCGCGATCATCGGCATCGTGATCTACGCGGTGCTGCCGGTGCTCGCCAACACCGTGGCGGGGCTGCGGGCGATCGAGCCGAACATGATCGAGGCGGCGCGCGGGATGGGGATGTCCGGCCGGGGCGTCCTGATGAAGGTGGAGCTGCCCCTCGCGGTGCCGTTGATCCTGGCCGGAGTGCGTACGGCACTCGTGCTGAACGTCGGCACGGCGACGCTGGCGACGTTCGGCGGGGGCGGCGGGCTGGGCGACCTGATCACCTCGGGGATCCAGACGCAGCGGATGCCGGTGCTGGTCATCGGCTCGGTGCTGACGGTGGTGCTGGCCCTGCTGGTGGACTGGCTGGCCTCGCTGGCCGAACTGGCGCTGACGCCGCGCGGGCTGGAGGAACGATGAGAAGGAGGACGTACGCGTCCCGGCGCGGGTCTCTCACGGCCGGCGGCACGGCCCCGCCCCTGGCTCCGGCCCTGGCTCTGACCCTGGCCCTGGCCCTGCTCCTGGGCGGCTGCGGGCTCAAGAGCGGCTCCCCGATGGTGGACGCCGTGTCACCGGGGTCGGTCGGGCAGGGCGAGCCGCTCAAGGGCGCGACGCTGACCGTGACCTCGAAGAACTTCAGCGAGAACATCATCCTGGGCCAGATGACCGGCCTGGTGTTCAAGGCGGCCGGCGCGGAGGTCCTGGACCGGACGAACCTGCCCGGGTCGATCAGCGCGCGCGAGGCCATCATCAGCGGTGACGCGGACGCGCAGTGGGACTACACCGGCACCGGCTGGATCACCTTCCTCGGCCACGCGGACCCCATCGTCGACCCGAGGAAGCAGTACGAGGCGGTACGGGACGAGGACCGGTCCAACGGGGTGGTCTGGCTGCCGCCGGCTCCGCTCGACAACACCTACGCGCTGGCCATCAGCAAGAAGAACAACGCGAAGTACAAGCTCAGGACGCTCTCGGACATGGCCGACCTGGCGAAGGAGAACCCGGACGCGGTGACGATCTGCGTGGAGAACGAGTTCGCCTCCCGCGACGACGGGCTTCCCGGCATGGAGAAGAAGTACGGGGTGAACATCCCGGCCGGCAACATCCGGAAGATGGACGCCGGGATCATCTACACCCAGGTCTCCGGGTCGGACTCCTGTCTGCTGGGCGAGGTGTTCACCACCGACGGGCGCATCGAGGCGATGGACCTGGACGTGCTGGAGGACGACAAGAACTTCTTCCCCAACTACAACGCGTCCCCGGTCATCCATGAGGCCACCTTCGAGAAGTACCCGGTGATCGCGGAGCTGCTGGCCCCGCTCGCCCGGAAGCTGACGACCGAGGTCGCCCGGACGCTGAACGCCAAGGTCGACGTGGACGGCGAGGACCCGCACGAGGTGGCGAAGGACTGGCTGGTGGCGGAGGGGTTCATCGAGGAGGGGTGAGTTACAGAGTTCCGTTGCAAACAACCCCTTGCAAAAAAGGCTTGCAAAGCTGTCTTTGCATCTCTACCTTCGAGTCATGGCAGAGAACGAGGACGTCCACCCCTACCGGTACGACGGCACCGACCGGAAGATCCACAACGTCGACGCCCGCACCCTGCGCGCCATCGCGCACCCCCTCCGGATGCGGCTGCTGAAAGCGCTGCGCGAGTTCGGCCCCGCCACCGCCTCCAGGCTCGGCGAGCGGCTGGGCGAGTCCAGCGGAGCGACCAGCTACCACCTGCGCCAACTCGCCGAGAGCGGACTGGTCGAGGACGCCCCGGAGCTGGGCAAGGGCCGCGAACGCTGGTGGCGGGCGGCCCACGACGGCTCGACCGTGGAGAGCGCCGAGTTCCGGACGCACGCCGACCCGGAGGTGCGCGGGGCCATCGACTTCCTCCTCCACGAGACGGCCACGAGCCACGCCCAGGAGCTGAACACCTGGCTGGGCACGATGGACGACTGGCCGCAGGAGTGGCAGCGCAGTTGGGACATGAGCGACTTCACGATCCGCCTCACCCCCGAGCTGGCACTGGAACTGGGCCGGAAGGTCCAGGAGTTGGTGGAGAGCTACCGGGGCCGCGTCCCCGACGACACCGAGGGCTCGGCCAGCGTCCGGACCCATCTGCACACCTTCCCGCGCGCCTCCGAGTGATCGCCGTGCCGCCGACAGCCCACCACCCGAAGGGAATCGCTTTATGCATGCCGACGTACACCACCTCCTGCACGCCGCCCGCGCCACCGAACTCCGCGGTGAGGCAACGGCGTTCCGCCACCACCCCCGCACCAGCCTGCGCACCCGGGTCGGCTGGACCCTCGTCGAGGTCGGCCTGCGGCTGACGGCCCAGAGCCGGGAAGCGAGCACGTCCGTGAACGCGTGCCGCACCGCCGCCTTCCCTGCCGCGTAGCGGCCCTACGACCAGCTCGGGGGAGACAGGACCATGGGGAACCGCGCCCCGCTCGCCGCCACGCTCGCGGCCAACTCCATCTCGACGGCAGGCACTTCGCTGACCCTGATCGGTGTCCCCTGGTTCGTCCTGGAGACCACCGGGAGCGCGGGCCGGGCCGGGATCGTCGCCTTCTGCGCCACCCTGCCGAGCGTCGTGGCGGCGCTGATCGGCGGACCGGTCATCGACCGGATCGGCCGCCGCAGGGCCGCCGTCGCCTCCGACGCCGTGTGCGCGTCGGCCATCGCCGCGATCCCGCTGCTGCACTTCGCCGGCGCCCTCGCCTTCTGGATGCTGTGCGCGCTGATGGCGCTCAACGGGTTCGCCCACACCCCGGGCAACACCGCGCGCTACGTCCTGATCCCGGACCTGGCCGAGCACGCCGGCACCACGCTCCCCCGGGCCGCCGGCCTCTTCGACGCGGTCTCGCGCGGGGCCCGCATGGTCGGCGCGGCGCTCGCAGGGGTCCTCATCGCCTTCGTCGGCGCGGAGACGGTCCTGCTGCTCGACGCGGCGACCTTCGCACTGTCCGCCCTGCTGATCGCCGCAGGGGTGCGGGGGGTGCGCGCGGCCGAGCCGCGCAAGGCCGCGGCCCCGGTCTCGCTGCGCTCCTACGGCTCCGAACTCCGCGAAGGGTACGCCCACTTGCTGGGCAACCGGTTGCTGCTGTCGGTCGTGGTCATGGTGATGTTCATGAACGGAACCGACCAGGGCTGGAACGCCGTGCTGCTCCCCGTGCACGCAGAAGGGGAGCTGGGCGGCGCGACCGCCATCGGGCTGCTCACCGCGGTGTTCGGGGCGGGCGGTCTTGTGGGGGCACTGCTGTACGGGGCGGTGGGGCACCGCTTCTCGCGCCGCGCGGTGTTCACGGTGTGCGTGATCCTGTGCGGCGCGCCGAGGTTCCTGGTCGCCGCGGTGACCGGGACGACGCCGCCGCTCGCGGTCACCATGCTGCTGGGCGGGATCGCGGGCGGCGTGCTGAACCCGATCCTGACGACGGTGATCTACGAGCGCGTGCCCGACCGGCTGCGCAGCCGGGTCTCGGGGGCGCTGACGGCGGGCTGCGAGTTCGCGACGCCGCTGGGCGGGCTCGCGGCCGGGCTGCTGGTGCAGAGCGCGGGGGCGACGGGGGCGCTGCTGGCGATGGGCGGGGTCTACTTCCTGGCCACGCTGAGCCCGTTGGCTTTCCCGTCCTGGCGGACGCTGGACGACGTGCCGGGCGCGGCGGAAGGACCGGAGCCCTCGGTGCCGCCGCAGGTCAGCAGCTCGGTACCGTCCCGCCCGTCTGCAGGGCCTTGAGCGAGCCGACCGCGTCCTCCAGCGTGGAGACGGGCACGATCCGCAGCCCGTCGGGCCGCTCGGCCTCCGCCTGAGCGCACTCGGCCTTCGGGACGAGGAAGACGCTCGCCCCGTCGCGGTGGGCGGCCTGGGTCTTCATCGACACCCCGCCGACCGTGCCGACCTCGCCGTCCGCGCTGATCGTCCCCGTACCGGCGACGGTCCGGCCGCCGGTGAGGCCGCCGCCGGAGCCGTCGCCGTCCAGCTTGTCGATGATGCCGAGGGAGAGGAGGAGACCGGCGCTCGGGCCTCCGATGTCTCCGAGGTCCACCTCGACCCGCATCGAACCCTGCTCGCGGCCCAGGTAGTTCAGGGCGGCGTCGACGGCGACGTCCTGCGACTCCTTCATGTCGGCGAGGTTGTGCCGCTCGATCTCCCGCACGGAACCACCGGTGGGGTAGACGGAGTCGCGCGGCATGACCGCCCGGTCGGCACGGAACCAGCCGTCGATCACCGCGCCGACACGGACGTCGGCCTCGGGCCCGGTGGCGAGGATCGTCGTCATCCTCAGCTGGCCGTCGGTGGGCCGGGTCGAGGTGCCGGTGATGGTGATCACCGGCCGCCCGTCGTCCTTGCCGAGCACGTCCGCGGTCACCCCGGGCCGCGCCAGGGTGAACGGCAGCGGCGCGAAGGCCGCCGTACCGAACAGGGCGAGGACGGGCAGCGCACAGAGCGCGAGGACGCGGGGGCGCGTGAGACGAGTGAGCACGCACCCAATCTAACCGCCGCCCTCCGGCCGGAACGCGCCAGGCGTACGCCGCCCCCCGCGTCCCTCGACGGCGTCCCGCCCCGCACGCCCCGAGGCGTACCCGCCTATCGCAGCGCGTCGGCCACTTCCCGGGCGGCGTCCAGCACGCGGGGCCCGACCCGTTCCGGTACGGCGTCGGCGAGCATGACGACACCGACGCTGCCCTCCACGCCCGAGACCCCGACCAGGGGCGCCGCCGCCCCGCTGGCCCCGGCCTCCAGTTCGCCGTGGGTGAGGGTGTAGCCGGGGTGGTCGGCCTCCGTGGCCTGCCGGGCGGACAGGATGGCCCGGCCCGCCGCGCCCCGGTCCAGCGGATGCCGGAAGCCGGCCCGGTAGGCGACGTGGTAGTCGGTCCAGGTGGGCTCGACGACCGCGACCGCGAGGGCGTCGCTGCCGTCGACGAGCGTGAGATGGGCGGTGGCCCCGATGTCCTCGGCCAGCGAGCGCAACGCGGGCAGCGCGGCTTCCCTGACGAGCGGGTGCACCTGGCGGCCGAGCCGCAGCACGCCGAGCCCGACCCGGGCGCGGCCGCCCAGATCACGGCGTACCAGGGCGTGCTGCTCCAGGGTGGCGAGCAGGCGGTAGACGACGGTCCGGTTGACACCGAGCTTGTTGGACAACTCGGTGACGGTCAGACCGTGATCGGTGTCGGCGAGCAGTTTGAGGACGCGCAGTCCTCGGTCGAGCGTCTGGGAAGTCTCCGCTGTCACGACGCCCTCTCCTCTTCGGGGTGAGCGACGACGGTCCTGCTCCGGCGGTTGCGACGCCGGTCCCAGCGGCGACGCACGGAGAGGCCGCCGGCCTGGCAAGGCACCGGCTGCGCTCCGCGGCGGCGTTGCCACGGGGCGTTCATATGCCGGGGACAGTAGCGAGCCGGTCCGCTCAGCGGAAGTCCTCGTCCAGAATCCGGTCTCCGGACGCGGGGCTCCGGAACGGCCCCCGCATACGGGCCGGTCAGCGGGACGCCGTCCGGAAAGCGAACATCTACGCGCGTTCACGTGTCACGACTGCCGTGCGCCCGGCCGCACACAGCGGTGAACCGGCGTTAACCCTGAGTGAAGGATTGGTACACACGATTCCGCCCACGTCCCCGAGCCCGCGGACGGCTGACGGCCTCGGCGAGGACGAGGAGGAGGGCGGGACGCGTACGGATACGCGTCCCGCCCTCCTCCCTCCCCCGGGCCCGTCCTCGCGGTCACGTCATCCGGGTCGCCCACTCCTGGACCTTCGCGATGCGCTGCTGGATCTGGTGGGCCGTCGCCTCGGCGCTCGGCGGGCCGCCGCAGACCCGGCGCAGTTCGGTGTGGATGACACCGTGGGGCTTGCCGCTCTGGTGGGTGTAGGCGGAGACCATCGTGTTGAGCTGCTTGCGCAGGCTCAGCAGCTGCTTGTGGGTGACCACGGGCCGGGCGTCGGCCGGCTTCTCCAGGAGGTCGGCCTCCTCGGCCGGCTTCTGGCGGCTGTGCGCGATCTGCCGGCTCTGCCGCTTCTGGAGGAGCAGCTGGACCTGGTCCGGCTCCAGGAGCCCGGGGATGCCGAGGTAGTCCTGTTCCTCCTCGGAACCGGGGTGGGCCTGCATGCCGAACTCGGCCCCGTCGTACAGCACCCGGTCGAAGACGGCGTCGGACTCCAGCGCCTCGAAGGGCAGCTGCTCCTCGGTCTCCTCGTCCTCCAGCTTCTCGGCGTCGGCGAGGAGTTTGTCCTCCTCCAAAAACGGGTTCTCCTCGTCGCTGCCCTTCTTCGGCTTGTCGAGCACGTGATCGCGCTCGACCTCCATCTCGTTGGCGAAGTCGAGGAGCATCGGGATCGTCGGCACGAAGACGGACGCGGTCTCGCCGCGCCTGCGGGAGCGCACGAAGCGGCCGACGGCCTGGGCGAAGAAGAGGGGCGTCGAGATCGTCGTCGCGTACACGCCGACGGCCAGGCGCGGTACGTCGACCCCCTCGGACACCATGCGGACCGCGACCATCCAGCGCGACTCGTCCGCGCTGAACTTGTCGATCTTCTTGGAGGCGGCCTTCTCGTCGGAGAGGACCACGGTCGGCGTCTCGCCGGTGACCTTCTTCAGGATCTTGGCGTACGCGCGTGCCGAATCCTGGTCGGTGGCGATGACGAGGCCACCCGCGTCGGGAATGCCCTTGCGGACCTCGGTGAGCCGTTTGTCGGCGGCGGAGAGCACATTGGGGATCCACTCGCCGGTGGGCGCCAGCGCGGTGCGCCACGCCTGCCCGATGGCGTCCTTGGTCATCGGCTCGCCGAGCCGGGCGGCGATCTCGTCGCCGGCCTTGGTGCGCCAGCGCATGTTGCCGCTGTAGCTGAGGAAGATGACCGGGCGCACGACGCCGTCGGCGAGCGCGTTGCCGTAGCCGTAGGTGTAGTCGGCGGAGGAGCGGCGGATGCCGTCGTTGCCCTCCTCGTACGCGACGAACGGGATCGGGTTGGTGTCCGACCGGAACGGTGTACCGGTCAGCGCCAGTCGGCGGGTCGCGGGGTCGAACGCCTCCTGGCACGCCTCGCCCCAGGACTTGGAGTCACCGGCGTGGTGGATCTCGTCCAGGATCACGAGCGTCTTGCGCTGCTCGCAGCGGTTGCGGTGCAGCATCGGACGGACGCCGACGCCCGCGTAGGTGACGGCGACGCCGTGGTAGTCCTTGCTCAGCGGACCGGCGCTGTAGTCGGGGTCGAGCTTGATCCCTATCCGCGCGGCCGCCTCCGCCCACTGCTTCTTGAGGTGCTCGGTCGGGGCGACGACGGTGATCTGCTGCACGACATGGTGGTGCAGCAGCCATGACGCGAGGGTCAGCGCGAACGTGGTCTTGCCGGCGCCGGGCGTCGCGACGGCGAGGAAATCGCGCGGCTGCTCCTGGATATACCTCTCCATGGCCCCCTGCTGCCAGGCTCGCAGCTTGCCGGCGGTCCCCCAGGGGGCACGGCCGGGAAAGGCGGGTGAGAGGTGGTGGGAGGCGGTGGTAGTAGTCACGGTCTCCGGTTCGGGGCTCTCGGGTACGTGGGGCGCTGTCCGCACCGGACCCGGCCCGATCGGCCCGGCCCGCGATACGACAACCGGGCCACCTTACCGGGGGCCCGGTTGGAACCCGGTACGAACAAGCCGCGCCGAGGCCCGACGAGACCGTGCTCACATCGCGCCGTGCAGCGCTCTCAGCCGCCCGGCGGTCCGGTCCACATCCGCAAGGCCGCCCCTGGCCACCTCGATGACGCGTTTGTACGCCTCGTCCTGGTCGACCTCGGCCATCTCGGTTCCGTTGATGTCGAGAAACACGACCGCGGACATCCACGCCATGCGCTTGTCGCCGTCGACGAGGGGGCGGTTCAGTACCGCTGTCGCTCCCGCACCCGGGTCGCCACCCAGGCCCCCACCAGTGCCACCCCGGCCATCGGCAGGAACACCGCGGCGAACGCGCCCGGGTGCGAGCCGGAGGCTCCGGCCTCCACCGCACCGTGCGCGGCCGCCCCCACGGCCCCGCCGCCGAGCGCGGCGAAGGCCGCGCCGCCGGTGGCCAGGAGCAGCACGTTGGAGAGCCCGTCGGAGATCTGGAGGGCGGCCGAGTTGGAGCCGGCCTCCTCCGGGGCGGAGAGCTTGAGCAGCAGCACGCTGGTGGAGGCGATCACCATGCCCATGCCGAAGCAGCCGAAGGCCCAGGCGACGGCGACGGTCCACACCGGGACCCCCTCGATCAGCACGGAGGGCGCGACGGCGATCGAGGCGGCGACCAGCACCATGCCGCTGACCATCAGCCGCTCCCGGTGGGGCTCCATGCGCGGCCGGGACTGCACGAACGATCCGAGCGCCCAGGTCGCCCCGCCCACGGCCAGCGAGAGCCCGGCCATCGTCGGGGACAGCCCGCGCTGGGTGACCAGCATCAGCGGTACGAAGGACTCGGCTGCGATGAACGACCCGGCGGCGATCCCGCGCAGCAGGACCACCGAGGGCAGCCCGCGCCCGGCCCGCACGGTCCCGGTGGGCAGCAGTCCGCGGACGGCGGGCACCAGCAGGGCGGCGCCGAGGGCGGCCGGCAGGAGGGCGAGCCAGGTCAGCTCCTGCCCCGCGTACTGGAGCAGCCCCGCCCCGGCCGAGATGCCCAGCGCGAGCCGGATGCGGCGGCGGTCGTACGGCTCGGTGGCGGCGGCCGGGTCCGCGGGCCCGGAGGCCGTCCGCCGGATCGCCGGGAGGGCCAGTACGAGCGGCACCACGATGAGGACGGGGATGCCGACGAAGACCCAGCGCCAGCCGAGGTGCTCGGTCACCGTCCCGGAGGCGAGCGGCCCGACGACGGACGGGATCACCCAGCTCGCGGCGAAGGCCGCCAGGATCGCGGGCCGGATGTGCTCGGGGTAGGCCCGCCCGATGACCACGTACAGGGCGACGATCACCAGCCCGCCGCCGAGACCCTGGACCGCCCGGCCCGCGATGAAGATCCACATGCTGGTGGCCGCCCCGGAGAGCAGCAGGCCGGCGCCGAACGCGGTGATCCCGGTGGCGAGCGGCTGGAGCGGCCCGCGCCGGTCGGCCCACTGCCCGGAGAGGACCATGGCGAACAGGCTGGTGGTGAAGTACGCGGAGAAGGCGAACGCGTACAGCGGGATGCCGTTCAGCTCACGTGCGGCCACCGGCATCGCCGTGCCGACCGCCGTGGCCTCGAACGCGATGAGGAACACCACGGAGACGATGCCGATGCTCAGCGCCCGGTAGGTGCGCCCGAGGACCCCCTCGACGGCCATGGGAGGGATGCCGGACAGCGGGTCCGGGGAGGGTGCGTCGATCTCGGTCGGCGCGAGGCGCGCGGCATCGGTGCCGTCACGTGGTTCGAGGGCGGTCATGGCCTCAGCGTAAGGGGCGTGAAACGGTTTGAACCCTGTCGATGTACGGTCCCTCGCTCGGCCCTTGGTCGTAGGTCCCGAGCCCCGGGTGTGAACGGCGTATGGCGGTCGCGTTGCGGCCCGGCCGGATGCCTTGAGGGGGCGGTCGGGGGCCCGTAGCGTCGTGGACGGCAAAGGAACACAGCACGACTCCCGACCGTGTGCCCGAGAGGCTCAGGGGCTCGACTGCAACTCGAGTTACACCGGTTCGAATCCGGTCACGGTCTCCCAGCGCGGAAGCGGCCGCCCCCGCGCCAAGGGGCAGCCGCTTCCGCACGTACGGCGACCCGCGCTCAGTCCGTCTTCAGCGCCTTCATCACAGCACGCGTGTCGCTGATCAGATCGGCCCGGTACGGGAGCAGCTCGGGGTCCGCCGGCACGTCCGGCATCTCCTCTCCGTCCTCGTCCCCGTAGTAGGTCATCGAGGCGGTCAGGGCGAGTGTCACGACGGCGCCGCCCTCCACCACCCTCAGTCGCATGGCGTTGTCCTCCATGACCAGCAGATGGGCCAGGTCCCCGAGGTCCGGCACCCGCTCCACCTGTGTCACTCCGATACCGTCGATCTCCGTCAGCGTGCTGCTCGCCTCGAATGCGGGGCGCGGATCGGTCTCCTTGTGCAGCTCGGCCGTGAGAGACGCCTGGTAGCCCATGCTCCATCCCTCGACTTGCGACTCCTTGAAGGCGACGGTGCAGCGGATGCGGTGGAGGGCAGGGTGCTCGATCCCGTCCAGTTCGGTGGTCGGCTCGGATGCCGGCTCCCCCACCGCCTCGGCGAGCGCCCTCAGGTCCACCGCCGCGCAGGAGTCGGACTCCACGCGGTAGCCGCGCGAGTCGGGCTGTGTGTCGCCGCCGATCCCGTACCCGAAGACCGCCGCAGCCCACACCGCCGACGCCGTCAGCGCTCCGGCGGCGGCCCAGAGCGCCCCGTGCCACCGCCGCCTGTTGACTGCGGGCCCCTGCACCGAGTCGAACCCGCTCACCACGTCCTGGGGCGCGCCCGGCCCGTGCTCGCCCACCAGCTCCGGCTCAGTGATCACGTGCTGGCTCTCCCCGGGTCAAACAACGCTACGAACCTTCGGACACGTTCGGTCCTGCGCGGCATTCTCCAGCTCTCCAGGCCGAGCCGGAAGTATCCAGGATTCTTGGTCGACCCGGACAGCTTCTGGCTCCGGCAAGGGGAACGCAAAGGGCCACGCGCGCGACCGGGAAGCCGAGGGTCCACGTGCGGGGCCGTGCACAGGGCGCGGGCCGTCGGACGCCGACCAGGGGGTACGTGCCCGGACCGTCCTGTCAGCCTGCCTGCCTGCCTGCCGTTGAAGTACTGACGGATGAACTCCCCGTCCGCGTACCGGTCGTGGCCGGTCATGGGGGCCCGGTGCACTTGTTCCGCACACCGATCTTCGAGCTGCCGGGTACGTGTATGTGGATGTTCCGACACCGCGACGGGGTGCCGTCGCTGTCGTCGCGCGCCCGCCGGGAATTGCGGACGACCCTTAGGGTCGGCCCTATGACAGCCGACCTGGTCCATGCCTCATGGACTCGCATCGACGCGTGGTTGCGCGAGCACGCGCCCCGCACTTTCGCCACGCTTCGGCCGCCCGCCGGGGACGAGGAGATCGCGGCAGCGCAAGAGGAACTGGGTGTCACCTTTCCTCCGGACCTCGTCGCTTCACTCCTCCGACACAACGGGGCGCTGGAGGGACCTGAGGCTTTCCAGTTCAGCACGGGCGACCGGCTGCTCGGAGTGAGCGGGATCCTCGGGGATACCGGGTTCATGCGCGGCTTTGACCAAGGCGTCGACGGGGAGGTCGAGGGCTACTGGCTGCACAGCTACGTGAAGTTCGGTTCCTATGACGTGACGTCGGACGGCCTCCTGGTGGATTGCCGTACTGAGCGGGACTCCTTCGGTGCGATCGGGCGGTTCTTCGACGAGACCGGCACCAGTTTCGGACAGGCCGACTCACTGGGTGGGTATCTGGCCGAATTGGCTGGCAAGCTCGAACGCGGCAAGGATGGTGGTGTCGTCACGTTCAACGGTCGGCTTTTCTGGGAGGGGCCTCTGGCTCCCAGGCCGGAGTGCAGTGCCGACGATCCCCTCCCCGCGCCGGATGAGAAGCTGCCGGAGCTGGACCTGTCCCACAGTCCCACCGACCTCTTCCACGCGAGCTACCTGGACGGGCATGAGGAACTCGGTGCACTGATCGCGATCCTGCCGTATGAGCAGGTGGTTGAGGCCGCGCGGAAGCAGTTGCGCAGACTGGCAGTCGAATCGGGCCTGAACAAATACGCGGAGGTCAAGTCAGCCCTGGACGCGTGGGAGTGCGGTGTGGCTCCACCGCGGCCGGATCAGACCGGGCCGCTCGCTTTGCGACTCCGCGCGGTGCTCGCGCGGGCCAACACCGGCCGAGACGTCACACTCGGGTGGGCCGCGGAGAAGATAGCCCTCGGGATCTGGGGGTCCCCCTACAGGTCCGTGTGCGAGAGCGCGGGAATCCGCAGTCATTTCACTGTCGACTGGCGTGCGGATCTGCATGCGGACCTGGGCAATCCTCCGCTGCCGCCGATACCTGACGAGCGCTTCTGGGGAGCTCTGCGCAACCCCTCCGTCGACTCCATTTGGTACGCAGCTCAGTACCCCCAAGATCAGCGCTGACCCCGGGGGTTTCGATTCCGCGTGGGCGCTTCATGTGCTGGGTATCGGCAGATGGAGCGCTCAGTCACAGTGACGGATCGCGAAGCGCGACGAGCGAGGCGCTCGGGCAGTCGATCGAGATGCCTGACGTCTCGATCACGTTGCGTGGATAACTCGCTGATCGTCCACCATCGACAAACAGAACCGAGATCGTCATCAACCGGTCCGCATGGTGAGGCTCGTGCGCCAGTAGGTCGCGACCAGCAGTGCCCGGTCCTCCAGCGGCAGGCTCCACGGCCGGCCCTTGCGGACCTCCTCCGCACCCTGGCGCCGCAGAACCGTCATCAGCTTCCCGAAAACGCGAGGGCTCAGCCCGGAGAACGGGACTGTCCAGGAAGATTCCGACGCCGTGATCACACCGGCCATATGAAGATCGTTTCCTGGGTGATCGGCGGCTCGGCCAGCCTCTCAGCTGCCGCTCAGCGGAGACGTCCACATGGGGTCGTGGCGGGATCTCCTTGTGAGATGGGCCAGAAGGTGTTCCGCCGCGACGGGGGCAGTGTCTTGCGGCGTGCCAGTTGCGGTCAGGGCGGCGATAAGCCTTGCTGATGCTGTGTCCTGCACGTCCGGGTCGGTGAGGAGGGGCAGCAGCAGAAGAAGGCGGGTGTCTGTGTCCTGGACGCCCTCGCCTGCAAGCGACGGATTGTCAGCGATCTGGGTCAGTTCGGGCCAAGTCAGCCCAGCGCCCGAGAAGTCTCCGTCCCAGCTGGCAATCTGCTCGGCGTAGCTTCTTCCTGGATGGGTGATGAGGTAGTCGGTGCCGTAGTCGCCATCCAGATTGCGGTAGATCACCACGACTCCAGGGCCGTCATCTACTGGCACCCTGAACACCGGCCAGCGATCAGGATCGAAGAGGACCTCGGACAGGGCATCGACATCGGCGCCGTCCTCACCGAACCGCTCCGGAACCGGGCGCTCGGCACACCACCCGTCGCTGCACATTGTCAGGAGGTAGTTCGACCAGAAGCCCGGGCGGACCAGCAGCGACTCGCCCGGCATCAACGGGCCGACATCGTATCCCTTGATCAGCACCCCTCGATCCTGTCACCAGCCACTGACACGATCCGATCCGGGATCGGCAGCGGGGCACCGTCCCATTGCGGGACAGCTCTTAGCCACAAATGGCTGCGGAGGGCCATCTTCTTCCCCTGCCGCGCCATTGCCGGGGCGCACAGAGCTGCGACAAACACTGAACGCGGCCGCGCGCAGCTGCGCGTCACCGGGTCACGCAGGGTCCAGTGACGGCCGGGCCCCCAGCCCCCCGTTGTTCTCGCAGCCCAGCTCCTTCGCCATGGCCAGCGAGACGGAGTGGGCCACGGTCGCGTAGGCATCCTTCAACTTCTCCGGGTCGCCCTCGGGTTCCTTGGGCGACCAGCGCTCCACGCCGATTTTGACCTGAGCCGGCGTGGAGCCGGGCAGCTTCGCGCTCCGGCAGGCGAACTGGACAACAGCGGCGTCCGAAGCTGTCAGGGTTCGCTCCCCCATCCGGAGCACCGTGAACTTCGGAGCAGGTTCGCCCTGCGGCGGACCGTCGGCCAGCTCCCAGGTGACCTCCAGCCGATCGCTCTGGGCGGCGTTGACAGCGAACACCTGGCAGATGTCCCCGTCATCGGCGGCAGGGGAAGCGAACGCCTCACTCAACGACCTGGCAGCGCGGGCGACGGTGGATCCCTCGGCCGGCGCCTCGAACCGCGAGGACCCCGTGATCACCTTCAGCCCTTCCTCCGCGCCGGCGGATATGGCGGTGCCGCCGCAGAGCTGCGCACCCTCCACAGCATTGTCGCCTTCCTTCGCGGCACCGTCCCCTCCACTACAGCCGACCACTCCGAGAGCCAGCGAACCGGCCACGACCACGGCGACGAATCCATCGCTTACAGCCCTACGGCTGATCACCATCTGCATCCTTCTACGTCCTCGCCCGCCACCGACCTCAGCCGGTCTCCGGGTCGTTGCCCTGCTGATTCTCGCGGTCATTGCCGGTGGAATAGCCGACCCTCATGGACTCCTTGAGGTCTTGCCCGAACACGCTTTCGGGGTCCAGTCCGTGACGGCGCATGAACCCCTCCATCGGCGACTCGGCCAAGCCCTCACCAGCGGAGTAGACCTTGCTCCTCTCCTCCCGGGCGAGGTCCTCGACCTTCTCCTTGTGCTCGTCCACCGAGTTGCCGGAGATATCGCCGACCGCCTGTCCGATGACCTGCTCCAGGGCGCCACTGGCGGTGTCGGTGGCCAACGGGATGAGCACGGCGGCCGTGCCCACGGCCGCCGTCGCTGGCAGGAAGGCCACGCCGGCCGCCACGCCCGCGACGGCTCCGAACTCGACCCAGCCCGCCCGCTTGGCGACCGCTTTCTCGTACTCCTCGTGCTTTTTCAGGTTGTCCGCCTCGACCTGGTCCCCCCGGGACTGGTCGAGCATGCCCTGCACCTCGGATCCCGTATGCACAGCCGCCCGCGCCGCACCTTGGTCGATCTTTCCGTCCGGGCCCACGTGCGCTTCCAACACACTGCGGGTGTAAACCTCTCCCGCTGTCGAGACGGTCGCGTAGGCGTCCGGGTGCTGGCCGATTGCGCTGAGAAACCCCCGGGCGATGCCGCGCCCGTTGCGGTCCTCGGTGTCCGCGAAGTCGAGACGTCCCTCCTGCTGTTCACCGGGGGCGAAGATGCTTCCCGGTTCGTTTTTGTTCAACGCCCAGTTGATGTCGTCGATGTATCCCGCGCCCATGACGCCCATGCTGTCCGCCAAGCCCTCCTGGTGCTTGAGCAGTCCCGCGTCGGACCCGTACTTCTCCATGACCCGCTGCATGACCGCCGCGTTGTCGGCATCCCGTTTCGCGGTCGCGTCCGGCTCGCCCGCCGGATAGCCGAGAGTCGCCGCCTCCAGGGCATGGCCCAGCGCGTCCGGCATGTACTGGAGGGTGGGCCCCACCTTGTCCGGGTCGGTGGAGTTGGTGTCCGGAAACGACTCCCACTTCTCGTTTCCGAAGAAGTCGAGGTAGTTGCCGATCGCCTGGTCGTCCTTCTTCCCCAGGTCGGCCGTGGCACCGTGGTTGACCGTGCCGTCCTCGTTGTACGCCGTCGGTTCGTCGGTGAAGAACTTCTTCGCCGCGTCCGGACTGTTCCCCAGGGCCTCCAGCATCGCGGTGGTCGGGTCATAGCCGGATCCGTTCTTCCCCGAGGGGTTGAACGGGTTCTCCAGGAAGCCGTTCACCTGCTTGTTGCCGGCGAACCGATAGGGGTCCTTCTGGTGCAGCTGCGCGACGTGCTCGGCGATCGGGTTGAGGAACTTCGCGTCGTAGCTCCCGTACCGCATGATGCCGCCGAGCAGCTGGTAGCCGTACGGGCCGCCACTGTTGTCGTACCTGGACAGCGGGATCTGCTGGGTCCCCAGCTTGCGCAGCTCGGGGCCCCACTCCGCGGAGAACGCCCTGTCGTGGGATGCGGTGGCCAGGTTCAGTCCCAGATTCTTCTGGAGTTCCTGGACGTTCTTCAGCCGCTCCTGGTCGACCTTGGCGTAGTCGTTCGTGTCGGTGGCGAGCTGCCCGAAGAAGGCCAGCGACCTCTCCGGGCCGAGCTTCTCGTAGAAGGTCGTCGCGAACTCCGCCGACCGGCCGTTGTCACGCAGCAGCTCGTTCAGCGCCTGGAGCTCGGCTTGCGTGAGATCGCGGCCCTTGGCCGCCAGGGCGATGGCGCGGGCCGCCTCCTCCTGGTCGAACGCGGTGTACTTCGGGGCGCTGAAGTCCTTGCGGTCGGTGACGTTGGCCTCAAGGGAGTTCTTGAAGGTCGCATCGGTGTCGTTGCAGTGGTCGACTATGAGGTCGATCTTCCTCTGCCACAACCTGATGTGCTCCCTCTCCCGCTGGAGGAATGTGGTGAAGTCGGGATCGTGACGCGCCGCGTTGTTCTCGGACAGCGGGGAACGGGCATGGGCCTTGCCCCTGCCGTCCACCCGGATGCCGGCCGCCGGTCCCTCGTGGTCCCGGATGTCGACCAGGTCGTCCTTGGCCTTCTTGAAGGCCGCGTACCCCTCTTCGAGCAGCGCCTTCACGCCCTTGGCCTCGGCGGCGGCGTCCGCGAACTCCTTGGCGGTCTTTCCGATGAACTCTCTGGTGACTCCGGCGTTGAGGCCCTCCCAGCTCGCCTTGCTCGCCTTCGCCTTCATCCCGTCGGATGCCTCGGTGGCGAGTTTCTCCAGGTTGGCCGCCATCTCCGACCAGTCGTCGGCCGCCGCCTTCAGCTTTCCCAGCGGAGCTTCCATGATGTCCTCGTAACTCAGCATCCGCGCGCTCCCCCGAGCCCTACTTCATGTATTCGGACAGCTTGGAGATCGCCTTCAGATCTCCGCCGATCTTCACGTCGTCCTTCGCGTGCTGGGCCTTCGTGTAATCCAGGTGGTTCGAAATGTGAGCGCACGAATCCAGGAGGGTCTTGAGATGGGTCTGCCAGCGGTCGTGCACCTTGAGCACCGCCGAACCACTCGCGAAGTTGCCGTTGGTCAGCGCGATCGCCGCGTCGAAGGTTGCGGGGCGGGCGTGGTCGCCGTCCTTCGACAGCCTCGTTCTGAGCTCATAAGCGTCACTCCCGATAGCGCCGAGGTCGTCCCGGTTCACCACCAGTCCGGCTGCACCGCCGCCGCCCTCGGCCGGGGCGCTGTTGATCTGCATGGCACTGCGCTCGGCCGCCGCCGAGCGCAGTTCGGCCCATTCCCCCTCGAATGTCACGTGTTCCCCCGGGTATCGCTGTGCGGACAGCCTCTTCGCGGTAACCGTACGGTCGCCGGCACAGGGCGGACGAGTAGGATCTGAGCCTTTGCTCGGGCAAGAATTCAGCGGAACCTTGGGACCGCTCTCATGTCCGTCGCCGTCTTACCGTTCAAGGGCGCGGACGGGTTCATCGCCGCCGACCCGGAGATCCGACGCGATCCGGCGGGGGGGTCTCCGTGCGGAAGCGGACGGCAGCGGCAGCAACTCCATCGCCCGGTATGGCTCTCCGACGCCGTCGACGACGGCCCCCGTTGAACCGGGACCGCCGCCGCTGCGGGCTGCGGGTCAGCCCTTGGGCGTCGCCACCGCCGCCTGCGGCCGGATGGGCAGGCGGTTCACCGGGCGGCCCGTCGCCGAGCGGACCGCCGAGGCGACCGCGGCGGGGGCCGTGACGACCGGGACGGCCGAGGCGGGCTTCGCGCCGAAGGGGGCCACCACGTCGCGTTCCTCGACCAGTTTCACGATGCGGATGTCCGGGGCGTCCAGAGCGGTCGGGAGCGCGTAGCCGGTCAGGTCGGGGTGGCGGATCAGACCGCGGGCGGTGCGGAGGTTCTCCGTGAGGGCCGCGCCGATGCCCTGGGTGATGCCCGCCTCGATACGGATCGCCAGCTGGTCCGGGTTGAGGACGCGGCCGACGTCCTGGGCGACCGCCATCTCGACCACGCGGACGGAGCCGATCTCGATGTCGACGTCGACGACCGCCCGTACCGCGCAGAACGCGAGGCCGACGAACGCGTCGCCCTGGCCGGACTCGTCCAGCGGTTCCGTGGGGTGGGGGCGGCACTGGGCGGTGGCCCAGAGCTCCTTGCCCTCCAACGCCTCGGCGACCGTCGTGGACAGGACGCCGTCGTACGACGTGATCTTGCCGTCGGCGATCTGGAGCAGCTCCGTGGACATGCCGAACTGGTGGGCCAGCGGCTGGAGGAGCTGGGTGCGGACCATCTTCGCCGCCCGCTCCACCGCCCCGCCCGACACCCAGGTGTGGCGGCCGTGCGTCGCCGGGCCCGCCGGGGGCTGGTCGGTGTCGACCGCGGCCACGTGCACCTCGTCCACGCCCAGGACCTCCTGGACGATCTGGCGGGCCAGAGTGGTGAAACCCTGGCCGGTCTCGACCGCCGCGCAGATCACCGTGGCGACGCCGTCGTGCACGCGGACCGTGGCCGTGGACACCTCGTCCTTGCCCTCGGCCCCCAGCATGTGGACCATGCCCAGGCCGTAGCCCACGCCCCGGCGCACCGCGCCGGGTTCCCCCGCGCCCTCGGGGCCGCCCGGCAGCAGCCAGTCGTCCTCGGGGGCGTCCTTGGGGAGTGCGGGGAGGGGGTGGTCGCGTACGGCGCGGAGCAGTTCGGCCACCGGGGCCGGGCAGGTCACCGTCTGGCCGGTGGGCAGGAGGTCGCCCGTCGACAGGGTGTTGCGCAGGCGCAGTTCGGCCGGGTCGATACCGAGCTTGGCGGCCAGCTTGTCCATCTGGCCCTCGTACGCCGCGCAGACCTGCATCGCGCCCTCGCCGCGCACATGGCCCGACGGCGGGTTGTTCGTCCGGACCGCCCAGCCCTCGATGAAGGCGTGCGGGACGACGTACGGTCCGCAGGCGAAGGCCACGGCCGCCGCCAGGGACTCCGAGGAGGCGTCGGCGTAGGCGCCCGCGTCCAGGAGGATCTGGGCCTCCACCTTGACCAGCCGGCCCTCCGCGTCCGCGTGGTGGCGGTAGCGCAGGAGGGTGGGGTGGCGGTGGGTGTGGCCGAGGAAGGACTCCTCGCGGCTCGCGGCCAGCTTCACCGGGCAGCCGGTGCGCAGCGCGAGCAGACCCAGCGGGATCTGGAACCCCGGGTCCTCGCGGTCGCCGGTCGCCCCGGGCACCCCGGTCACGACGACCTTGACCCGGTCCGCCTCCAGGCCGAAGCAGGCGGCGATCAGGTCGCGGTCGGTGTGCGGGTCGGTGGAGGCGGTGTAGAGCTCCACGCCGCCGTCCGGGCGGGGCACGGCGAGGCCGGCCTCCGCGCCGATCGGGGCGGGGTCCTGGCGGCCGATCCGGTACAGGCCCTCGACGACGACCTCGCCCGTCGCCTCCGCGTCGCCGTAGCGCAGCGGGATGTGCCGGATGAGGTTGCCGTCCGGGTGCAGCGGCTCCGCCGCGAACGCCTTCTCCGGGTCCGTGACCGGCTCCAGCACCTCGTACCGGACGGCGATGGCGGCGGCGGCCAGCCGTGCGGTGTCCGGGTGGTCGGCGGCTACCGCGGCGATCGGCTCGCCGTGGTGGCGGACCAGGTCGGAGGCGAACACGGGGCGGTCCACTACGTGGCGGCCATAGTTGCTGTCGCCGGGCACGTCCTCGTGCGTGACGACGGCGCGCACCCCGGGCATCTCCTCGGCCCCGGAGGTGTCGATGGACAGGATCCGCGCGTGCGGGTGCGGGGAGCGCAGTACGGCCGCCCACAGCAGGCCCTCGGCCCAGAGGTCAGCCGCGTACGGGAAGGTGCCCTCGGTCTTCGCCCGCGCGTCGGCAGCCGGCAGCGAGGCGCCGAGGCCCGTCAGGGGCGGCTCCTGGCCCGTGCCGGAACCCGCCGGTCCGCCGCCGATGGCGTCGATCCTGGGCAGGCTGGTGCTGGTCGCGTTGGCCGCGTCGCCGCTCACGCCGCCTCCTTGTCGTTCGCCCCGCCGGTGCGGCGACGGGGGGGGAGCTCCTGGTTCGCGTGGTGCTGGTGGTGTACGGCGGGGCCGCCGGCGTGCCTCACTGGGCCTCTCCCCCGTGCGGCTGCGATCCCTGCCGCACGCCGCCGGCGCCCGGCTCGGCCTGCTGCGGGATGCGCGCCTCGTCCTGGGCCGCGGTGGCCGCCTCGGCACTCGCCT
Source organism: Streptomyces sp. NPDC091649 (assembly GCF_044756785.1). Lineage (NCBI taxonomy): Bacteria > Bacillati > Actinomycetota > Actinomycetes > Kitasatosporales > Streptomycetaceae > Streptomyces > Streptomyces sp. NPDC091649. Next base: position 91,790 of record NZ_JBIVTR010000017.1, on the reverse strand, counting down.
CGCGGGCCTCGACGACGTCCGCGACCGCGTCGAGCACGCCCCGGTAGCCGGAACAGCGGCAGAGGTTGCCGCAGAGCGCTTGGCGGGTCTCCAGTTCGCTGGGGGCGTGGTTGCCCTCCAGGAGGTCGTGCACGGTCATCGCCATGCCGGGGATGCAGAAGCCGCACTGGACGGCTCCGCGGGCGGACAGGGCGCGCTGGACGTCGGACGGTTCGCCGTCGACGGCGAGCCCTTCGACCGTCCGCACCTCGCTGCCCGCCGCCGTGGCCGCGGGGACCAGGCAGGAGGCGACGAGGCGGCCGTCGACCTGGACGTTGCAGGCGCCGCACTCACCCTGCGAGCAGCCGTCCTTGGCCCCGGCCAGGCCGAGGCGCTCACGCAGCACGTAGAGCAGCGATTCGCCGATCCAGGCGTCGCTGACCGGGCGGTCCGTGCCGTTCACGTGGAGCAGGTAGGAGGCGGAGGGGTGCTCGCTCGGTACGTCGAGGAGGTGGGGGGCGAGGGCGGGTTCCCCGTCCGGATGCCCGTCCTGGGCACCGTCCGGATGCACGTCCAGGACCCCGTCCGGATGCACGTCCGGACGCCCGTCCAGGGCCCCGTCCGGATGCACGTCCGGGGCCGTGCCCTGGGCCTCTCGCGCCGCGTTCGCGTCCTCGTCCGGGCCGCCGTGCGCTGCGTCCGGGCCCCCGTCCCGGGCTGCGTCCGGGACCGCGTCCGCGTCGGTCTCGGGTGCGGGGCCGGGAGCTGCCTCCGGGGCCGTGCCGGGTTCCTCGGCGGCGGAGCCCTCGGTGTGGGCGTCGACGGTGGCGCCGGGTTCCGGCACGACGGCGTTGTCCGTCTGCGCGTACGCCGCCCGGTCCGCCTGATCCGACCGGTCCGCCAGGCCCGGACCGGCCGGCCGGTCCGCCTGCTCCGCCGGTTCGTCGGCCGGTTCCGGTTCCGGTTCCGGTTCCGACTCGGGTTCCGGTTCGGGAGCCTGCTCCGCCACGGGTACGGGTTCCGGTTCCGGCTCCGGTGTGGCCCAGGGGGCGGGGGCGCCGCCGGGCAGCGTGGCCGGGCGGGCGCTGTCCGCGTACCACCGCGGCGGGTCCGCCGGGGCCGGGAACTCGCCCGACTCCTCCGGGAGGCGTCCGTCCGCCACCGGGACCGTCCACTGACCCGTGTGACCGGTGTGGTCCGCCCGGGGGGAGTGATCCAGGTGCCCGGCCGCCGGTCCGGCCGCCTCCGGGGCGGCTGTCGCCTCCGGTCCGGCCGCCTCCCCGGCGGCTGCCGGCTCGCCGAGGGCGTCGGTGAAGTTCCACTGGGCCGTGGCGTGGGACGTGTCCTGGTAGGGGCCCTGGTATCCGCCCGGCGCGCCCTGCTGGTTCGGGTCCGGCCAGTGGACCGCACCGGGCTCCTGGGCGGTGCCGAACTCCTGGGCGCCGAACTCCTGGGCGGCGGCCTCCTGGGCGCGCTGCTCGGCCTGCGCCTGCTGGGTCTGCGTCTGCAGCACCCAGCTCCCCGTCGCCGCCGGGTCCAGACCGGCGGCCGGGGTCAGCGGCATGATCATCGGGGGGACGTACCCCTGGCCGGGCGCGGCCAGCGGGATGTTCGCCAGGTCCTCCGGCGGGAGCTGGACGAACGCGGTGGCGTCGGCGTCGTAGTCACCGCTCTGCGGGGTCGGCTGCCAGGCCCCGTACTGCGGATCCGGCCCGCCGGAGCCGTCCTGCCAGTCCGGCCAGTCCCGCTGCCCCTGCTGGTTGACGGGTTCCTCATTGCTCACGGCAGTGCCCTCCCCAGCGCGCGTCGTGCGAGCGCGGCGACAGTGCGCCGCAGGTGCTGTACGGCCGGGGACAGCGGCGGGGCCTCTGAACCGTCGGCCGGTGGTGCGTTGTCCGGGATGCAGGCCGCGGCGACGTACTCACCGAAGGCCGCCAGCGCGTCCGGGGCCAGACCCCGCTCGCCGTCCCAGTCGATCAGCGACGCGATCCAGCGCTCCGCCTCCAGCGGGCGCAGCGGCATCGGGGCGATGGCGCCGACCGCGCAGCGCACCCCGCGGCGGGCCGGGTCCAGGACGATGGCGACGGAGGCGGTGGCGCGCCCCGGGCCGGTGCGGCCGGTGGCCTTCAGGAACACCTGCGGGGCGTGCAGCAGCGGCACCCGGACGAAGCCGATCAGCTCCGCGGGCTCCAGCAGTTCCCGGCCGGCCAGCAGGTGGGAGACGGGGATCTCGCGGCGGGCGCCGCCGGGGCCCGCGATGACGAGCTCGGCCTCCAGCGCTGCGAGCACCGGCAGGGCGTCGCCGGTGGGCGCGGAGGTGACGATGTTGCCGCCGAGCGTGCCGGCGTTACGGATCTGGGGCGGTCCCGCGGCGCGCGCGGAGGCGGCGAGGGCGGGGATGAGGGCGGCGAAGTCGGGGCGCCCCATGCGGGCGTGGGTGAGTCCGGTGCCCAGGAGTGCGTGGCCGTCCTGGTAGTGCCAGCCGCGCAGCTCGCTGATCCGGCCGAGGCCGACCAGCCCCGAGGGGCGCAGGAGCCCCTTGTTGACGGCCGCCATCAGGTCCGTGCCCCCAGCGACCGGAACGGCCGCGGGCATGGCGCCGAGTGCTGCCACGGCCTCGTCCAACGAGGCCGGCAGCGTCACCGATTGCATCGCCTGCGGTGCGTGCGTGGTCAACCCAGCTGCCCCTTCCCGGTCTCCCGGCTGTCCCGCCTGTTCCGCCGTACGGTACGTGTTCACAGCCCGGACGTGGCAACTCTGGCACATCTTCCGATCGGGTCGGCGCGAGGGTCCACGAAGGGTGCATCCGTCCCTGACCTGCGGGATGTTCCGGTTTCGCACTTCTTCGACGAGGAGGGTGAATTGCCACTCTTCAGCGAGGCCCGTACGACTTGCGCGTTTCCTCCCTCGCGGCGGCCCTGTCGGCGCGGCCTCGGGCCCCGGACGCACGCCGGCCGCAGCGGTCCCGGAGGACGGCTGCGGCCGGCGGGCCGGTGCGGGGGGGTCACACCACCGGCGGCGCCCCGTCGCGCGGGAAGCCGAGGACGCCGGGGCGCCGCTGGCGCGGCAGCGGGCCGCCCGGCGGGCGGTAGTCGACGCCGAGGGCGTCGAGCCGGGCGTAGTGGGCCGTCATCCGGGCGTCGAACGCGGCGAAGTCCCGGTCGGCCGGGGCGGGCAGGGCGGACCAGGCGACCTCGGCGAAGGCGGCGAGGCGCGGGAAGACCTGGTAGTCGACGCGGGCCCGGTTCTGCATGACCTCGGTCCACACGTTGGCCTGGGTGCCCAGGATGTGACGGGCCGCCTCCTCGCTCAGGCCCGGCGGGACGGGCTCGAAGCGGTAGACGTCCTCCAGGCTGCGGACGTAGCCGATGGGCATCGGCTCGTCGGGGCCGCCGTCCTGACGGTGGTCCAGATACACCTGCTGCTCGGGGCACATGACCACGTCGTGCCCGGCCTCGGCGGCCGCGACGCCTCCGGCGTAACCGCGCCAGGAGGAGACCGCGGCCCCTTCGGCGAGGCCGCCTTCGAGGATCTCGTCCCAGCCGATGAGGCGGCGGCCCCGTGCGGTGAGCCAGGTGTCGAAGTGCCGGACGAACCAGGACTGGAGCCCGTCCTCGTCCCTGACGCCCAGCTCGGCGATCCGGGCCTGGGCCAGCGGGGACTGCTTCCACTGGTCCTTGGGGCATTCGTCGCCGCCCACGTGGACGAACGGGGAGGTCTCGGCGGGGAAGAGTTCCAGCACTTCTTCGAAGACTCCCTCGAAGAAGCGCAGGGTGTTGTCAGTGGGGGCGAGTACGTTCGGACTGACGCCCCAGGTGTCCCAGACGGAGAGGGTGGTGGTGTCGATGACGTCGGTGTTGCCCAGTTCGGGGTATGCGCTGATGGCGGCCTGCGAGTGGCCCGGGATGTCGATCTCGGGGACGACCCGGATATGCCGCTCGGCGGCGTAGGCGACGATCTCGCGGATGTCGTCCTGGGTGTAGTGGCCGCCGTAGGGGGTCTCGTCCCACAGGTCGGAGGCCCGGTGGCCGTATTTGGTGCGCGAGCGCCAGGAGCCGGTCCCGGTCAGGCGCGGGTAGCGCTTGATCTCGATGCGCCAGCCCTGGTCGTCGGTGAGGTGGAAGTGGAAGACGTTCAGCTTGTGGGCGGCCAGCAGGTCCAGGTAGCGCAGGACGTCGTCCTTGGGCAGGAAGTGCCGGGACACGTCGAGCATGAGGCCGCGCCAGGCGAAGCGCGGTTCGTCCTCGACGACGACCGCGGGGACCTCCCAGGCGCGTTCCGGGTCGAGGGGCGCGCGCCGGAAGGCATCCGGGCCGAGGAGTTGGCGCAGTGTCTGGGCGCCCCGGAAGAGGCCCGCCGCGCTGCCGCCGGTGAGGCGCACGGCGTCGGCTTCGACGGCGAGGCGGTGGGCCTCGGGGGCCAGCTCCGTGTCGAGCGTGAGCACGATGCCGCGGTCGCCGGCGCCCTCGGGCAGGGGCAGTCCGGTGGCCGGGCCGAGGGTGGTGCGCAGCCAGCGGGCGACGCCCTCCGTGCCCGGTGCGGCGCTCAGCGGGGTCGTGCGGTCCAGCGGGCAGGGCCCGCCGGGCGCCCGCGTCACGGTGCGCGGGGCGGGGACGAGACCGAGAGCCGCGGTGTCCACGGGGGCCGCGCCGTCCGTGTTCGCGGTGTTCTGGGACGTCATGACATCAGTCCTTAACCGCTCCGCCCAGTCCGGAGACGAGGCGTCGCTGTACGAGGACGAAGAAGACCAGCACGGGGATGGTCATCACCGTCGAGGCCGCCATGATCCCTCCCCAGTCGTTCTCGTCCGGTTTGAAGAAGACCAGCAGCGCCATCGGCAGCGTCGACTGGGAGGTGTCGCTGATGATGAACGACTTCGCGAACAGGAAGTCGTTCCAGGTGGTGATGAAGGAGAAGACGCTGGTCGCCACGAGGCCCGGGAAGACCAGGGGGAAGAGGATCTGCCACAGGAAGCGGGTGCGGCTGGCTCCGTCGATGTAGGCGGCCTCCTCCAGGGCCTCGGGGACGGCCTTGACGAAGCCGCGCAGCATCCAGATGGCGAACGGCAGTGAGAAGGCGAGGTGCGGCAGGATCAGCGAGCCGAGCGTGTTCAGCTGGCCGAAGTCCCGCATCAGGAAGAACAGCGGGATGGTCAGCGCCTCCACCGGCACCATCTGCGCGACCAGGAACATGATCAGCAGCGTGGTGCGGAACTTGAAGCGGAAGCGCGTCACGGCGGTGGCGGCGAGGAAGGCGACCAGCGCGGAGAGGATGACGACCGTGCCCGCCACCAGCAGGCTGTTGAGGAAGTAGCGGCCGAAGTCCTGCTGTTCGAAGACCCGGCGGAACGAGTCGAGCGAGGGGGCGAGCGTCCAGGGGCGGGCGTCGGTGGACTGGACCTCTCCGGCCGGTTTGAAGGCGGAGAGCACCATCCAGTAGAGGGGGAAGGCGACCGCGACGGCGATCAGCAGGGCGGCCGCCTCCGCGGCCAGCCGGCCGGGCCGCTTGATCCGCAGGAGCTTGGCGATGCCGCCGTCGCGCGCACCGCCGCGTACGGGACCTCCGGTCGTCGTGCTCACAGTTCCTCCCCCTGACGCCGCACCAGGCGCAGGTAGACCAGCGTGACGGCCAGCAGGATCACCAGCATCACGACGCCGATCGCCGAGCCGAGGCTGTACTGCGAGGACGCGAACGCCTTCTGGTACGCGTACACGTTGAGCACCAGGTTCTGGCCGGCTATGCCGCCGCCGTTGGTCATGACGTAGATCTGGGTGAAGACCTTGAAGTCCCAGATGATCGACTGGATGGTGACGACGATCAGGATGGGTTTGAGCATCGGCGCCATGATGGTGCGCCAGATCCGCCACTGGGACGCGCCGTCCAGCGAGGCGGCCTCCAGCACTTCGGTGGGGATCGCGCGGATGCCCGCGTACACGGTGACCATCACGAACGGGAACGAGCACCACAGCACTTCGAGGAGCACCAGGGCGAAGGCGCTGTAGCGCCCGTACGTCCAGGAGAAGTCACCGAGTCCCAGCACCTTGTTGACCGGCCCGAAGTCGGGGTCGAAGAGGAAGACCCAGACGGTGGAGCCGGTGATCGCGGGGGTCGCCCAGGCGCCGAGCGCGGCCATCATCAGCGCGAGCCGGGGCAGGGCGCGGATGCGGGTGAGCAGGACGGCGAGCGCGCAGCCGACGCACAGGGTGGACACCACGCAGGCCGCGGCGAAGACCACGGTGGCGAGGAGGACCTGCCAGAACTGGCTGTCGTTGAAGAGGGTGGCGTAGTTGCCGAAGCCCTGGAAGGTGGTGGGTTCGCCGCCGCTGACCTGGGCCTGGGTGTACTCCAGGAACGAGATCAGGCCGAGTTGGTAGATCGGGTAGACCAGCAGCCCGGCGAGCAGGACGAGGGCGGGCAGGAGGTAGAGCCACGGGGTCCAGCCGGAGTGGCCGGAGGGTGACACGGACCGGCGGCGCCGGGGCGGCCGGGCGGGCGGGGCGTCGCCGCCCGGCCCGCCCGGGCCCCTGGGCGGAGCCTTGAGCGATGTGGTGTGCGTGGTCATCGTCAGCCCGCGTCGCGGAAGGCCGCGTCCATCTTCTTCGCCGCGTCGTCCGACGCCTCGGCCACGTCCTTACGGCCGGAGACGATCTCCTGGAACATCGTCGGGAGGACCAGCGAGGCGTCGATCTGGCCCCAGGCGGGTGATGCGGGGACGAATTTGGCGCCCGCGCCCAGAGTCTTGACGAACGGGGCGACGAAGGGCTCCTTCTTCGCGGCGTTGTCCAGGACGTCGGTGTAGGTGGGCAGGAAGCCCATCGCGTCGAACATCGCGGCCTGGGCCTTCTTCCCGCTGAGCGACTTCATCAGGTCGACGGCGAGGGTGCGGTGCGAGCTGCTCTTGAGGACTCCGAGGTTGTTGCCGCCGGCGAAGGCGGGGGCGATGGACCCCTCGGCGATGCCGGGCAGCGGGACGACGGCGTACTTGCCCTTGACCGCGCCCGCCTCGACGGCCGCGTGGCTGAAGTCGCCGCCGATCGCCATGGCGGCCTTGCCGGAGGCGAACGCGGTCACGGTGGCGTTGCCGCCCATGGAGGCGCACTTGGCGGGCGGGCAGTTGTCGTCGCCGAAGAGGGAGGTGTACGCCTCGATGCCCTTGCGGGACTTCTCGCTGTTGATGCCCGACGTGTACGTGCCCCCGCTCTCGCCGGCGAGTTCGCCGCCGTGGGCCCAGATGAAGGGCATCGCGCCGTAGGTGTACGCGCCGCCGACCGCGAGGCCGTAGAGGTCGGGCTTCTCCTTGCGGATCTTCTTGGCGGTGGAGATCAGCTCGGCCTGGGACTTGGGGGCGTCGAGGCCCAGGTCCTCGAAGACGTCGGTGCGGTAGTAGAGGGCCCGGACGCCGACGAAGAAGGGGGCGCCGTAGACCTTGCCGCCGACGGTGACGGACTGCTTGGCGGTCGGATCGGTGTCCCTGGCCTCGTCCCAGGCGGCGAACTCCTCGGTGACGTCCGCGAGGCCGCCGTCCTTGACGTATCCGGCGGTGTCGGAGTTGCCGTACTCGATGAGGTCCGGAGCGCTCTCGGGGTCGTTGAAGGCGGCCTTGACGCGCTGCGCGCGGGTGTCGACGGGGATGTACTCGACCTCGACCTCCGCGCCCTCGTGGGCCTTCTCGAAGTCGGCGACGGCCGCGTCGACGACCTTCTCCTTGGGCTTGTTGCCGACCTCCTGGAAGAGCCAGACACGGAGCGTGCCGCTCTTCTCGTCACCCTTCGCACTGGTGTCGGAGGTCTGCGGCGCACAGGCGGTGGCGGTGAGGCCGGCCAGTACAAGCGCCGCAGCCGGGACGGCAATTCGGGCAGAAAGCTTCATCCGGGAACCCCTACCGGTCATGTGTTGCATCATGTGCAACGTGCGTTTCGTTCTGCACAACTGGCAGGAGAGTAGATCCGTGTTCCGACGCCGACAAGTGGTCTCCACCACTCTGTGACCAGCGGATGCAGCCCGTGCAACGCGAGCGCCCGGTCACCGAAAGTGACCGGGAACGCAAAAGGCCCCCGGGGCGCGCGGTGACGCGCGCCCCGGGGGCCCAAGTGTGGGAGCGGGCCTACTTCTTGTCCTTGCCGCCGCCCTTGTCCTTGTCGCCGCCGGCGCCCATGGACTCGTAGATCTCCTTGCACATCGGGCAGACGGGGTACTTCTTGGGGTCGCGCCCCGGTACCCAGACCTTGCCGCACAGCGCGACCACGGGAGTGCCCTCCAGGGCGCTCGCCATGATCTTGTCCTTCTGGACGTAATGGGCGTAGCGCTCGTGGTCGCCGTCGCCCCTCGACACCTGCGGCGTCGGCTCGACGAGGGTCCCCGTACCTGCCCCGCGATCGGGCTCAAGAGTGCTCATAACCGCCAAGGGTACTGAAAGAGGCGGCCTCCGGGTGAGGGAAGGGTCGCGCCGGGGGCCGGGCGGCGCGCCCGGCGGGCGACGGTTCGAGGACGGGGGCCGCGGGCCGCCAGGCCGCCCCCCGCGGAGGCGCCCTCAGTTGAGCGAGGGGTCGTCCGGATACGTGGCGATCATGGCCAGCTCGCTGCGCTGACGGCGGAGCACCGCCCGCCAGAGCCGCTCCGGGCGCGGGAAGGAGACATCGCCGGGCTCCGACTCGACCACGAACCACGCCCCCTCGGTCAGCTCGCCCTCCAGCTGGCCGGGGCCCCAGCCCGCGTACCCGGCGAAGATCCGCAGCGAGCCGAGGGCGGGCCCGAGCAGCTCCGGCGGGGTCTCCAGGTCGACCAGGCCGATCGCCCCGTGCACCCGCCGCCAGCCGAGCGGGCCCTCGTCGCCGGGGATCACCGCCACGCCGAGCGCGGAGTCGAGCGAGACCGGGCCGCCCTGGAAGACGACGTCCGGCTCGCCGGTCAGGCCGGCCCAGGACGCGAGGATGTCGCCGACGCCCACCGGGGTCGGGCGGTTGAGGACCACGCCGAGGGAGCCCTCCTCGTCGTGGTCGAGGAGCAGCACCACCGCGCGGTCGAAATTCGGGTCCGTGAGGGCGGGTGCGGCCACGAGCAGTCGCCCTGTGAGCGAGGACACCTCGGTCATGGCAGGAATGATCCCGCATCTTCGCCCTCCGCGGGGGCCGAGTGACCGTGATACCGCCCTCAGGAGAGCGAGCGCAGCTCAGGGCGCACGGAGGCACGGGGAGCGCACCGTACGGCGGGCGGGTGGTGGGCCATCCGGACGGTGACACTCCGCAAGATCGGGTGCGCGGAGGGTGTTGTGGCGGATTCATGACGTTCGCGCACCCCCCTTCTCCTTACGGAAGGGGGGTAGGAGGCCATTACCCTTTTCGTTGGCCCCCCGCCCGACCACTCCGGAACGCGAGATACATGACCGGCACAGACGATGTCCTGCTTGTCCACGGCGGCACCCCGCTGGAGGGCGAGATCCGCGTCCGAGGCGCCAAGAACCTGGTGCCGAAGGCCATGGTCGCCGCGCTGCTCGGCAGCGGGCCCAGCCGCCTCCGCAACGTTCCCGACATCCGTGACGTACGGGTCGTCCGGGGGCTCCTCCAACTGCACGGCGTCACCGTGCGCCCCGGCGACGAGCCGGGGGAACTGATCCTCGACCCCTCGCACGTCGAGTCCGCGAACGTCGCCGACATCGACGCGCACGCGGGTTCGTCGCGCATCCCGATCCTCTTCTGCGGCCCGCTGCTGCACCGTCTCGGCCACGCCTTCATCCCGGGCCTGGGCGGCTGCGACATCGGCGGCCGGCCGATCGACTTCCACTTCGAGGTGCTGCGCCAGTTCGGCGCGACCATCGAGAAGCGGGCGGACGGCCAGTACCTGGAGGCCCCCCAGCGGCTGCGCGGCACCAAGATCCGGCTGCCGTACCCGTCGGTGGGCTCCACCGAGCAGGTGCTGCTCACCGCGGTGCTCGCCGAGGGCGTCACCGAGCTGTCCAACGCGGCGGTCGAACCGGAGATCGAGGACCTCATCTGCGTACTGCAGAAGATGGGCGCGATGATCTCCATGGACACCGACCGGACCATCCGGATCACCGGTGTCGACCGGCTCGACGGTTACACCCACCGGGCGATCCCGGACCGCCTGGAGGCGGCCTCCTGGGCGTCGGCGGCGCTGGCGACCGAGGGCAACATCTATGTGCGCGGCGCCCAGCAGCGCTCGATGATGACCTTCCTGAACACCTTCCGCCGGGTCGGCGGGGCCTTCGAGATCGACGACGAGGGCATCCGCTTCTGGCACCCGGGCGGCGCGCTCAACGCCATCGCGCTGGAGACGGACGTGCACCCCGGCTTCCAGACGGACTGGCAGCAGCCCCTGGTAGTCGCGCTGACGCAGGCCGCGGGCCTGTCGATCGTCCACGAGACGGTGTACGAGTCGCGGCTCGGCTTCACCTCCGCGCTCAACCAGATGGGCGCCCACATCCAGCTGTACCGCGAGTGCCTGGGCGGCTCCGACTGCCGCTTCGGCCAGCGCAACTTCCTGCACTCGGCGGTCGTCTCCGGACCGACCCGGCTGCAGGGCGCCGACCTGGTCATCCCGGACCTCCGGGGCGGCTTCTCGTACCTGATCGCGGCACTGGCGGCGCAGGGCACCTCCCGGGTGCACGGCATCGACCTGATCAACCGCGGTTACGAGAACTTCATGGAGAAGCTGGAGAAGCTCGGCGCGAAGGTCGAACTGCCGGGCGGTTCGCTCGTCTGACCCCCTTTCCGCGCGCCGTCAAGGCCGCTCAGTGCTGCCGCACACAGCACTGCGCAGTACCCGCGTGAGCGGCACGCCGCCCCGGCTCCGGTCCCGGAGCCGGGGCGGCGTGCCGCCGGGCCTCAGAAGGCCCTCTGACGGTCCTGTGGGCGGGTACAACGGGCATAGCGGCCCGGGGTGGTGCCGGCGATCCGCTTGAAGTGCCGCGTGAGGTGGGACTGGTCGTGGAAGCCCACGGCCGCCGCCACCCGTCCGGGCGGCACCCCGTCGAGCAGCAGCCGGCGCGCCCGGTCGACCCGGCGGGACGTCACGTACTGGTGCGGGGCGATGGCGTAGGCCGCGCTGAAGGCCCGTACGAGGTGGGCCGGGTGCGCGTGGAGCAGCCGGGCGGCCTCGGCCAGGGTGAGGCCCTCCCGCAGCCGCTCGTCGAGCAGATCGCGCAGGTCCCGTGCGACGCCCCGGCCGGGCGCCGGGTCCGCCGGAGGGTCCCCGGGCCGCAGGTGGCCCCGCAGCCGCTCGCCGACGAACGCCAGACGGCACTCCGCCTCGAACGCGTCGCCCGGATCCGCGAGGGCGGTGTGCAGCCGGCCGACGCGGGTGCGCAGCAGGGGGTCGGCGAGGTCCGGGGTGTCCACGGCGGGCCCGATGAGGCCGGCGTCGAGCCGCGTCATGTCCAGATAGAGCACCCGTTTGCGGAATCCGCCGGCGGTCGCGGGCGATCCGTTGTGCGGAACCTGCGGCGGCAACAGGCTCACGGTGCCGTCGGGGGTACCGCGCTCGTGCCGGTCCAGGTCGTAGCGGACGGCGCCGTCGTCGACGATCAGGAGTGTCCAGGCGTCGTGGACGTGCATGGGGTAGGCGTGCTCGGTGAAGTGGGCGTGGAGGACCTCCACGACGCCGGCGACGGCCGGACGCCAGGCCGAGACTTCCCGCCGTGGCAGCACGCTAAGAACGTACAAGACCGCGACCGGGTCCACCGGACAGTCTCGGACCATGAGAACGACGACGACAGAACCCACGGCGGCCGGCGCGACCGGGAGCGCCCCCGTCCGCTTCGACACGAAGGTCGCGGTGCTGCTCCGTGACGACCTGGAGACCTGGCAGCGCCTGAATGTGACCGCCTTCCTGGTCAGCGGCCTGGGAACGGCGGTGCCGGACGTGATCGGCGAGCCCTACGAGGACGCCGACTCCACCGCGTATCTGCCGATGATCCGGCAGCCCGTGCTGGTGTTCGAAGGGGCGAGGGAGACGATGACCGCCGCGCACGCCAGGGCCCTGTCCCGGGCGCTGCCGACGGCCGTGTTCACCGCGGACCTGTTCGGCACGGGGAACGACCGGGACAACCGGGCGGCCGTACGGGCGGTGGGGCGGGACGCGCTGGATCTGGTGGGGCTGGCCGTGTACGGGCCGCGCAACGCCGTGGACAAGGCCCTCAAGGGCGCGCGGATGCACCCCTGAACTCCCCGGCACCGCCTCCGCGCCCTCCCCACCGCCCGGCGGGCGGTGGGGGCCCCGGCGGTCGGCCGGGCGCCCCGGGCACGGTGCGGGCGCCCGTGCGGGGCGCATGTGCCGGGGGCATGGGCGAGGGCGGCCACTCCCGGTCGGGAGTGGCCGCCCTCTTTGCGCCTCGAGGGTTACTTACCCTTGGCGGCTTCCTTGAGCTTCGAGCCCGCGGAGACCTTCACGCTGTAGCCGGCGGGGATGTTGATCGGGTCGCCGGTCTGCGGGTTGCGAGCGGTGCGAGCGGCACGGTGGGTGCGCTCGAAGGTCAGGAAGCCGGGGATGGTGACCTTCTCGTCGCCCTTGGCGACGATCTCACCGACGGTCTCGGCAAGGGCGGCCAGCACGGCGTCGGCGTCCTTGCGCGTCACCTCGGCGCGGTCGGCCAGGGCGGCCACCAGCTCACTGCGGTTCATGTTGTTACTCCCGTGTTCTTCTTGCCTGTGAGGCGTGAGATCGAAGCCGATGCTGCCAGGGCCCTCTGACAGTCCCCGGACCCGGGTCTGATGTCAGACCCTCTCGCCCGATTACGCATCCTGCCCCCACCAGCGGCGGGAAAGCCAATCCGGAACCCTTCGGAGTCAATGAAAAGCGCCACGGTTTGCTCGTGGTGACGCTCCGTCGACCTGGCCGAGCGGTCCGCAGCGGATGCCGGGCCCCGCAGGGCCCACTGCCCGCCCACCCTAAAGGGGCGTTTGGGGCGCCGCGACCCGCGACGCGCCGTACGGCACGGGCGGGTACGGCCCGGGGTGTCCTGCGGTTACCCCTTGCGGGGCCCTCGAAACGGTGAGGTCAGACGGATGCGGAGGGGGCCGCCCCGGCGCTCGCGGCGGCCCGGACGGCTCCGGCCACCGCGCCCGCCACCTTGTCGTTGAAGACCGAGGGGATGATGTAGTTGGCGTTGAGCTCGTCCTCGGCGACGACGTCGGCGAGGGCGCCGGCCGCCGCGAGCATCATCTCCGTGTTGACGGTGCGGGACTGGGCGTCCAGCAGACCGCGGAAAACACCCGGGAAGACCAGCACGTTGTTGATCTGGTTGGGGAAGTCCGAGCGGCCGGTCGCGACGACGGCCGCCGTCTGACGGGCGATCGCCGGGTCGACCTCGGGGTCGGGGTTCGCGAGCGCGAACACGATCGCACCGTCCGCCATCGCGGCCACGTCGTCGCCGTTCAGCACGTTCGGGGCGGAGACGCCGATGAAGACGTCGGCGCCGACGACGGCCTGCTTGAGGCTGCCGGTGACGCCCTCGGGGTTGGTGTTGTCGGCGATCCAGCGCAGCGGCGAGTCGGGGTCGGCCGTGACCAGGTCCTCGCGGCCCGCGTGCACCACACCGTGGATGTCGGCGACGACGGCGTGCTTGACGCCCGCGGCGATGAGCAGCTTCAGGATGGCCGTACCGGCCGCTCCCGCGCCGGACATGACGACCCGCACGTCCCCGGTGTTCTTGCCCACCACGCGCAGGGCGTTGGTGAGGGCGGCCAGCACGACGATGGCGGTGCCGTGCTGGTCGTCGTGGAAGACGGGGATGTCGAGGGCCTCGCGCAGCCGGGCCTCGATCTCGAAGCAGCGGGGTGCGGAGATGTCCTCCAGGTTGATCCCCGCGAAGCCGGGGGCGATGGCCTTGACGATCGCGACGATCTCGTCGGTGTCCTGGGTGTCCAGGCAGATCGGCCAGGCGTCGATGCCGGCGAAGCGCTTGAAGAGGGCCGCCTTGCCCTCCATGACGGGCAGTGCGGCCATCGGCCCGATGTTGCCGAGCCCGAGCACCGCGGAGCCGTCCGTCACCACGGCGACGGAGTTGCGCTTGATGGTGAGCCGGCGCGCGTCCTCGGGGTTCTCCGCGATGGCCATGCAGACCCGGGCGACGCCGGGGGTGTAGATCATCGAGAGGTCGTCACGGTTGCGGATGGGGTGCTTGGACGCCATCTCGATCTTGCCGCCGAGGTGCATGAGGAACGTACGGTCGGAGACCTTGCCCAGCACGACGCCCTCGATGTCGCGCAGACCTTCGACGATCTCGTCCGCGTGCGAGGTGGAGGAAGCGGCGATGGTGACGTCGATCCGCAGCTTCTCGTGGCCGGAGGCTGTCACGTCGAGGCCGGTGACCGAGCCCCCGGAGGACTCCACGGCAGTGGTGAGCTGGGAGACCGCGGTGCCGCTCGCGGGCACCTCCAGCCTGACCGTCATCGAGTACGAGACGCTGGGCGCCGTTGCCATGGCCGAGTCCTTCGCTTTCCTTAGCTTCATTGCCGCGCATCCGGAACCCACGTTCCGGACACGCTTCCCGATCGTCGCACCTACCGACTGGTAGCCGGTAATGACTGCCGTCTTTCGGAAAGTAGTTTCCACCATACGAGAAACCACCCGTTCGGCGGAACCCCCCACGGGCCCGGACCCGTTCGGGCGGCCCCTGAAACACGAACAGACCCGCGCCACCAGCAGGTGACGCGGGTCTGTCTTCTTCGGTTGAGCGGCACCGGCCCGCCATGCTCGCCTCGCGGCAAGTGGTCGCTCGAAGCGACTAAGGTTGGGCCCGGGGGCTTGGATCGAGCCGGTGCCAGTACCACGGTAACAAACACCCCCGAGAAGTGATTCCCGCGCGCCGGGTTGACTCGGGGAACCCGCTCCGGGCGGTCGGCCGTCACTCCCTCAGCAGGTCCGGCACCCCGTCCTCGTCCGGCAGGTCCCGCTCCCCCGAGACCACCGTGAGCTGCTGCGTCGCCCGGGTCAGCGCCACGTACAGCACCCGCAGACCGGCCGGGGACTCGTCCGCGATCTCCGCGGGCGAGACGACCACCGTGGCGTCGTACTCCAGGCCCTTGGCCTCCAGGCTGCCCAGCGCCACGACCCGCTCCCCCAGCTCCGCGAGCCACTCGCGGGCCTGGGTGCGCCGGCTCATCGCGACGACCACACCGACCGTGCCGTCCACCTCCGCCAGCAGCCGGGCGGCCTCCTCCCGGACCGTGGCGGCCAGGTCCCCGTCGCGCACCTGCTCGAAGCGGGGTACCACTCCGGTCGAACGGACCGCGGCCGGCGACTCCATGCCCGGCATCGCCAGCGCCAGCACCTTCGCGGCCAGCTCCGCGATCTCCGCCGGGTTGCGGTAGTTGACGGTGAGGGTGAAGCGGCGGCGCGGCCGGGAGCCGAGCGCCTCGTCCCGCGCGGCGCCCGCCTCGTCCGGGTCGGACCAGGAGGACTGGGCCGGGTCGCCGACGATCGTCCAGGTGGCGTGCCGGCCCCGGCGGCCGACCATGCGCCACTGCATCGGGGTGAGGTCCTGCGCCTCGTCGACGATGACGTGGGCGTACTCGGTGCGCTCCGCCGCGAGCCGCTCGGCCCGCTCCCACTGGGTCTCCTCGCGCTGCGGCATCAGCTCCTCCAGGCCGGAGAGCTGGTCCAGCGGATCCGCCTCACGCTTGCGCCTGGGCCGGTTCGGGGTGCCGAGCAGCGCCTGCAACTCGTCCAGGAGCGCGACGTCGTGGACGGACAGCGGCCCGTCGCCGTCCGCGTCGAGACGCTTCAGGGACCTGGCCAGGCGGCGTACCTCGCCCTGGTTGAGGAGGCGCCGGGCCCAGCGGCTCAACCGCCTCTCGTCCGCCATCGCGGCCAGCACCCGGCGCGGCGTCAGCTCCGGCCACCAGGCGTCGAGGAACTCCAGGAACGGGGTCTCGGTGGAGACGTCCTCGTCGAACGACGAACGCAGCTCCGCGGCCAGCTGGGGGTCGGTGTAACGGCCGCGTCCGGAGGACCTGTTCCACAGGGCGTCCAGCAGCAGTTTGCGGGCGCGGGGGCGCAGCAGGTTGACCGGCGCGGTGCCGCCCAGCACGTTGTGCCGGATGCGCCGCAGCTCGTCGGCCTCCAGCTCGACCCGGGCCCCGAAGGCGACGACGCGCAGCCGGTCCGGGGTCGCCGCGGGCGCGGTCGGGCCGTCCGCCGGCTCCTCGCCGAAGGAGAGCTGGCCGTGCTCCTCGCGGGGCGCCGGTGCGGGCCGGCCCTGTTCCAGCGCGCCCCGGGCGGCCTTGCGCAGCACGTGGAGCATCCGGGAGGAGCCCTTGATCCGGGCCACCGCCGGCTCGTCGAAAGCGGTCGCGCCCTGGACGCCCGCGGCCTCGTCGGACAGCGAGCCGACCGCACGGATCGCGACCTGGCCCTCCTCGCCCAGCGAGGGCAGCACCCCTTCGGTGTACGCGACCAGGAGCGGGGTCGGCGAGACGATCAGGATGCCGCCCGCGTAGCGCCGCCGGTCCTGGTAGAGCAGGTACGCCGCCCGGTGCAGGGCGACCGCGGTCTTGCCGGTGCCCGGGCCGCCGGTGACCTCGGTGACGGAGGCGGCGGGGGCGCGGATGACCAGGTCCTGCTCGGCCTGGATGGAGGAGACGATGTCCCTCATGGTGTGGCTGCGGGCCTGGCCGAGCGCCGCCATGAGCGCGCCGTCCCCGATCACCGGCAGCTTCTCGCCGTCCAGGAGCGCCGTCAGCTCCGGGCGCATCAGGTCGTCCTCCACCCCGAGGACCTTGCGGCCCTTGGAGCGGATGACCCGGCGGCGTACGACGCGGCCCGGTTCCTTCGGGGTGGAGCGGTAGAACGGGGCGGCGGCCGGGGCCCGCCAGTCGATCACCAGCGGCGCGTAGTCGGAGTCCAGGACCCCGATCCGGCCGATGTGGAGCGTCTCGGCGATGTCGGCGGTGCCGTCCTCCCGCACGGTGTCGTCGGCCGGCTCGACGGAGGTGAACGCGCCGTCCGGGCCGCGCTCCCCGTCCTTGCCGAGCAGCAGATCGATCCTCCCGAAGAGGAAGTCCTCGAACTCGCTGTTCAGCCGATTGAGGTGGACCCCCGCCCGGAACACCTGGGCGTCCCGCTCCGCGAGCGCGCCGGGAGTACCGACCTGGCCGCGCTTGACGGCGTCGTTCATGAGGAATTCCGCCTCGTGGATCTTCTCTTCGAGGCGGTGATAAACACGGTCGAGATGCTTCTGTTCGACACCGATTTCCCGGTCCCGCAGCGATTCGACAGCGGCATCCTGCGCGGCCACCGAGGGCCCCCTTCTGACGTGCACTGGGCAGCCGTCAACCCTATGCGAACGGGGGCCCGAGCGCACCTGCCGACCGGATCCCGATCGCGCGTCGGCCCGGGCGGGCGCGGCGGGGCGCGGTTCCGTCCCCGGTACGACGGCCTCGCTTCCCCTTCCGGACCGCGCTCAGACCTCCGCCGGGCCGGGGTCCGCGCCGGTGGCCCGGCGTCGGTGCCGGGCGACCCGTTCGCGGTTGCCGCAGACCCGGCCGGAGCACCAGCGCCGCCTCCCGCCGCGCGAGGTGTCCAGGTAGAGGCGGTGGCACGCCTCTCCCTGGCAGCGGCGCAGGGCCGCCCGCGCGACCGGGTCGGTGAGCAGGTCGACCGCGTCCCTGGCGACGACGGCGAGGAGCCCCGCGCAGTCGGGCGGGGTGCTCAGGGCCCGTACCAGGACGCCGTCCGCGCCTCGCACCGCCCGGGGCCCCACAGGCGCCGCCGAGGCGGCGGCGTTCACCCGCTCCAGCGCGTCGCCGGCTTCGGGACCGTCGAGCTGAGCCTCCATCAGCCTGCCTATGGCGGAACGCAGTTCGTGGAAGCGGGCCACCCAGGTGTCGTCCAGCGCCGTCAGCGCGGTGCCCGGCGGGACGAGCCGGGCGTCGGTCAGCCACTGGGCCAGGCGCGCGGGCCCGTCGAGCTGTTCGCGGGTCCGGGGAGCCGCGCCCGCGGGCTCCGTGGCCACCAGGTCGAGACAGATCCGGCCCGCGCCGAACCGCCACTTCCGCGCACCTCCGCCTGCTGCCATGCTCCTGTCACCGCCTGGGTCGCCGGTGGAACGGCCGCCCCCAGAGTGCTCCTGTCGGGGCCCGGCCGGAACCCCCGCCGCCGCGCCGGCGCCACGGCCGCCCCGTACCGTGACGCCATGGACCACGACGGGGAGATACGCGTGAACGACCACGGCGGGGGCGTCACGCTCGCCTCCGACGGCCTGCTGCTGCGGCCGTGGCGCGAGGACGATCTGGCCGCGCTGCTGCGGGCGTACGACGATCCGGCGATGCGGCGGTGGCTGGCCACCCAGGTGTCCGGGCCGGACGCGGCGGCCGACTGGCTGGAGGCGCAGCGTACGGGGTGGGCGGCGGGCACCCGCTTCGCCTTCGCGGTGACGGGCACCGGGCGGGAGGACGGGCGGGAGGGCGAACTGCTCGGCAACGTCGTGCTGAAGCGATCCGCCCGTTCGGACGGCCGGGCCGAGGTGGGCTATTGGACGACGGCCCCGGCACGCGGGCGGGGTGTGGCGTCCGGGGCGCTGGCGGCCCTCACCGACTGGGCCTTCACGGACTTCCCCGGACCGGTCCCGGCCGGGCTGGACCTGCTCCACCAGGTGGACAACGCCGCCTCGTGCCGGGTGGCGGAGAAGTGCGGATACGCGCTGGCGCGCGTGATCCCGGCGCTGCCGCCCGACTATCCGCTGGACGGCCATGTGCATGCGCGCGAGGCTCCCGCGGCAGCGCTCAGGCCGCCGGCGGATCGTCGTGCAGAAGCCGCTGGAACAGGTGGTGGTCGCTCCAGCGGCCGTTGATGTGCAGATAGCCCGGAGCGGTGCCGATCCGCTCGAACCCGGCCTTGGCCAGCACGCGTTGGGAGGGGGCGTTGTCGGTGACGGTCGCCGCCTCGACGCGGTGCAGGCCCAGCCGGTCACGGGCCGCGTCGCAGACGGCGCCGACGGCGGCGGTGGCCAGCCCCCGGCCGGCGCGGTCCTCGCCGACCCAGTAGCCGAGGCGGGCGTTGCGGAAGGGCCCGCGCTCGACGCCCGAGAGGGTGAAGGCGCCGATGACCCGGTCGTCGGCGTCCGCGAGCACCCAGGGCATCGCCCGCCCGGCGTCCCGGTCGGCCAGCAGCGCGGTGAGCCGGGCGGCCTGGCCCTCGACGGTGTAGAAGGACTCGGGACGCACGGGTTCCCAGCGGCGCAGGTAGGCCCGGTTACGGGTGAGGGCCGCGGCGAAGGCGGGCGCGTCGGTGATCGCGGCGGGCCGGAGGACCACGTCGGGGGCCGACCGGTGGAGGGGATCGGTCATCCGGACACGCTAACCGGCGCCGGGCCCTTGGCCCCAGCGGGTCTCCCCGCCCGCCGTCCGCTCGCGCCCGCCCCCGGTACGGCCCTCCCCGCACAGCCTCAGCGGTCGTACTTCGTGTCCGCCGAGGGGTCCAGCGCCAGCCGGTAGCCGCGCTTCACGACCGTCTGGATCAGCCGGGGAGCCCCCAGCGCCGCGCGCAGCCGGGCCATCGCCGTCTCCACCGCGTGCTCGTCGCTGCCGCTGCCGGGCAGGGCCCGCAGCAGGTCGGCGCGGGCCACCACCCAGCCGGGGCGGCGGGCCAGCGCGCGCAGGAGGGCCATGCCCGCCGGCGGCACCGCGCGCAGCCCGTCGTCGACGAGGACGGCGTGGCCCCGGATCTCGACCCGGTGGCCGGCGACGGGCAGGGCGGGGGCGGCCGAGGGGAGCCGGGCGCACAACAGCTGGACAAGAGGGCCGAGCCGGAAGCGTTCCGGCTGGAGGGTGGCGATGCCCCGGGCCTGGAGCGGGAGAGCGGTGACCGGACCCACGCAGGCCACCAGCACATCGTCGCGCAGGGCGCCGAGCACCTCCGGGAGCAGCCCGCGGGTCTCGGCCCGGCCCAGGAAGGAGGCGGCGGCGGGGGCGCTGGTGAAGGTGATCGCGTCCAGGCCCCGGGCGGCCGTGACGTCGAGCATCCGGTCGAGCGGGGCGATGTCCTGCGGCGGCATCCAGCGGTAGACGGGGACGACCACGACGTCGGCGCCCGCGGCCGTCAGGGACTCGACGAAACCGGGCAGCGGTTCGCCGTGCAGCTGGAGGGCGACCCGCCGGCCGTCGACGCCTTCGGCGAGGAGCCGGTCGAGGACCTCGGCCATCGATTCGGACGCCGGCGACCATGCCTCGGACAGGCCGGCGGCCCGGACGGCGCCCTTGACCTTGGGACCCCGGGCGAGGAGCTCCACCCGGCCCAGCGTCTCCAGCAGGGCGTCGCCGACCCCCCAGCCGTCGGCCGCCTCGATCCAGCCGCGGAAGCCGATCGCGGTGGTGGCGACCACCACATCGGGGGCGCGGCCGATCAGCTCCCGGGTGGCGGCGAGGAGTTCGCTGTCGTCGGCGAGCTGCACGATCCGCAGGGCGGGGGCGTGCAGGACGGCGGCCCCGCGGCGTCCGAGGAGGGCGCCGAGCTCCTCGGCGCGACGGGCGGCGGTCACCCCGACGGTGAAGCCCGCGAGGGGGCCGTGCGTTGTGTCGTCGTCCTGCATGGCGTGTTCCCGGCTTCCCTGTTCCGCGCTGGTACGCGATGTGCGGAGACCCGAGACTGCCAACGGTGCGTGACAGGCTCGGTTCCCCCGTATTTCCCGGCCGTTACGTCGTACGACGCCCGGGGGTCCCCGGCGGCCCCCCTACACCTCCGCGTAGCCGAGCTGGGCCCGCGCGGGCACGGGTGCGGGGCGACGAAGGTATACCGCCCAGGTGAGGGCGAGACACACACCGTAGAAGACGAGGAAGGACCAGAAGGCCGCGGTTCCCGTGCCGGACGTCTGGAAGGACTGCCGGAAGGCGAGGTTGATGGCCAGCCCGCCGAGCCCGCCGACGGCCCCGATGAGGCCCATGGCCGCGCCGGAGAGCCGGCGTCCGCGGGCGGCGGCCGCCTCTCCGTCGAGCCCTCCGGCGAGGGCCTTGGCGTGGAAGATTCCGGGGATCATCTTGTACGTCGACCCGTTGCCGAGGCCCGTCAGGACGAACAGGGCGGTGAAACCGGTGAGGAAGACGGGCAGCGAGGCGCTCCCCGAGGCGTGGATGACGACACCGGTGGCGGCGGCCATCGCGGCGAAGGTGGCGAGGGTGATGCGCGCGCCGCCGTACCGGTCGGCGAGCCGGCCCCCGACGGGCCGGATCAGGGAGCCCAGCAGCGGGCCGATGAAGGTGAGCGATGCGGCCTGGAGCGGAGTCCTGCCGAACTGGGTCTGGAGTACGAGGCCGAAGGCGAAGCTGTAGCCGATGAACGAGCCGAAGGTGCCGATGTAGAGGACCGACATGATCCAGGTGTGCGGGTCGCGGACGGCCTCCAGCGCGGCCCCGGTGTCGTTCTTCACCGGCCGGAGGTTGTCCATGTACAGGGCGGCGCACACGGCGGCCAGGACGATCAGCGGGATGTAGACGCCGAGGACGATCCGGGGGTGTGCGGCCCCCAGCGTGCCGATGACGAGCAGGCCGATGAGCTGGACGACAGGGACGCCGATGTTGCCGCCGCCCGCGTTCAGACCGAGCGCCCAGCCCTTCTCGCGCAGCGGGAAGAAAGCGTTGATGTTGGTCATCGA
Source organism: Streptomyces sp. NPDC091649 (assembly GCF_044756785.1). NCBI lineage: Bacteria > Bacillati > Actinomycetota > Actinomycetes > Kitasatosporales > Streptomycetaceae > Streptomyces > Streptomyces sp. NPDC091649. The sequence goes on along the minus strand of NZ_JBIVTR010000017.1, from coordinate 70,210 downwards.
CGAGGCGAAGTTGCCGCCGCCGACCCCGGTGAGCGCCGCGACGGCCACGAAGGTGCCGTACGAGGTCCCGGGCTCCATCACCCAGAGAGCGGCCAGCGCCGGGACGAGCAGGCTCACGGCGCTGAAGACCGTCCAGTTGCGGCCGCCGAACCGGGCGACGGCGAAGGTGTACGGCACCCGCACCAGCGCGCCGACGAGGGTGGCGGTCGAGATGAGGAAGAACTTCCCGGCCGGGTCGACGCCGTACTCCGGGCCCATGAACAGGACCATCACCGACCACAGGGTCCAGACGGAGAATCCGATGTGCTCGGAGAGCACGGAGAACCACAGGTTGCGGCGGGCGACGCGTTCGCCCTTCTCCCGCCAGAACGCCTCGTCCTCCGGCTCCCAGGTCTCGATCCAACGGCCTGCCATCACGTGCCTCCACAGGGGGTCGGGGTGTCGTCCCCGACGCTAGGGAGCCCGCGTTTCGGCGCGGTGCCCTGAGGTGACCGGTGCGCAACCTCGCTCTCACCGGGCCGGAGGAGGCCCGGTGAGCCGGCCCCGCCGCCCGCCGCCCGGCCCGGCGGCCCGCGGCGGCTTCCGGCGCCGGTCATGCCGGACGCGGGAACAGCGACGACGGCTTCGCCCACAGCGTCGTAGACGTCAAGCCGACCCCTTCGGAGGGGAGTTGACCTGGGCCGATGACTGGGAGAGGCTGATCCGGCCGTTGTTCACGCGTACCCGGGGGGACTTCTCGCATGGCGACCACGACCGGAGGTCTGCGCGTCGGACCGGATTCGGCACCGGACCGCTACCGGTTGCGACGGTCCATCGGACGTGGCGGCGAGGCGGTCCTCTACCTCGCCGACCTGGAGCTGTCCGGCGAGGCCGAGCCCGTCGTGGTGAAGGTCCTGGACACCCGCACCACCATGACTCCCGAGGGCTTCGCCCGGATCAGCGCCGCCTGGAGCGACCAGGCCGAGCTGCTCCGCTTCGTGCACCGGGTCGGTGTGATCGGGGTACGGGAACACTTCGAGGGCCCGCCCCCGCACCCCCCGGGCCGGGCCGGGGAGAGCACCGGCCGCTGCCTGTACCTGGTGATGAACCACGTGGAGGGCCTGGACCTGCGGGACTGGCGGGCCGAGCGCACCGTGGAGACCCCCGCCGAGCGGCGCGAGGCCGTGCGCTGCCTGGAACAGCTTGCCGAGGTGCTGGACCGGTTGCACTCGGGAAGCGCCACCCCCTCGGGCCGCGTGGTGGTGCACGGCGACCTGTCGCCCGGCAACGTGATGGTCGACGCCGACGGCCAGGCCACCCTGGTCGACTTCGGGCTGAGCAAGCTCGCCCCCGAACACCGGACGGCCGAGGTCTGGTTCACCCCCGGGTTCGCCGCACCCGAGGTGCACGAGGGTGTACGGTCCCCGGCGGCCGACCGGTACGCGTTCGGGGCCATCGCCTACTTCCTGCTCAGCGGCGAGACCCCGCCCGCGACCCCGGAACAGCTGCGCGAGCGGTTCACCGCACTGCCGGAGGTCGCCGGTCTGCCGCCCGAGCGGCGGGCCGCCCTGCTCGCGCTGTACGACGCCGATCCCGGCCGCCGGCCCGCGTCGCTGACCGGCTGGGTGCGGCAGTTGCGCCCGGCGGTGGTGACGACGACGTCCCGCGCCCGCACGGCCACGGCACCGCCCCCGCCCGCTTCCCCGCCGCCGGGGGCGGCTCCGGGCGGGGTGGCGTCGCCGGGGGCCGCGCCCTCCGCGCGCCCGCATGGCATCGCGCCGCAGCCACCGCCGACGCAGCCTCCGGCGCCCGTGACAGCGCCGGACACGGGGCGCCCCCGCCCCAGGTACCCGCTGCCGCTGGTCGCGGCGGCAGCCGTGGCGCTGCTGGTGACCGGCGGAGTCCTGGGCTCCCAGTTGGCCTCGGGCGACGGCGGGACGGCCTCGGGCCGGAGCCCGGAGCCGACCGCCTCGCTCACCGGGACGACCCCCTCGGCCACGGAGCCGGGTCCGTCGCCGAGCGAGGCGCCGGGTGGCGCGTCCCCACAGCCGGCGGGAGATCCCTCCGCCTCCCCCGACACCAGCGGCTCCGCCACGCCCGCCGACCCGCAGCCTCAGTCCCTGACGGCGCTGACGCCGGTCGACGGCATCGATTTCTCCACCGAGCCGGTCGTCCTGAACACCCGGAGCTTCGACACGGCGCTGAGCGTGGGCATGCCCTGCATGAAAGGGAACTCCACCGAGTACAACCTGGGGCGCGCCTGGTCCACCCTCCGCTTCACCGGCGGCGTCTCGGACAGTTCGCCCCGGTCGCAGGGCAAAGTGACCCTTCTGGGCGACGGCAAGATCCTTGCCTCCGGGACACTGTCCCTGGGCAAGGAACGGGCCTTCGAGGTGCCGGTCACCGACGTGCTGCGGCTGCGCATCACGGTCGACAGGGTCTCGGGCGAGTGCGGCCGGGAAGTCCGGGCCGCACTCGCCGACCCCGTACTGGAGCCCTGACGCGCCCCGGCGGGAGTACTCCCGGGCATGGGAAAAGCCTCCGCCCCGCGAGTGAACTCGCGGGGCGGAGGCTTACATGGGGTGGTGGAGATGGCGGGAATCGAACCCGCGTCCAACGGTGCGGAACCAGGGCTTCTCCGAGTGCAGTCCGCTGCGCTTTTCTCGGCCCCGGAGGTCACGCGAACAAGCCTCCGACAGGCCCAGCCACTGTTTGATTTCCTTCTCGGCCCCGTGGCCGGGCCGAGAAGTTTAGATCCCTAGTTGATGCCAGGATCCGGGTCGGGATCACTCCCGGGCTGACACTCCGCAGAGTCTTCGCTTAGCTGCTAATTAGGCAGCGAGGGCGAAGGCGGAGGAATCGCGCTTGGAATTGGCGATTATTGTTTGCGACATATGGTTTACGAGATCATTGCCGCTTCCTCGACTCGCTTCCCCTGCTTCGACATCCGCTGTCGAAACCGATCATCCCCATGTTGTTTTTTCAATCCACGCACCCTCGCCGGGGTGCGCAGCCCATCGTACGTGACCAACGCCGGACGATGCCACCGTATTCCCGCCCGGACGCCGCCCCCGCCGGGACGGGCCCCGCTCAGGCGCTGCGCTGCCGCCGGCGGGCCGCCGAGATCGCACGGTTCGTCTCCCGCGTGTCCTGCTTCTCACGGAGCGTCTGCCGCTTGTCGTACTCCTTCTTGCCCTTCGCGAGCGCGATCTCGACCTTGACCCGGCCGTCCTTGAAGTACAGCGCGAGCGGCACGATGGTGTGCCCGCTCTCCTGGGACTTCGACTCCAGCTTGTCGATCTCGGCCCGGTGCAGCAGCAGCTTGCGCTTCCGCTTGGCCGTGTGGTTGGTCCAGGTGCCCTGGACGTACTCGGGCACGTGGATGTTGTGGAGCCACGCCTCGTGGCCGTCGATCTGGACGAAGCCGTCGACGAGGGAGGCCCGTCCCATGCGCAGGGACTTGACCTCCGTCCCCATGAGAACGAGACCGCACTCGTAGGTGTCGAGGATCGTGTAGTCGTGCCGCGCCTTCTTGTTCTGCGCGATCATCTTGCGCCCGGTGTCTTTTTCCTTCGCCATAGTGCGGTCATTTTCGCACTACGACCCGCCCCCGAGGCCACTCAATACCGTCTCGGCCCGCTGCTGGGCCCTCTCCCGCACCACGAGGTCGGGTGTGATGCCCTTGCCGTCGACGTTCCGCCCGGCCGGGGTGCGGTAGTGGCCGACGGTCAGCTCGGCCACCGAACCGCCCGGAAGCTCGCTGGGCATCTGCACGGAGCCCTTGCCGAAGGTGGGCGAGCCGACGGTGACAGCGCGGCCCCGGTCCTGGAGCGCGCCGGTCAGCAGCTCGGCGGCGCTCATCGTGCCGCCGTCGACCAGGACGACGACCGGCCGGTCCGTGTCACCGCCCGGGTCGGCGTACAGGGCCTGCTCCTCGCCGCGCACGTCGTACGTGGCGACCAGGCCGCCGTCCAGGAAGGCGGAGGCGGCGACGACGGCCTCGGCGACGAGTCCGCCGGAGTTGGCGCGCAGGTCGAGGAGTATCCCGGCCCCGTCGGGGGCGTCGCGGACCGCGTCCCGGACGTCGGCCCCCGCGCCCTTGGTGAAAGCGGCGACCTTGATCATGACCGTCGGGGAGGGCGCGGCCCCCAGCCGCCGCACGGTGACCGCGTCGGTGGTCAGCCGGGCCCGCTCCAGGGTCTCGGTCCAGCTCCGCCCCTTCCGGACCAGCCCGAGCTCCACCCGGGTGCCCTCGGCCTCTCCCGTACCGTCACCGCGGAGTAACGCGACGACCTCCGCGACCGGGCGTCTACCGACCGCGCGGCCGTCCAGCGTGCGCAGCAGGTCGCCGGCGCGGATGCCGGCCCGGTCGGCGGGGCCGCCGGCCTGCACACGGGAGACCGCGACGTCACCGTGGGCGGTGCGCCGGGCGGAGAGCCCGACGCCGGTGTAGGAGCCGTCCAGCGCCTGCTCGAACTCCTCGTACTCCCGCTCGTCGTAGACCGCGCCCCAGCGGTCCCCGCTGCGGCTGACGACCTCCTCGGCGGCGTCCTTCACGGACTTCCCGTCCGCCTCGGCCTCGGCGGCGGCGCCCTCGATCTCCTCGCGGTCGACCGGGGCGACGGAGGAGGAGACGGCACGGGTCTGCGTCACGGTCCCGGCATCCGCATCGGAACCCCGCGGCAGCGAACCGGTCGCCGCGGCGGTGGCGAGCGCGCATCCGAAGACCAACGTCAGGGCCGCCCCGCGGCGAACGCCGCGGGGCCCGAAGCGGTGCGCAGAGCCCGGCATGGCGACGAGTCTAGGACAGGCCCTCCGGGGCGCGCGGGCGATCGCCCGTGCGCCCCAGGGGGCACATGTCACACCTTCAGGTACTTGCGCAACGCGAAGAGAGCGGCGACGGCGGGCATCAGCAGGCCGATCGCGAGCACCAGTGGAAGCTTGGTGAGGACCGCGTCCCAGCCGATGAAGTTGATCAGGTTCAGCTTCTCCTGGAGGGCGAGGCCGCCGTCGATCAGGAAGTACCGGCCGCCGAGCAGCATGGCGCAGGCCAGCACGCCACCGATCAGGCCGGCGACGGCCGCCTCCATGATGAAGGGGGCCTGGATGTAGAAGCCGGAGGCACCCACGAGGCGCATGATGCCCGTTTCACGTCTCCGGCTGAACGCGGAGACGCGCACGGTGTTGACGATCAGGATCAGCGCGATGACCAGCATCAGGATCATCACGTAGATCGCGACGACGTTCATGCCGTTCATCAGCTCGAAGAGGTTGTCCAGGATGGACCGCTGGTCCTGGACGGACTGCACCCCGTCCCGCCCGGCGAACGCCGTCGCGACGACCTTGTACTTCTGCGGGTCGTCCAGCTTGACCCGGAAGGACTCCTGCATCTGGTCGGGCGTGATGTTGCCCGCCATCGGGGAGTCGCCGAACTGCTCCTGGTAGTGCTTGTACGCCTCGTCGACCGTCTCGAAGTGGACCGTCTCGACGGCGTCCATCTTCTCCAGGTCGGCCTTGATCTGCTCCCTCTGCTCCTTGGTGACGGCCCCCTTGGCGCACTTGGGCATGTCCTTGGCGTCGTTCTTGTTGCAGAGGAAGATCGAGACGTTGACCTTGTCGTACCAGTAGTCCTTCATCGTGCTGACCTGCTCGCGCATCAGCAGCGCACCGCCGAACAGGGCGAGCGAGAGGGCGACGGAGACCACGACCGCGAAGGTCATCGTGAGGTTGCGGCGGAGACCGACGCCGATCTCCGACAGGACGAACTGGGCGCGCATGGCGTCCTTTCAGTACTCGATGCTCGAAATGCACGAAGGGCCGGAGCCCCTCGGTCAGTGCTGGTAGCCGTAGACGCCGCGTGCCTGGTCGCGTACGAGACGGCCCTGCTCGAGCTCGATGACGCGCTTGCGCATCTGGTCGACGATGTTCTGGTCGTGGGTCGCCATGATCACGGTGGTGCCGGTCCGGTTGATCCGGTCCAGCAGCTTCATGATGCCCACGGAGGTCTGCGGGTCGAGGTTGCCGGTCGGCTCGTCCGCGATCAGCAGCATGGGGCGGTTCACGAAGGCGCGGGCGATGGCCACGCGCTGCTGCTCACCACCGGAGAGCTCACCGGGCATCCGCTCCTCCTTGCCGCCGAGGCCGACGAGGTCGAGGACCTGGGGCACGGCCTTGCGGATCTCGCCGCGGGGCTTGCCGATGACCTCCTGCGCGAAGGCCACGTTCTCCGCGACCGTCTTGTTGGGCAGCAGGCGGAAGTCCTGGAAGACCGTCCCCAACTGGCGGCGCATCTGCGGCACCTTCCAGTTGGACAGCCGCGCGAGGTCCTTGCCGAGCACGTGGACCATGCCCGTGCTGGCGCGCTCCTCGCGCAGGATCAGTCGCATGAAGGTCGACTTGCCGGAGCCGGAGGACCCCACCAGGAAGACGAACTCACCCTTCTCGATGTCCAACGAGACATCGCGCAGAGCCGGTCGGGTCTGCTTCGGGTAGGTCTTGGAGACGTTGTCGAATCGGATCACGGATGCACCACGGTCGGCCGGGAGTAGGTGAGCGTGACCATACGCGAACCGGGCTCAGGCGTGCAGTCGGCGTCCGGCAATGGGCGTTTTATGATGGATCGGCCTCCGGAAGGAGACGGGTCGTGCCGGACCTTGTCCGGCGGGACGCGCCGAAAGCGCCGCGAGCTGGCACAGTGGTGGGGGGAACGGTTGCGTTTCCGTGAGCGTTGTGCGGAGAGAAAGCAGGCAAGCGGCTCCGCCGCGCGGGAGGAGGAATGCGCATGACCTATGACCGACTGGTGTGCGCGAACTGCGCGGCGCCCGTGAGCGAGGGCCGCTGCCGCGTCTGCCGTGCCGTGCGGCAGCAGATGCTGGAGGAGCAGGGCCAGGGCCCGCTGGCCGGGATGAGCCCGGCCACGTTGATCGCCCTGATGGTGGTCCTGCTGACCGCGCTCGCGCTGCTGGCGCACCAAGCGGCCTGATCCGGCCCGCACGGCCCCCGGGGGCCGTCCCTCGTCGCCCTGTCGGGGCTGACGGACGCACACGTACGCGTACGCGTACGGCCGCCTGAGCGGTTCCGGACGCGCGGAAGGGCCCGGGAGGCGTTGTACGCCCTCCCGGGCCCTTCGTCATGCTGTGCCGTGCCGCGTGCGGGTCCGGCGTGCGCCCGCTACGCGTCGGTACGGTCCGTCGCGGACCTAGGCGACCGTCTGGCCGCCGCCGACGAGGCGCGGCAGGATGCGGAAGCCGATGCCGCCCGCGATCATCGTCGCGGCGCCGATGACCAGGAAGGTCGTCTCCGCCGCACCGGTCTCGGCGAGCTCTTCCTTGCCCTTGCTCTGCTCGACCGGCTTGTTGCCGACGCTGTCGGTGTCCGTGTTGTCGGTGCACTCGGCGCCGTCGGAGTCGACGGTGCAGGTGCCGACGTCGTCGCCGTCAGTGTCCGGGGAAGACGGGTCCGTCGGATCGGTGGGGTCAGTCGGGTCCGTCGGATCGGTGGGGTCCGTGGGGTCGGTGGGGTCGGTGGGGTCCGTCGGGTCGACCGGCGGGTCAACCGGCGGGTCAACCGGCGGGTCCACGGGCGGGTCGACCGGCGGGTCCACCGGCGGGTCCACCGGCGGGTCCACGGGCGGGTCCACGGGCGGGTCCACGGGCGGGTCGACCGGCGGGTCCACCGGCGGGTCCACCGGCGGGTCGACCGGCGGGTCAACGGGCGGGTCAACCGGCGGGTCAACCGGCGGGTCAACCGGCGGGTCGATCGGGCCGCCCGGGTTGTTCGGGTCCTCCGGGTTGGTCGGGTCCTCCGGGTTGGTCGGGTCGTCGTCCCCGTCCAGCAGGCCCGCCTGGACGTGCACACCGGTGCCGTCTTCGGCGTCCACACCGATACCGATGCCGACCGCCTGCGCCGCACCGGCAGCGGTCAGCGAAGCGCCCGCGGCGATAACCGCGCCAGCGGCGATCCGCGCGACGCGCATTCGCGTCTTCTTCGTCATGTGTTGCTACCCCCAGTAGCCGATCTCGTCATTGGAGCAGCCGTATGCGGGCCGTGGGCCCCACGGGGAATCTTCGCTCGGCGAGGCCACGTCGTGCCGTGGTCACCCCGCCCGCCCCCCGGTTCACACCCGTCCCAGACATACGCATGCTGCTCCAGCACCCTGGCCAGAGTTAAGGATTACGTCAAGGCCGTTCCGTGCACTACACACCGGTATGGGGGTTCTTGACGGCTATTCGGAAGCACGACTGTGACGCATCGGGCACGGGTTCTCCCCGATCCGGCCGGACCCGCCACGGCAGAGGGCCCGGACAGTCACCTGTCCGGGCCCGACTCCCTGCTGTCGCCGCTACTTCGAGCGCTGCTTGCGCCAGCGGATGCCCGCCTCGACGAAGCCGTCGATCTCGCCGTTGAAGACCGCTTCGGGGTTGCCCATCTCGAACTCCGTACGGAGGTCCTTGACCATCTGATACGGGTGCAGGACGTACGAACGCATCTGGTTGCCCCAGGAGTTGCCGCCGTCGCCCTTGAGCGCGTTCATCTTCGCCTGCTCCTCCTGGCGGCGGCGCTCAAGCAGCTTCGCCTGGAGGACGTTCATCGCGGACGCCTTGTTCTGGATCTGCGAGCGCTCGTTCTGGCAGGAGACGACGATGCCGGTGGGCAGGTGGGTCAGACGGACCGCCGAGTCCGTGGTGTTGACGCCCTGTCCGCCCGGGCCCGAGGAGCGGTACACGTCCACACGCAGCTCGGACTCGTCGATCTCGATGTGGTCGGTCCGCTCGACCACCGGGAGCACCTCGACGCCCGCGAAGGACGTCTGACGGCGGCCCTGGTTGTCGAAGGGCGAGATGCGGACCAGGCGGTGGGTGCCCTGCTCGACGGAGAGTGTGCCGTAGGCGTACGGGACCTGGACGGCGAAGGTGGTCGACTTGATGCCGGCCTCTTCGGCGTACGCGGTCTCGTAGACCTCGGTCTTGTAGTTGTGCCGCTCGGCCCAGCGCATGTACATGCGCTGGAGCTTCTCCGCGAAGTCGGCCGCGTCGACGCCGCCAGCCTCGGCCCGGATGGTCACCAGCGCCTCGCGCGCGTCGTACTCGCCGGAGAGGAGGGTGCGGACCTCCATCTCGTCCAGCGCCTTCTTCACCGACTCCAGCTCGGCCTCGGCCTCGGCCTGGGTGTCGGCGTCGCTCTCGTCCGCGGCGAGCTCGAAGAGGACTGCGAGGTCGTCGATGCGGCCGCGCAGGGTCTCCGCCTTGCGGACCTCGGCCTGGAGGTGCGAAAGCTTGCTGGTGATCTTCTGAGCCGCCTCCGGGTCGTCCCACAGGGACGGCGCCGCAGCCTGCTCCTCGAGCGCGGCGATGTCCGCCCTCAGCGCATCCAGGTCCAGGACGGCCTCGATCGACCCCATGGTCGAGGAGAGGGACTTCAGCTCTTCGGAAATATCGACGACTGCCACGGGTCCAGCGTAACGGCTGGGCGGCTGAACCTTCCCCCCGCCCGGAAACCGGATGCCCGTCCGTGCCCGAGTGAGGGCTCCCGGCGGCCCTGCCGGCGGGCGTGCGGCCCCCTCCTACGGGGTCGCCGGGGCCGAGTTCTCGCTGTCCTGGGGCGCCTGGTTCCCGTCGTCGCCGCCGATGGCCAGCCGGCCGCCGACCGCCACGGCCGCGCAGAGGACCAGGGCGGCGACACCGAGGGTGATGCGGCGCTTGCGGACGGCCGCCGCCTTGTTGCGGGCGGAGCCGGGCCGGGGCCTGCCCGGGGCGCGGGGGGCGCGGGCCGTTCCCAGCGGGCCGCCCGCCAGTTCGTCGGGGGCCGGGACGCGCATGCTCGTGTGGGTATCCCGGTTGGAGTCGGGGGCGGAGCCGGGCACCAGGGGGACCGCCCCGCGGCGGCGGGGCTCCTCGGGGGCCGGGGTGTACTGCTGCTCGTCGTAGGCGGGGGGCCGCTCGTCGCTCTCCTCCGGTCCGGGCTCGTCCACCTCCAGCGGGGGTATCCCCGCCAGCAGGGGCAGCAGATCGCGCAGCCGGGCGGCGAGCTCCGAGGCGCGCAGCCGGGAGGCCGGGGCCTTGGCCAGGCACTGGACCAGGAGCTGCCAGAGCTCCTCGGGGATGCCGGGGAGGGGGACGACGGTCTCGGTCACGTGCCGGCGCAGGACCGCACCGGGGTGGCCCCCGCCGAAGGGCGTGAACCCGGCGAGCAGCTCGTAGAGCACGGTCGCCAGGGCGTAGATGTCGACGGCCGCGCGCGGCGGGAGGCCCTCGACGATCTCGGGGGCCAGGTAGTCCGGCGTACCGATGATCTTCGTGGACTTGGTGCGGCGCGGGGTGTCGATCAGCTTGGCGACGCCGAAGTCGGTGAGCAGGGCGGGGTGCGCGCCGCCCGGACCGAGCGGGCCCTCCATGTCCAGCAGGATGTTCTCGGGCTTGACGTCCCGGTGGACCACCTGGGCCTTGTGCGCGGCGGCCAGTCCGTCGGCGACGTCGGCGATGATCGCGGCGGCGGCCTCGGGGGCGAGGCGACGCTCACGGTCCAGGCGGGTGCGCAGGTCGGTGCCGCGTACGAGCGTCATGACCAGCGCCAGGTCGTTGCCGTCCACCACGAGGTCCCGGACGGCGACCACGTGCGGGTGGTCGAGCCCGAGCAGGGCGGTGCGCTCCCGCACGAAGCGGCCCACGAGCTCCTGGTCGGACGCGAGGTCCTCGCGGAGCAGCTTGATGGCGACCGGCCCCTCGGGCCCTTCGCCGAGCCATACCGTGCCGGCGCTGCCGCGCCCCAGGATCTGGTGGGCCGTGTACCGGCTGCCGATATTCCGTGCCAAGACTGCTCCCTCAGCGGCTGGCGGTGGACCCCCGGTCGACAAAGTTACGCCGCGTTCGGGGTGTCACGTGCCCTGGATGGCACCGACCTTCACTTCTCCGGGCCAAATGGACCCGGAGAAGTCGACAAAGGGACAGAGTTACGGGCCCGGGGCGGGCGGAGCCGTCCGGGCGGCCTTCACGGGGCCGTAGCGGTCCGGGCCCGCCCGGCCGCTGTCCGGCGGGGCCGTCCGTCCGGCACGGGCGCCCGCCCGGCCGCCGCGGGTCAGGCCCCGCCCGAACCGCCGGCGCTGTCGCCGATCTCGGAGACCCATTCGGTGACCGTGCCGATCGCGTCGCCGATCGCTTCCCAGTAGCCCTTGCCCTGGGCGACCCAGTCCTGCAGCGGGGTCAGCTCCCAGATGAGCCAGCCGGCGACGATCAGGAGCACCACGGTGAACAGGCAGCCCTTGAGGCAGCCGAGCCCGGGGATGCGCATCGGGTTGGCGCCGCGCTGCCTCGGCGGACGCGGCTCGCGCGGCGGGCGCGCGGCCGGCTGCTGGGGCTGCGGCGGCTGCGGTGCGTACTGCTGCCGCTGGGGCTGCGGTGCCTGCGGCTGCTGGTAGCGCTGCGGCTGATGCTGCTGCTGCGGCTGGTGTTGCTGCGGGTACTGCTGGTGCTGCGGGGGCGGCTGGCGCCGCTGGGGCGGCTGCTGCTGGTGCTGCTGCGGGGGCGGCTGCCGGCGCTGGGGCCGGCGGCGCAGCGGGTCCTGGCTCGGGTCGAGGTACTGGACCTGGGTCTGGTCGTTGCGGTCGCGGGCCGCCTGGAGCTGTGACTGCCAGGGGTGCGGGCCGTCCGGCTGGGCCGGTGCGTCGGGGCGCTGCGGCACGGGCGGCATGACGGCGGTCGGGTCTGCGTGGCCGCCGGGCGCCTGGCCGGGGCCGCCCTGGCCCTCGGGGCCGGTCTGCGGGAGCACGCTGGTGGCGGCGGCGGGGTCGAAGGAGCCCGCGTTGCTCGGCAGCACCTGCGTGGGGTCGGCCGCGCCCGGGGTCTCCGGGACGGCCGCGGGCGCCGGGTCGGGGGCGAGCAGCGCGCCCACCCCTTCGGCCGCGGCGATCTGGGCCGAGTTCGCGTGGACGCCGATGCCCGAGGCGACCGTACGCAGTCCGCGGGCCAGGTTCTCGGCGCTGGGCCGCCGGTCGGGGTCCTTGCTCAAACAGCGCTCTATGACCGTCCACAGCGGCGCGGGGACGGTGGAGGGGCGGCTGGGCTCCTCGCTGAGGTGCCGGTGCAGGACTTCGAGGGCGGTGCCCCCGGCGAACGGCGGGCGGCCGGTGACCAGCTCGTACAGCAGGATGCCCGCGCCGTAGACGTCGACGGCGGAGGTCTGCGGGCGGCCCTCGGCGGACTCCGGCGCCACATACGCGGGGGTGCCGACGAACTCGTGGGTCCGGGTCAGGCCCGGGGAGTCGGCCAGGCGCGCGATGCCGAAGTCGGTGAGCATCGGGTGCATCTGGCCGTCGCGCTCGTCGAGCAGCACGTTGGCGGGCTTGAGGTCGCGGTGGACGACGCCGTCGGCGTGGCTGGCGGCGAGCGCGTCCGCGATCTGCGCGGTGAGCAGGGCGGCGGCGACCGGGGTGAGCGGTCCGTTCTCGCGGAGATAGCGGTGCAGGTCGGGGCCGTCGATCAGGTCCATGACCAGGGCGAGGAGATCGCCCTCGACGACGAGGTCCCGGGTGCGCACGATGTTCGGGTGCGTGAGCCGCAGCAGGACGGAGCGCTCCCGCAGGAACCGCATCACGACGTCGGCGTCGTTGGCGAGCTCCTCCTTGAGGACCTTGATCGCCACGGTCTCGCCCGGCTGACCCGCGACGGCTGCCTCGGCGCCCGCGGTCTCCCGCTGGCGGGCTCGCCAGACGGTGCCCGTGGCGCCGCGTCCGAGCGGCTCCTCGAGCAGGTACTTGCTGCCTACCGGCCGCACGTCATGCGCTCCCTGCTGATCGTGGTGCTGCGGTCCCCCCGGCCCGCCCGAATGTTCCGGCCCACTGTAGTGCCGCCGAACGGGGCACCGGGGGCTCACGTTTCGGGGGAAGACGCGCAGACCAGCCATAAGGTTGCCGCACGGCTGATCAGAAGTCGGTCAACCGTTCGGTCACGGACGCGGTTTTCCGCCCGGACCGCGCGGGGTGATCACGGAGAAACCCCTCCGAGCAGCGGGATCCGGACGCAAGCAGGCACTTTTGCGCCCACAGCCGACCATTCAAGATCATTTAAAGGTGACCGCCGGGCGTGTTGTCAGCGGCAGGTGCGAGGATGCCTCCAGCACGGATCTGCGAGGTGGGATTCTCGCGGAGCGTGACGACCTGTACGGACGACGTGTCCGTGCCGGGTGGGGGGAATCACAGGGCGTTTCCCCTGCCGGGCACCCCGCGCAGAAGGGACCGCTGACGGCGATGCAGATCCGGCTGACCGTCCTCGCGCCGCGCAGCGGCCAGACCCCGGCGCGCACCTGCGACGTGCTCGTCACCGCCCCCGCCGGGACGGCGTTGGCCGCCGTCGCCTCCCAGCTGGCCTCCGCCGTGTCCGGGCCCGAGACCTCCCAGGGCGGCGGGGCGGTCGTCCTCTTCGCCGGGCGGGACCGGCTGGACGCTCACCGCATCGCGCTGGGCGAACCGCCCCTGGTGGACGGCGCGGTCCTCTCGCTCCAGGTCCCCGGCGACGAGGAGGCGACGGACGACGCCGTTCCGGCCCAGCTGCACGTGGTGGCGGGGCCCGACGCGGGCGGGGTCCATCTGCTGCACGGCGGGCAGGTCCGGATCGGCCGCTCCGCCGACGCGGACGTCCCGCTCGACGACCCGGACGTCTCCCGGCTGCACTGCGCGGTGACGGTCTCCGACGACGGCCAGGTCTCGGTCGCCGACCTCGGTTCGACGAACGGCACCTCGGTGGACGGCGTCGAGGTGCGCGAGCGGCCCGTCCGCCTCGCCCCCGGCGCACTGCTGCGCCTCGGTGAATCCGCCCTCCGCCTCACGGCGGGCTCCCGTCCGGCGGCCTTGCCGACCGCCCCGGACGGCGAGGGGCACCTGCGGGTGGCCCGCGCCGAGACACCGGGGACCCCCGCTCCCGGGCACCCCGCCGGGGGGCCCGCGCACCCATCCGGCCACGGCGGCCCGGGCGGCGGCTCCGCCTACGGCCCGCCGGACCGGGCCTCCGGCCCCGGCGCGGTCTCCTCGGCCTCCCCGTTCCCCTCCTCGTCCGCCGCCCCGCCCCCCGGGCGCCCCGGCCCCGACGGGACCCGGGAGCCCTTCCCCGACGACGCCTCCTGGCCGGAGCACGCCGGGGCGGGGCCGGACTCCCGCCCGGGACACGGCGCCCACGCCCGCGGCGGGGAGTTCGCCGGTGCTCCGGCGCCCCGGCGCGGCATAGGCGCCTGGGCGAGGCGGCTCAAGGGCGGCGCCAAGGGCGAGCAGGCGGCGGGCCCGGAGACGGGCGCCGGCAGACACGCACGCTCCGGCGACCCGGACGCGTACGGCGCCCCCCGCACTCCCGCCGGCCCGCACGGCTCCGCGGCACAGGGACCCGGGGCGCACGGCTCCGGGGCCGGCTCCCCCGGCCCCTCGGGCGGCCCGTCGGGGGCCGGGCACCTGGCCTCCCCCGCCTCACCCGGCTCCCCCTTCTCCGCGCTGCCCTCCGCACCGGAGGGCACCTGGCCCGACCCGGCCGCCGTGCTGCTGACCGCGCTCGGCCCCGGGCCCCGGCTCTGGGAGCGCCACCCGGCCCACCCGGAGGCACTGGTGGTGCGGCTCGGCACGACCGACCGGGGCGAGGTGCCCGCCGTGCCGGTGACCGTGGGGCTGCGGGAGGCCGGCTCCCTGGGGCTCGCCGGTCCACGCGCGCGGCTGGCGGGGCTCGCCCGGGCGACGGTGGCGCAGCTCGCCGCCCTGCACTCCCCGTTCGACCTGGAGGTCGTCCTCATCAGCACGGACCGCTCCCGCCCGCTGGAGGAGCGGCGGCGCGAGTGGTCCTGGCTGGGGTGGCTGCCCCATCTGCGCCCCACGCACGGCCAGGACTGCCGGCTGCTCCTCGCCTACGACCGTGAGCAGGCGGACGCCCGTACGGCCGAGCTGGTGCGCCGCCTCGACGAGGGCCCCCTCGGCCCCGGCTGGCCGCATCTGGACCGGGCCTCGGTGGCCGAAGCCGCCCGCGACCACACGGGCCCGCACACGGTGGTCGTCCTGGACGGCGACCCCGGCACGGCGCACCTGCGCGAGACCACGGCACGGCTGGCCGGGGCGGGCGCGGCGGCCGGCATCCATCTGATCTGCCTGGCCGAGACCCCGGCCGCCTCCCCCACCTCCCCGGTCTCCGCGACGTACGAGGCCGCCTGCCGGGCCTCCATCGCCTTCCGGGAGTGCGGGGCCGTCGCGATGCTGAGCGGGGACGTCGCCACGGCGCTGCGCCTGCTGCGCACGGCGGGCGGGCAGGCCGCGGGGCACGGGACGGTGGCCGCGGTGGACGCGGTGTCGGCGGCCTGGGCCGAGCGGTTCGGACGGGCCCTGGCACCCCTGCGCGAGGAGGGCTCGGCCGCGCTGGCGGGCCGCCCGACGACCGCGGCGCTGCCGCCGTCCGCCCGGCTGCTGGACGAGCTGGGCCTGGCCCGTGCCACTCCGGCCTCGCTGATGGCCCGCTGGGCGTCCACGGCCGAGGCGCAGCCGGGCGCTTCGTCGCCCCGCGCGGCGGCGGCTCCCCCGCCCCGCCCGGAGCTGGACAGCCCCGGCTCCGGGCGCACCCTCAGCGCGGGCCCCCGCGTCGGCCCCCAGCGCACCGCGGCCTCCTCCGACCACCGCGACTCCGGCCGCACCCCGTATCCGGCCGCGGGCGCCCCCGACCCGGACCGCACCCCGTATCCGCCGTTGAACACCCGCGACTCCGGGCGCACGCCCCATCCGGGCGCCCAGCGGTCCGGCCCGGGGCGGAGCTCCGGGGCCGGAGAGCGGAACGACACCTCGGCGCCCGTCTCCGGCGGAGGCGGCAGCCCTGCCGCCGCGCACACCGGCCGGCCGGTCCTCGTCCTCGGGGCGGGCCCCCGGGGCCCCCTCAGCGTCGATCTCGACGACGAGGGACCGCACCTGCTGATCGAGGGGCCTCCGGGCAGCGGCCGCACCGAGCTGCTCCGGGCCGTCGCCGCCTCGCTCGCCTCCGCGGCCCGGCCCGACCGGCTCGGCATCCTCCTCGTCGACGGCTCCGGCGGCGAGCAGGGGGAGCGCGGCGAAGGTCTGCTCCCCTGTACGGAGCTGCCGCACGTCTTCACGCACCTGGTGGCGTGCGACCCGGTCCGGATGCGGGAGTTCGCGCAGGCCCTGGCCGGCGAGCTGAAGCGGCGCGCCGAGCTGCTCGGCGACCTGGACTTCGCCGCCTGGCACGAGCGGTACGCGCAGCGGGAGCCCGGGCCCCGCGTCGTGGGCCAGCGGCCGCCGAGCGGTGCCGAACGCCGGGGCGATCTGGACTCCCCGGCCAGCGGCACCCTGCGGCTGCGCCCCACCGCCCGGCCCCCGGAGCCCGGCCGCACCCCGCTGCCCCGCCTCGTCGTCCTCGCCGACGACTTCGACGCCCTGGTCGCCCCGGCGCTCGGCAGCCCCGGACGGCCCGCCGCCGGTTCGGTGGTGCGGGCGCTGGAGGCCGTGGCCCGCGACGGAGGGCGGCTCGGGGTGCACCTGGTCGCCACCTCGGCGCGCCCGGACCGCACCGAGGACACCGAGCTGGCCCGCGGCGCCCGGCTGCGCATCGTGCTGGACGCCCCGGTGCTGCCGCCCTCCCCGGACGAACCGGCCCCCGGCCGGGGCAGGCTGGGGCATCCGGACGGCCGGGTGACGCCTTTCCAGGGGGGCCGGGTCACCGGCCGTATCCCGCGTACGGCGACGCTTCGCCCCACGGTCGTCCCGCTGGAGTGGGAGCGGCTGGGCGATCCGCCGACCCGGCGCCCGGTCCGGGAGCTGGGCAACGGGCCGACCGACCTGGCGCTGCTCGCCAGTGCGCTGGAGCGCGCGGCCCGTTCGGTGAACGCCGAACGGCTGCCGGCGCTCGTGCCGTTCACGTCCTGACGCCGCCACCGGCCCGCACCCGTACCGACACATGCCTGACATGACGTCACGAGCCGATCACAATAGGTGTGTTGGGGGCTCCGACGGTATTGCGGGGCACGTGTGCCCGGCGTAGGACTGTGCGCACGGACGACGTGGTCCGGGCATGCGACGTGGCCGGACGCGTAGGAAAGAGACGGGGCAGGAATGCGCACAACCCTTCGGATACGCAGGGCCGCAGTGGTATTCGCGGCGGCCGGCGCTCTGGCGCTCACCGGCTGCGGAGGCGACGGCGACGGCAAGAAGAAGTCGGACGACGATTCCGGCAAGGGCACGGACAACGCGTCCACGGTCACCTTGCCGAAGCTGGACGGGGAGAACATCTCGGTCGCCGCGGTCTGGACCGGACCGGAGCAGGCGAACTTCACCAAGGTGCTGGACGAGTTCGAGAAGCGCACGGGGGCGAGCGTCACGTTCGTCCCGGCGCAGGACCCCATCATCAACTTCCTCGGCACGAAGATCGCGGGCAAGCAGCCGCCGGATGTGGCGATGATCCCGCAGGTCGGCGCCATCCAGCAGGCCGCCGCGAAGAAGTGGGCCAAGCCGGTCGGCCCCGAGGCGAAGGCTCAGCTCGACAAGAACTACGCCAAGGTCTGGCAGGACCTCGGCGCGGTGGACGGCACCCAGTACGGCGTGTACTTCAAGGCCGCCAACAAGTCCCTGATCTGGTACAACGCCGCCGCTTTCGACAACGCGGGGGCGAGTGAGCCGAAGACCTGGAAGGACTTCCTGACGACCGCGCAGACGATCTCCGCCTCCGGCGTCACCCCGGTCTCGGTGGGCGGCGCGGACGGCTGGACCCTGACCGACTGGTTCGAGAACGTCTACCTCTCCCAGGCGGGGCCGGACAAGTACGACCAGCTCGCGAAGCACGAGATCCCGTGGACCGACCCGTCCGTCAAGGACGCGCTGACCACGCTGGCCGAGCTGTTCGGCAAGCCCGAACTGATCGCGGGCGGCGCGGACGGAGCGCTCCAGACCGAGTTCCCGACCTCGGTGACCCAGACCTTCACCGGGGGCGACCAGCCCAAGGGCGCGATGGTCTTCGAGGGCGACTTCGTCTCCGTCAACATCGCGCAGACCGAGGCGAAGATCGGCACGGACGCCAAGGTCTTCCCGTTCCCCGCGGTGGGTGCCGAGTCCCCCGTGGTGACCGGCGGCGACGCGGCGGTGGCGCTGAAGGACACCAAGGGCGCCCAGGCGCTGCTGACCTGGCTGGCCTCGTCCGACGCGGCGAGGATCTGGGCCGAGGCGGGCGGGTTCATCTCCCCGAACAAGGGCCTGGACCTGAAGGCGTACCCGAACGACGTGCAGCGCACGATGGCCCGGGCGCTGGTCGACGCCGGTGACGACGTCCGGTTCGACATGTCCGACCAGGCCCCGCAGTCGTTCGGCGGGACGCCCGGGAAGGGCGAGTGGAAGATCCTCCAGGACTTCCTGAAGAACCCGAAGGACATCGCGGGGACCCAGAAACAGCTGGAGTCCGCAGCGGTCGAGGCGTACAAGAGCTGACGACGTGACGACAGCGACCGCGGGGGGCGCCGGTTCGGCGCCCCCCGCCGACGACACGACTCCGCGTCCGTCCCCGCCCCCGGATCCGAAGAGGACCCGCCGGAGCGTGACCGGCACCCGCAGGGTCATCGCGGCGGCGTTCCTGCTGCCCGCGCTGGTGCTGCTCGGTGCGCTGGTGCTCTATCCGATCGGGTACTCGGTCTACCGGTCGTTCTTCGACCAGGCCGGTACGGGCTTCGCCGGGATCGACAACTACAAGGCCCTGTTCACCGACGACACCATCCTCACGGCGGTGAAGAACAACGCGATCTGGGTGGTCTTCGCCCCGACGGTCGCCACCGCGCTCGGGCTGATCTTCGCGGTGCTGACCGAGCGGATCCGCTGGGGCACCGCGTTCAAGCTGCTCGTCTTCATGCCGATGGCGATCTCGATGCTGGCGGCGGGCATCATCTTCCGGCTGGTGTACGACCAGGCCCCCGAGCGGGGGGTCGCCAACGCGGTGGCGGTGAGCGTGCACGACACGTTCAACGAGTCCGCCGGCTTCCCGAAGGCGCGCCCGCTGCCCGTGCACCCGCTGGAGAAGGGTGACGGCGGGGCGTTCGTGTCCAAGGAGCCGATCCGCGCCGGCCAGCCGCTGCGGGTGCCGTTGGTCGGCGTGGCTCCGGCGAAGATGCCGGGCGACGCCCGGCCCGCGAAGGCCGCACCGGCAGAGTCCGGGGACCGGATCTCCGGTACGGCCTGGCTGGACTTCACCCGGGGCGGCGGCGGAGAGCCGAATGTCGTCGACCCGGAGGAGCTGGGGCTGAAGGGCCTCACGGTCGAGGCGGTGAAGGACGGCGGGGTCGTCGCCACGGCCACGGCCGGAGCGGACGGCGTGTTCACCCTGCCCGCCTCGGCGGACGGGGCCCAGCTGCGCCTGCCCGCCGACAACTTCCGCGAGCCGTACAACGGCGTCGACTGGCTCGGACCGTCCCTCGTGACGCCCGGGATCATCGGCAGCTACGTGTGGATGTGGGCCGGGTTCGCCATGGTGCTGATCGCGGCGGGCCTGGCCGGCCTGCCGCGCGAGCTCCTGGAGGCGGCACGAGTGGACGGCGCCAACGAGTGGCAGGTGTTCCGCCGGATCACGGTGCCGATGCTGGCGCCGGTGCTCGCGGTGGTCCTGGTGACACTGATGATCAACGTGCTGAAGGTCTTCGACCTGGTGTTCATCATCGCGCCGGGCTCCTCGCAGGACGACGCGAACGTGCTGGCGCTCCAGCTGTACCGGTCCTCGTTCGGCACGGACGCGGACCTGGGGATCGGGAGCGCGATCGCGGTGCTCCTGCTGCTGCTGGTGATTCCGGTGATGCTGTTCAACATCCGCCGGATCCGGAAGGAGGGACGCCGATGAGCACTCCCGAAGCACTCAAGGCCAAGCGGTCCCTCGGTTCCCGGATCGCCGCCCGCGCCGGCGGCGGGGTGATGCGGGTCTTCCTGATCCTGGTCGCCCTGTTCTGGCTGATGCCCACGATCGGGCTGCTGCTGTCGTCGCTGCGCGGCCCGCAGGACATCGCGGCGACCGGGTGGTGGAAGATCTTCACCGCCCCCTCCGAGATGACCCTCGACAACTACCAGCGGCTGCTGGACAACGGGACGATCACCGGCTCGCTCGTCAGCACGATCATGATCACCGTGCCTTCGACGGTGCTGGTGGTGGTGATCGGCTCGCTGGCCGGATACGCCTTCGCGTGGATGGAGTTCCCCGGCCGGGACTGGTGGTTCCTGCTGGTGGTCGGCTTGCTGGTGGTGCCGGTACAGGTCGCCTTGATCCCGGTCTCCGAGCTTTTCGGCACCATCGGGATCTTCGAGACGACACTCGGCGTGGTGCTGTTCCACACGGCGTTCGGCCTGCCGTTCGCGATCTTCCTGCTGCGGAACTTCTTCGCGGAGATCCCGCGCGAGCTGCTGGAGGCCGCCCGGCTCGACGGGGCGGGCGAGATCCGGCTGTTCACCCGGGTCGTGATGCCGCTGGGCGGTCCGGCGATCGCCTCGCTCGGGATCTTCCAGTTCCTGTGGGTGTGGAACGACATGCTGGTCGCGCTGATCTTCGCAGACTCCGAGTCGCCGCCGATCACGGTGGCGCTCCAGCAGCAGGTACGTCAGTTCGGCAACAACATCGACGTGCTCGCGCCCGGCGCGTTCGTGTCGATGGTGATCCCGCTGGCGGTGTTCTTCGCCTTCCAACGGCAGTTCGTCTCGGGCGTGATGGCGGGCGCGGTCAAGTAGCCCTCGCCGCAGGGCCGTACGCCTGCGGGACGGGTCGAGGCGGAAGGCCGCGGTCCTCGGATGCGTACGCCTGTGCGTCAACGCGGAGCGGCCCGGTTCCCCGGAACCGGGCCGCTCCGCCGCGTACGTCCCCCGAATGCCACGCCCGGCGTAACCCTGTCATTCCATCCGACGTTTGCGGGCCACCTGGTTCCCGCGAACGACCCATGGATGTGTAGTGCCCCGGTTCACCGTCATCGTGCCCGCGTTCCGGGTCCAGGCGTATCTGCACGCGTGTCTGGATTCCGTGCTGTCGCAGTCCTTCAAGGACTACGAGGTCATCGTGGTCGACGACTGCTCCCCCGACGCCTGCGGACCGATCGCCGACGAGTACGCCCGCCGGGACCCCCGCGTCACCGCACTGCACCTGCCCCGCAACAGCGGACTGGGGCCCGCCCGCAACGCCGGGATGGGCCGGGCGGGCGGCGACTACCTGATCTTCCTCGACGGTGACGACACCCTGCTGCCGGACGCGCTCCAGACCATCGCCGACCGGCTGGAGGCGACCGGCGGGCCCGACGTCCTGATGTACGACTACGCCCGGACGTACTGGACCGGCCGCAGCGTGCGCAACGTCCTGGCCGCCCACCTCGACGAGAGCGGCCCCGCCGCCTTCCGGCTCACCGACCGGCCCGAGCTGCTGCGGCTCCTCATGGTCGTCTGGAACAAGGCGTACCGCCGCTCGTTCATCGAGGCCGAGGGGTTCGCCTTCCCGCCCGGTTACTACGAGGACACCCCCTGGACCTACCCGGTGCTGATGTCGGCCGGGTCGATCGCGGTGCTCGACGCGGTCTGCGTCTCCTACCGCCAGCGGCGGCGCGGCAACATCCTCTCCACCACCAGCGAGAAGCACTTCGACGTCTTCGACCAGTACGACCGGGTGTTCGCGTTCATCGACGCCCGCCCCGAACTCTCCGTGTGGCGGCCGGTGATGTTCCGCCGGATGCTGGACCACTTCTCGGCGCTGTTCGCCTCCCCGGACCGGCTGCCGCACCACCGCCGCGCCGCCTTCTTCCGCCGGGCGGCCGCCTCCTGCCGCCGCTACCGCACCCCCGGCGCCCCGGTCCCCCGCCGCGCACTGCTGCGGCACGGCCTGCTGTGGCTCGGCGCGCGGCGCACCTACCGGGCCCTGTCGGGGGCCCAACCCCTCGGGGACCGGCTGCGGAGGGCCTCGGGGGCCGTGCGGCGGGCGGTGCGGGGCGCGGCGCTGCGGGCGCACTACCGGATCCAGTCGCGGCTGCCGCTGCGCTCCCGGGACGCGGTGTTCACCGCCGGGGGCGGCCGGGGGTACACGGGCAGCCCGGCGGCGATCGAGGCGAAGGTCCGGGAGCTGGTCCCGGGGGTGCGGACGGCGTGGATCTGCCGGCCCGCCGACGCCCACACCGTGCCGGCCGGCACCCGGCACCTCGCGCCCGGCACCTTCGCCCACTGGACGGCGCTGGCCCGCTCCGCGTATCTGGTGAACGACGCCTCCTTCGACCCGGGCCTGGTCAAGCGGCGGGGGCAGGTCCTGCTGCAGACCCACGAGGGCACCGAGCTGCGGTCCGTGGGCATCGACCTGCTGGACCGTCCCGCCGCGGCCCGGGGCACCGACTTCGAGCAGTTGCTGCGCTCCGTCGACACCTGGGACTTCTCCCTCTCGGCGAACCCGCACTCCACGCTCGTACGGGAGCGGGCCTACCCGTCCGCGTACACGACGCTGGAATACGGCTCACCGCGCACCGACGTGTACCACCGCACGGGCCCGGACGAGGTGGCGCGGCTGCGCGAGACGCTGGGGATCCCGGCGGGCAGCACGGCTCTGCTGTACGCCCCGGCGCACCGCGACTACCGGCGCGTCCAGCGGCCCGCCCTCGATCTGGAACGGCTGGTCGGGGTGCTGGGCCCGCGGTTCGTGGTGCTGGCCCGCGCGCCCCGCCCCCCGGACCCCGCAGGTGGCCGGCGGGCGCCGCACCCCGGGATCATCGACGTCAGCGGGCACCGTTGCGTGGAGACGCTGGCGCTCGCCTCGGACGCGCTGATCACCGACTACGCGTCGCTGATGTTCGACTACGTCAACCTGGACCGTCCGGTGGTGCTGCACCTCGACGACGTCGAGGCGTACGAGGCGGCCCGGGGCACGTACTTCGACATCACGGCGTTCCCGCCCGGCGTCGTGGCGCGGGACCAGGACGAGCTGTTCGACGTCTTCGCCACGGACCGGTGGCGGGACTCCCGGTCGGCGCGGCTGCGCGCCGCGTTCCGGGCCCGGTTCTGTCCGTACGACGACGGGTACGCCGCCGAGCGGGTGGTGCGGCGGGTCTTCCTCGGCGAGAGGGACGGGCTGCCGCTGCCGGTGCCCTCCACCGCCCGCCGGGCGCCCGGGGCCCTTCCGGTGCAGGACGGGGCCGGGGCGGGCGTCGGGGGCTGACCCGGGCCCGACGGGACCTCGCCCGGCCCGGTGGCCTCGGGCCGGTCCGGGGCACCGGCAGGGTGAAGCCGCCCGGGCCGGCAGGGCCTCCGGACCACCGGCTCAGCGTTCCAGGAACGCGAACAGTTCCTCCCAGCGCCGCAGGGTCTCCGGCTCGGAGAACCGCTGGACGCCGGACCGGGCCCGCGCACCCATCGCGTCGCGCAGCCGCGGGTTGCCGGTGAGCCGCAGCAGCCGGTCGGCGAGGGCGTCGACGTCCCCGGCGGGGGCCAGGAGCCCGTCCTCGCCGTCCCGGACGATCTCGCGCACCCCGGGCGCGCAGTCGAAGGCGGCGCACGGCACGCCACTGGCCATCGCCTCCAGCAGCGCGAGCGGGAAGCCCTCGCCGCGTGAGGACTGGACGAAGACGGAGGCGTCCGCGAGGGCCTCTTCCACGTCGTCGGTGCGGCCCATCCACTCCACGGACCCGTCCAGCCCGAGGCCGGTGCACTGCGCCTTCAGGGCGTCCTCGTCCTCGCCCGCCCCGTACACGCGCAGCCGCCAGTCGGGGCGGGCGGGCGCGACCAGGGCCCAGGCGTCCAGGAGCAGGTCGATGCCCTTCTGGTCGCTGAGGCGGCCGATGCTGGCGACGGTCCGCGCGGTGCGCGGGGAGGGCACGGCGGGAAGGCGCGAGAGGGCGTTGGGGAGGAAGCCGACGTTGTTCATGCCGTCCCCGGCCCACTGGTCGGCGTCCTCCTGCGTGAGGACGAGCCAGTGGTCGAGGTCCTTGTAGTGCTTCTTGATCCAGCGGTAGCGGTGGCTCGCGCGGGAGTAGCCGTAGGACTCGTGGCTCATTCCGATGACCCGCAGTCCGGTGGTGTCGGCCTCCCCAACCCACTCCATGGCCCATACCTGGGTGACGATGACGACCGCGCCGGGGCGGGCCGTCGCGAAGATCTCCGAGAGCCGTCCGACCGCCCGCTTCTTGGCGGCGGCCCGGGCCGCCTCCCTGCGCCGGGTGGGGACGCGGAAGCGGTCGCGGACCCCGTGGGGCGTCCAGGGGGTCGGGGGGTGGGCGGGATAGAGGGCGGTGACGGGGTGGGCGGGGCGCTCGGGCAGGGTCATCTTCAGGTCGGAGGCGTGGATGCCGATGGCGTGGACCCGGTGTCCCTGACCGGCGAGTAGGCGGGCGGTCTGGTGCATCCAGC
This sequence comes from Streptomyces sp. NPDC091649, assembly GCF_044756785.1. Taxonomy (NCBI): domain Bacteria; kingdom Bacillati; phylum Actinomycetota; class Actinomycetes; order Kitasatosporales; family Streptomycetaceae; genus Streptomyces; species Streptomyces sp. NPDC091649. The sequence continues at coordinate 45,888 of NZ_JBIVTR010000017.1, read as the reverse complement.
CGGTGACGCCGCCGAGTTCGTCGGTGCTGTTGGAGACGATGAAGACGTCGCGGCTCATCGGCCGGCCCCCCGGTCGTGGTCGGTGGTGTGACGGGCGCGCCGGAGGACGCCCGGGCCGAAGACGGCGGCGATGGTCCGGCGGGCCGCGTCGCCGTCGTCGTAGGTGCCGAACCGCTCGACGAAGGCCCGGCGCCGGTCGGCGTACCGGGTGTCGGACTTCTTCAGTTCGGTGAGTGCCGCGAACAGTTCCTCCTGCGTCTCGGCCACCGGCCCGGGGGCCGTCTCCCGCAGGTCGAAGTAGCTGCCGCGCTCGGCGGCGTACGCGTCGAGGTCGGGGGCGAACAGCACGACGGGCCGGTCCAGGAGGGCGAAGTCGAACATGATGGAGGAGTAGTCGGTGACCAGCACGTCGGTGAGGGTGAGGAGTTCGCTGACGTCGTGGTGGCGGGAGACGTCGACGACGGTCCCGGGCGGGCAGACCGGAAGGCGGGCGGACTCCAGGTAGTGGGACCGGACGAGCAGGGTGTGGGTGTCGCCGAACCGCTCCGCGAACTCGCTCACGTCCAGCAGGAGCCGGCTCCTGCGCTGCTTGCCGGGGCCGCCCCGGAAGGTCGGGGCGTACAGCACCGTCTTCCTGTGGTCGTCCAGCCCGAGCGCCCCGGCGAGCGGCGGGCGCGGCAGCCGCCCTTCCGACTCGGCCCGGGCGCGCTCCGCGACCAGGGCGTCGTTGCGGGGGTAGCCGGTGCGCAGGAGCCGTTCCTCCGGCAGCCGGTAGGCGCGGGCCAGGGTGTTCACGTCGTGCTCGGAGCGGACGAGGAAGTGGTCGAAGCGGTCCACGGCCTGCTGGAGCCGTTCGCGCTGGGGGGCGTTCTGGAGCCGTACGCGCCGCTCGTCGAAGCCCATCCGTTTGTACGCGGAGCCGTGCCAGGTCTGGAGGTACGTGGTGTGCGGGGGCTTGCGCAGGTGCTGGGGGAAGCCCTGGTTGTCGACCCAGTACTCGGCGCGGGCCAGCGCCCACAGATAGCGCCAGGACCAGCGGCGCACCCGTCGGGCCCCTGCCGGGAAGCCCGCCGGGGACGGGTCGTAGGACCAGGTGGCGTGCAGTTTCAGGCCCTGGCGGCGGATCTCCTCGTACAGGGCGCGGGGGCTGTCGCCGTAGCAGGTGCCCATGTGGCTCTCGAAGACGACGGAGCCCCGGCGTACGGGCAGCCGGGTGAGCCAGGTGTTGTAGGCGGAGGTCTTGAAGCCCCGGGAGCGGTAGCGGTCGAGCCGTTTGCGCGTGGCGCGGGCGAGGAGCTTCGCCCTGCGGGCCGGCCGGAAGGTCGTGGCGTAGCGGATCAGGCGGCGGGTGGTCCGGGCCGGGCGGCGGCGGGCGGTCAGCCGGAGCGCGAAGTGGTCCTTGAGGGTGATGTAGGGCTCCCAGGTGTCCCCGGCGAGCCGTCCGAGCCGGGGTCTGGCCGTGAACCGGAGGGTCCCGTCGACCTGGTCCTGCGGGGCGAACAGGTCGCTGACGGCCCGGGGCCCGTCGGAGTCTGCCGCCCGGACGGTCAGCCGCGCGTCCCACGCCGTGTCGCGCGCGCCGACGGGGCGCAGCCGGCGTGAGACGTCGGCCCGCGCGCGCCAGGTGATTCCGCTTCCGTCGTGCCGGACCTCCTGGACCGGGAACGCGACGGCGCGCGCCCCGTCCCGGGCCCGGAACTCCAGGGTGGCGGAGAGGGGGGCGCCGGGGCCGGGTCCGGTGTGGCCGGGCAGGACGAGGCGTCCTTCGAGCAGCAGGCGGCCCCTCTCGGCGGAGACGCGGGTGAGCCGGTTCATCAGCCGCAGCTCGCCGAAGGAGCGGTGCTGGTGCCCGAGTTCGGTGACATCGAGGTCCGGCCCGGCCGGGCCGCCGCCCCGGGCCGGCCGGGCACCGGCGGCGTCGCCCCAGAAGACCCGCCCGTCCGGGCCCGCCGTCAGCGGTGCGCACACGGTGGCGGGCCTGCTCAGCGCGTAGGCCGCGGCGAGGACCCCTTCGGCGTCGCCCTCGGCCAGCAGGCTCACGGCGACCCGCTCCAGCGGCGGCAGGTCCGGCAGGTGGGAGAGGAAGGACGCGGTCAGCGCGCGGGCGGCGGCCGCGGCGACCCGGTCGCGGCGGGCGGCGGGCAGCTGGGGGAAGGACCGGGCGAGCGGCACCAGCTGGTCGCGTGCGAACGCCTTCTCCCGCTCCGCGCGCAGTCGGGGCAGCCCGTGGGCGAGGAGGGTGTTGGCGACCCGTCGGTGCGCCTCGACCAGGGCGGTGAGGTCGCGGGCCCGGTCGGGGACGGCGCGCCCGGTCACGATCAGCCGGCGGACCAGGGCGATCCGGCCGACCGCGGCGGCGGCGAGCGGGCCGAACAGGATCTCGCCGTGCGCCAGGTCCTCCTCGTACCGCAGCCCGTGCCGCCGGGCGGCCTCCCGGCGCAGGCAGAAACCGGTCACCAGGGCGTCCCTGACGACGAGTTCGGGGGCCTCGGTGAAACGGGTGAGGGTGCGGGAGCGGGCGTACAGCTCGCCCTGCCAGGACGGCTCCCGCTCCTTGCCGCTCTCGCCGGCGGTGTGGCTCCAGCGGCCCGCGATCAGGTCGGCGCGGCTGGACTCGCCCGCCTGCCAGAGGTTGCGGCAGGCATGCCGCTGGAGGCGTTCGCCGGTGGCGAGCACCAGGACGTACCGCCCGTTCGCCGCGTCCAGGCCCGCGTTGCGCAGGGCCCCGGTGGTGCGGGCGGCCGGGTCGGCGTGGACCAGGCGGACCCGCCCGGGGGCCCGGTCGGCGAGGGTGCGGGCGGCGGTGCGGAGCGCCGGGTCGGCGGCGGCGGCGAGGACCACGAGGGCCTCGGCGGCGCGCAGGGACTGGTCGAGCACGGACTCCGCGGAGGCCCGCAGGCCGTCCGCGCCTCCCGGCCCCTCGGCGTCCCCGCCGGCGGTGATCACACAGCTGAAGTCGCTCACGCCTGCTCCCCCTTGAGCATTCGGTCGACCACGCCGGCGGCGGCGGTCCCGTCGTCGAGGTCGCAGAACTCCTTCCGGAACCGCTCGTACGCCTCCCGGTGTCCGGCGGTGGCGGCCTCCGGGTCGCGCAGGGCGGCCACGATCCCGGCGGAGTCGGGGATCAGCGGGCCGGGGGCGCGGTCCTCGAAGTCGAAGCAGAAGCCGCGCAGGGTGTCGCGGTAGTGGGCCAGGTCGTGGGTGTGGAAGAGCATCGGGCGGCCGGTCTGCGCGAAGTCGAACATGATCGAGGAGTAGTCGGTGACCAGGACGTCGCTGATGAGGAGCAGTTCGGCGACGTCCGGGTGGCGGGAGAGGTCCCGGACGAAGGAGGTGTCGGGGACGCTCCCGCCCACGAGGTAGTGGCGCCGCACCAGCAGGACATGGTCCTCGCCGAGGGTCTCGCGGGCCCGCTCCAGGTCGAGCGGGAGGTCCAGCCCGTAGCGCCCGGCCCGCTTGGGGCGGTCCTCGCGCCAGGTCGGGGCGTAGAGGATCACGCGCCGCCCCTCGGGGATCGTGAGCCGTTCGCGTACGGCGGCGGCGGCCTCGGCCCGGCCGGGGGCGTGCAGGAGGTCGTTGCGCGGGTAGCCGCACTCCAGGACTTCGCCGGAGTAGCCGAAGGCGCGGCGCAGGACGGGGGTGGAGAAGGTGTTCGGGGAGACGAGCACGCTCCACTGGGCGGACCGGTGCTCCATGGAGGCCATGTACGCGGCGTCGGCGTGCGGGGTGCCCGCGAGGTCGCGGCCGACGCGCTTGAGCGGGGTGCCGTGCCAGGTCTGGACGACGCACTGGCCCTCCCCCCGCTCGAACCACTCGGGCAGGTGGGTGTTGGTGACGATCCAGCGGCTGCGGGCCAGTGCCTCGTACCAGTGCGCGCTGTGCAGGGCGACGGGCCGGACGCCTTCGGGCACGGCCGCCTGCTCGTCGCGCACCACCCACAGGTGCTCGATGTCCCTTTCCCGGGCGGCGAGTTCGCGGTGGATGGCGCGTGGCGAGTCGGAGTACTGGCGGCCGTCGAAGCTGGAGTAGAGGACGGCGGGGCGCAGTTCGTCCGCGCCGCGGCAGCGCAGGGCGGCGTACCGCTCGCGCTGGATCCGCTGCCCGTACGCTCCCCTCTCTCCGGCCGGGAGTGCGCTGCCGGACTCCAGGACGAGCCGGTCGTGGTGGCGCCGCTGGAGGGTGAGGTCCCGCCCGGCCACGCTCCGCTGCCGGGGCAGCGTGTGGTGCAGAGCGGCGCCCAGCCGCAGCGGGCGGTACTCCTCCGGGTCCCGCTCTCCGGGTTCGCGCAGGAAGAGGTACCACCGTCCCTCGGCGAGGGGCAGCGCGCCGCCCGGTCCCTCGACTGCGGCGGGCGCGATCACGGCCCGGAAGCCGCCGTCCTCGCGCCGCTCCAGGCCGAGGACGGCCTCCTCCTGGTGGCCGCTGTGCCGCAGGACGAGTTCGCGGGGGGCTCCCGTGGGCTCGGGGAAGGCTCCTTCGAGGACCAGGTCGCCGGACTCCTGCCAGAGGGCGGAGGTGACGACGGGCTGGACGGGCCGGTCGGTGAGCACGAGGTCGCCCGAGGGGTTGGGGGCCGCGTACAGCTCCCGGCCGCCGGGCAGCGGATAGCGCCCGTCCCGGCCGTCGGTCCGGGCCGCGACCGTCAAAGGCTTTCCCTCGCCCACGAGTTGCACGCCCCAGGCGTCGTCCTCGCCCCGGAACACCTGGAGCGGGATGTCCGCCGCCCGGGAGCCGGGGGAGCCGCGCAGGGCGAACTCCCGGGTCTCCTTGGTGCGCCACTCGGTGAGCCTGAGGGCGACCGGTCCGGCATCGCCGTGGATCTTCACCGTGAGGCGCAGGGCGTCCTCGCCCGCCGACTGCCCGGTCAGGACGGCGGCGACGCGTTCGGTGCGGAGTTCCAGCTTGTTCCCCGACAGGACGGGGACGATACGGGTCCACTCGTCGGTGTACGTCACGGCGGGCGTGGCCGGGGTGCCGGCGAGGCGCATCGGCCCCCGGCGCGGCCGGCCGGCGCCGATGACGACGACCTCCGGCTTCCAGGTCGTACGGCCGTCCCGGCCGCTGCCGGTTCCCTTGGCGGCGAGCCTGCGCGGGTCGATGACGGCCTCGAACCCGGCGCGGTCGTAGCGGTGCAGGGAGCCGCCGGAGCGGGCGGTGGCCTCGTCGCCCGGGACCGGCCGGGTGCGCAGGGGGATCAACCGCTTCCCGGAGCGCAGCCAGCCGAGCCGGACCGGGCCGCCGGGTGCGTTGCGCACGTAGGCGTGGCCGGTGAGACGCAGCAGCCCGTCCCGCCAGACGGCCTCGGTGAGATGGGCGTGGACGGGCAGGTCGGCGGAGGCCAGCGCGGTCGTCGCGGCCGGCAGCGGGGCGCGGAGTGCGGGGTGGTGGGCGCGTGGGCGGAGCGTTCCGCGTACGTGGAAGGCGTCCCGTTCCCGCTTCTCGTCGGCGAGGAGGGCGAGGAGTTCGGGGAGCCGGCGTTCGCGGATGAGCTGCCACTTGACGCGCAGGTGCAGGGGCAGTCCGGCGAGGACCTCGGGGTCGACGGTGGCGGCGAACGCGCCGGCGTGCCGCAGGAACGCCTCGTGGAACTCCGCGTCGCCCTCGGCGAGTGCCTCGATGAACAGCCACAGGTCGCCGGAGAGGGCGTGGGCGTCGTAGCGGCGCTTGGCCCCGGCCAGGCCGGGGCGTTCCGCGAGGAACCGGCTGACGGTGGTGACGGCGGTGACCCGGTCGCGGATGCCCCGGGGCACGGCCCGCCGGGTGGTGATCGAGCCGTCGCGGTCGCGCCAGTGGTAGACGGGTTCCTCGACGACGTCGACGGAGCGGGCCAGGAAGTGGGCGGGCAGGACGACGGCGATGTCCTCGTACAGCACCCCGGTGGGGAAGGCGAAGGCGTGCTCGTCCCAGAAGGCGCGGCGGAACACCTTGTTGCAGGCGATGCGGTCGCCGAGCAGGATCCAGTCCCGGGTGACGTGAGTGGCGCGCCGGGCCTTCTCCATCGGCCTGCGGAACATCGGGGACTGTTCGAGGTCCCCGTTCGCCCGGAGCCGGAGGACGTTGCCGGTGGCGAAGTCGGAGCCGGAGCCGTCGAGTTCGGCCAGCATCCGGGCGTACGCGCCGGGCGGGACGACGTCGTCGCTGTCGACGAACGTCAGGAACTCCGCGCCGGGGCCGGCCTCGCGGACTCCGGCGTTGCGGGCCGCGCCGAGCCCGGCGTTCTCCTGCCGGATCAGCCGGAAGCGCGGGTCACGGTCCGCGAACTCCTGTGCCAGAGCGGGGCCGTTGTCGGTGGAGCCGTCGTCGACGAGGACGACCTCCAGGTCCGGCATGGTCTGCGCGGCGAGCGAGGACAGGCAGGCACCGAGGTACTCCTCGACGTTGTAGAGGGGGACGACGACGGTGAGACGGGGTGCCATCGCGGCGCACGATCCTTCCGGGCGGACGACATCAGGGGCAATGAACGTCGGGGAATTGGGCTTCGGGGTGTGAAGGGCCTTCGGGGGGCCATGGGGTACAACCCGCGCCGGAGGGACGGGTCACCCGAGGGGGCCCGTTCGGGTGACGCGGAGGGGCGGGGTCAGGCGTCCGGGGGCGTGCCGGGAGCGCGTTCGAGCCCCGTACCGGAAAGGGCACGGGGCTCGGCCTCGGGACGGGGGTCAGGGTTTGACGGCGATCCGGCCCTCGTCCATCCGCAGCAGCAGCAACCGCTCACCGGTCTTGTCGAGGAACTCGTCGACCGCCTGCCGCGATCCCTGCCAGTAGCCGTAGTCGTCGATCAGGAGGACCCCGCCGCTGACCAACCGGGAGTACAGGTGCTCCAGTTCGTGCTTCGTGGAGGCGTACCAGTCGGTGTCCAGTCGCAGGATCGAGATCTGCTCGGGCGCTTGGGCGGGGACCGTGTCCTCGACCCGGCCGCGCACGTAGTGGACGCGCTCCTTCGGGTAGGGGACGTCCTCGAAGCCCGCCTTGACGTCCTCCAGCGAGGCGACCGCCCAGATCGGCCGGTCCTTGCCCTGGGCGTCCAGCAGCTCCTGGGCGGGCCGGCCGTCGCGCCGCAGGTCCTCGGCGGTGGGCGGGGTCATGCCCTCGTACGTGTCGAAGAGGTACAGATCGCGCTCGCTCTCCCCGGCGGCCAGCAGGGTGCGGGCGCACGCCTGCATGGAACCGCCGCGCCAGACGCCGCACTCGACGATGTCGCCGGGGATGTCGTGCCGGGCGATGTGACGGGTGGCGAGGATGAAGGCGTTGAGCCGCTCCGGCGAGGTCATCGTGTACGGCTTGACCGCGCGGATGATGTCCTTCGCCTCGTCGTCGTAGTCCTCCGGGAACACGAGGCCGGGCTTCTTCGCCGTGGGCTTCTTCGCCGCCGTGGCCGTCCCGGGGGCGGGGGCCGGTGCGGGACCGGCCGGGGCGGTGCGGGCGGCGGGCACCGTGACGCGCCTGAGCTGGTATCCGGTGAGCTGCTGAAGGACGCCGTTGACGGCGTTGCGCCAAGCCATGCCCCGGGACAGTACGCGCGGTTTGTGCCGCATGTCATCTTTCGTCAACCTGCCGTTGATCCGGCCGCCCGCTCCCGCGCGACCCCTCACGGCTCAGCCCGCCGAATCGGCCGGGGCGGTGGCCGGCCCCGGTGCGGGCCGGGGGACGGACCCGGGGGCGGAGCACGGCCCGGCCTCCGGCGCGGGGGCGGGCCTGCCGCACCGCTCGCGCCCGTCCACCCGGCGGGGCAGCGGGACGCCGTCCACGCCGCCGACGCGGTTCGCCCACCACACCGCCAGCTCCCGTACGGCGAACATGGTCAGGCGGGGATAGCGCTGCGGCTTGCGGAAGACGCCGACGGAGTCGCCCCAGTAGGCGGTCCCGTCGATGGCCCGGTAGTCGTGCCAGATGCCCTTGCGCGGCGGGAAGTCCGTGTACGCCTCGCGCAGTTCGAGCCGAGAGTGAGCGGCGAGCGCGCGGAATCCGTCGGGGTAGTAGCGCCAGCAGTCCTGGGCGTCGTGGACGTGCCCGCGCGAGGGGGCGGTGATGAACGCGTGCCCGCCGGGCTTCAGGACGCGGGCGATCTCCAGCATCGACGCCCAGAAGAACGGGATGTGCTCGAACGCCTGCCCCGACAGGACGACATCGGCGCTGTTGGAGCGGACGGGGATGCGGTACGGCTTCGTCATCACCGCGTCGACGTTGGGGCCGTCCCGCACATCGACCCCGAAGTAGTCGACTCGATGCCCGGCGAGCAGCGCCCGGTGCGTACGCGTCTGCTTCCCGGAGATGCGCGACCCGAGGTCGACGACACGGTAGCGGCCGGAGGCGGAGCCGCCGGACGGCTTCCCGGCCGGTCCTTCGGCGGACAGATACTCCTTGACGCAGAGTTCCATCTGCTCGTAGGCGGACCGGTGCATGGACGTCTCCCAACATGGCGGAGTGAGCGAGTTGACGGGCACAACGACCGGGTGGGGCCGAGGAGTCGGCACGGCGCCGCCGGTGTGACCCATTCGGGTGGCGCCGGCGGGCTCATGCCACGCCGTCGAAGAACCGCCGCACGACGCGTTCCGCCGCGTTCCCGTCGTCGTACGGGCAGAACCGCTCCCGGAACGCGGTGCGCAGCACGGCCGCCTCCGGCGACCGCCACTCCCCCGTCCGGAACACGTCGGCCAGTCGGCCGGGGGTGGTGGAGACGGCGCCCGGGGTGTCGCCCGGCCGCCCGGAGAGCAGGTCGAAGTAGGTTCCGCGCGCGGCCCGGTAGGCGGCCCAGTCGGGGGCGTGCACGACGATCGGGCGGTCCAGGCAGGCGTAGTCGAAGATCAGGGAGGAGTAGTCGGCGATCAACGCGTCGGCGGCCAGGCACAGTTCCTCGACCCGGGGGTGCCCGGTGACGTCGACCACCCGTCCCGCCGCCGACCCCGCCGCCGCACCCGCCCCCGTGGCGCCGGCCCCCGCGGAATGGCCGTAGAAGTAGTGGGCGCGCACCAACAACACGTATTCAGGCCCGAGTTCGCGCGCGAACCGGTCGAGGTCGAGGTCGGGGACGAATCCGGTGCGGTAGTCGCGGTGGGTCGGGGCGTAGAGCAGGGCGGTCTGCCCCTCGGCGATGCCCAGCCCGGCGCGGATCTTCGCGATGTCCTCGGCGGTGGCGGTGAAGTAGGCGTCGTTGCGCGGGTAGCCGAGGTCGAGCCGCTCGTACGCGGCGGGGTAGACGCGGTCCCAGACGCGGGTGCTGTGCGGGTTGGCGGAGAGGCTGAAGTCCCACTGGGCGGCATGGGCGAGGATCTTGCCGAAGTCGGCCTTCCGGGCGACGGCGGGGTAGGCGCGCTGGTCCAGCCCCATGGTCTTGAGCGGGGTCCCGTGGTGGGTCTGGAGGTAGCGCTGGCCGGGCCGTTTGGTGAAACCGCCGGGAAAGCTGGAGTTGTTGACCAGGTAGGTGGCGGTGGCCATGGCCCGCCAGTAGGGGCGCGAGCCCTCGATCACGTACGGCACGCCGGGCTCCATCCGGTCGCGGTGCCGGGAGGAGACCACCCACACGCCCCGGATGTGCGGGGCCAGTTCGCGGGCCTTGGCGTGCACGGCGGCCGGGTTGCAGGCGACGCCCCGGTTCCAGTACGCCCCGTAGACGGCGAGGTGCGGGTCGAGCTGGCGGTGCAGGTCGGTGCGGTAGGCGGCCCGCATGGCCTGCCTGCGGACGAACCGCTTCGCGGAGGCGGCGGACAGGACGGGCGCGCGGTGGGGCATGGGAGCCGAGGGTAATGGCGCCGATGACCGGCCGGCGGCCCGCGTTCACCCGTTCGGGTCAGCGTCGGTGACCCCGGGGGCCGCCTCCTGTTGACCAGGACATGAAGCCACTCCTCAGCGTCGTCGTCCCCGTCCACAACGTCGAGGCGTATCTGGAGGACTGCCTGCGGTCGGTGGCGGAGCAGACCCTCGAAGCGATCGAGGTGGTGCTCGTCGACGACGGTTCGACGGACGGCAGCGCGCGGATCGCGGCGGCGTTCGCGGCCCGGGACCGCCGTTTCCGGCTGGTGCGGCAGAAGAACGCCGGCCTGAGCGCCGCCCGCAACGCCGGTGTCCGGCACACCACGCCCACCGTGCCCTACCTGGCCTTCGCCGACAGCGACGACATCGTCGCGCACGACGCGTACGAGCGGATGACGGCCTCGCTGGAGTCGACCGGCTCCGACCTGGTGACCGGCAACGTGTGGCGGCTGACCGCGCGGGGACGGCAGCAAGCCTGGCAGTACCGCTGGCTGACGGGTTCCCGGCCGCGTACCCACATCACCCGGGACCCGCGCCTGCTGGCCGACCGGGTCGCGTGGAACAAGGTGTTCCGCCGCTCCTTCTGGGACGCGCACGCCTTCGCCTTCCCCGAGGGCAGGCTGTACGAGGACACCCCGGTGATGATTCCCGCGCACCATCTCGCCGCGTCCGTCGACGTCCTGCACGAGCACGTCTACTACTGGCGGGTGCGGGAGGGCTCGATCACCCGGCGGCGCACGGACGTCACGGGCGTACGGGACCGGATCGCCGCCTGCGAGCAGGTCAGCGCGTTCCTGGCCGGCCGGGACGCGGACCAGCGGCTGGCATACGACGCGTCCTGCCTGCGCGACGACTTCCGCTATTTCCTGGACGCCCTGCCGATGGGCGGCGAGGCATACCGGGCGGCGTTCCTGGAGGGGGCCGGGGCCTTCGTCGACCGGGCGGGTCCCGAGGCGCTGGAAGGGCTTCCGGTGGAGCTGCGCGTCAAGTGGTCCCTGGTGCGCGAGCGCCGCCCCGACGAGCTGCTGGAGGTCCTCGCCTTCGAGCGGGCCAACGGGGCGGGCACGTTCGCCGTCGAAGGCGTGCTGGGCCGGCGGCGGGCGGTGTACCCCGGCGTGCGCGGCGCGAGCGCCCGGCTCGCGCGCACGGACATCCCCGCGGTGGCGCGGCTGCTGGAGGCACGGTGGGGCACGGACGGGAAGCTGCGGCTGCGCGGATACGCGTATCTGCGCAACCTCCCCGCCGCCTGCGCCCGCGGGCGGCTCGCGGTCGGAATGGTGCGGGCGGAACGGGGCCGGCAGGTGCGGCCGGTGCCCGTGCGGTCCGCGTACGCGCCCGAGGCGACGGTGAACTCCGCTCAGGAGCTGCACGGTTATGACCACACGGGCTTCGAGATGGTCCTCGACCCGGACCGGCTGCCGTCGACGGCGGGGGGCGGCTGGCTGGTCGGCCTGGTCCTCACCGGCCCGGGGGCGGTGCGCCGGGTGGCGGTGCGCGCCCCGGACGCGGGCGCGGAGCAGCCGCTGGCCCACGACCTGGGCGACGGGCGGCGGGCGGTGCTCGACCACCGGGGCGGCCGGCTCCGGCTGACCGTGTCGCGGCTGCGGGCCCGGGCCGAGGGGCACCGGCCCGTCGGGGCGGCGGGGTCCGCGCTGGAGCTCTCGGGCCGCGTCTTCGACGGGACCAGGCCCACGGCGCTGCTTCTGACGCGCGACGGGAGCACGGAACGCTCCTGCCCGGTGGAGTACCCGCAGACCACCGGGCCCGATGGCGCGGACGGAGCGGGCGGGGGGGTCCCGCCGGGCGGAGTCGCGTTCACGGCGCGCGTGCCGCTCACCGAGCTGGCCGCCGTGCCGCCCTCCGCGCGCCGCGTACCCCGCGAGGTCGAGGCGGTGAGCGGGGCCCGGTGGCGGGTCCGGCTGCTGCTCGCGGACGGCACCCGCGTCCCGCTGCCCGCCGCTCCGGACCTGCCGCCGCCCGCGTGCGCGGACCCGGCGGGCGACCTGGTGCTGGACCTGGCGGCCGCCCCGTACGTGGACCGGGTGGAGCACACCCCCGAGGGGGCGCTGCGCATCGGGGGGGCGTACGCCCCGGCATCCTCGGCGGTGGGCTCGGCGGGCGACGGACCGGAGAACACCGCGCCGGGCCCGGCGGACAGCGGGCCCGGGGGCTCCCAGGGAGGCCGCCCCGTCCTCCGTCTGCGCCACGAGACGCTGCACGAGACGGTCCCGGTCGCGGAGGCCGTCATCGAGGGCGCCCCGGAGGGGAGCACGGACGGGGCCGCCGGCGACGCACCGGGCCGGTTCTCCGCGCTGATCGCCCGGCCGCTCCCGGAAGGCCGCTGGGAGGTCCACCTGGACGGCCGCCCCGTCCACGTGCTCGGCTCCGTCGCCGCACAGCTGCCCCGCGGCGACGACACACTGCGCCTGGAGCGGCGGCACGGCGACCGGCTGTCCGTGGTCGTGGGGCCGGACCTCCCGGCCGCCGGGCGGAGTGCGTACGGCAGGCGGCTCCTGCGCGCCTCGCACTACCGCGACCGGCGCACGACCCTGCCGCTCCGCGAGAGCGTCCTCTACGCGGGCGGCGACTCGCCGCGCGCCGTCCACGCCGAACTCGTGCGCCGGGGCGCCGAGACCGACCACCTGTGGGTCACCGGTACCGCCCCCGGCCGCACGACCCACGTCCCGCCCGGCGCGCGGGCCGTCCCGGTGCACAGCGCCGCCTGGTACGAGGCGCTGGCCCGCTCCCGCCGGATCGTCACGGACGAGCAGCTGCCCGAGTGGTTCGAGCGGCGGCCGGGGCAGACGGTCGTCCAGACCTGGCACGGGACCCCGCTCGGCCGGTTCGGCGGCTGTCTGGCGGACACCCTCTACGCCGACCACCAGTACCTCGCCACCCTGCCGCGGCGGTCGGCCCAGTGGTCGGTGCTGGTCTCCCCGAGCCGCTTCGCCACCCCGTGGCTGCGCCGGTCGCTCGGCTACGCGGGCGAGGTGCTGGAGGCCGGATCGCCCGCCAACGACGTGCTGTTCCCGCCCGAGCGGGACAAGGCCGCCGAGGAGGTGCGACGCGGGCTCGGCATCCCCGAGGACCACCGTGTCGTGCTGTACGCGCCGACCTACCGCGACCACCTGGCCCACCCCCCGGCGGCGTCCCCCGACCGCACGGCCCCCGGCCCGTACCGCTGGGACCCGGCGCTCGACCCGCACGCCCTGGCCCGGGCGCTCGGCCCCGGCCACACGGTGCTGGTCCGGCGGCACCCCCGGGTCACCGGCGACGTCCGGGACGGGCCCGGTGTGCTCGACGTGTCCGGTCACCCGGGGGCCGCCGGACTGCTGCTGGTGTCCGACGTGCTGGTGACCGACTACGCCGGGCTGATGTTCGACTTCGCGCTGACGGGCCGGCCGATACTCTTCCACACGTACGACCTGGAGCACTACCGCGACACCGTGCGCGGCTTCTGCCTGGACTTCGAGACCCGGGCGCCGGGGCCGCTGCTGGTCACGACGGACGAGGTGGCGCAGGCGCTGCGCGACACCGGGCCGCTGGCGGCCCGGCACGCCGACGCCTACGAGAGCTTCCGCCGCGACTACTGCGATCTGGACGACGGCGGCGCGGCGGCCCGGGTCGCCGACCGGCTCCTGGCGGACACGGTGCGGGAGACCGGGGAACGGCCCGGCCGGCGCTCTCGGGGGCCGGCCCGGGGAGCCGTCGGCGAAATCCCCCGGAAGGGTGGCGGCGGGGAGAGCGGGCCCGCCGCACGGAACCCATGAGGCGTGCCCCTCTTCTCCGCTGCCTCCGCCCCGACCTCCGACCCCCCCGCCGCCGCGACCGGAGGCGACGGGTCCGCCGCGACGCCCCGGCCGCCCCTGTGGCTGCCGTCGCCCTACCTCGTGCTGGGCGGCCTGCTGTGGGCGGTGCTGTCCGCTGCGGCCTGGCAGGCTCCGCTGTGCTGCGAGGCCGGGCTGCAGGCGGCGGTCGTCGAACGGCTGCGGGCGAACCTGCTGCACCCGGCGTTCCCGATGACCGACCTGCCCGCGGTGGCGAGCGCGCACTACTCCCCGTACGCGCTCCTCCAAGGGCTGGCGGCCCGCGCCACCGGGCTCTCGGGCCCGTCCGTCGTCGCGGTGGCCGCGTCGGCGAACCTGCTGCTCCTGCTCACCGGGATCGGCCGGCTCACCCGGCTGCTGGCCCCGAACCGCTGGGTGCCGGTCCTCCTGCTGGCGCCGCCGGCCCTGATCCACTGGGCGGACCCGGCCCGCTGGAGCGCACCGAGCACCTTCGCGGTCGCGGTGACCCTGCACCTGTGGGCGTGGACCGGCCGGGCCGCCGCCCGGACCGCCCGGCCGGGCGGTCCGAGGCCCGGCCGGACGCCGAGGTGGCCGGAGGCGGCCGGGATCGGCGTGCTGCTCGGGGTCGTCCTGCTGGTCCACCCGCCGACAGCGCTCGGTGCGGCGATCGGGTGCCTCGCGCTGATCGCGGTCCGGACGCGGACCCGGATCCGGCCGATCGTGTGGCGGTGGGCGTTCGCCGTGGTGTGCGCGGTGGCCGTGGCGGCGCTGTGGCCGTACTACAACGGCCTCACCGCCCCCCGCACCCCCGCCGAGGGCCGGACCACGGGACCGCCGGCGGCCGAGGGGGTGCGGGCGGCCGGGGAGCCGTACGCCTGGGCGACCGCGCACGTGCCCCCGGGCGAGGTGGTCCTGACGGACAGCCGCCCGGCGATGTACGCGCTGGCCGGGCACGGGGCGTACGTGCTGGCCGACGCGCTGCCGGACGCGGGGCTCGCCCACACGGAGCGGCGGGAGCGGAGCCGGGCGGTGGCCGCCTACCTCGACGCGTCGACCCCGCAGGCCCGCCGGGACGGGATCACCGCCCGGTACGGGGTGCGCTGGCTGCTGCTGACCCGCTTCCAGCGGCTGCCCGAGAACGCGACGATGCTGGCTTTCGGCCCGCGTACGGGCGAGGTGCTGGCACGGGTGGCGAGCGGCTGACGCGTACCGCGTACCGCGTACCGCGTAGGCGTCAGCCGGAAGGGCGGAGGGCGGAGGGCGGAGGGCGGCGCGTCAGCCGGAGTGGCGGAGGGCGGTGACGGCCGAGGCGGCCAGATCGTCCAGATAGCCCTTCGGCAGTTCGCCGCGGACCACGGCGAGCCGCCAGTACAGCGGCCCGACGATGAGATCCAGCGCCCGGTCCGGATCGCTGCCGTCGGGCAGCTCGCCCCGGGCCACCGCCTCCCGCACCACTACGGCGGCGACGCCCTGCTGCTGGTCCAGGAGTGCGGCCTTGATCGCCTCGGAGATCTCCGGATTGCGGGCCGCCTCGACCAGCAGGTCCGGGATGACCTGCGAGGCGACCGGGTGGCGCAGGGCGTAGGCGGCCAGTTCGAGGACGGCGCGCACGTCCCCGTACAGCGAACCGGTGGCCGGGGCGGGCATCCCCTGGGCGGCGACGGCCGCGACCAGGTCGAGGACGAGCGCCAGCTTGGATTTCCAGCGCCGGTAGACGGCGGTCTTGCCGACGCCCGCGCGCCGGGCGATGCCCTCGATGGACATCCGGGCGAACCCCACCGCGGCGAGTTCGTCGAAGACGGCGGCGCGGATGGCGTCCGTCACGTCCTCACGCAGGACGGCGGCGCCCGCCGGGGCGCGGCGGCGGGTTCCCCGTTCGGTGGTCATGGCCCGCATGATAGTCGGCCGCGACGAAACGGTTGCGTTGCGACGTCATGACGTCCTACCCTCAGCGTTACGACGATACGGTCCCGTCCCAACGAGGGCGTCCCTACGGGACCGTATCGCTCTCCTCTCCCGCTTCCGTCGAAAGCGATCGTTCGTGGTGAGCCAGACAGCAGCTCCGCCGTCCCCGGTGAGCGCCCCCGCCCAGGCCGTTCCCGCCTACGCACCCGGTGAGCTGGCCGCCCTGGCCGCCCGGCACGGCCTGACGGTCAGCGGCGCCCGGCCCTCGATGCCCGCTTACGTCCGGCAGCTCTGGGGGCGACGGCACTTCATCGCCGCGTTCGCTACGGCCAAACTGACGGCCCAGTACAGCCAGGCGAAGCTCGGCCAGATCTGGCAGATCATGACGCCGCTGCTGAACGCGACGGTCTACTACTTCATCTTCGGCGTCCTGCTGAACACCAAGCACGGGGTGGAGGACTTCGTCCCCTTCCTGGTCACCGGGGTCTTCATCTGGACCTTCACCAGCAGTTCGATCACCGCGGGCACCCGGGCGATCAGCGGCAACATCGGCCTGGTGCGGGCCCTGCACTTCCCCCGCGCCTCGCTGCCGGTGGCGCTGGCGCTCCAGCAGTTGCAGCAGCTGCTGTTCTCGCTGGGAGCGCTGGCCCTGATCCTGCTGGTGTTCGGCCAGTACCCGAGCCCGTACTGGCTGCTGGCCGCCCCGGCGCTCGCCCTCCAGGCGGCGTTCAACACCGGGGTGTCGATGGCCGTGGCCCGGCTGACGGCGAAGACCCCGGACATCGCGCAGCTGACGCCGTTCGTGCTGCGGACCTGGATGTACGCCTCCGGCGTGATGTGGAGCCTGGACCACCTGCTCAAGGGGGACCGGGTGCCGCACGCGGTCATGGTGGCGCTGGAGTACAACCCGGCGGCGCTCTACATCAACCTCATGCGGTACGCGCTCATCGACAGCTACACCGCGGCGCAGCTGCCGCCCTTCGCGTGGGCGGCGGCGGCCGGCTGGGCGCTGCTGTGCGGCGTGGCGGGATTCGTGTACTTCTGGAAGGCCGAGGAGACGTACGGACGTGGCTGATCCCCAGGGTCCCCCCTCCCCCGAGGACCAGCGGGTCCCGACCGTCGTCGTCGACGACGTCCACATCACGTACACGGTCAACGGCGCCCGTACGGGCAGGGGCAGCGCCACCTCGGCGCTCAGCCGGCTCACCACGCGCCGCCGCGCCCCCGGCGCACGCCAGGTGCACGCGGTGAAGGGAGTCAGCTTCGCCGCGTACAAGGGCGAGGCCATCGGACTGATCGGCTCCAACGGCTCCGGCAAGTCGACGCTGCTCAAGGCGGTGGCGGGGCTGCTCCCGCCGACCCGGGGCAAGGTCCACACCCAGGGCCAGCCCTCGCTGCTCGGCGTGAACGCGGCGCTGATGGGCGACCTGACCGGCGAACGCAACGTCGTGCTGGGCGGACTCGCGATGGGCATGACGCGCGAACAGATCCGCGAACGCTACGACGGGATCGTCGACTTCTCCGGCATCAACGAGAAGGGCGACTTCATCACGCTGCCCATGCGCACCTACTCCTCGGGCATGGGCGCCCGGCTCCGCTTCTCCATCGCGGCGGCCAAGAGCCACGACGTGCTCCTGATCGACGAGGCGCTGTCCACGGGCGACGCGAAGTTCCAGCGCCGCAGCAAGGACCGCATCAAGGAACTGCGCGCCGAGGCGGGCACGGTCTTCCTGGTCAGCCACAGCAACAGATCGATCACCGAGACCTGTGACCGGGCGCTGTGGCTGGAGGCGGGCACGCTGAGGATGGACGGCCCGGCGGAGGACGTGGTGGCGGCGTACGAGGCGTTCACCAAGCGCAAGTAACCCCCGGTCCACCCGTCCGGCCAATCCAGCCCGTCCGGCGCTTGAGGACGAATCCTCCGCCGGAGGGCCCGCCACTTCCCGGCCCACCCGTGCGACTCCAGCCCGTCCGGCGCTTGAGGCCAAGGTCCGTACCCGGGAGGCCCGCGTCAACGCCCAGGGGGCCGACGCCACCAACGGCGCCGGCCCCCACAGACGTACCGGAACCCCTACACGTGCGTACGCAGCAGCGTCCGCATCGTCCGCATCGCCACCGACAGGTTCGCCAGGTCGAACGCGTCCGAACTCTGGATCTCCTCCAGCGTCGCCCGCGACCGGGCCAGGATCGCCGCGTTCTTCTCCTCCCACGCCCGGAACCGCTCCTCCGGGGTGGAGGACCCGTTGCCCACGCTCAGCACGTCGGACGTGAGCGCGGCGTGCGCCGCGTACAGGTCCTCGCGGATGGAGGCGCGGGCCATGGACTGCCAGCGGTCGGCCCGCGGCAGCTCGATGATCCGGTCCATCAGCTGAGTGATCCGCAGCCGGTCCGCGAGGTCGTAGTAGACCTCGGCGACCTCCAGCGGCTCCTTGCCCGTACGGTCGGCGATGGCCACGATGTCCAGCGCCGGGAAGGCCGAGGAGAACCCGGCCACCCGGACCGCCAGCTCGTCCGGCACGCCCGCCGAGGTCAGCTCGTCCAGGATCGAGCGGTACCAGTCCAGGTCCGCACCCCTGAGCAGCTTGGGCAGCTCGTCCCAGACCCGCGCGACGCCGTCCCGGAACCCTTCGATCGTCTCCGCGATGGCCACGGGCTGCGGGCGGTTGCCCAGCAGCCAGCGCGAACCGCGCTCGACCAGCCGTCGCGAGTGCAGCCGGATCCGGGTCTGGACGTCGGCGGCGACCTTGTTGTCGAGCGCCTCGACCGCGTCCCACACCCGGGACAGGCCGAAGATCTCGCGGGCCGCGAACTGGGCCCGCACGATCTCCTCGATCGACGCCCCGGTCTCCTCGCGCAGCCGGTGCAGGAAGGTCGAACCGGCGGTGTTCACCGTGTCGTTGACCAGGACCGTCGTGATGATCTCGCGCCGCAGCGCGTGCCCGTCGACCGCCTCCGGGTACCGCTCGCGCAGCTGGCTCGGGAAGTAGGCGTGCACCAGCTTCTGCAGATGCGGGTCGTCCGGCAGGACGGTGGAGATCAGCTCGTCCGCCGTCGTGATCTTCGTGTAGGCGATCAGCACGGCCAGCTCGGGCTGGCTGAGCCCCTTCTCGTTGCTCAGCAGCTCCCGGACGTGCCGGTCGGCCGGCAGGAACTCCAGTGCCCGGTCGAGAGCGCCGTCGCGCTCCAGCCGGCGCATGAAGCGCTGCTGGGCGTGGAGCAGGGACGGGGCCTGGGCCGAGGCGTTGGAGAGCGCGATGTTCTGCGCGTAGTTGTTGCGCAGGACGAGCGCGCCGACCTCCTCGGTCATGTCGGCGAGCAGCTTGTTGCGCTGCTTGACGGTCATGTCGCCGTCCCGGACCAGACCGTTGAGCAGGATCTTGATGTTCACCTCGTGGTCGGAGGTGTCCACACCGGCGCTGTTGTCGATCGCGTCGGTGTTGATCCGGCCGCCGTTGCGGGCGAACTCGATCCGGCCGAGCTGGGTGGCGCCGAGGTTGCCGCCCTCGCCGACGACCTTGGCCCGCAGGTCCTCGCCGTTGACGCGGATCGCGTCGTTGGCCTTGTCGCCGACGTCGGCGTTGGACTCGGACACGGCCTTGATGTAGGTGCCGATGCCGCCGTTCCACACCAGGTCGACGGGGGCCTTGAGGATGGTCTGCATCAGGTCGGCGGGCGTCATCTTGCTCACCGAGGGGTCGATGCCGAGCGCCTCGCGGACATGCGGGTTGAGCGGGATCGACTTGGCGCTGCGCGGGTGGATCCCGCCGCCCGCCGAGAGCAGGCCCGTGTCGTAGTCGGCCCAGGAGCTGCGGGGCAGGTCGAAGAGCCGGCGCCGCTCGGCGTACGAGGTGGCGGCGTCCGGGTCCGGGTCGATGAAGATGTGCCGGTGGTCGAAGGCGGCGACGAGGCGGATGTGCTCGGAGAGCAGCATGCCGTTGCCGAACACGTCGCCGGACATGTCACCGACGCCGACGACGGTGAAGTCCTGGGTCTGGGTGTCGTGGCCCAGCTCCCGGAAGTGCCGCTTGACGGACTCCCAGGCGCCCCGGGCGGTGATGCCCATGCCCTTGTGGTCGTAGCCCGCCGAGCCGCCGGAGGCGAAGGCGTCGCCGAGCCAGAAGCCGTAGGCGACGGCGACCTCGTTGGCGATGTCGGAGAAGCTCGCGGTGCCCTTGTCGGCGGCGACGACGAGGTAGGTGTCGTCCTCGTCGTGCCGGACCACGTCGGCGGGCGGCACGACCTCGCCCGCCACCATGTTGTCGGTGATGTCGAGCAGCGCGGAGATGAAGGTGCGGTACGAGGCGATGCCTTCGGCCAGCCAGGCGTCCCGGTCCACGGACGGGTCCGGGAGCTGCTTGGCGACGAAGCCGCCCTTGGCGCCGACGGGCACGATGACGGTGTTCTTCACCATCTGCGCCTTGACCAGGCCGAGGATCTCCGTACGGAAGTCCTCGCGCCGGTCCGACCAGCGCAGCCCGCCGCGGGCGACCTTGCCGAAGCGCAGGTGGACGCCCTCCACGCGCGGCGAGTAGACCCAGATCTCGTAGGCCGGCCGGGGCGCGGGCAGGTCCGGGATGGCCTGGGGGTCGAACTTCATCGAGACGTAGGAGTGCGGCGTGCCGTCCTCCGCGTTCTGGAAGAAGTTGGTGCGCAGCGTGGCCTTGATGACGGTGAGGAAGGACCGCAGGATCCGGTCCTCGTCCAGCGAGGCGACCTGGTCCAGGGCCCCGTCCAGCTCCTCCAGGAGCCCGTCGGTCAGCTCCGTGCCGGCGCTCTGGCGGCTGGGCGACATACGGGCCTCGAAGAGCGAGACCAGCAGCCGGGTGGTGTGGACGTTGTTGCGGAGCGTGGACTCCATGTAGTCCTGGCTGAAGGTCGACTTGGCCTGCCTCAGGTACTTCGCGTACGCGCGCAGCACCATGGCCTGCCGCCAGTTCAGCCCGGCGCCGAGGACCAGCGCGTTGAAGCCGTCGTTCTCCGCCTCGCCCTTCCAGACGGCGGCGAACGCCTCCTGGAAGCGGGCCCGGGCGTCGTCGGCGAGGTAACCGCCGTTGCCGGTGGCCAGGGGCATCCGCAGCCCGAAGTCGTAGATCCAGGCGTGCGTACGGTCGGCGCAGCGCAGCTCGTAGGGCCGTTCGTCGACGACCTCGACGCCGAGCTGCTGGAGCGCCGGGAGGACGGCGGACAGGGAGACCTGCTCACCGGTCCGGTAGATCTTGAAGCGGCGCTCGCCGGGGCCCGCGCCGACCGGCTCGTACAGGCTGAGGGCGAAGTCCTTCTCCCCCTGCTTGAGGGTCTCCAGGTGGACCAGGTCGGCCACGGCGGCGCGCGGTGAGTGGTCGGCCTTGTAGCCCTCGGGGAACGAGTGGCCGTACTGGCGCTGGAGTTCGGCGCCGCGCTCCTCGCCGAGCTCGGCGGTGAGCGCCTCCTGGAAGCCGTCGGCCCAGGAGCGGGCGGCCTCGACGAGACGGGCCTCGATGCGGTCGGCGTCGGCGTCCGTCAGGTGCGGCAGCTCGGTGCCGGCCGGGACCCGGATGACGAAGTGCAGCCGGGAGAGGATCGATTCGGTGTTCCACGCGGTGAAGTCGACGCTGTTGCCGCCGAGCTCCTCCTTGAGGATGTCGATCAGCCGCAGGCGCACGCCGGTGGTGTAGCGGTCGCGCGGGAGGTAGACGATCGCGGAGTAGTAGCGCCCGTACTCGTCCTGGCGCAGGTAGAGCCGCAGCCGGCGGCGCTCCTGGAGGTAGAGGACGGAGGTCACGATGGAGCGGAGCTGGTCGACGGGCGTCTGGAACAGCTCGTCGCGGGGGTAGGTCTCCAGGATCTGGAGCAGGTCGCGGCCGTCGTGGCTGTTGTACGAGAAGCCCGCGCCCTCGACGACCTCGGCGACCTTGCGGCGGATGACGGGCACCCGGCGCACGGACTCGGTGTAGGCGGCGGAGGAGAACAGTCCGAGGAAGCGCCGCTCGCCGACGACGTTGCCCTTGGCGTCGAACTTCTTCACGCCGACGTAGTCGAGGTAGCTGGGGCGGTGCACGGTGGCCCGGCTGTTGGCCTTCGTCAGGACGAGGAGCTTGTGCTCGCGGGCCTTGGCGCGGGCGTCGGCGGGCAGCCGGTCGAAGGACGGGCTGACCGGGTGGGCCTCGTCCTCGCTGTGATGCGGGTCGGAGCGCAGGATACCGAGCCCGGTGCCGGGCACGACGGCCAGCGCGTCGCTGTCCTTCAACTCGTACTCGCGGTAGCCGAGGAAGGTGAAGTGGTCGGCGGCCAGCCAGCGCAGCAGCTCGCGGGCCTCCTCGACCTCCTCGTCGGCGAGGTCGTCCAGCGGTTCGCCGGGCAGGTCGTCGGCGATCCGGAGGGCGGCTTCGCGCATCTTCCCCCAGTCCTCGACGGTCTCCCGTACGTCGGACAGGACGCGCAGCAGGTCGGTGGTGATCTGCTGGAGGTCGCCGCGGTCGGTCTCCCGGTCGATCTCGACGTGGATCCAGGACTCGACGAGCGCGTCGTGGGGCAGCTCGGACCCGCCGTCGGCGTCCTTGCGGCCCTTGCTGCGCTTCGGGATGCCCGGTCCGCCGGAGAGGACCTCGATGAGCTTGCCGGTGACGTCACGGCGGACCGTGATCTGCGGGTGGATCACGACATGGATGCCGCGCCCCTGCCGGGACAGCTCGTTGGTGACGGAGTCGACCAGGAAGGGCATGTCGTCGGTGACCACCTCGACGACGGAGTGGCTGCAGGTCCAGCCGTTCTCCTCGACGGTCGGGGTGTGCACCCGGACGTTCGCCGTGCCCTGCGGACGGTTCTCGGCCAGCCGGTAGTGCGAGGCCGCGGCGCCGTAGACGTCGACCGGGTCACGGCCGCTGAGGTCCTCCGGAGCCGTGTGCAGGTAGTAGCGCTGGAGGTAGGCGAGCACCGTGTCCTGGCCGGTACGGGCGCTCTCGTCGGCCCCGGCGGCGGCGGTCCGCGCCCGGGGGGCGCCCCCCGGGCCGCCGACACCACCGCCCGGACCGTCTTCAGCTACCTTGGCGGCCCCTGCGAGCAGCTCGGCCTTGGCTTCGTCCAGCTTGGTCTGCATGTCCTCTGGCTCCTGTCGCGCGCCGTTGCGTGACGTAGGTGAGAAAAGCGGCGTACCGCCACGACGCGGGGTTTACCGGTCTGAGTCGACGCTATGCCGCTTCGAGAGTTACCCGGGACCGTATGCGCCATTTTCGGCAGCCGGTCCGGAGTCGGTAGATCGCGGATCGCCCGGGTGCGGTGGCACTCCGGGCGGCAGCCGGGGGCTTCGCTGCCCCCGAGGCGTATCGCGCTGATCACGACCCCAGGCTATCCCCCTCGCACCCCACCGCGTCATGGGCCGCTTGTATACAAAAGAACGGTGCGAACTTTGACACTCTGGACAGTGCGCCGTGCCGCCTTGGCGAACTCCCGAAACCGGGGCAGTCTGTCCGTACCGCACGGATTAAGGCCCTCGACACGCCATCGGGGCCCCGGCCCGGAGGAGCCCGCCATGCCGCAGAAGATCCTCATCGTCACCGGCGACGCCGCCGAGTCGCTCGAAGTGCTCTACCCGTACCAGCGGCTGCGGGAGGAGGGGTACGAGGTCGACATCGCGGCCCCCGAGCGCAAGACGCTGCGCTTCGTGGTCCACGACTTCGAGCCCGGCTTCGACACGTACACCGAGAAGCCCGGTTACACCTGGCCCGCCGACCTGTCCTTCTCCGAGGTCGACCCCGGGGCCTACATCGCTCTGGTGATCCCCGGCGGCCGCGCCCCCGAATACCTCCGCAACAACGCCGAGCTGCGGAAGATCGTCGGCGCCTTCTTCTCCGCGGACCGCCCGGTCGCCCAGATCTGCCACGGCCCCCTGATCACCGCCGCCGCGGGCAGCCTCAGCGGCCGCCATGTCACGGCCTATCCGGCCCTGGAACCGGACATGCAGAGCGCGGGCGCGACCTTCCAGGACACGGAGGCGGTCGTGGACGGCGCCCTCGTCTCCTCCCGGGCCTGGCCCGACCACGCGGCCTGGATGCGGGCGTTCCTGAAGGTGCTCAGGTCGAGCGGCCACTCAGGCGCGTCCGACGCCTGAGGACCCCTTCGCGGCCCGCCGGGGAACATGTTCGAGCCCGCCCGGCGCAGGAGACGCCTTACCGGCCCGCCGGGGCACACGATCGAATCCGCCCGCACCCGCTACGCGGAGAACGTCTCTGCCAACGCCACCGCCTCCGCCAGGGTGTCGACCACCGGCACGCCCGCCCCTTCCAGGCTGCCGCGGCTGTGCGATCCCCCGGTGTACAGCACGGCCCGGGCCCCGACGTGCGCCGCCGCTATCGCGTCGTCCACCGCGTCCCCGATGACGACCGCGCGCTCCGGGGAGATCCCGTCCACACCGGCCAGCGCCGCGAAGTGCCGCTCCATGTGGAGCGCCTTGCTCCCGCCGGACGGCCCCGTACGCCCGTCGACGCGGACGAACCACGGCTCGATGCCGTACCCCCGCACCACGGGCACCAGCTCGTCGTGCCCGTACATGCTCAGCAGCGACTGGCTGTGCCCGGCCCGCTGCCACTGACGCAGCAGCTCCTCCGCACCGGAGGTGAGCCCGCAGGCCACCCGCTGCTCCGTGTAATACCGGTGGAAGGCACCGTCCATCCGCTCCCACTCGGCCTCGGTGGGCAGCCGGCCCAGGAACCGCTCGTAGAAGCGGGGTATGGGGATGCAGTACATCTCCCGGTACTGCTCCAGCGTGATCGGCGCCAGCTCGACCTCCGCGAAGGCGGCGTTCGTCGCCCGGATGACGGCATGGGTGTCGTCGAGCAGTGTGCCGTTCCAGTCCCAGACCAGATGTGTGCGTGTCGCCCCGGATGTCATACGGAAAAAAATACCCGCCGGGTACGACAACGCCGTCACTCAGCCGATGAGCTGCGGAATCTCCTGGACGCCGAACCAGAGCAGCTCGTGGTCCTCGACACCGTCCACGGTGAACTGCGCGTCGTCGTCACCGAGGTCCGCCGCCCCCAGGGCCGCCGCCGCGGCGGCCACGTCCTTCTCCGCGTCGTCGGCGTCCACGTGGACCGCCGCGGCCTTGGCCAGCGGCAGCGCGGCGGCGATCCGCACCTCGCCGAGCGACGCCGCGCTCAGCCCGTGATCGGGGTCGGCGACGGCGGCCCCGTCCGGTACGTCGACGGCGACGACGACCCTGCGGCGGGCCTCGTCCGGGTTCCCGGCGATCATCCGGAGCGAGGCGGCGGCGGCCCGGTTGAGCGCCGCGTACTCCAGCTCCTCGATGTCGTCGGAGACGTACCACTCGCGCAGCCCGGGGGTCACCGCGTAGGCGGTCAGCGGTCCGGGGCCGACCTCGCCCGCACCGTGCGCCGCTGCGAGACCGGAGAGGGTCAGGGGGACGTACACGCGCATGGCAGGTCGCTTTCGTAGAGGGAAACGTCCTCAGGATACGTGGGAACGTCCCCTTTCGGGTTTCGGCAACCGGGGGCGTGCGTCCACGGCCGACGCCTCGTCACCCCCGCTGCCGCCCTTGCGGGGCAAGGGCGGCACCACGGATAGGTGAATTCGCCCGCGCGCGGTCGGCGCCCAAGGGCCCCTTGCGTCGCTGACGACCGCCCCCGTAGAAGATCCCCAACACAAGTTACCGCCCGGTATGGACCGGGCCCGGTCAACGGGGGCGATGATCATGAGCACGGACAGGACGAGGCCCGCCGGCCGACGCGACCAGGGCGGTCCCCGGACCGTGCCGCCGCAGCGGTCCCGCAGGCCCCACCGGCCGCAGCGGCCCCACCAGTGGTTCGCTGAGCGGCTCCTCGCGGTCCTCAGCGGCCAGCGCCCCGTGCACTGGATGCTGGGCCACACCATCGGCGCGGCCTACGACCAGCTCGCGGAGCTGGCCCCCACCGCCCCGCTGGGGGCCTCCCGGGGCAGCCGCCCGGTCCTTCGCCACTGCCGCGGCGCCCAGCCCGCCACGGGCGTGGTCGAGGCGTTCGCCAGCATCGCGGCGGGCGACCGGGTCCGGGCGATGGCCTTCCGCCTGGAACAGGGCCCCGACCAGCGCTGGCGCTGCGCCGCGGTGGAACTGGGCGGCGAACGCCTCACGGCCGGCGCCCCGGGTCCCCGGTGACCCGGCGCACGCGGCAGGGGCCGGACACCCCTTGGTGTCCGGCCCCTGTCGGGGCACTGCCGCTGGTGCTACTTCTTGCGGCGGCGACCGCCGCCACCGCCGCCCTTCTGGGCCTTGCGGCGCTCCGCACGCGTCATGCCGTCGACCGACCGCGTGGCGCCGGCGGCCTCGTCGGTGGCGAAGTCGCCCTCGACGACACCGCCCTCGCCGTCCACCGTGGGAGCGGAGAAGTGGAGCCGGTCCGGCCGCTGCGGGGCCTCCAGGCCCTTGGCACGGATCTGCGGGGCCGCGGCGGCGCTCTCCTTCTCCAGCGAGGTGCGCTCGGCGCCGTCCTTCACCGGAACCTCCTCGACCTGCTGCTCGACCTGGACCTCCAGGTTGAACAGGTAGCCGACGGACTCCTCCTTGATGCCCTCCATCATGGCGTTGAACATGTCGAAGCCCTCGCGCTGGTACTCGACCAGCGGGTCCTTCTGCGCCATGGCCCGCAGGCCGATGCCCTCCTGGAGGTAGTCCATCTCGTAGAGGTGCTCGCGCCACTTGCGGTCGAGCACCGAGAGGACGACGCGGCGCTCCAGCTCACGCATGATGTCGGAGCCGAGCGTGTTCTCGCGCTCCTCGTACTGCTCGTGGATGTCGTTCTTGACCGACTCCGCGATGAACTCGGCGGTGACGCCCGCCAGGTCCCCGGCCGCCTCCTCCAGCTCCTCGACGGTGACCTTCACCGGGTAGAGCTGCTTGAAGGCGCCCCACAGCCGGTCCAGGTCCCACTCCTCGGCGAAGCCCTCGGCGGTCTCCTGCCGGATGTAGTCGTCGATCGTGTCATCCATGAAGTGCCGGATCTGGTCCTGGAGGTCCTCGCCCTCCAGGACGCGGCGGCGCTCGCCGTAGATGACCTCGCGCTGCCGGTTGAGCACCTCGTCGTACTTCAGGACGTTCTTACGCGTCTCGAAGTTCTGCTGCTCGACCTGCGACTGGGCGGAGGCGATGGCACGGGTGACCATCTTGTTCTCGATCGGGACGTCGTCGGGGACGTTCGCCATCGCCATGACGCGCTCGACCATCTGCGCCTTGAACAGGCGCATCAGGTCGTCGCCCAGCGACAGGTAGAAACGGGACTCGCCCGGGTCGCCCTGACGGCCGGAGCGACCGCGCAGCTGGTTGTCGATACGGCGCGACTCGTGGCGCTCGGTGCCGAGCACGTAGAGCCCGCCGAGTTCCTTGACCTCCTCGAACTCCGCCTTCACGGCCTGCTCGGCCGCCTCCAGCGCGGCGGGCAGCGCCGCCGCCCACTCCTCGACGTTCTCCACGGGGTCGAGGCCGCGCTGGCGCAGCTCCGCCTCGGCGAGGTCGTCGGGGTTGCCGCCGAGCTTGATGTCGGTGCCTCGGCCGGCCATGTTCGTCGCGACGGTGACGGCGCCCTTGCGGCCCGCCTGGGCGACGATCGTCGCCTCCCGGTCGTGCTGCTTGGCGTTGAGGACCTCGTGCTGGACACCGCGCTTGGAGAGCTGCTGCGAGAGGTACTCGGACTTCTCGACCGAGGTGGTGCCGACCAGGATCGGCTGGCCCTTCTCGTGCTTCTCGGCGATGTCGTCGACGACCGCGGCGAACTTGGCGACCTCGGTGCGGTAGATCAGGTCCGACTGGTCGGCCCGGACCATCGGCCGGTTCGTCGGGATCGGCACCACGCCGAGCTTGTAGATCTGGTGGAACTCGGCGGCCTCGGTCATCGCCGTACCGGTCATGCCGGAGAGCTTGTCGTAGAGGCGGAAGAAGTTCTGCAGGGTGATCGTGGCGAGGGTCTGGTTCTCGTCCTTGATGTCCACCCCTTCCTTCGCCTCGATCGCCTGGTGCATGCCCTCGTTGTAGCGGCGGCCGGCGAGGATACGGCCGGTGTGCTCGTCGACGATCATGACTTCGCCGTCGATGACGACGTAGTCCTTGTCCTTCTTGAACAGTTCCTTGGCCTTGATGGCGTTGTTCAGATAACCGACGAGCGGGGTGTTCACCGACTCGTAGAGGTTGTCGATGCCGAGCCAGTCCTCGACCTTGGCGACACCGGGCTCGTGGATGGCCACGGTCCGCTTCTTCTCGTCGACCTCGTAGTCGCCGGTCTCCTCGATGCCCTTGAGCTGGTTGCCCGGCTCGCCCTTGGTGAGGCGCGTGACCAGCTTGGCG
Source organism: Streptomyces sp. NPDC091649 (assembly GCF_044756785.1). Taxonomy (NCBI): domain Bacteria; kingdom Bacillati; phylum Actinomycetota; class Actinomycetes; order Kitasatosporales; family Streptomycetaceae; genus Streptomyces; species Streptomyces sp. NPDC091649. Next base: position 18,144 of record NZ_JBIVTR010000017.1, on the reverse strand, counting down.
AAGTCGCCGTACCACTTGGTGGCCTGGTCGGCCGGGCCGGAGATGATCAGCGGCGTACGGGCCTCGTCGACGAGGATCGAGTCGACCTCGTCGACCACGGCGAAGTTGTGGCCGCGCTGGACGAGCTCGTCCTTGGACCACGCCATGTTGTCGCGGAGGTAGTCGAAGCCGAACTCGTTGTTCGTGCCGTAGGTGATGTCGCAGGCGTACTGCTCGCGGCGCTGGGCCGGAGTCATGTTGGCGACGATGCAGCCGACGGTCAGTCCGAGGAACTTGTGGACCCGGCCCATCATCTCGGAGTCGCGCTCGGCGAGGTAGTCGTTGACCGTGATCAGGTGCACGCCCTTGCCGGAGAGCGCGTTCAGATACGTGGGCAGGGTGCCGACGAGGGTCTTGCCCTCACCGGTCTTCATCTCGGCCACATAACCGAGGTGCAGGGCGGCTCCGCCCATCATCTGTACGTCGTAGTGGCGCTGTCCGAGAACGCGCTTCGCGGCCTCACGGACCGTGGCGAAGGCTTCGGGAAGCAGGTCGTCCAGGCTCTCGCCGTCCGCGTACCGTTCCTTGTACTCGTCGGTGAGCGCCCGCAGCTCGGCGTCGGAGAGGTTGACGAAGTCCTCTTCGATGGAGCTGACCTGGTCCGCGATGCGGTGCAGTTTGCGCAGGATCTTGCCTTCGCCTGCACGCATGAGCTTGTTGAAGACGGACACTGAGGCTGGTCTCCTTGCCGGTCGGGCCTGGCACTGGGTCGTGTAATGGACTCTGGCGCGGGCACGGCAGGTGGGCCCCACCGCAACGGCCATCGTAAGCGAGGACACCACCGCGTCGGGAGGGCTGCCGTCGCGTGGACCTCGCCGCACCCTCACAGGACAACGGTTCAAACGCACGGAAGGTGCCGGGAAGCCCGAAAAGTGCTCGCGTCACGAGGGCGGGCTCACGAGAATCGGCCCATGGAGCCGATCACTCTCACCACGGAACGCCTGCTGCTGCGGCCCTTCGGCCCGCAGGACACGCACCGGGTGCACGCCGCCTGCCAGGACCCGGACATCCAGCGCTGGACGGTGGTCCCCTCCCCCTACCGTCTCACCGACGCGGAACTGTTCACCACGAAGCTCTCCCCGGCGGGCTGGCAGGACGACTCCGCCTACGGCTTCGCCCTGACCCTGCGGGAGACCGGGGCGCTCGTCGGCGCGCTCGGCATCGACCGCCGCAGCCTGCCGGGGACGTACGAGGTGGGCTACTGGTCCGCCAAGGAGCACCGCGGCCGCGGCTACGTCACCGAGGCGGTGCTCGGTTCCGCCCGCTGGGCCTTCTCCGTCCTCGGGGCGGACCGGCTGGAGTGGCGGGCCGAGACCGGCAACGTGGCCTCGCGGGCCGTCGCCCTGCGGGCGGGGTTCCGGCTGGAGGGCGAGCAGCGGTCCGGGCTGCTCAACAAGGGGGTGCGGCGCGACGCCTGGACGGCGGCCCTGCTCCCGTCCGACCTGGGGCTCGCGGGCGCCCATCCGTACGTCCCCGGACGGCGTGCCCCGGGGCACGGCGGGTCCCCTGATCCGGGGCGGTGACCTCCGGGCGGAATGCGGGGCCTCGCTGTCGGTGGCGCCGTCTAGGGTTCGACGTATGACGCCTGTGCCCTCTCCCGCAGTCGAACTCTCCGCCGACCAGGCCCGCCGTATAGCGCTGCGCGCCCAGGGCCTCCTGGGGGCTCCGGACCGCCGTGCGGGGGTCCCGGGAGTGCTGCGCCACCTGGGCGCGGTCCAGCTGGACACGATCTCCGTGCTCGCCCGCTCGCACGAGCTGATCCCCTACGCCCGGCTCGGCCCGGTGGGCCGCCGGACGGTGGAGGACGCCTACTGGACGGGCGGCCGGTCCTTCGAGTACTGGTCGCACGCCGCGTGCATCCTCCCCGTCGAGGAGTGGCCGCACTTCGCGTTCCGCCGCCGCGCCTACCGCTCCCGCCCGCACTGGGGCCACGATCTCCCCGACGGTGTGTACGACACCGTGATCAAGCAGCTGCGCGACGAGGGTCCGCTGACGGCGACCGAGCTGGGCGGCGCGAAGAACGGCGGCGAGTGGTGGGACTGGTCGGCGTCCAAGGTCGCCGTCGAGCGGGCCCTGATGTACGGCGAGGTGGTCTGCACCGAGCGGCGCGGCTGGAAGCGGGTCTACGACCTGGCCGAGCGGGCCATTCCGGACGCCCTGCTGCACGACGACCTGGGCGACGCCGAGTGCCGACGGCGACTGGTGGCGCTGGCGGGCGCGTCCCTGGGGGTCGGCACCCGCGGCGACATCGCGGACTATCACCGGCTGAAGGGCGAGGAGTTCGACGCCGTGGTGGCGGACTCGGGGCTGGTCCCCGTCGCGGTGGAGGGATGGGCGAAGCCGGCCTGGGCGGACCCGGCGGCCCTGGCCGGGGAGCCGCGCGGACGCCACCGTACGACGCTGCTGTCGCCGTTCGACTCCCTGATCTGGGAGCGGGCGCGCACGGAGCGGATCTTCGACTTCACGCACCGGCTGGAGGCATACGTTCCCAAGCAGAAGCGCGTCCACGGCTACTTCGCGATGCCGTTGCTTGCGGGCGGGAAGCTCCAGGGCCGGGTGGACCCGGCGCGCGAGGGCACCACGCTGGTCGCGCGGCAGGCGTCACTGGCCGGGCCGAAGGCGGTGGTCCCGATGGCCGAGGCCCTGGTGGAGGCGGCTTCCTGGGTGGGCTGCACGGACGTCCGGGTGGACCGGGTCGAGGCCCCGGAGCTGCGTGAGCCGCTCAGGACGGAGATCGGCCACGCCTTCCAGCGCGCCCGCCGCTGACCGCATGACCGCCGACGGCGACCGGCGGGCGAGAGCCGGGCGGCAGGGGCGGGAGTGCAGAGCCGGGCAGCCGCCGGGCGGCCGGGACGGGCCGCGGCGGCTGGGAGTCGGGACGGGAGCCGGACGGGGCAAGTCCGGGGGGCGGGTCGGCGCAGGGGCGCCGTCCGCTACCTGATCTCCAGGATCTTCTCGCGCATGGCGTAGACCACGGCTTCCATCCGGGAGTGCAGTTGCAGTTTCTCCAGGATATTGCGGACGTGGTTCTTCACCGTGTTCTCGGAAATGAACAACTCCTTGGCGATGTCCCGGTTGTTCATGCCGGTCGCCACGAGTTTCAGCACTTCCAGCTCGCGTTCGGTGAGCCGGGGCGCCGGAACGAGCCGTCGCTCGTCCGTGCGCTGGATCATCGATTTGAACTCGGTGAGCAGTTTGGAGGCCATGGAAGGGCTGATCTGGGACTGCCCGTCGGCGACCGCGCGAATAGCCGTGGACACCTCGTCGGTGGAGATCTCCTTCAGGAGATATCCGGTCGCACCCGCCTTGATCGCCTCGTAGAGGTCGGCCTCCTCGTCGCTGATCGTGAGCATGATGATCTTCGCACTGGGGGCCACCTCCTTGATGGCGGTACACGCCTCGATGCCGCCGCGCTTGGGCATCCGGACATCCATCAGAACGATGTCGGGCAGCAGGTCGGCGGCCTTGTCGACCGCCTCGGAGCCGTCCCCGGCCTCGCCGACGACCTGGATGTCCTCCTCCTGCGCGAGGACGATCTCCAGACCCCTGCGGAAGAGCGCGTGGTCATCGACCACGAGGACCCTGATCGGCTCCTTGCGCGCAGCGCCGTCCGCGTCCGTGCCGGTGTACGCGCCGGCGTCGTCGGAGTCATTCGCATCGCGCACGGGCCCGAAGGTGTCCGCCATCGTTCCTCCCCCTGAAGGCCACGGCCTGAAGTGTCGGTCGTTCGCCAACGGCACTTCTCGGAACACCGATTGGCTCGGGCGCCATGATTCCATGCCCGGACCCCGGCACCGTGTTCCCGTGCCCGTGCACGGGTGCCCCCGGTGGCGTGAAAACGCCCCGGGGGCACCGGCGATGCGGCCTCAGCCGCCGAGCGCTCCGCCCGCTCCGCCTGCTTCGTCAGCGGCGAGCGGGTCGGTCCTCAGGTGGATGACGCCGTAGTCGTACGCGTGTCGCCGGTAGACGACACTGGGCTCCTTCGTCTCGGAGTCGACGAACAAGTAGAAGTCGTGACCGACCAGTTCCATCTCGTAGAGCGCCTGGTCGAGCGACATCGGAGCGGCGGTGTGGGTCTTCTCGCGCATCACGAGCGGCCCTTCGCCCTGCACTTCGAGCGAGCCGATCTTCGTGGTGGGGACGGGCGCCGTCGGCTGCTCGCCCACCAGTTCACCGTCCTCGTCGAACGAAGCGACGCCGGGGACCACGTCCCCGACCTCGGCAGCCGACAGACGGCCGTTGCCACGGCGGCTGTAGCGCTTGTCGTGCTGCTTGCGCAGCCGGGCCTCCAGCTTCCCGGTGGCCAGGTCGAGCGCTGCGTAAGGGTCGCCCGCCGCCGCTTCCGCCCGGATGACCGGCCCCCGGGAGCGGAGCGTGATCTCCACCCGGTCGGAACGGTCGGCCTGACGGGGATTCAGCTCCTTGGACACCTCGACGTCGAGGCTGATCACCTTGCCGTCGAACTTCTGGATCTTGTCCAGCTTCAGCTTCTCGGCCACGTGCTTGCGGAACCGCTCGGGCACCTCGGTCTTGCGGCCCTTGACGACGATGTCCACGCAGAACTCCGTTCCCGGATCGCCCCGCTCAGCGGCGGAGCGTCTCCCTTTTGCACCAGGCCCCGGAGATCACCAGGGCCTCGGACTCGGTGGCTTTCGCCTCCTCCTCCCCCGCCGGAAGGGTCGCAACCCCACCGACTCGCGTGCTTCTCCTACCGGTGAGTTACCTGCCCGAAACCTGAGGGTGCATTCATCGAGGCGCGGCATTCACCGTTCCTCACAACCGAACATAGCCTGCACACCAGGGTCTCGGCACCCGCTACTGGCACGTACCTCCGTTCAGGGGGTATTGCCCTCTCATTACCTGCAACGATGCGGGTTCTCGGTCAGTTCCGGTTTATTTCGAAGGCGGTCGGAGAGGCGGCGACGACCGCCGCCCGGCACTCTCCGTGATCCGCGGGCTCCCGACCGGCTCCATCAGCCTCCCCGAGGGCCCGTGCCGCCTCCGCCAGCGTCGATCCCGTCGTCAACAGGTCGTCGACAAGAATCACCCTGCCGTGCCGGAGAAGCCGGTGCCCGAGGAGCCGCCCGCCCCCCGCCGTGATCTCCAGCGCGCCCGCCAGATTCGCCCGCCGCTGCCGGGCCCCGAGTCCCGACTGGTCGGCGACCGCGCGCCGCTGCCGCAGCAGCGGCAGCACCCGGGCGGGCAGACCCCCGCGCCGCAGATCCCGCGCTGCCCGGACGGCGATCCGGCGGACCGGGTCATGGCCGCGGGCCGCGGTCGAGGAACGCGCCGAGGGCACGGGGACCAGCAGCAACGGGCCGGCACCGCGCGACCGCTCCGTCCCGGCCCGTACGCCCCCCGCCAGGGCTCGCCCGAGCGCCTCCGCAAGCCCGAGCGCCCCTCGCTCCTTGTGGGCCAGCAGAACCGCGCGTACGGCGCTCTCGTACGGCGCGGCGGCATACACCGTCGGAAGCCCCGTCGGCCGGGGCGAGGGCCGGACGCGGCGGGCCGGCGCACCGTGCAACGCGGTGCGGCAGGTCCCGCACAGCTCGGTGCGCGGCCTGCCGCAGCCGGCGCAGGACACCGGCAGGAGCAGACCGGACAGCTCCTGCCACGCGTTCCGCATGCCGCCACTGTCCCCGGCCCGCGAAGAACGGGCCACCCCTGTGGAAAACCCCGGGCGCCTGTGCTCCGACCGGCCTCCCGCTCAGCCGGGGTAGACCAACGACGTGCCCTCGTCGAGGACCGTCTGCCAGTTGTCCCCCGGCGCGAGCTTCACTATGCCGTCGCCGACGGTCTCCGCCATCAGCGGAAGCCGCTCGTCGTCCGCCGCGGCGACCGACTCGACCTGGTTCACCCCGGGCAACGCGCCCGAGGCCGAGGTGGAACCGTCCGCCTGCACATAACGCACCTGCTGGACGCCGCCCCTCTCCTTGCCGACCACCACCAGACGGCTGCGCCCCGACCAGGAGATGGACGTCACGTCCGTGAGCTGCGGGGCGGCCTGACGCAGGTCCGCGACCGAGATGTCCGGCGCAGCGGAGGACCCCCGGCGCTCGACACGGCCGATCTTCAGCGTCGTATGGCCGTCCTTCGTCAGCAGCAGGGCGATCCGCACCCCGTCCGCGGACATCCTCAGCTCCTCGATCCGGGCGTCGTCGAGGCCCGGAACCCGGACTTCCTCCGGCTCGCCCGTCCCGCCGGCCAGCCGCAGGAGCCGGTGGCCGGCCGGATCACGGTCGGCCACCCAGAGGTCGCCGCGTCCGTCCCAGCTCGGCGGCGACAGCCGGTCGGCGGCCTTCTTCGCCGTACTGGTGACGAGAGGCTCACCGAGTTCGCCCTCCGTCTCCAGTGAGGAGACGTAGAGGCGCTGCCCGTCGGAGGAGACCGCGGCGGCCCGCCGTTCGTCCCGGGCCACTCCGACGGCGCCCATCGGGACGACGCCCGCGCCGAGCGGGCCGGTCACGGGCTCGGGCGGGCCGGCGGCGCCGGCCATACTCTCCACCTGCCCCTTGTCGTTGATGAAGTACTGGCTGTCGGCCCCGTCCGAACCGTGGTCGGCGGTGAACTCCGACGCGTCGTCGGCGTCCAGCCCGCAGAGCCGGCCCCTGGAGCCCTCCAGCTCCACCCGCTCGACCCGGGCCGAGGTCAGGTCCTGAAGAGTGAAGAGCACCTGGACGGCCATCATCCGGCAGGAGCTCCGGTCCGCCTTGTCGGCCTTCCCGTTGAGCCGCACCCGCAGGACGTTCTGATCGTCCGGCGCCAGCGCGACGACGCTCTTGCGCAGTGCGGTACCCGCCGGGAACCGGGAGTCGACCACGGGCCGCAGCCAGTTCGTCGGCCCGGCGAGCAGCGTCCTGACCGTCTGGGCCGCGGTGTCCATGCGCGTGACGGGATCCGTACGGTTGCGTACGTAGACGGGGTCCGCGACGAGCGTCGACCGGCCGTTGGTCCGCCCGGTGGCGAAGTAGTACTTGTTGACCGACCGGTAGAGCCTCTTGAAGTCGGACTGCCCGAGGACCAGGCCGTCCGGCACGACGTCGATGCGCCACTCCTGCTTCCCGTCCGCCCCCTCCTCCAGCACCAGGTGCAGGGGCTGGGAATAGTCGGTGGGCGCGAGGGGCCGGTAGGAACTCTGGGCGTCGACCGCGGCCACCTTCTCGCCGGTCAGCGTGTAGGTCGTCTCCTTGTCCCGCGCGGCCCGGTTGGCCTCGTCCTGGAGCGGGGGGCCGCTGCGGTTGGGAGCCTGGGCGAGCACCGTGATGCCGCCGCTCGGCTGCCAGGCGCCCCGGGCGGCGGCGCTCAGATACTTCCTGGTGGTCTCGAACGCGGGGTCGTCGCTGGTCATCGACTCCAGGAAGCCGTCGACGATCTCGCTGGGCGGCGCGCCTTCCCGAGGGGCCACCGCGTACACCTGCACCTGGGAGTCCCCGGGCTGCGAGGCGCCGACCGCCTTGACGTCGCCGGTCACCGGCATCGAGCCGCACCCGGCCAGCACGAGGGCGCCACAGCCCAGCAGCGCGGTCAGCCGCACCGCACGTCCACGGCCGCCCGGACGGCGGTCAGTACCCACGAGTGGTGTCCTCCAGGTCGGAATTCCGTACGTCCTCGCCCGCGCTCCCACCGGGGCGTTCCTGAGCCGGACGCGCCACGACCCGCGCACCGTTGCCGGGCAGCGCGGCGGGGTGCGCCGACGAGGGGGCGGTGTTGCGGACGGGGGCCCGCCCGGGCACGGGCAGCGGTGAACGCTCGCCGGGCACGGTCCGGGCCGGCACGGACGTCAGCCGTTGGTCGTCGGACCCGCCCGTCCCGGCCTCCTCGCGCTCCCGGTTTCCCCGGTTGCGCCGCGAGTCCTCGGGCTCCAGCGGTATCGGCGACCCGCGCAGGGGCTCGTCCGCCGTACGCGGCAGCGTCAGCCTGAACTGGGAGCCGCCGCCCGGCTCGCCCCATGCCTGGAGCCAGCCGCCGTGCAGCCGGGCGTCCTCCACGGCGATCGACAGGCCGAGGCCCGTCCCGCCGGTCGTCCGGGCCCGCGCCGGATCGGCACGCCAGAAGCGGTTGAAGACCCGGGTCGCCTCGCCCGGTTTGAGTCCGACCCCGTAGTCCCGGACGGCCACGGCGACCGCGCCCTGCGCCACGCCCATCCGGACCACGACGTCCCGGCCCTCACCGTGCTCGACGGCGTTGACCACGAGGTTGCGCAGGACGCGTTCGACGCGGCGGGCATCGGCCTCGGCTATCACCGGCTGGTCGTCGCCGATGACGAGGATCCGGGTCCCCTTGCGCTCGGCGAGCGGCTCGGCGCCGCCGATCACCCGGTGCACCACGGTCCGCAGGTCTATGGGCTCGGCCTCCAGGGCCGCGGCGCCCGCGTCGAAACGGCTGATCTCCAGCAGGTCGGCGAGCAGCGACTCGAACCGGTCGAGCTGGTCGCCCAGCAGCTCGGCGGAGCGGGCCGTGACGGGGTCGAAGTCGGCACGTGCCTCGTGGATGACGTCGGCGGCCATTCTGACCGTGGTGAGGGGCGTCCGCAGCTCGTGCGAGACGTCGGAGACGAAGCGCCGCTGCATACGGGAGAGCTCCTCCAACTGCTGGATCTTCAGCTGGAGGTTCTGAGCCATCTTGTTGAACGCCTCACCGAGCCGGGCGATGTCGTCCTCGCCGGTGACCTTCATCCGTTCCTGGAGCTTGCCGGCGGAGAGCCGCTCGGCGATGCCGGCCGCCATCCGCACCGGGGTGACGACCTGCCGCACCACGAACCAGGAGATGGCTCCCAGCAGTACGACGACGAACAGCCCGGCCGTCGCCAGGGTCGTCTTGACCAGCGTCAGCGACTTCTCCTCCTGCGTGAGCGGGAAGAGGTAGTAGAGCTCGTAGGGGTGCTGATCGATGTCGTAGAGCCGCTTGCCGACGACGAGCCCCGGCTGCGACTCCTTGCCGTACGAATAACGGATCAGGGAGTACGTCTGGAAGGCGCCCTGCCCCTTGCCCACGTCCCGGCGCAGCCGATCGGGCACGCTGGACGCCTCGACGCTGCCCGAACCGCGCGCGGCACGGCTGCTCGCACCCTCGGTCACCGAATCGACGCTGAGAGCCACCACGTTGAAGGCGTTCTTCCCGCCGCTCGCGAGCTGGTCGACCAGCTCGGTGCGCCACGAGGTGCCGCCGGTCATGCCGTCGGTGTCCTCGCCCCCCTGGCCTTCGGGGACGAGCGGGGCGTTCGCCTTCTCCTGGGCCGCGGCGAAACCGCCGGCGGCCTGGGTCTGGGCGGCCTTCCCCTTCGCGTCGAGCAGGCCGTTGCGCACCTGTCCGATGACGACGAAGCCGAGCAGCAGCACGACCCCGAGCGACATCAACAAGGTGCCGGCGACGACGCGGAGCTGCAGGTTGCGGCGCCACAGCCGGACTGCGGGCAACACCGGACGGCGCACCCATCGCATCAGCAACCGCGGTACGGGCCCGCCGGGCGTCCGGTCCTCGAACAGCCGGCCGCCCTGCAGGAAACGGCTCATGGGTGACGCCTTCCGTCCCGGGCCGGCAGCCCGCTCCGTACGGACTCCCGGCGCGCCGGGACCCGGAGCAGCGCTGCCTCGGGGCATTTCAGCTCGGCCCGGCCTTGTAGCCGACACCTCGGACCGTCACCACGATCTCCGGCCGCTCCGGGTCCTTCTCGACCTTGGAACGCAGACGCTGCACGTGCACATTCACCAGGCGGGTGTCGGCCGCGTGGCGGTAGCCCCACACCTGCTCCAGCAGGACCTCACGGGTGAAGACCTGCCACGGCTTGCGCGCGAGCGCGACCAGCAGGTCGAACTCCAGCGGAGTCAGGGCGATGGACTGCCCCTCCCGCTTCACGGAGTGGCCGGCCACGTCGATGACCAGGTCACCGATGGTCAACTGCTCCGGCGCGGGCTCTTCGGACCGCCGCAGACGTGCCCTGATCCGGGCGACCAACTCCTTAGGTTTGAACGGCTTGACGATGTAGTCGTCGGCCCCTGACTCCAGGCCGACCACGACATCGACGGTGTCGCTCTTGGCAGTGAGCATGACGATCGGCACACCGGACTCGGCCCTGATCAGCCTGCACACCTCGATGCCGTCCCTTCCGGGCAGCATGAGGTCGAGCAGCACCAGGTCCGGCTTGGCCTCACGAAATGCGGCCAGTGCCTTGTCGCCGTCCGCTACGAACGACGGCTCGAAACCTTCTCCACGCAGCACAATCCCGAGCATCTCGGCCAGTGCGGTGTCGTCGTCGACGACAAGGACGCGTCCCTTCATAATCGACATCATCCCATTAGCTAATCGTTACCTGCGATGACCTGGCACACAGCTCTGCCAGTCCGACTCCCGTAACCGGGGAAATCGCCCCCTCCTCGGTGACGATCGCCGTGATCAGTTCCGGCGGCGTGACGTCGAAGGCCGGGTTGTACGCCGGGGTCCCGAGGGGTGCGACGACCATCCCGCCTCCACCACCTGCCGATACACCCTGCGGCGATGTGAGCTCCGTCACTTCTCTCCCGGAACGCTGCTCGACGACGATCGATGTGCCGTCCGCGGTCTCCAGATCCACGGTCGTCGTCGGCGCCACCACGATGAAGGGCACGTGGTGGTACTTCGCGAGCACGGCCAGCGGATAGCTTCCCACCTTGTTGGCCACCGAGCCGTCCGCGGCGATGCGGTCCGCCCCGATGAGCACGGCGTCGACCTCCCCGGCCGCGAACAGGGAACCCGCCGCGCTGTCCGTGAGCAGGCTGTACGCCAGACCGTTGCGCGCCGCCTCGTACGCGGTCAGCCGGGCGCCCTGGAGGAGCGGCCGCGTCTCGTCCACCCACAGCCGCCGCAGCCGACCCTGCCGGTGCACCCGCAACGCCACGGCGAACGCCGTACCCTCGCCCCCGGAAACCAACGCCCCGGTGTTGCAGTGGGTCAGCAGCTGATAGCCCCGCCCGGGCAGCAGTTCCTCCAGCAGGACCTCACCGAACTCGGCCATACGCCTGCTGGCCCGGGCGTCCTCCCGGTGCAGGGCCCGCGCCTCGGCCAGCGCGGCCGAGGCGGCGGCCTCGTCCCCCTCCCCCCTCCCAGCAGCCTCCCAGTAGGCCGCAGCCACCCGCCGCACCCCGTAACCGAGGTTCACGGCGGTGGGCCGCGCCCGCTCCAGCAGACCGGCCGCCTCCGCGACGTCGTAGCCCCGGGCCGCCGCGAGCGCCACCCCGTAACCTCCGGCGATCCCCAGCAGCGGAGCCCCTCGCACCGCCAGCGTCCGGATCGCTGACACCAGCGCGGGCACATCGGTGCACACCAGCTCGGCTTCCTCCGCGGGCAGCCGCGTCTGGTCCAGCAGCACCAGCACCGGACCTTCCGGAGGTTCGTACCAGCGGAGTACGGGAAGCGCGGGAGGCTCGAAACCCTCCGGCGATTGCGCGTCTTGATCAGCCATCCGTCCAGTCTGCCCGCTGAGCCGCCCCCGCATGAAGGCACGGAGGAGGTGGAGCGGCTGGTCCACCCCGCACCGACGCGTGGCACGATGGCTGCCAACCTGCCGCCCCGATGAGCGGTCAGGACGGTGAAGGAGCGAGAATGAACGACTCTCCGGGCTGGGCGTCGCCCGGATCTGCCCCCTCCGACGGCAAGGAGACGGCGATCCCCCGCCCCTCCGCCCCCCAGGACGGAAGCGGCCCGACGGGACAGTGGTCCCCCGAGCAGCCGCCCCCCGGGCAGTGGTCCCCACCGAGCACGCCCGGCAGCGGTCCCGGAACCCGGCCGCCCGCACCCGGCTGGGGCGGTGGCCCGCAGCGACAGGGCTGGGCCGGGCCGCCTCCGGCCGCCAAGCCCGGCGTTATCCCCCTGCGTCCGCTGAGCCTCGGCGAGATCCTCGACGGGTCCGTGGCCGCCCTGCGCGCCCACTGGCGTACCGCACTCGGCTTCAGCCTCGCGGTCTCGGTGGCCACCCAGATCGCCATCATCCTGATGCAGCGCTATCTGCTGCCGAAACCGACCACGGTCGACCCGAACGCCACCGGTGCCGAGGCCCTCCGCCAGGCCGCCGATTCGGCGCGCTCGACCCTGTTCTCCCTGGCCCCGGCCTCCCTCGTCTCGATGATCGCCACGCTCTTCACCGCGTCGATCGTCACCGTGATCATCAGCCGCTCGGTGCTGGGCCGTCCCACCACGCTCTCCGACGCCTGGGCGGAGGCCCGCCCCCGGGTCCTCCCCCTGCTCGGGCTGACCGTCCTGGTGGCCGTCATTCTGGCCGCGATCATGGCCGTGGGCATCGGCCCCGGACTGCTGCTGGGCTCCGAGGCCGGAGCGGCACTCGCCTTCCTCGGTTTCACCGCCGCCTGCGTCGTGACGCTCTGGCTGAATATCAGCTTCGCCCTGGCCGCCCCCGCACTGATGCTGGAACGACAGAGCATCGTGGCCGCACTGCGCAGGTCGGCGAAACTGGTCCGGGGCGCCTGGTGGCGCACCTTCGGAATCCTCGCCCTGACCTGGCTGCTGGCCTTCCTGCTCACCTTCCTCGTCTCGATCCCGTTCGGCGTCCTCGCGGTGATCGCCGACGGAACCGACGTCAGCGACTTCTTCAGCAGCAGCGCCCCCTCCTACGGCTGGCCCTTCCTGATCGTCACCGGCATCGGCGAAGTGATCGTCTCGACCCTGGTCTACCCCTTCGTCGCCGGCGTGATGGCCCTTCTCTACATGGACCAGCGCATCCGTCGCGAGGCCCTGGACCTCGACCTGGCACGGGCCGCGGGTCTCCCCGGCTACGGCGCCGACACCCCCAGGGGCTGATGCGATGTCGGGGGCGGGGGGCATCACCACAGCACGGCGGGACACCGCGGCGGACGACATACCCGTGGACACTCCACGGGGCCCCGCACGGGAGGCGGCCGAGAGCGAACTCTCCAAGCCGATGTACCACGAGAACGATCCGAACATCCTCCAGCGCGCCCTGAACCAGTTCTGGGACTGGGTCGCCGGAGTGTTCGACGCCGCCGCGGGCGCCGCCCCCGGCGGCCCGGCCGGACTCGCCGTCCTGGTCGTCGCCGTCCTCGGCCTGGCCGCCGCCCTCTGGTGGCGGCTCGGCACCCCGCAACGCTCCGCCCGGAAGGCGGAGGCTCTCTTCGACAGCGACGGCCCCCGCGGCGCGGCCCAGCACCGCGCCGCCGCCGAAGCACACGCCGCGGCTCTGCGCTGGACCGAAGCCGTCCAGGAACGCATGCGCGCCATCGTCCGGTCCCTGGAGGAACGCGCCCTGCTCGACCCCCGCCCCGGTCGCACCGCGGACGAAGCCGCCGCGGAAGCCGGCCGCGCCCTGCCCGAACAATCGGCCCGGCTGCGCGCCGCCGCCCGGAGCTTCGACGATGTGACATACGGGGGCCGCTCCGCGGACCAAGCGGCGTACCTGTCCCTGCGCGCCCTCGATCTCGAACTCGACGAGGCCAAGCCGTCGCTGCCCGGAACCTCCCGAGGAGCCACCGGATGACCGCGTCGACCACCGCGTCCCCCACCTCCACGGCGCCCACCGCCGGCCAGGTCTGGACCCGGGCCCGAGGCATCCTGGCCGTCGTTCTCATCCTGGTCGTCGCCGGCCTCACCTTCGCCGCCGTACGCTCCGGAACGAACCACGGGCAGCTCGACCCCCGCTCCGCGGACCCCCGGGGCAGCCGCGCCGTGGCCGAACTCCTCAAGGAACGCGGCATATCCGTCACCGTCGCCACCACCCTCGACGAGGCCACCGCCGCGGCCGGTCCTGACACCACTCTTCTGGTCGCCGGCCCCAACCTCCTGACGCGCTCGCAGCAGCTCCGACTGGACGAGGCGGCCTCCGCCTCCGCGGGACGCACCCTGCTGATCGCCCCGGGGCCCGGGGCGACGGCCCGGCTCGCCGCCGGCGCCCGCGCCGAGCCGCACCGCGCGGTCCGGCCTCTCGCCCCGTCGTGCGACCTCCCCACCGCCCGCCGGGCCGGCACGGCCGACATGGGCGGAATCCGGTACACGCCGCAGGACCCCACCGCCGTCGCCTGCTACCCGGGCGCGGGTCTCCCCAGCCTGGTCGTCCTCCCGACCGGGACGGGCGGCGACACCGTCGTCCTCGGCTCCCCCGACTTCCTCCACAACGAGCGTCTCGACCAGCAGGGCAACGCTTCGCTCGCCCTGCAACTCCTCGGCTCCCGCCCTCATCTCGTCTGGTACCTCCCCTCACTCTCAGATCCCTCCGCGACAACGGACGACCCCGCCCCCGGTGAGGGGGACGAAGAACAGTCCGAGGGCGGAACCCGGGACGACGCGGCGGACGAGGCCAGCTTCCTCGACCTGATCCCCTCCGGGTGGCTGTGGGGGGCCCTGCAACTGGCGCTCGCCGCGTCCCTCGCCGCCGTCTGGCGGGCCCGGCGCCTCGGACCCCTGGTGACAGAACGACTGCCGGTGGCCGTCCGCGCATCCGAATCCGCCGAAGGCCGCTCCCTCCTCTACCGCAAGGCCAACGCCCGCGACCGGGCCGCCGACACCCTCCGGGCCGCCGCCCGCACCCGTCTAGCGCCTCTCACCGGGGTGCCGGCCCGCGACGCGCACTCGCCCGAGATCCTCCTCACCGCCGTGTCCGCGCGCATCACCACGCGTGACTACGACCTCAGCACCCTGCTCTTCGGCACGGCCCCCTCCACCGACGCCGCCGTGTCCGCGCGCATCACCACGCGTGACTACGACCTCAGCACCCTGCTCTTCGGCACGGCCCCCTCCACCGACGCCGCCCTGGTCCTCCTCGCCGATCAACTCGACGCCCTCGAAAGAGAGGTACGCACTTCATGAGCGCCCCGACCCCCGAGCCGGCCGAGCCCACGGCACCCGCTGCGGCTCCCGTGACGCCCGCGGAACCGGAGCCGTCCGACAGCGCCCGCGCGTCCTTGGACTCCCTGCGTTCCGAGATCGCCAAGGCCGTCGTCGGCCAGGACCCCGCCGTCACCGGACTCGTCGTCGCGCTCCTCTGCCGGGGACACGTGCTCCTCGAGGGCGTGCCCGGAGTCGCCAAGACCCTGCTGGTGCGTGCCCTCGCCGCCTCACTCGAACTCGACACGAAGCGCGTCCAGTTCACTCCCGACCTGATGCCCAGCGACGTCACGGGCTCACTGGTCTACGACGCGCGCACCGCCGAGTTCTCCTTCCAGCCCGGCCCGGTCTTCACCAACCTGCTGATCGCCGACGAGATCAATCGCACCCCTCCCAAGACCCAGTCATCCCTCCTCGAAGCGATGGAGGAGCGGCAGGTCACCGTCGACGGAACACCGCGGCCGCTGCCCGACACCTTCCTCGTCGCCGCGACCCAGAACCCCGTCGAGTACGAAGGCACCTACCCTCTCCCCGAAGCACAGCTGGATCGCTTCCTGCTCAAACTGACGGTGCCGCTCCCCTCCCGGCAGGACGAGATCAATGTCCTCACCCGCCATGCCGAAGGCTTCAATCCACGGGACCTGAAGGCCGCCGGGATACGGCCCGTCGCCGGGCCCGCCGATCTGGAGGCAGCACGCAAAGCCGTCGCGAAGACGACCGTCTCCCCCGAGATCGCCGGCTATGTCGTGGATATCTGCCGTGCCACACGCGACTCCCCCTCGCTCGCCCTCGGCGTCTCCCCCCGGGGCACCACCGCACTGCTGTCGACCGCCCGCGCCTGGGCCTGGCTGACCGGCCGGGACTACGTCATCCCGGACGATGTGAAGGCCCTGGCGCTCCCCACACTCCGTCATCGCATCCACCTGCGGCCCGAGGCGGAAATGGAAGGAGTCACCCCCGACTCCGTCATCACCTCAGTGCTCGCCCACGTCCCCGTACCCCGATGAGGCGGTGACCATGGCCCTCACTGGACGTACCGCGCTGCTGGCCGCCCTGGGGTCACTCCCCGTAGGCATCCTCGCTCCCGGCTGGGCCGGGATGCTCGCGGTCAACGCACCGCTCTCTCTGGCTATTCTGTGCGACTACGCCCTGGCCGCGCCAGTGCGCACCCTTCGATTCACTCGATCCGGCGACACAACTGTTCGACTCGGTGACGAGGCGGAAGTGCAACTGACGGTGACGAACACCTCGCGCCGACGTCTGCGCGCCCAGCTGCGCGATGCCTGGCCCCCCAGCAGCTGGACCTCGGGCACCGAACGCCGCGCTTCCCGTCACACGCTGACGGTCCCCGCCGGGGAGCGGCGGCGCCTGGTTACCGTTCTGCGCCCGACCCGTCGCGGCGAACGACAGGCGGAACGCATCACGATCCGCTCGTACGGCCCGCTGGGCCTCGCCGCGCGACAAGGACAGCACAGGGCTCCGTGGGCGGTACGGGTCCTGCCGCCGTTCACCAGTCGGAAGCATCTGCCTTCGCGACTCGCGCGGCTACGGGAACTCGACGGCCGTACCAGCGTACTGGCACGGGGTGAGGGGACCGAGTTCGACAGTCTGCGTGCCTATGTGCCCGGGGACGACACTCGCTCCATCGACTGGCGGGCCACCGCACGCCAGTCCGCCGTGGCGGTCCGGACCTGGCGGCCCGAGCGGGACCGGCACATCCTGATCGTCCTCGATACCGGGCGTACGTCTGCGGGCCGGGTGGGCGATGTGCCCCGCCTGGACGCCTCGATGGACGCCACGCTGCTTCTCACCGCGCTCGCCACACGGGCGGGCGACCGCGTGAGCCTCCTCGCCTACGACCGTCAAGTCCGGGCCCGGGTCCAGGGCCGGACGGCCACCGGCAATGTCCTGGCCACGGTCATCAACACCCTGGCCACACTGGAACCGGAGCTCATCGAGACGGACGCCGCCGGCCTGAGCCGGGCCGCACTCACCGATGCGCCCCGCGGTTCGCTGATCGTTCTCCTCACGACGCTGGAGGCCGCACCCATCGAGGAGGGCCTCCTTCCCGTGCTGCCTCAGCTCACCCAGCGCCACACCGTTCTGCTGGCTGCGGTCTCCGACCCTCGGATCAGGGAAATGGCCAACGCCCGGGGGACCGTGGACTCGGTGTACGACGCGGCCGCCGCCGGTCAGGCCCAGGCCGACCGACGCCGCACGGCCGACCGGCTCCGGCGGCACGGAGTCGTCGTCGTGGACGCCGCTCCGGATGATCTCGCTCCCGCGCTTGCCGATGGGTATCTCGCCCTGAAGTCCGCGGGTCGTCTCTGAGAGGGCCGGCCCCGTCCGGCGATGGAGCGGTGGGTTCTCCGGTTCAGTCATGGGCTCTCGAGGCCACGACCGAACCGGAGGACCGAGTAACGGGAACGGTGACCGGGCGACTTCCCAGGACAGGGGCTTGTCCGGATCCGACTATGTGTATGTGGGGGCCGGTGACGTCCGCCTCGCGGTCCGACCCGGCCGGGGCCACTCGTGCGTCCTGGTCGAGCGTGAGCAGGAGGCTGCGGCATGAATGAGCACAGGCGACGTCCGCTCTTGTTCCTGGATGTCGACGGGCCTCTCCTGCCGTTCGGCGACGGCCCTCCGCGTGAACCGGCCAGCACCGCTACGGACACTCACCTGGCACGGCTGGACCTGCGCGTCGGGCTTCGTCTCGCGGCGCTGCCGTGCGAACTGGTCTGGGCGACGACCTGGGAGGAGGCGGCGAACACGGAGATCGCGCCGCGGCTGGGTCTGCCACCCCTGCCGGTCGTCGCGTGGCCGCAGACCTCGGCCGCGCATGAGCGCGAGGACCAGTGGTTCGGACTCCACTGGAAGACCCGGACCCTGGTGGCATGGGCTGACGGACGCCCGTTCGCCTGGCTCGACGATGAAATCACCGACGCCGATCGAGACTGGGTGGCCACCCAACACCCTGCCTCAGCCCTCGTCCACCGCATCTCCTCGTCCTGCGGCCTCACCGACGAAGATCTCGTCATACTCGGCCAATGGCTACGGTCGACGTCGGAGTCCCCGCAGTGATCCACAGGAGTTGACGACGGACCGAGCAGAGCAGGATCTGCCATGCAGGATCTTCCGTCTGCCGGCTTGACCTGGCCCTCATCGCCTCTCAGACGAGTCCGGAACGCAGGAAAGCCCCGTGCCAATGGCACGGGGCTTTCCCGGAAAAATTGTTCGGCGGCGTCCTACTCTCCCACAGGGTCCCCCCTGCAGTACCAT
>NZ_JBIVTR010000016.1:53430-174354 GCF_044756785.1 Streptomyces sp. NPDC091649 | reverse complement strand
ATCGTGGAGTCCACGGAAACCAACCAGTCGACGTCTCCCGCCGCATCCTTCTGAGCCTGGACGGCCTCAAGCATCCGCGTGAACGTGCCATCGAGCGCCCACCTGCGGAAACGTGTGTACAACGTCCGCCAGGACCCGTATCTCTCCGGCACATCACGCCAGGCCGAACCGGTCCGCAGCTTCCACACGATTCCGTTCAGCACCACCCGGTCGTCCCGCCGGGGCCGCCCCGTTTCCGTCTGCGGAAGCAGCCCCGACAGAACGTCCCACTCTTCGTCCGAGAGCTCATGTCGCCGCACCATGCGTCATATGATGCCCCATCGACAGCCTTTGAAGACACCCCCTAGGAGTCCCGCATCCCTACCGCCACCCTCGCCGCATGACCACCCCAAACCCACACACCAGGCACCACATCCTTGACGAAGGGCATAGAGACGCCCCCGCCTGATCACCGCCTGGGAACTGAACCGCGCCTGGCCCGACGCCGAACTGACGATCATCGGCAACGCGGGCCACATGGGCGGCACGGAGACCCGACGGGCGGTGCCGAGGGCGCTGGACGGGTTCGCTGCAACGGAACGGTGAGGATCAGAGAATCTCCGGAAGCGCGGTAGCGACCCAGAAGAGCCCGACAATCATCGCGACAACTCCGACCAGCCGAAAGGTGTTCACTGTTGCTCCACCAGCGTCAACCAGGACTGACGCATGGTCAAGCACCCGACTCGCCAGGCCCCAGAAGTTTCCTACCAGACAAACACCGACCGAAAAGAGCAACACACCGACCACTATGTCCAGCATGCAGAACCAGTCCTTTCAATGTGGCCTTCAACAGCCGAACTCACTGCTCTGCGTATAGTTTTTCCGGCACTGAACTCGACCCCCTGGCCTGCACTGATACCCATTCGACAGAGTAGACGTGTTTCCCGCGTGCATTCTTTGTACCGATAGCAGTTTCGTGATTGAACTCGCCACCAACGCCTCGGTAGAGCCTCCGCCGATGTCTCTACCATATCCCCCGAACTGAGGCTTTTCCTTCATCCGCCTGAGCTGGTCAAATACAGGGTCAGGACGGCTTGGACAAGGCAGGTGATCCGGGTGGTCGAGCACCGGAGCTTGCGGAGGAGTCGCCAGGACTTGAGGGTGGCCATGGCTTGTTCGACGAGTGCGCGGACCTTTGCGTGGGACCGGTTCACCGCCTGCTGACCCGTGGAAAGGGCCTCCCACCGCCCCCAGTGCGGGGTGCGGACCGTGCCGTCGGCACCCCGATAGCCCTTGTCGGCCCAGCGCGTGATGTCGGCCTCAGCAAGGGCGTCGACAATGCCGTGTTCGCGGGCCGCGCGGACGTCGTGGACAGCTCCAGGCAGGGCTGGTGAGACCCACAACAGCCGGCCGAAGGGATCGGCGAGGACCTGCACGTTCATCCCGTGTCTCTTGTGCTTGCCGGAGTAGCAGGGCCGGTCTGCGGCGATGCGGTCAATCGGCAGAAGTGTGCCGTCCGGGAGCAGGTACGCCTTCACCGACGCGGCGCGGACGACGTCGGCCAGGGTGGGCGCGAGGGCGGCCAGGAGATCGACGCCCTCGGTGACGTAGCGGTAGGCGGTCCTGGTTCCGACGCTGAATCCGGCCGCGAGCTGGGTATAGGTGTGGCCCACCCGCAGGTGGGCGAGCGCGAGCAGGGCCTGACGGCCGGCGCTCAGCCGCCGCCAACGGAAGCCGATCACACGGCGGTGTCGCCGCGGCTCCCGAGCGAGGAAGCGAAGAGCAGCGCCATGAGCGGCCACGAGCTCACCCAGCGGGACTACCAGGACTACCCGCCCTGCCGGCAGGTCACTACCACGCTCGTCACCAGCCTCGCCGCCTACACCGGCGGCCCCGTCATCGTGCCGATGACCGTCCTGGACCCGCACCACGCCACCGACCTGCTCACCCCGCTCCGCCAAACGGGACAGCCTGTGCACCACCTGGTCCTCCACGTCGATCCCGACGCCCTCCAACAGCGCGCGCCGCCTGTGGTGTGCGATGACTGTAACCAGGAACACGATCAGAAGTGCCCACACGGGGTACAGCGCATCCAGCCAGTCATATGGGCCGGACCAGCAAGACGACCACGAGAAAAGCAAGGTAAAAGGGGGAATGATGGCACAAACCAAGGCGCAGAGCCTACGGAGGGTGGCCTCAGCGGTGGCCTCAGGTGCCGATCCCCGGCAGGCGGCCGAGGAGGAAGCCCGCCAGCGCGCGGGCCGGACGGCCGGCCGGCCGCAGAGCCGGGGGCAGGCGGGCCAGAGGCGGGACGACGCCGACGAGGAGTCGCACACGCCGGAGGAGGAGGGCATGGACCCCGCCGACTTCCCGGCCGCGAGGGAACAGGGCGGCTCCATCGCCACGGTCATGGCGCAGAAGACGGTCGCCCTCGACGAGGCCGGCGAGGCGCTCAACCAAAGCGAGCAGCAGCGTGAGGGCGGCGAGCAGGTCCACGCGATCTGTCCGATGGTGCTTCCGAAGGGCCGCTCGTTCCTGAGCATGCTCCCGGTGCTGTCGCTGCTCGCCCTGGGCGCGGTGGGCACCGCGGTCGTGTCGACGGTGGACGACTCCCCGCTGACCAACCCGCTCTTCGGACTGCACTACTGGGTGATCTCCGTGGCCGCGGTCGCCTTCGTGTGGTGGCGGCAGGGCATGGTGATGGTCCCGGACGGCTGCCAGGCGCTGATCACGCGCTTCGGGAAGCTGGAGAAGGTCGTCGGCCCGGGCCGGGTGATCCTGATCAGCCCGTGGAAGCGGGTCTCGTACATCCTCAACACCACCCGCGAGTACCCGTTCAACGCACCGGTGCGCGAGGCGCCGACCAAGGGCGGTGTGAAGGCTTCGATCGACCTGTTCATCCAGTTCCGGATCAGCGACGCGACCGAGTTCGTCTACACGCTCGGCGCGGTACGCGGCTTCGAGGAGAAGCTGAGCAACGCGGTTAGCGAGACGATCCGCAGCCTCATCTACGAGCAGGAGGCCGCCGGGATCTACGACATGGTCGGCGAGGACACCGGCAGGCTCCTGGAGCAGCTGAACCAGCAGTTCCGGCCCGCGGTCGAGCTGACCAACGCCAACATCACCCACGCGGAGCCCTCCGACCGCAACTACCGGATGGACCTGGCCGCCCCGGAGATGGTGCGGATGGCGAAGGAGGCATACACCCACGAGTACGCGCTGATGCTCCGCAAGGAGCAGGACGAGGGCGACCTGAGCAAGGAGCTGGCGACCAGCCACGAGACGCTCTCCGCCATCCACGCCGACATCGCCCAGTACCAGGCCCAGATGGACACCGCCGTGGAGCGCGAGACCAACCGCGCGCAGGCCCTGGCCCGCCAGCGCTACGTGCAGGCCGAGTCCGAGGCGAAGGCCAACGCGGCGCTGCTGGAGGCACAGGCACTAGACATCCGCGCGGTGACCGCGGCCGAGGCTCCCGAGATCCTCGAATACCGCTATCAGCAGCAGATCCTCGACACCCTGGAGCAGGTCGCCGACCACCTGCCGCGCCTCGTGCGCATCGGCGGCTCCGCGGACGGCGACGCCGCCGGGGTCGACTTCCTGCGACTGGCCCGGGAGATGGTCGGCGAGCGCGGCGAGGAGCTGTTCAGCGAGGCGGACATGGCCGCCATGCGCGGGCAGCTCGCCGCGATCGGCGAGCGCATCGCCGGACGCGAGGACGAGATCGTGGTGCTGCTCCAGGCCGAACGGCCCACCGTGCCGTCGGCCGAGGACGGAGCACCGGCGGCCTCCTCGACCGGCCAGGAGACGGCCGAGCAGGCCAAGGCGTCCGAGGTTCCCGACTTCTCCGAGGAGGCCGGTCAGTGAGTACCGCACGTATGAACCGCAGGTCGGTCATCTCCGAGGCGGTGGCGCCCTGGAGCGACATCGCCCAGCTGCTGCGCGGCGGCGAGGCCGGCACTTTGATCCCGGTCATCATCCCCCGCCACCGGCGCCGGCTGTGGTGGATGCTGCCCCTGTGGCTCGGCCTGTTCGCGCTGCTCATGGGCGTGATGCTGTCGCTGCGCGAGGCGGACTCCGACGGCGCGGCGGACTTCGCCTACGCCACACTCGCCGGGCTCGCCTACGCGGCCGGCGGCCTGCTCCTGATCATCGGCGCGCTGTGGTGGTGGCGCTCCTCCATCGTCGAGATCGAGCAGGGCACCAACGGCGTCCTGACCCGCTACGGTGCGGTCACCCGCACCCTGGACGCCGGCCGGCACTACCTCTGGCACCCCTGGTCGAGGGTGGACTTCGTGGTCGACACGGCCACCGAGATCCCGTACTCCGCACCGGTCATGGCCTGCCCGACGCAGGAGAACGTCCCGCTGCGGTCGATCGAGTTCTTCCTGAAATTCCGCATCACGGACGCGGTCCGGTTCGTGCGCACGATCGGCGCGGGCAACTTCGACCTGGTGCTGTCCAGCGCCGTCCAGGACGCCATCCGCCAGCGCGCCCGCAAGATGCGCACCGAGCGGGCGTACGACCTGCGCGGCTCGGACGTGGCCGACATGCAGGAGCTGCTCAACCGGCAGCTGGAGCGCTACGGCGTGCGCATCACCGGCTCCAACATCCCGGACGTCCAGCTGCCGACGCAGTACCAGCAGCACCTGGCGACCAGGGAGCGGGTCGCCAAGGAGCGCACGGCGTACGAGCAGGAGTGGGGGCTGACCCGCAAGCGCCGCATCGACAGCCTCGGCATGGACATCGAGCGGGCCAAGAAGGTGCGCGACGCGCGCATCGTCGAGGTGAAGGCCGCGCTCAACAACGCCCGCGAACAGGTCGCCCAGCTGCTGGAGGAGCAGGAGACCAACGCCCAGCGGGTCCGTTTCGAGATCGAGACCCGCGGTCGCAGCGGTCTGATCTCCGCCGAGAACGAGGCCCGCGCCCAGCGCGCCCTCGCCAAGGCATACCGCGACAACCGCGCGGTGCTCCAGTACGAGCTGGCCCGCCGCCGCCTCGAAGTGGGCGCGGAGCTGGCGTCGAAGGCACCGCAACCGGTGGTCGTACGCACCGACGGCGGCAGCGGTGACACCTCGGCGCTCTCGACCCTGCTCGCCGCGCAGCTGCTGCCGCGGATGACGTCGCTGCCCGCGGCCCCGGCGCCGTCCTCCGCGGACGGCCGGCCGGCCGGGGACGGCGACGGCTGAGCCGAGCCCTGCCCGTCACGCTCGACCCGGCGGCTCCCGGCTCTCCTCGGAGCCGGGAGCCGCCGGTGTGTCCCGGGGCCGGTCCCGGGCAGCCGCTCGCGGGCAGGGGCGGCCGGTCACGGCGGCACGCCCGCGCCGCGGTCCTGTCGGTCGCCCGCTTCCCCGTCGGCCCGGCCCCCGGCGGGTGCCCTCCCCGCCTGCCGGGCCGGGCGGTCCAGGAACAGCGGAACCGTCGGAACGGGAAGCAGCCAGACGAACACGGTCAGCCGGTGGCCGAGCAGTTGGTCGAGGTTCGGGTGCCCGGCCTGGTTGAGGAAGCCCGCCCGGCCGCCGCCAGGGCGAGCGGGAGGAACGGGGCGCGTCGTCCCGACAGCGCCCAGGCCGAGAGGGCGAGCAGGACGGGCAGTACGGGATAAACCACCTGGGGTCGGAGCCACACCGTTCAGAAGACTCCCTCCTGGCCGAGGAGCGCGGGCCAGAGGTCGGGGTGCTGCTGGTCGAGACCGTCCGCAAGGCCCGCCTGGACACCGCGATATCCGCAGCGCTGATGCCGTGGCGCAAGCCGCGGGCCGTCCATGACCCGGGCAAGGTCCTCCTGGACGTCGCCCTGGCCGTGGCCTTGGGCGGGAACTGCCTCGCGGATGTTGGCATGCTGGGGGCCGAGCCGGCTGTGTTCGGGCCGCCTCGGACCCCACGGTCTCCCGTTTCATAGACACCCTCGCCGCCTGCGGCGAGAAGGTGAGACCGCCGCGCGCTGCACTGCGGTGCTTCCTGCTCACGGTCGCCCCTGGATCCGTCTACTCGTACGACCAGGGCCGGCCATTGGCCTCGGCAGTCCTGCGGTACTCCTCGACGGGGACCGGACTCACTCCCGGCCGCATCCGGTCCAGCAGCAGAAGCCCATCGAGGTGATCAGTTTCGTGCGCGATGAGCCGTGCGTCGCCCCGCTCGTAAACCGCGCTCTCGATACTGCCCGCTGCTGTCATCGTTTCCACCGTGATCCGCAGCGGCCTCAGAACCTGAGCCCGTACGTCGAAGAACGACAGGCACCCTTCGAACCTCTCGTCCATGTCCTCGGAAGTGTCGGTGATCCGGGGGTTCAGCAGAACGATCGTGTCGGATCCAGGAGGCTGGACGATGGCGGCAGACCGGCCGATGCCGATCTGCGGGGCCGCCAGGCCCAGGCCCTTGCCCGAGAAGTCGTGCGCGCGGCGGATGCGCTCCATCACGTCAAGGTGTTGTCCGACGACTGTGTCGACTGCTTCCCGCTCACCGGGGAGTGCGAAGGGGCGGGCAGGGCCGCGCAGGACGGGCACTCCGTACTGAACGACGCCGAGCTCGCGCATCTACTGGCTGGGTCGCATCGGACCAACTCCCTTTCTATGAACGGTCATGGAGAGTCTGCCCCACGGCTTGCCACACGGCGGCGCGTTTCACCCTCGACAGGGGCACGGTGGCTGGTGGCTGTCAGGTCAGCTCCGGGCTGTTTCCCCTCAGGAACTCCCGGGCACCGCGGAGCCGGGTGCGCAGCTTCTCCTGGGTGGTGCGGCTGTCGAGTCGCACGTCGAGCCCGCCGAGCAGTCCCGTATCGGAACGGCGTGCGGAGAGCAGCCGGGCTGAGTCGAGACCGTCACGGCGGGCGATGAGCCCGCCCAGTTCGTAACGGCCGCGCTCGGTCGCGGCCTGGGCGAGGCGGATACCGCCCTCGGCGGTGACCGCCCAGTCCGCTCCGCCGCTCGTCGCGTTGATCACCACGGCCGGGGCCACCGTGTCGAGGATCTCCTCCAGGCGGGACGGGTCTCGGAGATCGAGGTGATGCCACACTGCTCCGTCGTAGTTTCCAGGGCGGGATAGAACGTGGCGGACGGGCGACGGCCCGCGGATACCGCCTGGCGTACCAGCTCGGTGCCCAGGAAGCCGCTGCCGCCGATGATCAGCGCAGTCATGCGCCTCACGTTACGGGCGACTGTGCCGCCGCGGGCTGCTTCGGCGGAACCCGCTGAGCCCCCGAGAGCCGGCCAACAGGGAGGCGCGGCCGCCGGCCTCGGATGGCCTGGGAGGGCAGGCGCCCGGTCGCGAGCGCCATGGCCTTGATGACCGCGTACCGGCTGCTGGCCGCGCGCATCCCGGGCGGTGGCCGACGAGTGTGGAGCCCCGGGGCTTTCAGGCGCGGATCGGCGGTGCCGGGTGGGCATGGGCCCGTACGCGGTCAGGGCGGCGTCGCGCTCCAGGAGCGGGTAGTCCTGGAGCTTTCGGCAGTGCGATGCTCGGCGAGGAGCTGCTCCGTCTGCTGGAGCAGGATGGTGTCGCCGAGTTCGGTCAGGTGCACTCCGTCGCTCCACAGGGCGGCCGGGTCGCCGGTCGGCTGCCGGGCGGTGGCAGTGAGCGGAGCCCCCGTGTTCAGGAACAGCGCCCCGTGCGCGGCGGCCGCCCGGACGCAGGCGGTCACCTGAAACGACCGGTCCCGGCCCGCGCGGGCCGGGACCGGCCACCCGACCGCGACGTCATTTTCCAGATAGACGGTCACCCCGCGACGGCGGGCGTCGACACACGCCTCCGTTGGGGAAGGCGTCACGATGCCGCCGTGAACCGCGGCTGGGCCAGTCGGGACCGCGTCCACTCACCCTCACGTTCCGCGACGTCGACTTCTGTCGTGAAGCGACTGATCTTGCACAGGTCAGCCGGACCTTGCATCTGGATCTGGATCTGCATCGGGCAGTTGCACGTTGAGGTGAGTACGGCCTCGGGGAACATCGGTACAGCCGTTGGCGCTGAGAACGATCATGGTCACGGCGCGAGTGCGCTGACCCTGTTTCCGTACTCGCGGCGGGCCTTGCGCTGGGCCGGGACCGCAGAGACGCCCTGGGCGCCGTCGAGCGGCTGGCAGCGGGCGAGGAGCTGACGGTGCACGGCAGGAACGGCGCTGACGCGCAGGGTGTAGCCCTGGCCGCGCCGTACGGTCACCCCCTGGTCGAGTGAGGCCCGCTCGGCGGGCTCCAGCTCGGCGGTGCGCAGGAAGTCGGCGACCTCGCCCGGCATATCGAGGGTGACCAGCAGCTCAGGGGCGGCGGCCTCCTCAGTGGCGGTGTGGTCAGGCAGGAGGTCGGCGACGGCCGTGCGGATCGCGCCGCGGTTGACTCCGTGTTCGCGGGCGAGGGCGGCGATGGAGCGGCCCTCCAGGCACGCGGTGCGAACGGTGTCGGTCTTCGTGGTCGCCACGGCGGGGCGGCGTCCGCCCTTGCTGCCCTTGGCCTCGGCGGCGCGCAGTCCGTCGTAGGTCAGCTCGCGCGGAGGTCGCGTTGGAGTTCGCCGGCGGCGGCGAGGGTCTGCACCATGAACTTCACGGTGGAGAGCAGTTCGCCGGTGCGCGGGTGGCGGGCGGTGAGGTCCATCGCGGAGAACGCGCCGTCGTGGATACGCAGGGCGACCTGGTCGCGGTGGAGGACGTCGAGCACGTCGAGGATGTGGCCCGTGCCGCGGACGAGACGGAACACCTCGGAGATGTGGACGGTGTCGCCCGGCCGTGCGTACGTGAGTAGCCCGGCCGTGCGTACGTGAGTAGTTCGCGGAACATCGGGCGCTGGAGCGGGTGGAGGCGGCTGGAGGCCCCCGGGTCCTCCTCCAAGGCGACCGGGTCCTTAATCCCGGCCTCGTCCAGGACGAGGTTCTGCCGGGCGGTGGACTGCTGGTCGGTCGAGACCCGCTTGTAGACCAAGTCCGCCACTCGGGGCTCCTTCCGTACGGAGGATCGGACCTTATCTGTCGTCAAACCCTGTCAGAAATCACCATCGGATGCCAAGGAACAGGGACGCTCGGCGAGGTCGCCGCGATCGAGGCCAGCCTCGCCGCCGCCGAGCAGAAGCTCGCCGCCCTGCGCGACCTCGCCGCCCGGCACACCACCGTCCATCTGGGCATGCCTGATCTCCGTGGCGCCGTCGCGCGCATCGAATCCGAGCAGCGAAACGCAGATGCGAAGCAGCAGCCCTGCGCAGTACAACGAGGGGATGACCGTCTTCCTCTGTTCCAAGTGCGGCACCGCGATCACGCCGGAGCTCACCGCGCTCGCCGCCGTCCCTGACGTCTCCGACGACGAGCGCGACCGGGACAAGGAGACACGCCGGGCACCGGCCACTGTTCCGCTGGGCCACTACGCGATCGATCCCGAGCCCTGGGGACCTCCCTACGTCGTGCAGGACGATCAGGAGGACCCGAAGCCAGCTCAGTCGCGCGGACCTGTGGTCTGCCGTGAAGAAGGCTTCGTCATCTCGGCCGGCAGCCGACACACAGTGCTGGTGCACCCTGATGACGCCGCCGGCCTTCAGCCACTGCCCAACTGGGAGAACAGCAGTGGGTGCTGCGGACCGACAGGCGACGAGGAACTCAACCGGGCCTGCCCCTGCGGCGCTCCGGTCGCGACCCTCGTGGCCGACTGTTTCGGGCCCTTCGAACTGCACCTCGACCCTGTCCGGACATGCGCCTTCTCCCAGTAGGACGCGGAACGCTCCGGGCCTGCCCGAAGCCGTTGGACAGCCCATCACCGCAGATGACAGGCTCCGCCTCATGGAGCTACTCGACGTCCTGGCGGAACTCGCCCGGTCGGGACCCCTCGGGCCGGTTGAGTGGCTCTGTAGGTGAGTTTCAGGAACGTCTGATGCTCAGCGGCGGGAACACCCGGTTCCACGGGAGAGTGATGTCGCTGAGTTCTGGAAACACCTCGGTGCTTGCTTCGGGACCATGGTTGTGCTCTGCACGACGAGGGGGCCCGGGTGTTGCCGAAGTCCAAGGTCGATCTGTACGCGGCGATCCGCCGTGACGCCAGGACAGGCATGGCGACGCGCGCGCTCATGCGGAAGTACGGCGTCGGCTACGAGACCGTGCAGCGGGCTCTGGTGTCGGCCCTGCCGGAGCCGCGCAAGAAGATGAGGCCGCGCGCGACGCGCCTGGATCCCTACAAGCCGGTGATCGACGCGATCCTGAAGGCGGACTTGACCGCGCCGCGGAAGCAGCGGCACACGGTCAAGCGGATCTACGACCGGCTTCTCGACGAGCACGACGCCGTCGACATCTCCTACCAAATGGTCCGTACCTACGACGCCGAATGCCGTGGGGAAATCCGTCTCCAGGCCGGCAAGGGGTGGTTGACGCGTTCGTCCCGCAGACCCACCGGCCCGGAGCCGAGGCCGAGGTCGACTTCGGAGACGTCACCATCAAGTTGGCCGGCAAGCTGGTGACCTGCTACCTGTTTGCCTTCCGGCTGTCGTACTCGGGCAAGGCCGTCCACCGCATCTTCGCCTCGGCAGGGCAGGAGGCGTTCTTCGAAGGCCACGTCCACGCTCTCAACGTGCTGGGCGGAGTGCCGACCGGGAAGGTCCGCTACGACAACCTTAGAGCCGCCGTCGCCCAGGTGCTGGGCCTCTCACGCGGCCGCATCGAAGCCGAACGCTGGACTGCCTTCCGCTCCCACTACGGCCTGGATGCGCTCTACTGCCAGCCCGGCATCCGCGGCGCCCATGAGAAGGGCGGAGTCGAGGGCCAGATCGGCTGGTTCCGCCGCAACCACCTGGCCCCCGTCCCCGAAGTGGCCACCCTCGCCGAACTCAACGAGATGATCGACCGGTGGAACCAGCAGGACGACGCCCGCCGGATCCGCTCCCGCCCTCGCACGATCGGTGAGTACTTCGCGGCCGAGCAGCCGCTCTTGGCGCCGCTGCCGGAAGAACCGTTCGAGACAGACAGGCTGTCGACACCACGAGTCGACCGCTACAGCCAGATCTGCGTCCGGATGAACCGCTACTCGGTCCCGGTCCGGCTGATCGGGCGCACTGTCCGCGTCATGCTCCACGCCTCCGAGCTGGTGGTCTACGACGGCCGCGAGGAGGTTGCCCGGCACGAGCGGCTTATCGCCCGCAACGACTCCCGCCTCGATCTCGACCACTACCTGGAAGCCCTGATCCGCAAGCCCGGCGCCTTGCCCGGTGCCACAGCCCTCGATCAGGCCAGGGCTGCCGGCCGGTTCACGCCGATCCACGACGCCTGGTGGGCAGCCGCGGTCAAAGCACACGGCGAACGCGAGGGCACCCGGGCCCTGATCGAGGTCCTCCTGCTCAGCCGCCATCTGCCGCACGAGCAACTCGTCGCGGGGCTCGCAGCGGCCTTGAAGAGCGGTGCCCTGACCGCGGATGCCGTCGCTCTGGAGGCACGCAAGGCGGCAGATGCCGAAAACGATCCCGAGCAGGCTCCGTCGTCGGCCGCGCTCGGCAGTCAGACCGGCATGGCCCAGCTGCCAGCAGCCGTCCGGGCTCATCTGCCGCCGGACAAGCGGCCTCTCCCGTCTGTCGCCCACTACGACCAGCTTCTACGACTCCGCCCACCCGACCGCCCCACCCAGTCATAGAGGAGATCACCGTGTCCCTTCCCTGCCAGCGAGGACTCACCGAGCAGGCCGCCACCACCGGCGTCGACCAGGCATGCCGCATGCTCCGCCTGCCCACCATCCGGTCCCAATTCTCGGATGTGGCCGAGACCGCTGAACGCGAGCAGATGTCCTATCTCGGCTTCCTCGCCGAGCTCCTCCTGGCGGAGTGCGACGACCGGGCCCGCCGCCGCACCGAGCGCCGCATCAAGGCCGCCGGGTTCCCCCGCGACAAGTCTCTGCGCTAGTTCGACTTCGACGCGAACCCCAACATCGACGCAGCAATGATCCACACCCTCGCCAAGTGCGAATGGATCAAGAAGGGCCTGCCCCTCTGCCTCATCGGGGACTCCGGCACCGGCGAGTCGCACCTGCTGATCGCACTGGGCACCGAGGCCGCGATGGCCGGCTACCGGGCCAAGTACGTCCTGGCGACGAAGCTGGTCAACGAGCTGGTCGAGGCCGCCGACGAGAAGCAGCTGACCAAGACCATCGCCCGCTACGGCCGCGTCGACCTGCTCTGCATCGACGAACTCGGCTACATGGAACTCGACCGCCGGGGCGCCGAACTCCTCTTCCAGGTCCTGACCGAACGCGAGGAGAAGAACAGCGTCGCCATCGCCTCCAACGAGTCCTTCTCCGGCTGGACCAAGATATTCACCGACCCCCGCCTCTGCGCGGCCATCGTCGACCGCCCCACCTTCGGCGGCAACATCATCGAAACCGGCACCGACTCCTACCGACTCGCCACCACCCGAGCACGCGCCGAACAACAGGCAGCCGGCTGACAAACACGCCGAGCAGCACCGCACAGGACGGTCAGCCAGAGAACAACCGCCGCACCTTTTCGAGACGCGCACGCTGATCATCGATCCAGCCAGTCGCCGGAAAGAGGGGCACGCTGACCGTCACCTGTGACGACGGACCGTCATGGACCGACACCGCGATCACACCAGGACTCACCGGCTTGATCTTGAACTGCACGGTCCGTCCCGAGTTCAGCCACGACACGAACCGATTCCCCGCAAGCGCCCCCAGAGCCTCTTCCCAGTCATCGAGGTCATCGGACGTCACATAGACAGGGAAGCTGCCCTTAACTGTCTCGGTCTCCACGACGAACTCACAGTCCAAGACATCCCCGCCTGGGGCCGGCCGCGCCAGCACCCGCAGCGAGACAACGTGACCGCTCGTCCCCGGCGGATCGGCCAGATAAATCAGCTCGCCCAGATCGTCTTCCACCACAGCCCCTCCCACCGGCTTCGAACGGAAGCATCATTCCTTAGCCCGCCGACACACATGGCGCCGAGGTGGGTGTTACTGATTCTCACCAACATCCCGCAGCCAGTTGATCACCCACTGCTGCCGAAACTCCACGACAAACGTTCTCCGTTGCCACCTACGAAGCCAGTTGAGAACGGCGCGGCCTGGGACCAGGTCACCGCAGCGCTCGGTGAGCCTTGGGAAGTGGCCATCGGAAAGCGCCGGTCATGGCCACGCCTGTTCGCTTACGACGACCTTGAGCTCAGTGTCTGCCGCTGCCAGAAGGTCACCCTGATCTGCCTCCAGACCTGGCGTGATGTCATCAACCTCCCGGTCGGCCCGGTCGGCCGGGATAGGTTCCCCGGCCAACCCAAGTACGCCGACGTGATCGCTTCCCTCGACCGCGCCGGTTGCGCCTGGCAGCCTTACACACCCCTCACCTTCGACAACCAATGCGCTATCCAGGCGACGTCCTCCGGCGTCATCTTCGTCTTCGAAATCCCGGACGGAGAAGGCCCGATCCTCAACGTCGTGGGACCTCCGCCCCATCAGCACGAGTGCCCGGCGACCCACGCGGCACCGTGAGCGAGACGCCGACGCAGTGTTCACGACGCCCCCGGCGGCCTGCCGGCCGCCTGGGGCGTTTCACACCGCTTCGTCGGCAGCGGGCTTGTCACCTTCGTGCACACCCTTCAAGACGTGAGGGCCTTGCCTCCGATTGGGCGGTCTTCGGCGGCGGCGACTGTGACCTCAGCTCCGCCCGCGCAGCCGCTCGGTCGGGACGATGAGTTCGTCCTGCTCGACACCGTAGTTCGTGACGATCGCCAGGATGCGGCGGCCGCTGAGGGGTTTGTCCGCCATGGTGTCCTACCTTCTTAGTTGTGGGTCTGAGCTGGTCATTCCTAAGATCGGCGGGCCCAGGGGTCCTGGGTTTGGCTGGCATGGTGCCGCCGTCGGATGGCTCGAGAAGCTTGGCCGCCCAGGGCCTCGCGACGACTCGATCGCTAATTGGGAGACGCGACGCGATCGCTCTGTAGGACAACGTCGGCGAGTCGTCTGCTGGGTTTGTGTACGACGAGCGACGGAGGTGGCCGTGCCCGAGATCTGGGCCGGAGCGGGCATCGGCAAGGAGCATCACCACTGCGTGGTGATCGACGCGCCCAGGGCACACGTGGCTGCTGTCGCGGTGGGTGCTGAACGACGGAGAACGCCCTGGAAGGGCTCTGCCGGACTGCAGTGCGGGAACCCGTACGGACCGCGCCCCGGGCGTCAGTCCTCGACCGGTGTGCCCGGACTGATGTCGTACGCCTTCTGCACAAGGGCGGGGCGGCTGCCGTCGTTGAGCTGTCGGTCCCACAGGGCGTCGACCTGGTGGCGGGCCTGCGGCTCCATCTCTTCGGGCAGCAGGTTGCGGTAGCGCCGGTCCTCGCCGAGCAGGACCCGTACCGTGCGCTCGTAGACCGGCTCGGGGTCGTACTGCTCGTGCGGGAAGGCCAGTTCGGCGTAGTCGTAGAGGCGGCCGGCGGGGTCGTCGCGCCATTCCTTCCACGTCTCGAACATGGTGTCGTTGAAGCCGGTCAGGAACGGGCCGGGGTTGATGGTGGCGACCGTGACGCCGAACTCGGCCAGCTCCTGGTCCAACGCGTCGGCGAACGCCTCGACCGCGTGCTTCGATCCGGCGTAGGCACCGGTGAACGGGTCGACGGTGAGACCGGCGACCGAGGACATGAAGACGATGCGCCCACTGCGGCGCGCGGCCATCTGCCGGGCGATGCCCTGGGTGAGCAGGACGGGCCCGAAGACATTGGCCTCGAACTGGCGGCGCAGCCGTTCCTCCGGGATGTCGGCGGTGGCCCCGCCTTCGGAGACACCTGCGTTGTTGAGGAGGATCTCGACGTCCCAGGTCCAGGCGTTCTCGCGGTCGCCGGGGTCGGTGACGTCGAGTTTCTCGACGCGCAGGTCGACCCCCCGCTCCCGGGCCTCTGCCCGGAGCGCGGTGACCTGGGCGATGATCTCCACGCCTGCGATCACCTGGTGCCCGCCGGCCGCGAGCCGCAGCGCGACCTCCTTGCCGAAGCCGCTGCCCGCTCCGGTGATGAGAATCGGTCCCGCCATGATTGTTGAGCCTTCCTGTGCTGGTGTCCGGCCTGTTCCAGACGCCGATCGGCTGCCCTGCCGCTGCCCCTGCCGCTGCCCCTGCCGTCGTATCCGCGGTCGGTTTGTCTACAAGGCTGCGGCTGCGGCCTCTGCCACGGTGGTGTCCTGCTCGCGTGAGCCGCCGCTGACCCCGACCGCGCCCACCACCTCGCCGTCGACCCTGAGCGGCACCCCGCCCGCGAAAACCAGTACCCGGCCCAGCCCGGACAGGGCCATCCCCCAGAACTGCCCACCCGGCTCGGAGTCCCGGGTCAGATCGCCGGTGGCCGAACGGAACAGAACGCTGGTGTGCGCCTTGTCGATGGAATGCTCGATGCTGCCGAGCTGGGCTCCGTCCATCCGCACGTGAGCGACCAGACTGCCGCCCGCGTCAGCGACGGCGATGTTGCTGGGAGAGCCGATACGGTCCGCCTCGGCGATGCCCGCGTCGATGATCCGGCGGGCATCGCTGAGCCCCACAGTGTGTGTGCTGCGCATAAGAGAGACGGTAGATCCTCGAACGTCAGGCCGCTTTTCGGCACGACACCCCGTTCTCCTCGACATTCGAACAGATCCGTAGGGCCGTCGGCGATTCCTTGTCTGACACAACGCCATCCTTGTGGACGAAGCGGCTTCCGGGCCCGGCTCTCTCGTTACGCCCAGACAGGTGACTCAGCGCCGCGCGTCGCCGGGCGCCAGGAGGCTGGTCAGCTCCGAGATCGCCTCGGGAGTCGGCTTGAAGTACCGGCGGACGTTCTCCGGCCTCCTGTGCCGCGACTTCGCCATCAGCATCAGCAGGGAGGCACCTTGCTCGCCGGGACGGGTCAGGGCGGAGCGGCGGTACTCGTGCAGGTCCCAGCCGGTCCCCGGCCCGCGCACGGCGGTGTGCTCGTCCAGCAGCGCGCGGGCCTGTCCGTAGGAGAGGCGAGCCAGGCCGGTGTCCGGGCACACGTCGCGCGGGCTGACCGCCTTCCCCGGGCCGGGTCGGCGGTGGGTGACGAACACCGGGCCGCGGGCCCGGCCGCGCAGCAGGCGGGGCAGGAGCCGGGCGGTGCCGGCGTCCCAGTAGACGGTCTCCGGTACGAAGCCCTCCCGGGCCTGCCCGCGGCGGCGGGCTTTGCTACGGGCACCCTTGGCCTTGACGGGACAGCGGCGTGCGGCGAGGTCCAGGTCCTCGATGTTCACACCGAGAATCTCCTCCGCGCGGGCGGCGGTCTCGTAGAACATCCGCCACAGCGTCTTCTCCCGCAGGTGGACATCGCGGCGGGCGATCAGCCGGTCCACCGCCACCTTGGAGCGGGCCGGGGTCTCGGAGTCCGGCACCGCCAGCCGCTTCGTCCAGGCCGGGACCACCGGACCGTCGTAGCCGTACTCCGCGCACCAGCCCAGCCAGGAGAGCACCGCCGCCCGGCGGGCGTTCCAGGTGTTGACCGCTGCGGTGCCCCACAGCCGTTCCAGGGCCTCGCCGATCTCGCCGTCCGCGACCGACCCCAACGGGCGAGCCTCCCCGACCCGCTCGGCGGTCTTACCAACGCCGACTCCGTAGCTGCGAACCCTGTTCGGATTGCGCAGCGAGTCGAGGAAGGCGCCCACCGCCGCGCGGACGGTCAACGCCTTCCCAGTCGGCAACTGCACGACGGTGGACACCGCTTCCCTCTTGCCACGGATAACAGGGTCTCTTCACGTACAACCCGGCGAACGTCACCGCAGGTGACGCACCAGGCTTCCACAGATAACAGAGCAGTTATCCGTAGGACGGCTTCAGACCGGTCCGCCCCGCCGACCCCTCCGTCAGCCGCCCACCAGGGGCGTCGGAGGCTTAACGCCGGTTTTCGCTCCAATGTTCCAACCGCCGCCAATTGCATCGGATGCGAACTCGCGATGGGCGGTGAATCTCCCGGGGAAGCAAGGCAAATCGTGCTGCGGACCTGCGGACTTGAGCGTGGTCTCGGGCAGTGACGATACCCGCGTCGCGGACCTCATCGCGGTCTACGTGGGGGGTTGACCTGGGGCTCTGCCGGCGAGTCGCATAGGATGCGGTTTTCTCGCATCTGATGCGAGTCACGGAGGGTGGTGAATCGGTGGGGTTCAACGGGCCGATACCGGGGGCGGCCGGGCTGCACCTGGTCGACGGGTCGCCTTGCTGCGGCCCGAGGTGCAGGTCTTCACTGCGCTGCTGACTGGGTTCGCCAACCAGCAGCTCGCCCGGAATCTGGCCCGAACGACTGTCGAGGGCCGGGAGAACACGGTCAAGGCGTTCGCGGCCTACGTGAAGACCTATCCCTGGTTCTGGACGCCGGCGATGGTCGACGAGTGGCTCGGGGACCTGCGTTCACTGCGGGACCTGAAGCGCTCCACGATCCGGTCGTACTCGGAGGCCGTGCGGGCGTTCTGCCACTTCATCACCGATCCGCTCTATGAGTGGACGGCCACCTGTGAGGAATGGTTCGGGACCCACCCGGTTCAGGTGGTGCACGAGTGGAACACCGCGGTGCATGTCCAGGGCAACGAGGCGGACGCCAAGAAGCGCGCGTTCACCAAGGCCGAGCTGCACGCCTTCTTCGCGCACTGCGACGACGAGGTCGCTCGCATCCGGGCCTTCGGCCGCAAGGGCTGGCTGCCCGCCTGCCGCGACGCGACGCTGTTCAAGACCGCCTATGCCTTCGGGACGCGGCGCAACGAGACTCGGATGCTCGACGCAGCCGACTTCGGCCGCAACCCGCACGGCGGCGAGTCGGCGAGTACGGCCGCTGCCAGGCCCGGTTCGCAAGGCCAAGAAGGGCTCGCCGCCCGAACGCCGCGGGGTTCTGACTGTCTTTGACTGGACCCCGGACGTTCTGGACGAGTGGTTCACCGAGGCCCGCCCGCTGTTCGGCACCGACAACAGCCGGCGGCCTGGCCCTCCGAGCGGGGCCTGCGGATTGGCTGCCGGCGCCTCAACTCCCGCTTCATCGCCTACCGCAAGGCTCTCGGCCTGGACGACGGGCTCGACTTTCACTCCTTCCGCAGGTCCTACGTAACCCCCCTGATCACCGGTCGGCTGGGCACCCAAAACAACCGGCGAGAGTTGATTTCGCCAGCCCACTTGTCATCGGTGTGATGCGAGAACCCGGCCTTCAGGATGATACGAACCGGATCACAGGACACTAGCCTGCCGTTCCAACCATTCCGAAATCACCTGGTTGGTTTCTTCTGGCATTTCCTCCTGGATCCAGTGACCGCAGTCCAGGCCGACCACTTCCACATTGGGCACGAACTCCGCCAGTCTTTCGAACCTCGGGATCGCGAAGTCCTGGTCGCCGTAGATCATGAGGGCGGGCTGCTTGATGATCGGGTCCGCGTCCGCCAGCTTGTGCCAGTTGCGGTCGAGGTTCCTGTACCAGTTGATGCCGCCCGTGAATCCCGACGTCTCGAACGCGGAGACGTAGACGGCAAGGTCGCTGTCGCTCATGATGGGCTCACCGAGTGGTGTTTCCGCCTTGGCGAGGTTGATAAATGCCATGCCCGGCTCAGGGGGCGCGGGGGGCACGTTCTTCCGGTAGAGGTTGCGGAAGAACTGGGAGGTGTTGGCGTCAAATGCGGCGTCCGCGACGCCCGGCTGCCGGTTGAAGTGGACGAAGTAGAAGTCGCCGCCGAGGAAGGTTTCCATGACCTCGATCCACGGCGTTTCTCCGCGCTCCTGGTAAGGCAGGCTCAGGTTGATCAGCTTGTTCACCCGGTCGGGGTGCAACAGCGTCAGTCCCCAGACGACGAACGCACCCCAGTCATGACCGACGAAGGTGGCGTCCTCGTAGCCATAGTGGTCCAGGAGCGCGACGAGGTCACCCGCCAGGTGTTCGATGTCGTAGTCCGTCACCTCGGTCGGGCGGGATGAGTTGCCATAACCCCGCTGGTTCGGTGCGATGACGTGGTAGCCGGCCGCTGCGAGGACGGGCATCAGGTGACGCCAGGAGAAGGCGTGCTCCGGCCAGCCGTGGCAGAGCACGATGGGCTTGCCCTTGTTTTCCCGGCCTGCCTCGAAGACTTCGAGCTCCACACCGTTGACCTGGATGAGGGTGGGCTCGGGAAATTCTGCTTGGTTGGACAACTGCATTTCCTCTCTGGGGGCGTTCGCTGGCGACATGACCTCCTCGATGAGGTCGTGTCGCCAGCTTGCTATCCAAACTGGTCACCTCATGACCGGTTTTTATGAAAGTTTTGTCTGTATGCGATCCGATCGGCTGGTGGCCGTACTCCTCTTGCTGCAACGGCGCGAGCAGGTGACAGCCGCAGAGGTCTCCCGAGAGCTGGACGTCTCCGAGCGCACCGCCCGCCGTGACCTCGACGCCCTGGCCATGGCCGGGGTGCCCGTGTACTCCGTGCAGGGCCGAGGCGGCGGCTGGCGCCTCGTGGGCGGCGCTCGTACCGACCTGTCCGGGTTGACCGCCAGTGAGGCCCGCGCCCTGTTCCTGGCTGTCGGTCCGGCCTCGGATGCGACGCCGGCGATGAAAGCAGCTCTGCGCAAGCTCGTCCATGCTCTACCGAAGCCCTTCCAGGTGCAGGCCGAGGCAGCGGCGGCGTCGCTGGTCGTAGACCCGCAGCGATGGGGGGCGAGCCGGATCGAGCACCGGCCGCCTCGCTTCCTCGACGAACTCCAGGACGCGGTGATCAGCGGCGTCCAGGTGTCGCTCGGCTACGTCGACAGCAAAGGCGTCGAGACCCGGAGAACCGTCCACCCGCTGGGCATCGTCGCCAAAGGTCCTGTGTGGTATCTCGTCTCCAACACCGAGACCGGCCGACGGATCTTCCGGATCGACCGGGTGTCGTCCGCCGACCCGACCGGCGACCCTGTGCACCGCCCCGGGGACTTCGAGCTTGCCGAGAGCTGGAATGAGATCGCCGAAGAGGTCGATCGCAAACGAACGCCGCTGGAGGTCCAGGCGGTATGCACACCCGACGGGATAGGCATACTCCGGATGGCTCTCGGCGACCGGCTCGACGTGGGAGGTTCCACGACCGATGGCCGCATCGAGGTCGTGATCCGCGGCCCCAACGAGTACATCCTCGCCGGCGAGCTCTCCGGGCTGGTCGAATGGGTCGAGGTGACCGGACCTCCGGGGATCCGAGACCACCTGGCCTCGATCGGCAACGCCCTCGTCGAACGATACGGCCAGCCGCGCACCAGCGGAGACCTCCACCCGTCTTGAAGCGGACGAGACAGGGCTTCGAGAACAGTTCCGCTCAATAGGCTGGGTTTGTCCGTTCCGGCAGGAGCCCGGTCACGACGCCGGCGGGTCCGCTGGCATGGCTCTCTGCGGGTGGACCGTCTCGTGCCGGACCAGCATCGCCACGCACTCGGCGATCTTCCGGGTGCGCGTCTCGGCCCGCTTGACGGCATTGACCCGGCTGATGAGGGCGAAGCGGTTGGTCTTGGTGAGTACCTCGAACATCGCCTGCGCCGCTGGGTCGGCGTCGATCGCGACGCGCAGGTCGGCCGGCACCTCCGCTTCCGATGACGGCGCATAGGCAGCCGTCCACCGCCCGTCGGCCTTCGCGGCGTCGACCGCGGCGCGGCCGGCGGGCTGCATCAGGCCGGCCGCCTCCAACCGGGCCACGTTGGCGACGTTGCGCTGGGACCAGACGCTGCGGGGCCGGCGCGGGGTGAACCGCCGCCAGGAGCTCTCCTCGTCGCGCTTGCGGGCCTGCCCGTCGATCCAGCCGAAGCACAGTGCCTCGTCGACCGCCTGCTGCCAGGTCAGCGTGGTAACGGTGCCGCCCTTCCTGGTCAGGGCGAGCCACACGCCAGGAGAGGCGGTGTGGTTGTC
Source organism: Streptomyces sp. NPDC091649 (assembly GCF_044756785.1). Taxonomy (NCBI): domain Bacteria; kingdom Bacillati; phylum Actinomycetota; class Actinomycetes; order Kitasatosporales; family Streptomycetaceae; genus Streptomyces; species Streptomyces sp. NPDC091649. The sequence goes on along the minus strand of NZ_JBIVTR010000016.1, from coordinate 153,574 downwards.
CAGCAGCCACGCGCGCAGCGCCGCGCCGTCGGCAACGATCAACTCATCCAGCTCGGTTCCGGTCACCACCGCAGGTTAGTGCCGCAACCAGGTGTCGCGACCTGTCGGGGTGACTCGTTGAGCCCGCGGCGTCGATGTCGGCCTGGCTCGCCCTCGCCGACGCCACCGTGGAGAACGGCTCCCGCTCCGGTCAGCTCAACGACCTCGGCGTCCCCACAGCCGCCGCCCCGACCGGAGCGCAGTGGGTCCTGGAGACGCCCGCCCCGTCGTCGTCGACGCCCTCGGCTACCACGACGTCATCGCGACCCGCCTCGCATCCGAGGTCGGAGAAGACTGGAGTCGCTACGCCGACGATCACGTACGGTCACCAGCAGGCTGGGCCCCAGGCGGAACTGGCGACAGTTGAATAGGCGATCCCACCAGTATCAACCCCCGTTTCCCCACCGTTCCACTGGAGGTAACCCGAGATGAGGCGTCGGCCCCTCGTCCACCGATGCCGTGCCACGCGCCCAGGGCGAGGAGCTGTTCGCGGTCGCGCTCGTCGTGCCGGTCGGTGGTGTACGCGGCCAGAACCCGCCGTCGGATCCCGCTCACCGGCCCCGGCGCTCGCGCGGGGCGGGAAGGGCGGGCACGTATGCGTCCTGCGGCGGATCGTCCGTCTCCGCCTCGGGGCGGTGGATGCCGAACGGGCCCGGGGCGACATGGGGAACGCCGAGAACGGGGGCGCCCTTGGTGCGGTACTGCGGGTGGTGGATCACAGGCGTTCTTCCAGGTCATCAGAAGTCGGCCGGGGTTCTCGGTCACCGTAGCGGGCACCGGCGGAGAGGGCCGGAACCGGGCCGGGTTCGTCACATCCTGTCCCCGGTCGGAGCGTGAGGTCAGCGGCGGGTGCTGAGGAAAGCGCGGGCGCGTTCGTCGAGTTCGGCGGCGCATCGCAGTCCGCGGGCGCGGAAACGGGACAGGTCGCGGCGCATGGCGCCCACGGCCTGGCGGGTCCGCTTCGACTGCACTCCGTCCATGTGGTCGATCGCCCGCCCCCAGGTGGCGCACGCCTCCTCAACGCTGCCCTCGGCAGCCTGTGTCTCGGCCTGCGCGACCAGGTCCAGGGCGACGATCCGCGCGTAGGTGCCCGGAGGCCGGCTCGTCGCTGCCGCCCCGTACATCGCCGCGGCCCGCCGCCGGTCGCCGAACGTCTCATAGACCTTCGCCGTCCGGCTGTGAACGGTGGCGGCGGGCGGCCCCCACGACAGGGCCCAGAACGGCACGTCGTCGCCCTTCGCCGAGCTCAGGGCGCTGCGGGGGCGCGCTCGGCCTCCCGGACGGCTTCCTGCCGCTGGCCTGCTTTGGCGAGGGCGTGCGCGTGGGTGACGGCGAACAGCGCCTCGGTCTGGGTGTCGACCCGCCCGTGGACCTTGTCGACGGCGGAGGCGGCCAGGGTCAGGCAGTGCTCGGGCCGGTGCGGCTTCATGCCCTGCTGCGACATGGTCCTCATGACGAACGCGTCGTGCCCGGTGATCCGCGATTCGCGGGCCAGGGCGTACGACTGGAGGTAATACCTCTGCGCGAGGCCCTGTTCACCGCCGTCGTAGGCCCGCCAACCAACCTGGTGAACACCGACGGCGGCGGACAGCATGTGCCGGTGGTCGTCCTCGGAGCTGAAGCGGCTCCGGCACAGGGCCGCGACGTCCGACATGAGGTACTGCACCAGTGCACTACGGCCGTGCTGGCCGCCGTGGCGTTCGTCCATCACCGCGAACATCGCGACCATGTCGCGCACTGCGGCAACGTCCGCGTGGCCGACGACGGCACCGGTGCGGGCCTTGGCGGCGCGGGAGGCGATGTCGGTGACGTGTTCCAGTGGCAGCACGGCGGCGGCCACCGAGTACGCGGCACCGGACAGGAAGTGTCGGCGGACCAAGTCACCCCTTTAGATCGGCATCAGGGCCTCCAGCGGGTCGTCGCCGAGGGACAGTCCGATGCTGTCGTTCTCCCAGCCTGCCGGGACCGGCAGGCCCAGATTTTCCGGGGTCAAGGGCCGACCGAGACGGCGGGAGAGAGCGATCGTCAGGTAGCGGCCGGTCTGCCCCGCCGGCATGGTGCCGGCGATCCAGTGGTCCACCGCCGACGACACCCAGTACAAGAACGCCTGACCCTGGAGTCCGCCGGGCCGGAGGGGGTGTACGCCGCTCCGTCCGGCCCGGCCCAAGGGGCGCCACGCCCGCCATACCTGTGCTCGGGCACATACGGGCGGGCCCGGCGCTCTTTTCGGTTCCTGACCAGGCGTGACGACGGGTGAAGGAGACGGCGGCGATGCGGTGGAGCGCGGGACGGTACGGAAGTACAGAAGAGGCCAGACGGCCCCGGGAGGGGCACCCGGTGCCCGGCGTCGAGGCGGCCTGGACGGCGGGCCGGCCCACGGACCGGGCGCGGGCGGTGGGCGAGGGGCCGGTGTCGCTGGCCGTGATCGGGGACTGCGGGGCCGACGACGACCAGATCGCCGTGCGGCTGCCCGCGGTGCGGGCCGGGCGGTGGCGGGAACTGAACCGGTGGCCCGGCGCCTATCTGGTCATCGCCGGAACAGCCCGCGTGGGGGCGCTAACTGGGATCTGGAGGCATCAGCGGGGTCGTCAGCGAAGCCGTACATCGAACGCTGTTCGTCGTGAAGGTCCAGCAGAAGCTGGTGGACTCCCGGGTTGTCGTACGGGGCGGGAGCCATCGTCCACGCGGACTGGAAACCTGGACGAGCAGCAAGTGTCATGGACCTGATGATGCCCGGGCGGCGGTGCCCAGAACATCGCTCGAACGGTGCTCGAGACAGCCGCTCGCTTGTGGGGCGAACAACCGGCACAGTCAGTGACCGGATCCCGCTACTGTGCTCGTCGTGCGGGGCCGCATAATGCACACTCGATCACGGGGGTTTGCATGGTGTTCCGGCGAATGAGAGTCGCGCACACAGTAAGCACACTCGAAGAGTCTCAACCAGGGAGATCCATGTCTTCATCCCGCTCCATCCACCGCGTGCTGAGGAGAGCGGCTGCCCCGGCCGTAGGCGCGGCGTTGGCTTTGACCGTCACCGTCACCACCGCCACACCGGCTGCGGCCAGCGGTTCCTACAGCGGCAGGGCGTACGTACACGGCGGTGGCACGGTGAACAACGACTTCGATGACGAGGGCGTCGTCAACGTCGCCACACACCGCTCCTCGAACGTCGCCTGTCTGTGGCAGACAATTCTCTGGGCACACGGCTACCTGCCCTCGTCCGGGATCGATGGCGTCTTCGGCGACCAGACTCATGCCGCGACGAGGAAGTTCCAGGCTGACAAGGGCCTCGTGGTGGACGGGTCCGCCGGTCGGAACAGCTGGACGAAGGCGGGGGACAGGATCTCGCAGCGCGACAACCAGAACGGGTGGCTGTATGTCGTGTATGACGGCGTGAAAGGTTCCAGGAGCGCGTACAGCTCGCACGACTTCGTGTTGCAGCGTTCACCCGACGGGAACTACCGGTTCTACCCGCCGCAGGGGGGCGGCCCCTACTGGGCCTCCTACAACTCCCGCACCTGCTGACCTGGCCCGGCCTGAGGCACGCAAGCCGGTGGCTCGGACCATGAACGACGGCACGGCCGAGGGGCCAGGGGCGGTGGCGGTGGCGGTGGCGGTGGCGGTGGCGGTGGCGGTGGCGGTGGCCTATGGTCCGGGTTTCACTGCCGCCGCGCTGTACCTGCGGGTGGCGCGCTCAGGCGCAGTCGGGTGAGGACGGCCGGGCGGGCGAGGCCGGGCATGATCAGGGCCCACATTGCGCTGACCTGCTGGTGCAGGGCGTCGCGCTCGTCGAGGGCGAGTGCGAGCAGCTGCACGCCGCTGTAGCAGCCGACGAGCGTCCGGGAAGCCTCCTCCGGAGTGACGTGGTCCTGGAGCTCGTCGGCGGCACGGGCGGATTCGAGGAGCGCGGTGACGGCTCCCAGCGGGCTCGCGTAGCTTTCGGCGGTCAGGTAGGGGCCCGGCTCGATGCTGAGGCGCACGGCCGCCCGCAGGACGGGGTCCTCCAGGATGCCGGCGGTGTAGAGGTGGCTGATGTCGATCAGCGCCTGGAGCCAGAACTGCGGGGCGGGACCGGCCGCCGCCTGTTCGGAGATCTTCTGGAAGAACTCGTGCTGGCGGTCCAGGATCGCGTCGCCGAGCTGCTTCTTCCCCTCGAAGTGGTGATACAGGGCGCTGCGGGAGACTCCGGCCTGGCGCAGGATCTCCGGGGTCGACGCACCGGCGTACCCCGCCCGGTCGATCACGACTCCGGCGGCCTCGACGAGCCGCTGGGCCGTCTGCTCGCTGCGGTCTCCGTGGTCCCCGTTCTCCTGCATCTCGGTGATGCCTCCCTCGGTCGTGTCCGACGCTACCCGGGGCCCCGGCAGCGCGCTCCCGCTACGCAGCCCGGTCTCCGGCATCGGCGACTCCAGCCGCTCGTCGGGAAGGGCGTCCACCGCTGCGCCCGAGCGGCGCGTCGGAATAGGGCCAGACGTTATTCCCGCAGAGGGGTGAGGTCCATCCGTGGTGGTCGTAGGCGAGCGGGTCCATCCAGGAGGAGCAGACCCGTCAGCCGTCCTCGTCGACGGTAACCGTGGCCGGAACCTCGGGCAGCGGCCGGTCAACGGGGTCGGTTACCGCCGGGGCGACGCGTCGGCCCGGCGGATGATCCACGACCAGCTCGACCCGGGTCTCGTCGGCTACTTCCAGCGCCGCGTCTGCGGCGACCGCGTTCATCACTGGCTCGGCGAGGACGAGCACGACAGACCTGGTCGATGCTCATCAGCAGCCGCTCGTACAGCAGGGTGAACAGGCGGGTACGCCCTCCGGGGGCGCGAGCGTGCGGCGGGCGGGTTCAGCGCCCCCAGCCCAGTTGGAGCGGTGCGGCTGCTCGGCCCCTCGTGGCCGGGCGACTGGGGGTGACGGGTCTCTGGCCCCCACGCGCACAAGGGTGCTCCGGACGTGACCTTGTCTGCCGATCGGAGGCTCCGCCGTGGTCCTGGTGCACGGGGTGGCGTCCAAGGGGGCTAGGTTGCTCGGATGAGCCTTCTCCATGATGTGGCCGAGCGCGATGGCTGGCGATGCTGGGTGTGCGACGAGCCGGTCGACCCCGACAAGTCGGTGAACGACGCGCAGGGGCCCAGTGTCGACAGCCGGACCGCCGACCGGAAGGCCAAGGTCGCCGAGCGGCTCGCACACCGCGGGTGCAACTCGCGCAAGGGCGCGGTCAAGGTGGTCATCCCCTGGCCGGACGGCCCGTACGTGGCCGAACCCGCGCCGCTGATCGCTGTTGCCTCCCGACTGGAGCGCAAGGGGGGCCGTGAGATGGTCGGTCGTTGTCCGACCCGACAGGATGCGCAAGAAGCGGCGGACTGGTTGGTGGACCGGTTCTCCCGACTGCTGCCGGGGCTGCCGGTGACCGCCGACATCGAGCCGGGCGGCGGCCAGTTCCTCGTCATCCTTGCCGCCGGCCGCCGCTGACCGGGACCGGGATCGGGATCGGGATCGGGACCGACGATTCGAAGTAGCGCCGGCTTGAACCGTCGGTCCACATCGACCGCAACGGATGCTCCCGCGCGTGCGGGCACAGTCCTGTTGTCCGACCGCCATGGGCTACGAGGACGGGGCAGAGGCAATGGCGATATGTGTACCCCGGAGGCTGCGCTCTGAGGCATTATCGCTCCATGGCCAACTACGTTCCGTCACCTGATGAAGTGGCCGCCGCGCAGACCCCTGAGGGCGGCTGGACAAAGAAGCAGCTCGCCGAGTGGGGCGTCCCGTGGCCTCCGCCCCAAGGCTGGCGCCAGAATTTGGAGGCCGAGTGGGAGGGCAAGGGCGTCGGCTCCCCGCGGCGGCAGGAGCCCGACCAGGACGCCCTCTTCTGAGTCGTCGGCTCCCTAGGGTTGTCCCGCAATTCCCGGCGGGACAACCCTAGGGAACGGTGGGCGGCTCCGGCTCGCTGCCGACTTTCCGCACGTACACAAGCGGTCGGCGCTGCGCCATCGCGAGCAGGACTCGGGCACCGAGGTGGCCGACGAGCCCCGTGACCGGGGGCCGCCGGGCCGCGCAGCACCTGAAGCGCCTCGACCCGCTGTCGCCCAGACGCCGCGACCGCCAGGCCCGGCCCGACGCCCGCCCGCCCGCCCGCAGAGCAGCAGTGGATTTGCGCCATGCGGAGTTGAAGTGGCGTGAACGAATATTGCCCGTCCCGCCACGCCACGCGCACTGTGGAACCGCGGGAGCGCTCCCACGCTCCCATCCCCGCCGGGTTCCCCGGCTCCCCCCACCGAAAGAAGAAGCCATGAATTGTCATGCACGCGACACTCGATTGGGGCGCAGCCTGACGCTCGTCCTGAGCACCGTCGCAGCGGTGCTCCTCAGCATGACCGCCTGGAGCGGCACGGCCGTGGCTCACGGATCGGTCGTCGACCCGGCATCACGCGCCTACGACTGCTGGCAGCGCTGGGGCAGCGACTTCCAGAACCCGGCCATGGCACAGCAGGACCCGATGTGCTGGCAGGCGTGGCAGGCCAACCCCAACGCGATGTGGAACTGGAACGGCCTGTACCGCAACGGTTCCGGGGGCGACTTCCAGGCGGTCGTGCCGGACGGACAGCTGTGCAGCGGCGGTCGGACCGAGGGCGGTCGCTACAACGCGCTGGACACCGTGGGCGCGTGGAAGACCACGGACATCGCCGATGACTTCACCGTCGAGCTGTACGACCAGGCCAGCCACGGCGCGGACTACTTCGAGGTCTACGTCAGCCGGCAGGGCTTCGACCCCACCACCCAGGCACTGCGCTGGGGTGACCTCGAACTGGTTGCGGAGACCGGCAGGTACGGGCCCAGCCAGAACTACTCGATCCCCGTGAGCACGTCCGGCTACACCGGGCACCACGTGGTCTACACGATCTGGCAGGCATCGCACATGGACCAGACGTATTTCCTGTGCAGTGATGTGAACTTCGGCTGACCTAGCCGCTCACCGGGTGGTCCCGCCGGACGCCGTACGCCCGGCGGGGCTCCCCGTGTCCCGACGCCACCACCGTGCAGACGTCCTCGATTCCGGAGCCGACATGTCGCGACGCCGCTGGACCGGGCAGCTCCTGCTCGCCCTCCTGTTGACCACCCTCACCGCATCGCCCGCCGCCGCCCAGTCCCTCGCGGCACCCTCTCCCGCGACGGCGACGGCGACCGCCACGCCGGCCGACGCGGCGGCGAACCCCTCGTCCGTCCCTCTGCCGTCGCTCCGTGCGACCACCACCCAGGTCGCGCACGGACTGAGGCGACCGACCGCCGTCGTCGCCCCCGACGACGGCACGGACCGCTTGTTCATCACCGAGAAGTCCGGGACCGTACGGGCCTACCACCCCCGAACCGGCCTGGTCCCGGAGCCGCTCATCGACATCACCTCGGCCGTGGACGAGTCGGGCAACGAGCGCGGCCTGCTCGGCATCGCCGTTCCGCCCGACTTCGCCGACAGCCGCAGCGTGTATCTGGCGTACACGGCACTGCCCGACGGTGCGGTCACCGTCGCCCGCTACCGGCTCGACGATTCCCGCCTGGAGGTCCTGCTCTCCCAGCCGCATGCCGAGTTCAGCAACCACAATGGCGGTCAGCTGGCGTTCGGTCCTGACGGCTACCTGTACTGGAGCATCGGTGACGGCGGCGGCTCCGCGGACCCCCTCCGTGCCGGGCAGCGGCTGGACACCCTGCTGGGCAAGATCATGCGCATCGACGTGAGCCGCGGTTGCGGCCCCCTCCCCTACTGCGTTCCCGCGGACAACCCCTTCGTGGGCACCCCCGGGGCCCGCGAGGAGATCTGGCTGTACGGGTTGCGCAACCCGTGGCGGTTCTCCTTCGACAGCGTCGACGGCTCGATGTGGATCGGCGACGTCGGCCAGGGCCGGTGGGAGGAGGTCGATCACCTCAGGCCCGGCCAGGGAGGTCTGAATCTCGGCTGGTCCTGCTACGAGGGCCTGGAGAAGTTCAGCGGCGGCGACTGCGACGCCGGCGAAACGTACACCGCGCCGGTTTTCACCTACTCCCCCTACACTGGCGGCTGTTCGGTCATCGGCGGTCATGTCTACCGGGGCCGGCAGCACGCCGACCTCGTCGGGGGCACGTACATCGCCACCGACTACTGCTCGTCCACCGTCTGGGCGCTGCGCCCCGATGGCGAAGGCGGCTACGAGCAGGCAGAGATAGGGAGTATGCCCACCCAGGTGACGGCTATCGGTACGACCGTCGACGGGGAGCTCTACGTGGTCAACGACCTGCCGGGCGGCCTGCACCGCGTGTCCTTCGCCCGGGAGGAACCCACCTGCCGGGTGCAGTCCACCGTGCGGGCATGGGGCACCGGTACGACGGTCGACCTGACGGTCACCAACACCGGCAGCACTCCGGTGAACGGCTGGACACTGGAGTTCCCGCTGGCTCTCGGACAGACCGTCACCTCCGACTGGAACACCGACCTCACCCAGGGAAGCAACACGATCACGGCCGCCAACGCCTCGCACAACGCCACGATCGCTCCAGGAGCGAGCGTCAGCCTCGGCTACCTGGCCGCCCATACCGGCGACTCGTCGTCACCGCCGCGCTTCATGCTCAACGGGGACGCCTGTGCGGTCGGCCGCTGAGGCCCGCTGCTGAGCCGGGCGACGTCTCGAACGCGAATCAGGACGGCCGCAGCCAACCGCCAACACCAGCATGTGCGTCCCCCCGGGCGGCTGCGGCATGCGCACTGTGGCTGCGACCGTCGTCAGCGAGGTCGTCGGTCGCTCCTTCATCGAAGTACCAGTGAGGGCGGCCGTTGTCCGCTCGTCCGCCCCACGTGTGCGGGCGGGAGATAGAGCCACCGCTGCCAGCCGACCGCGCCGAGACCTCCCACCTTGATGTCCTCTGTTCAGGCCAGGTCGTCGAGGGTGAGGTCGAGCCTCAGGCGGTGCCAGGAAGGCTGGCGCAGGCGTCCGGCCCTCGTGCGGGTCGTGTACCGGACTTCTCCCACCAGCCGGGGCTCCACCCACCGGGCCGCGGTCACCGGAGGCCGCTCGGTGAACGGACATGTATCGGTCGCCGCAGCCTGAAGGAGAGTCGCGAGGGCGGTGCGTTCGGCAACGCTCCAGCCCGTGCCGACGCTGCCGACGTAGTGGAGTCCCCCGCCTGGGCCCGGTTGGCCCATGAGAAGGGCGCCGGGCAGGGAGGTGAGCCGGCCCCGGCCTGGCGCCCAGCCACCGATCACGATGTCCTCCGTCCGTACGTGCCGGATCTTGATCCACGCCCGGGAGCGGACGCCCGGCTCGTAGAGCGAGGTGAGGCGCTTGGCGACGAGACCTTCGAGTCCGGCGGAGCGGGTCGCCTCCAGCGCTTGGCGCCCGTGCCCGACAACCGCCGCCGGGGTCGACCAGGCGCCCCCGCTCAGCCCCAGCGGTTCCAGAACGTTGCGACGCTCGATGTACGGGATGTGGGTAAGGCTGCCGGTGTCGAGGAAGACGACGTCGAAAAGCATCAGGTGCGCGGGGATCTTCGCGGCCATGCGGGCCGCCCTGGCCGGGTCCCCGGCCAGACCCATGCGCGACTGCAGCAGCTGGAAGTCGCTGCGGCCCTCACCGTCCGGGGCGATGATCTCCCCGTCCAGCACGGCGGGCCGCGAGCCCAGCGCCGTTCCCAGGTCCCGGAACTCGGGGTAAGCCGGCGTGATGTCGGTGCCGGAGCGGGCGCGCAGCTGCACCGACCCGTCGCCGGGGAGGTACACGATGCACCTCTGTCCGTCCTGTTTCACCTCGTACGCGTATGCGTCGTCCGCCGATGCCGGCGGCAGCCGGCCGGGCGTCGCAAGCATCGGGGCGATGCGGGGCAGGGAGGCCACGTGACCGCCTCCGTCAGGAGGCGCTCCGCTTCTTCGCCGTGCGCTTGGCGGTGGTCTTCTTCGCCGCGGCAGTCTTCTTGCCGCCGGTCTTCTGAGCGGCAGTCTTCTTGGACGGGGCCGTCTTCTTCGAGGGGGCGGCCTTCTTGCGGGGCCGCATCTCGTGGACCGTGGCTTCCCCTCCCCCGCTCTCGCGGCTCTCCTTCGCCGCCGCGACCGACGCGTTCAGCGCGGCCATCAGGTCCAGGACCTGCCCCTGCTCCGGCTCTCCGTCCTCGGCCGGCTCCGGGAGCTCCTTGCCCTCCGACTTCGCCGTAAGCAGCTCCTCCAGGGCGTCCCGGTAGGCGTCGCGGAACTGGGAGATGCTGTCCAGGGCCATGGTGTCGGTCAGCTGCACCGCCCGCTCGATCTCGTCCTCGTCCACCTCCACCTTGCGGGGGGCCAAGGACGAGGGGTTGCGGATCTCGTCCGGCCAGCGCATCGAGTGCAGTACGATCGCGCCCTCCCGCACCCGCAACAGGCCGAGGCGCTCCCGGTTGTGCCAGGCGAATTTGGCGATGGCCACCTTGTCCGAGCGCTCCAGCGCCCGGCGCAGCAGGGTGTACGGCTTCGCGGCGACCTGGCCGTCGGTCGCGAGGTAGTAGGAGTCGCTGATCCGGATCGGGTCGATGCTGTCCGCGTCGACGAACGCGACGATCTCGATGGCCTTCGCCGTGGGCAGAGGCATCTGGTCGAGCTCCTCGTCCGTGATCGGGACGGTCTCCCCTCCGGGGCGCTCGTAGCCCTTGCCGATCTCGTCCTGCGACAGCGCCTCGCCGTCCAGCTCGCAGACCTTCTTCGTCCTCACCCGGCCCAGGTCCTCCAGGTGGACCTGCCGGAAGTGGATCGAGTGGTCCTGGGTCGCGGAGACGACCTTCACCGGGATGGTCACCAGACCGAAGGAAATGGCGCCGGTCCACAAGGGCCTCGGCATACTGACCTCCACATCCCCCGGCAGGCTGGACGGCCGGGAAGCGGACCGGTGCGACGCCGGAAGGGGAAACCGGCCCCGAGGGGCCTGGCGCGGCCGGACCGCTGCCCGTATACCGATCCTCACCCCCCGTGGCACGCCCCGCATCCCGAGGGGGCGGTCGGGGCCCCGATCGCCGCTACCACCGCCGAGGGCTTTGATGCTCATGCGGGGTCATTGCCGTAGAGGGCGCCGGACGAGGCGTTGGCGGAGTTCGTCCTCCGGCAGCCCGGGCCCGGCCGGATCAGGGTTTCCGCCTCGCGCGCGGGCCTCGGCACCGTACGCCTGCTGCCGACCGACCGGCAGCGGAGCCGACCTGCTGACCTTCTGACCAGGGAGTCTCCGGCGAACCGGCCAGGCTGCCGCAACCCGGTCCAGGAGCACGGCGGACTCGCCGGGCTCCGGGCCGCGAGCCCTGGCGACGAGCCGGTGCCAGGGCTCGCGAGGCCGGGGGCGTGAAGGTACGGGGTCGAAGCAGGCCGCTCCGCGCCCCGAAACGCGGGAGGCGCGACCTGCGTGCGGGGCGGCAGAGCATTCCTGCGCTGTTGCGGGGTAGGCGGACGGCATACCACCTCAAGGAGGACCCATGTCCGGACTGATCGCCCGTCTCATGCAGTTCAGCCGCAGTCCCCAGGGCCGGCGGACGATCACGTCCGCCCGACGTGCTGCAGCCGACCCGCGCAAGCGCGCCCAGGCTCGCCGCCTGTTCGGCCGGCTGGGCGGACGCGGCCGGTGACCTCGGCGCTCCGGTGACGATGTCGGACGGGGGTGACGACCGGCATCGCTCACCTGATTGCCCCAGGAAGCGGAACAGCAGACTCCGGAAGAAGGGGCCGAAGGCGGCCGCAGCCACGGCGAAACCGGCCCACGTCGACCAGGGCCGGCCCGCTACCCGCCGCGGGGGCGAGGCAGCGCGGTCGCTCCGGCCGGCGAGGCGAGCGCCAGCGGGACGGTGAGGAGCACCACCGGCCGCCGACCGAGGCCGAAGAGATCGGCGCTGCGGACGAGGCGGCCGGCCAGCGGCCCGGCCGGTTCCCGACGGCCATGGTGGCTGCCCCACCCAGTGCTGGGCGGCGTGTGTCCGAGGTAACGAAAGCGGCAAACGCTGTTTCGGCGACCCACGGATACGGCTGGGGTTTCCCGCGGCCGACCAGTGCGCGGTAGCCGCCGGGCAGGCCGGGACCCCGCACCTCGCGACGGGTTGATCAGTCCTGCGCCACGTTCGCCGCGGTCACATTCTCGATCACGCTGCCGAGTTTCGTCTTGGCCCGGGTCAGGTCCTGGATGCGTGCGGCGATACGGTCGCGTTCGATGATGAGCTGGTCGAGCATGGCGGGGGTCGCGACGCCGGTGCTCACGCACGGCAGGAGTTCGACGACGGTACGGCTGGAGAGGCCGGCCGCGAAGAGGTCCTGGATGAGCTGGACCCGCTCCAGGGCTTCGTCGGGATAGTCACGCTGCCCACCGGGCGTCCGCGCGGATTCCAGGAGCCGCTGTTCCTCGTAGTAGCGCAGGGCCCGCACGCTGACCCCTGACCGCCTGGCGAGCTGTCCGATGCGCACGACGCAGGTCACTCCCTTCCTGCTCATACCTCACATTGACGTCAGGTTCAGATCAGACTAGCAATACCGGCTCCGGGCCAGCCCAGGGGGCCGATCGAACCGATGTCGGCCCCGACGACGGACGGCGTGGTCTCTCGTGGTGGCGCAGGCCCCCGCGCTCACTCCCGCCCGCTCGGCAACCTCACCCATCCGCGCCTGACCTCCTTCCGGCCGGGCGGCAGTTTCGGCTTGCACCTCACGTCAACGTCAGGTTCTAGAGTGACGAGCACCGGATGAGCAGGTCATTCCGGCCCGTCAAAGGAAGGCAGACCCTTATGCGCGCAGCACGCTTCCACGAGTACGGCGGAGCGGAGGGCCTGGTGATCGAGCGGGCCCCCGATCCCCGGCCCGGACCTGGCGAGATCCGTGTCCGTGTCGCGGCCGCCGGCGTCAACCCCATCGACTGGAAGCTGCGCACCGGCGCTCTGCACCAGCTGCTGCCCCTGGAGCTGCCCGCCATTCCCGGGCGCGACGCCGCCGGCGTGGTCGACGAAGTCGGTGACGGAGTGCGGGATGTGAGCATCGGTGACCGCGTCTTCGGGCTGAGCGGTGTCACCGGCGCGAGCGCAGAGCTGGTCGTTCTCTCGGCCTGGGCCCACGCCCCCGCCACATGGAACGACGAGCAGGCCGCAGGTGCCGGTCTCGCGTCCGTGACCGCGATGGGTGGACTGAACGCGCTCGGCTCCCTCGCCGGGCGCACCCTTCTGATCGAGGGTGCCGCCGGAGGCGTGGGCAGTGCGGCAGTCGAGATCGCCGTGGCACAAGGTGCCGCCGTGATCGGGACAGCCGGCGAACGCAACCACGCGTTCCTCACCTCCCTCGGCGCCGTTCCCACCACCTACGGCCCCGGCCTCGCCCAGCGCCTCTCCGCTCTGGCTCCGCACGGCGTCGACATCGCGCTCGACACCGCGGCCTCCGGATCGCTGGACGACCTCGTCGCGATAGCGGGCGACCCGACGCGCGTCGCGACGGTCGCCGACCACGCGCGCGGGCAGCGCCTGGGCACGCACGTGGTCAACGCGGAGAACGACTCCACCCTTCTGTCCGCAGCTGCGGAACTGGGTCGGCAAGGCCGCTACACACCCCGTATCGAAAAGGCATACCCCCTGGAGGAGATCGCCGACGCCCACGCGCACGCCGAGCGCGGACGCACCCGAGGAAAGATCGTGATCTGCCTCTGAACAGGGCGACCTGTAGCTGCCCAGGCCCACGAGGCAGGCAACCCGCAACGTGCGGGCTTGGGTGGCGAGCGTGCCGTCGGTGCGCCTCATTCGCCGAGTTCGCCGACGCCTGCCGCCCCCTGGCGTGGCCAGGAAGGACTCCACCATTCACACTCCCGAGCCCGCCCACCCCCGTCGCCAGCGCCGCAGCCGTCGATGGGGGCGGCTCACCGCTCGCCGCGGAAGAGGTTTCGGAGCTCGTCGGTGCAGTCCACTCCGCCGACCCGGTCTCGCGAGAACGCCAATATGCCGTCTCCCCCGCCCTTCTGCTCGGCCTTGTCCAGCTGCGTCTCGATATCCGCGATGTACTCGCGGCACTCCGCTCTGACGGGCGTTTCAGGCTGCGATGTCGGTGCCGAGGCGGACCGCAGGCCGGCGGTGACGGCGAGGCCGGCCACGCACAACACTGCCCACGAGGCTGCCCACCTGCGGCGACCCATCCGTATCGGCTTCGGCATTCGGGCATCCTACGAGCACTGCGGCGGCGCGGAGACGGATCGTCGGCCCTCGCATCGGGGAACAACGCCCTGCGCGCGAGGAACTGGGCCTCCAGCAGACCGACCTCGTGGGGCTGGGCGAGATATCTTCCCGACGCTGAGGTCGCCTCCGAAGGCGTTTGCCTGTAGTCGCGGCAGCACCGGCACGCCCTCGTCCGGCCACCGCCCGGCCGGGGGCGACGGCGTCGGCTGCGCAGCCGCGCGCGGCTGTAGATTTCCGCCGGAAAGCAGTGCGGATTCTTCGACGGTCTGCACGGGGCGGGCGGCCTCCTCTCCCCTGGGCAGCGCCTAGGTTCTGTCCGGCCGATCTTGTGCTGTGGGAGGATGCCGTCCATGACTTGCATCCGAAGGGGCCGTGCCTCGTAGAACACCAGCTTCAATTCGGTCGCGGGAACGCGGCTGGGGCAGACCCTGGGTGCGGTATCGCGATGTCCCAGGTCTGTCGGGAGCGGCGAATGCCGCTGTCCGTGTGCTAGAACGGGAGCGATTGTCTCCGGGCATCGTGGCGGTGGCGCTGAGCGTGTGGTCCGTGCGCGTCCACGGCACGAGGCGCCGGTGGAGGCAATGGGAGGCGGAGTTCACCTGCTCCTGCTGCGGCGAGGGCCTGGCCCGGGACAAGCTGCAAGATGCTCTGTTCATGCTTCCGCCAAGGGCTGCCAGCGAACTCCGTGTGCAGGTCGAGCGCCTGGACGCGGTGCTCCTCGGGCGAACGCATCATGAGCCGACGGAAGACCCGGAGTTGGCGTGGTGGCATCGCAGGTGCTGACCGTACCCATGTCACCCGCTGGTTCGTTGGCTCTTGTGTGACTGCCCGGGGGGATCCGACAGAGGCGGAGTGGCGACGTCTGGAGCCTCTTCTTCCCACGGGCGACAACCGCTGCGGGCGGTGGCGCGATCACCGTCAGGTGGGCAACGGCATCCCGCACCAGGTGCGGACCGGAGTGCAGTGGCGTGACCTGCCTAACGCTACGGGCTGCGGCCCCACTGCCCCGGGGCGCCTTCGTGTTCGACATGATCGTCCGGCCCGAGCGGGGCGCCGCGTACCGGAACGAGGTCGGGCACCCGCTCGACCACCAGGACGTACGCGTCCGGCGCACCGCTCTCGCCCGCCCGGCCGCCCTGTCGGCGGCCGCGACACCGCCGTGCCGGCGACCTCGCTCGCACCCGTCCGAAGGGGACACGACCATGCTGGATCGCCGCGCCGAAGTTTGTGCGAAGACACTCGACCGCATCGCTTCGTACCAGGGGTCCAAGGACCGCTGGAACCTGTCCCGCAGCCTCAAGAACCTCATCGAACAGGCGGTCCGCGACTACGAGCACCGGGCCCTGGTGGAGCTCCTGCAGAACGCCCACGACGCGCACGCAGCCGACGACTCGGGAGGCCGGGTCCTGATCAGGCTCGACCACGACGAGGGCCCGCACGGTGCCGTGTACGTGGCGAACACCGGGCGGCCCGTCAGCCGCAGCAACTTCGACGCGATCACCGACATCGCCCAGTCGGACAAGCGCCCGGAGGAGGGCATCGGCAACAAGGGGATCGGCTTCAAGAGCGTTCTTCAGCTGACGGGAGCACCCCAGGTCTACTCGGTCGCCGAGGAAGGCGGCCGGGTCTTCGACGGCTATCGCTTCACCTTTGCCGACGAGACCTCGCTCAAGGGTCTCCTGGACGGCGACGCGACGCTCGCGGCTGAGGTGGCCGCCGACGTCTTCCACCTATGTCTGCCCGTGCCCCTGGACAGCGTTTCCGACACAGTGAACGCCTTCGCCGCCGACGGATATGTGACCGTGCTGCGCCTGCCGCTGAAGAGCGAGGGAGCCCGGGCCGAGGCCGCCCAGCAGCTGGCCATGCTGTCCGCGGGTCCGCCGGTGTTGCTCTTCCTGCGCCGGATCGCCTCGCTCGTCGTCGAGGAGCGGCAGGACGGCGTGGTCGAACGGCGCACCCTGGCCCGGGCCGAGCGAGTGAACGCCGAACTGGACCGGCTCACGGTCAGCACGGTGACCCTCAAAGACGCCGGCACCTTCGTCCTGCTCGACCGGAAGGTCGCGGCCGAAGCGTTCGGCGATGCGGTCGAACGCAGCGTGCTCGGCGACCACATCAGCGAGGGATGGCGCGACTGGCAGGGAGACGCCCGGGTCACGCTCGCGCTTCCCGTCGAGGAGGGACTGGCCGAAGGACGCCTCTACACCCACCTGCCGATGGGCGAGCAGGCCGTCGCCCCTCTTCCGGCCCATGTGAACGCCCCCTTCTTCGCGAAGCTCGCCCGCGTGGACCTCGAGAAGACGGTTCCGCTCAACGACTTCCTCCTGGACGAGCTGGCCCTCCTCGGCGCCGAGACGCTCCTCGCCTGCTCCGCCGGAACCCTGGAGCTCCCCCCGACCCTCTGCGCGGACCTGCTGAGCTGGGACGCGTCCATGTCCGACCGGCTCTCCCATGCCTTTGAGCGGCTCGGACACGAGGTCGGCACGGCCCCGATCGTCCCCCTGGCGCGGGGCGCGCGGCGGTGGGCCTCCCTGGCGGAGGCCCGGCTCTGGGACGACGAGGACCGGACCCTCTTCACGACCGACCGGCTGACCCGGGACGCGGACGCCGTCCTCGTACACCCGTCCGTCACCGGGCAGCGTGCGGCCCGGCTCGGGAAAACCGTGGCCACGCTCGTCGGCCGCTCACCGCGGCCGTCGGACGAACTTCTGGCGACCTGGGCCGAAAGCCTGGCGCGCAACCTCTCCGGCACGCCCTTCCGGCCGGAACTGTGGGGCCGCTTCTACGACGAGCTCGCCGGGTGCGTCGAGCGGCCCCGCGCGCTCCAGGGCCGCCGCATCCTCGTGGACGACGACGGAAAGCTCCGGTTGTGCAATGTGGCCGACGGCAAGGTCAGGCGTGCCACGGCCTTCTTCCCGCCCAGGACCGACGGCGAGGAGCGGGCCGGCTCCACGGGTCAGGGCCCCCGCCTGCCCCGGTCGCTGCGCCATCGGGTCTTCTTCGTGTCGAGGAACATCCCGTGGAAGAACCGGCTCGGCAGCGTCACCAGTAAGCAGCCGGGCCGCCGCATGCTGGAGGACGGCGGTCTGGTCCACGAGTACCGCGCCGACGAACTGCTCGCGCTGGTCGCCCGTTCCCTTCAGGACAGGCCCACGCCGGAACTCGCGGCGGAGGTCCTCGCGTGGGCCTTCCGGCTCTCCAGGGGCGACACCGCGCCGCCGTGGCGCGACATCCGGGCCATGCGGCTGCTCGTTCCCGGTGCCGACGGTGTGTGGATACCCGCGACGAAGGCCCTGTTCAGCGCCGACTGGAGTGAAGAGCGAGCGCACCTGCTCGAAGAGCTCATCGACCGCGCGCAGGACGTCTCGGAGGAACTCGCGGCGCTCCGGGGGCGCTTGACCGCGCCTCCGGGGCACCATGTCTTCCGGGGCGCGGACCGGGCGGAGTGGCATGCCTTCCTCGGGCACCTGGGAGTCGGCACGGGGCTCTGCCCCGAGCCGGTCCCCCGCTCCGTCCTGCGGGCGGACGGCCGTCACTTCACGGACGGCAGGCCCCCGACGCCGTCTCTGACACCGGCCACCGCGGACGTCTGGCTGCGCCATGTGCGCAGGAACCTCCCCACGGACCGGCGGCCCAACACCGAGTACGTCGGCCGGACCCTTCTCCGCCGGCTGCCCGGCCAGGACGACCACCACCATCTGTCCGACGCCGCGAAGCGGGTCTACGCCCGGCTCGTGGCCGCCGGTTGCTCCGAGTGGGCCGCCGAGGGCCTCCAGGTCACCGTGCGGCGCTACAACGAGCCGGGGGACTCCTTCACTCTGCCCACGCCGGCGACCGCCTTCCTCGCCGAGGCCGAGTGGATGCCCGTCGCGTCCGCGCGCGAGCGTGCCGACTGGCGTTTCGTCAGGCCCGCGGACGCCTGGACGCACGGGGACGAGGCCGCCCCGTCGTTCGTGCCCCTGGTGCCTTCTCCCATGCGCCGCGCGTTCCAGGCGAACGACCGTGCGATCCGCCTCACGAAAGGCTGGGGACTCGAGCGGTGGGACTCCCCGGACACCGCCGCGCGCCGCGTCCGCGAGCTCACCGAGCTGTTCGGGGACGGCGCCGTTCCCGAGACGATGATGGCCGCCTTCCGCCGGGCGTACGAGGACGCCTGGGTGGAGTGCGCCGAGGCATGCCGAGTTCCCTTCCCCCGGGGGTCGGAGGCGACGGTCGTCGTCAGCCGGGGCGGCCGGCTCGAAACGGTCACGCTCGCCGACGGCATGGATTCCCCGACCGCCGTGGACCATCTGTACGTGGAGGACACCGACGCGCGCCAGCTCGTCCAGCTCCTCGAACAGCGCGGTGCCCCGCTGCTCCGTATGCGCAACGTGCACGGCAACGCGGTGGCCGCGCTTCTCGAGCAGTGCTTCGGCTCCCCCGTCCGGAGGATCTCCCGGGCCCGCGTCGAAGTCCGGGTGGACGGCGAGGTGTTTCACGCCGGCACCGCGGGCGACCCGTTGATCACGTCCGAGCGGGACTGGGTCCTCACCCTCGTCGCAGCCGTGATCGACCTGCGCTCCGGGCGCTTCCGTCGCCCCACCACGGAGTCCGTGCGGCGCGGTTGCGCGGTCGCCAAGCGCATCCGGATCGTCCACGCCGGCGTCCTGACCTCCGTCGTGGACGAGATCGCCGAGCGGCCCGGCCACGGCGGCAGACGGTGGCTGGCCGTCCCGCACCAGGACTCCCCGACCCTGCTGCTCGAAGGACCGGGCACGGGTGAGGAGGACCTGCTCCAGCGGTCCGCCGCCGGGATCATGGAACTCCTCCACCACCCCGAACTCGCCGACACCCTCCGCATGGCCCTCCTCGACCTGAACGCGGCCGGCTGGGGCACGGGTCAGAGCCCGGACGCCGACGCGATCGCCGACGTCCTGGGCGAGGACAGGGCCCGGGTGCGCGAGATCGCCGCGACCCTGCGGCAGCCCCTGGACGCGCTGCTGGACATCCTGGTGCCGCTGCTCGCGACCCTCGACCTCGAAGCGGCCCGCGCCCTCCTGTCAGACGACGAGGCCCCCGCCTCCGACGAGGAACTGGACCGCCGGCTCGCCGCCCGGCTGTCGCCGGCGAACCACCGGGCGCTGCGGGCGGCGGCCCGCCATCCCGACCTGGACACCGCCCGCAGGGCCATGTCCCTGTCGCTGCCCGAGCTCAACGCCGCGATCACCGCTCTTGGTTCGACCTACCGGCCGCTGCGCAACGCGGAGGGCATCGAGCAGGAGTTCCGGCACTTCGTCGCCGGCCGGCGACGAAGCATCCTGGACGCGCTGCGGGCCGGCTTCCTGGACGCGTTCCGGTCCGGGGCGCCCCTGACCTCGTACTCCGAGAACCGGAACGCGACCGGGTTGGTGCCGGACGCCGCCTGGGCGGACGAGCACCTTCACCTGGAGACCGCTCTCATGCAGGCCCACGTCGACCGCTGGCTCACCGGGCTCGGGGCCCCACCGCTCGGCGGCACGGAAGCCGGGCTGGTGCCGGTGGACGAACTGCGTCTCGCCAACCGGCCCCTCCTCCTGGCACAGCTGAAGCGCGCACGGACCCTGATCCACGCGTGGGAGGCCGCGCACGCCCTGCCCCCCTCCGGCCTCCCGGGCGATCCGGAGAGCCTCGCGGCCGAGGCGGCCGCCGCCGGGCTGCTCGACTTCCTCCCGCTCGACGAGGCCACGACGCTGCGCTGGCTCCGAATGGGAGACCGCTGGCCCGCCGCCGCCCCGCTCGCCCTGACGCCCGAAGACCTCGGCCTGTCGGCCGGTCAGCTGGGCGACGCCGAACGGAGGGAGAAGAGGGACCGGCGGTTGCGGCAGGAGGAGCGGCGGCACATCGTGGTGGACCGCGCGAGGATGTCGGCGGAGGAGGACAACTACCACGCGATCGTGGAGGCCGTACGGGGCGGCCTCACCCCCGAGTTCCTCGGCTCCGCGGGCGACGCCCCCCTGGTCGCACTGGACCGGCAGACACCGCGGCCTCCGGGCCCCGGGCGCCCCGGATTCTCCGCCGGCCGGCGGGGCAAGCTCTCCGACACGCAGGCACTCGCGGTAGGACTCGCGGGAGAGGTCGCGGCCCTCGACTGGCTCAGGAACCGGTACGACGCCGTGGACGAGAGCGCCTGGGTGTCGGGTTACCGCAACAAGGTCCTGGGGGACGGGATGGGCGACGACTCGCTCGGCTACGACCTCGTCGTCGAGAGGAAACGGTCGAGCCTGCTCTTCGAGGTGAAGTCCTCGGCCGGAGGCGAGGAGGAGTTCGTCCTCTCGCCCACCGAGATCGCCCGGGCGCGCTCCCTGAAGAAGCGGGAGACGTTCCACGTGCTGTACGTCTCCCACGCCCTCGATGCCGACCTGCGGAAGATCCACCTCCTGCCCAACCCGCTCCACCCCCGGTCGGCCCACTTCTTCCGCTCGGTCGGCGAGGGCCTGCGCTACCGGTTCCAGCTGTCCCGGACGGGGTAGCGCCGGGCGGGGCCGAGGCGAACAGATGCTTGGCGTCCTCGTCCGGTCGGGACAGGTCGGCGCACTGATCGTCCGGCTCAGTGGTGGGCTGCGGGTCCTTCGGGGCCGGCGGCGGTGGCGGCGTCGCTGCTCGCCGCCGTGGCCCTCACCGCCCGTGCACCACCGCGGTGGTCGGCAGGCCCGGCCGCTGCGGAGGGCTTGGCGATCAGCGGCTCGATCTCCTCCGTGGTCAGCGGCCGGGGCCGCGCCGCCATCCAGCCGTGCGGTCGACCCGTGGCTCGACGCCCGGGCATCCGGCCGCGGCCGCGGAGTGCCGTCGACGCTATGGAGCAGTGGTCCGCGAGGCGTCGTCCGGGTCGGTTGTCGGCGCGGTCGGCAGCGGCAACCCGTACTTGTCGCACAAGAAGCGGGTCTGACAGTGCCGTTGGGCGTCGGCGGCCACCCTGCCGAGGACCGCGGAGTTCATGCCGGCTCCGATGAGGACGCCCACGAACGGCACGACCTTGGCGACGTTCTTGACCGGGACCCTGGAGCCGGCCGGGCCCAGCTGCTGCATCAGCTTCTCCAGGGAGGCCAGAAGACGGTGGTCCTCCCGCAGCTTCTTCGACCAGTTGACGCGCCCCCTCACCGCCTGAGCCGCCTTCGCCGTCTCGCTCAACGGCTTCGCCTTGGCCGCCTGCGTCATGAAGGACCGCTGCACCAGGCGCTGGATGAATTCCTGCTCCCGAGGGTCCTTGGCGTCATAGCCGTAGGAGTAGGCGATCCGTGAGGCGATCGAGGTGCTCAGGACCTGGACGACGAGGATGTCCGCCGTCATGGCGACGGGTATGCCGGCCACGGGGACCATGGCCAGCAGGCCCATCGCACCGCCCTCGAAGGCGCCCGCGGTGCGCCACCTGAGGACGTTCCGGGACAGCAGCCGGTCGCAGACCTTCAGATCCTGCTGCCGCAGTTCGCCGAAGCTCCCGAGGTCGAGCCCCTGCTTGCGCACGAGTTTCTCGACGTTCTTCGGGTCGTTGAGGTCCAGAGCCCAGTCGTTGACGAGTTCGAGCAACGCGGCCGCCCCCGCGAGTGCCGGCCGCATGGCCTTGTCGGCGACCACGTCGCCCGCGCGGCGGACCGGCCGCGTGACGGCTTCCGGCACCGTGTCCGTCACCCGTCGCACGGCGCTTCCCGCTGCCTCGCCCGTGCGGCCGAGGGCGGTGCTCGCCCAGTTCGGCAGGCCACGGCGGTTGTCGCGGCGCTGCCAGTGCTCCTGGAGCGCCTCCCACACCTGTTGTTCGTACGCGCTCATCGGAGGAGTGTCCGTGGTGAGCGGGGCGGCATACGTGGTCAACCGAGGTTCTCCTTCTCGAAGGCGGTCGTCGGCTCGGCGATGCCGGCCGACACCGTGCGCTGATGCGCATCATCCCGGGGGCCGGGCACTTCGCGCAGGAGATTGGCGCCGCTCAGCCGGCGGCTGCCACCGCCGTTCTCACCAACTCCCTCACCTGGCGCACGATGTCCGAGCGGTTGCGCTCGAAGTCCGGGTCGGTAACCGCACCCGTCCCCGGATGCGTGTTTTCCGCGCCGAACTCCAGTACGGGGGTGTGCAGATGGCCGCCCGGCAGGTTCGGCAACTTCAGCCGGTCGCGCAGCAGGGTCACCCGATAGGCGATCTCGTTGGAGAGGTAGTCGCCGCCGCCTCCGGCCCGCGCCGCCGAGCCGGGTGTGGGCCCATGGGGCCGGGTCACCGGCTGGGCGCGGCCCGCCGGTATCTCGGTGACTTCGGTGTTGTCGTACACCGGGAAGCGGCCCGTGTCCACTTCGGCGAGCTGCCGGTACGGAAGAGTGGTGGAGGTCCATTGCGGCTGCGTTCCGGGGTCGGTGACGGGGACGGTCCCGGTGATCGCGGCGTTCTCGTTGTCGGGGAAGCCGCCTCGCCAGGCGCCGTTGGTGCGTTCCACGTCGAAGCGGCCCTGACGGCCCTGGCTGACCGTGGTGAACAGGTCCAGGTGCGGCAGATGCCGCGCCAGGGCCCGCTCGACGGTGCCTTCGGTGAAGTCCGCCCAGCGGACCGGGAAGACGGCGGTCTCGATCCGGGCCGGTCCGGCGGCCGTCCGCACCAGGGTGCCGTCCAGAGCGAGCGCGCTCGCGCCCGAGGGGTTGCCGATCCGGGTGTCCCTGTCCAGAGTGAACGGGTCGAAGCCGGTGACGAGGACCCGCTTCGCCTGGCCGCGGCCCGGGAAGTGGATGTCGTTCTGGCCGCGCGAGGAGGTTTCCAGGGCGGTGTGCAGCGCTCTGCGCTGGTGGTCGTCGAGGGCGAAAGAGGGTTCCCACCCACGCAGTTCGCGGCTGAGCGCGAGCCGGGCCCAGTACAGCGGGCGGTCGTCGCCACGGCTCAGGTCGCCTGTGGCGGGCCCACGCCCCTGGGCGCGGTCCACGGCGCGCTGCCAGAGCGCCGAGCCGTGGCGCGCCGCTGTCCGCTCGGCTGCCGCGTAGCTCCGGGAGCGCTGCAGGGCTCGCTCGAAGCGCGGGGCGAAGGTGTCGAATCCGCTGCGCCGCAGGATCTCCTGCGGGGCGTCCCGGGTGAGGCGCTGCTCCTCAACGGTCGCCGCCACGGGGGTGCGGGCGCTGTCCGCCGGGGCTGCGGTGGCGGGCAGGATGGAGCCCGCCAGGACGAGCAGGAGCGCCATGCCGCCGAGACGCAGCCGCCGGGACGTTGCGGGAAGTCGGTGGGTCACACGGGTCCTTTCGTTACCACGGGTGGTCCGCAGTATCGCGGCAGGGCCCCAGGTGATGCCATAGGGCCGTGGCCCGAGCGCCTGCCGGCCGATCGGCCCCACGCGGTCGGACTCGGTCCCGGGCGGTCTTTCCTCCCTGCCGTCGAACTCCGTGCTCACTGCTCACCGGGCCCCGGGGCCTGGCGTCGGCCGGCGGCCTACGCGAACATCGTCGAGCGGGCCGCCCCTGACCACCACACGGCCATCGAACCACTGCCGCCGGCTCCGCCGGCACGCCCGTGTTCGCTGAGCCCCGTTCCCGTGTGGCCGCCCCGTGTCCTGGACGACGTGCGGCACGGCGGCCGGCCTGCTCGGCGGGCCCCGCCCCGCGGCGGGGGACGGAGCGGCGTGCGAAAGCCGGGCCGGCCGCGCGGTGCGGCGGGCCCGGCGTTCGGCTACCAGCCGGCCTTCACCCCGTTGTAGGCCGTACGGCAATCGGCGTTGGTGGCCTCTGCGGCCAGCTTCGTCATGGAGTTCGTCCAGACCTTCTTGGCGAGCTTCTCCAGCTCCCGCGTCTCGGCGGGGACGTTCGGGGCGTACTTCTTGATCGTCGCCAAGGCGGACCTGGCGAACTTGTTGCACACCGGTCCGGCGGCGTTGCGGTAGCGGGTGTCCAGGTCCGTGGCGACGGCCTGTCCGTTGTCGGTCGCCCAGGTGTTCCAGGCCGCGCACGCCACCTCGGTAAGGGCCTCCTGCTCGGCCTCGCTCAGTCCGAGGACCTCGCCCAGCATGGCGTTCTTGGCCTTGTCCGGGACCGTGAAGTCCGCCACGGGGAACTTGTCGAGGGTTTCGAGCAGCGCCTCCTGGCACGCGGGAGGCAGCGGAGCCGCCTGCGCGGTGGACGGGGCGGCCAGGACGGAGGCGGAGAGGAGAGCCGCGGTGAGAACGGTGCGCTGGACGGTACGCGAAAGAGTCATGAGGGTAGTACTCCTTGCACGGAGAAGCGTGTCGGTCCGAGCACCGCGTCGGTGCCCGGCGGCTCAAGAACGATCGCCCTCCGCCTCAGGTCACGGCTCCTGTCAGCGGGGCGTTGATCAGTTGCGCCGTACGTGTCGTTCCGCCGGAGGGACGTGCCGCGCGGGGGCCGGCGGCCCGCCGGCGCTCCCACCGTTCGCGGGTCCGGAGGGGGCCGGCACGGTCCGTGGCCTCCGTGCCGGCGCCAGCGCGTTGCGGGTACGCCGGCGAAAGACCAGGAAGCCCGCCGCCGCGGCTCCGACGAGCCAGAGCAGCTGGGTCACGAGGCCCTGGACCGCCGACGCGTCGGAGAAGGCCGCGGACATGCTGGCCTGCACGGCTCCGTACGTCGGCAGGAAACGCACGACCGCGCTGTCCGACCCGGAGCTGGACAGGGGGTTCTGGAGGGCGACGTCGAGGACGCTGATCATCAGGATGGCGAACATGCCTTCCACCTCGCGGCGGAGTACCGATCCGAAGACCACGCCGAGCGCGCCGTAGGTCAGGGCGGCGCAGAACAGCGCGGCCGCGAGCTGGAGGGGCTGCTGGGGTGGCCAGGCGAGTTCGATCACGGCCGTGGCGTACACCGCGATGGCGCCGCACACCAGCGTGAGCGCGCAGAGCTTGGCCAGGACGAGGTGATACCGCGGGTATCCGGCCATCGCCAGGCGGCGGTCGAAGGCGCCTCCCGTGAAGGTGGCCGCGAACATCATGAACCCGGCGATCAGGGTGACGGCGTTCAGCGCTCCGGTGATCTGGGTGAGGTGGTTGCCGGGCGGGGACAGGATGTCGCCGGTGGCCCGGAGCCGGAAGGGCGCCGACTGGTCGGGAATGGTCAGATAGGCCAGGGCGATCCACACGGGGATGTACACGATCACGAGCAGCATCGCGAACCGGTTGCGGGCATGTCCGATCAGCGCGTACCGGGTCGCGGTGGCCAGCAGTGACCAGTGCCGCCTCATGCCGCCGCCTCCGTGCACCGTTCCCGCGGGTGGAGGCGCCCGCCCTCCAGGCGCCAGAGCAGGTCCAGCCGGTCGATGTCGTAGGCCAGGTGGGAGACGACCAGCACCGAGCGCCCCGTGTCGCGCAGCCTCGTCGCCAGTTCCCAGAAGCGCAGGTACGTCTCCCAGTCGAAGCCCTGGTAGGGCTCGTCCAGCAGGAGGACGTCCGGGTCGTGCATGAGCGCCAGGGTCAGGTTCAGCTTCTGTCGGGAGCCTCCGCTGAGCAGGCCGGCACGCTGGTCGAGGTAGGCGGTGAAGGCCAGGGCCTCCATCACTTCTTCGGCGCGTCCGAGGTCCGGGAGGCCGAACGCGTGCTTGAAGAAGTCGAGGTGCTGGCGGACGGTGAAGGAGTCGTCCAGCACCACGGACTGCGGGCAGTAGCCGAACCCGCTGTTGTGGCTCACCGAGCCGCGGTCCGGCCTGAGTTCACCGGAGAGGATCTTCAGCAGGGTCGTCTTGCCCGCGCCGTTCTCCCCGACGATGCCGGCGAGGGTGCCGGGCCGTAGCCGGAGGTCGACGCCGCGGAGAACGGCATGCTGCCGGTAGGAGTGGTGCACATCTGTGACGTCCATCGTGTCGCTCCGTCGTACAGGTCTGACTGATGGCCGCGGGACCGGGCCCCCGTTCGCCGTCCGGCGGGCCTTCCGGGTGGACGCTGTGCGGCGAACCGGCCCGCTCGTGCCCAACGAGCGGGCCGGGCGGCGGAAACGGTGTCGGCCGCCGGTGCGTCGCCCTGCCGTCAACCCCGTGCGGGGCGTTTCATCCGTGCGACGGGTGCACCTCCGAAGGCGGGTCAACAGGCCGCTGGATGACTGAGGGTTGTCCCGTAGCGTGACCGGGGCCCGGCCCGCATGACCACGTCCGGGAGAGGTTCCGTGCCCACGCTCGGGTCCACTCCCCCAGCGGTCCCGGTTCCGGCGCGTACCGGTGAGGTCGCGCGCAGCCCAGGGAAGGTCGGTCAGCCATGAGAACGTGCGTGATCGGAGCAGGCCCGTCCGGTCTGGCCGCGAGCAAGGTCCTTGCCTCGCGCAACGTCCCCTTCGACTGTTTCGAGGCCGGTTCGCGGATCGGCGGGCTCTGGCGCTACGGCAACGACAACGGCATGTCGGGCGTGTACGCGTCGCTGCACGCGAACATCTCGAAGGAGAGCATGTCGTTCTCCTCGCTGGCCATGCCGGACAGCTATCCGGTCTTCCCCCACCACAGCAAGGTCCTCGCCTACCTGGAGGACTACGCCGCGTCGTTCGGTCTGCACCGCCACATCACCCTCGGTACGGAGGTCACCTCGGTGCGGCCGCTGGACGGCGGCGGCTGGGAGGTCGTCCGCCGGCCCCGCGGGGGCCCGGACGCGGAGGTGACCGCGCAGCGCTACACCGCGGTGGTGGTGGCCAACGGGCACCACTGGGCCCCCCGCCTCCCGGATCCCGCCGTGCCCGGGGCCGAGGACTTCGAGGGACCCGCCGTCCACTCGCACGACTACCGCGTCCCGGAACCGTACGCCGGACGCCGGGTGCTGGTGATCGGTATGGGCAACTCCGCATGCGAGATCGCGGCGGAGGTCTCCCGCACGGCCGCGCGGACGTACCTCTCCGCACGCCGTCCGGCGCACGTGTTCCCCAAGATGCTGCTCGGCCGGCCGGCGGACCACTTGGCGTGGAGCCCGCTCGCGGGCCTCCCCCGGTTCGTCAAAGGCCCGGCGATGGCGCTTCTCCTGCGGCTGACCCGTGGCGCCCCGGCCCACTACGGGCTCCCCCGGCCCGTCCGCGGTCCCCTCGCCGCCCACCCCTCGACGTCGGACGAACTCCTCGTCCAGCTGGCCCGGGGGGCGATCACCCCGAAGCCCGGCGTCAGCTCGTTCGGCCGGGACACGGCGGCCTTCACGGACGGCAGCCGCGAAGCCGTGGACGCCGTGGTGTACGCCACCGGCTACTCCATCCTCTTCCCGTTCCTGGACCCCGCGGTCTTCGCCGCCCCGGACGGCCGCACCGAGCTCTTTCTGCGCACGGTGCCGCCCCGGCTCCCCGGCCTCTACTTCATGGGGCTCGCTCAACCCGCCGGCGCCGCCTTCCCCTTGCTCGAACCCCAGGCGGACTGGGTCGCCGACCTGATCACCGGAGCGGTCGCGCCGCCGTCGCCGCAGGCCATGGAGCGGGCCATCGACCGTGAGCGCCGGCGCCAGGGCAGGACCTACGTGTCCAGCTACCGTCACGGGATCGAGATCGACGTCCGCTCCTACCGGAAGGCCCTGCGCCGGGAACTCCGCGCGGGCAGGCGCCGGGCGCGCGGAGTGGTCCCGCCCCGGTCCGCCGGGGCCCCTCCCGCTCCGGCGGCCGACGCCGTGTGATCCGGCCCGCGAGGCCCCCTCGCCCGCCCGCGCGGCCCCTCGGCAGCCGGTGCCGGGGAGCCGGCTGCCTCACTCCGGGGCCGAGCTCCTCTCCAGCTCGCCCACCGCCTGCTCCCACAGTTCCGGCAGCAGTTCCCCCTGCGGCAGAGCGCGGTCGGCGACGAAGGACACCTCGGCCCAGTCCCCGAAGAACGACAGCCCCACCCCGAAGAGGTGCCAGGGCACGAGCGGAGGCAGCAGGGCGGCGCCCGTCACCTGCGTCTCCCCCAGGCTTCCCTTGTCCGCGAGCGGCATGGAGGTGGCCATGACGTTGGTGACCCGCGCGGAGAGCATCCTTCGGAGGTACCACTCGGTGGGGCGGCCCGGCATGAAGCGGACCAGGTCCTGGATCGCCTGCCGCCAGGTCTCGCCCCGTACCTTCCGGGTCGTCGCCATGACGTGCTCCAGCCGTCGCAGGGACGCGTCGCCGCCGGGCCCGTCCGGCTGGTCCGCAACCGTCCGCACGGGCAGTTCCAGCGGCAGGGCGAAGCACCGGTTCCCCCACGTCTGGTCCTCGTCGGGGCGGCGTGCGTCGATGGGCAGCACAGCCGTCACCCGGGGAAGAGGTACGCCCGAGCGGTCCGACCAGACCGACAACGCCCCGGCCAGCGCCGCCAGATGTACGTCGTGGGCGGAGCCGCCGCGTGCGGCGCCGATGCCTCGCAGGGTGTCCGCCGGTACACGGCCCCGCCACAGCCGCCGTTCTCCGGTGGGCGCGAAAGCGGGCTCCGGGCGGTGACCGCGAACGGTGAGGGAGCCGGCCATGAACTTCGCCGCCAGTCCGACGGCCGCGCCCACCCGCCAGGGCACCCCGGCCCGACGGCTCCGGCCCGGCACCGGGCGCGCCGACGGCTCCCCCTCGCCCAGCATGGTGCGGAAGGTCATGGCGGCGGCCGAACCGTCCTGGCAGGCGTGGTGGAAGCGGTAGCACACGGCGTACGCGTCGGGGGCGTGGCCGTGGATCAGCCAGATCCCCCAGAAGGCGCCGGGGGCGAAGGGGGCGTTGAGGGCGGTGTTCAGGGCGGCCTCCCATGCGTCGGGGCCGTCGGCGGCCACCTCGTGCACATGCCGGTCGACGGAGAAGTCCGCGTCCGGTTGCCACCGGGGCCGTCGGCCGCCTTCGACCCGGCTGGTGAGCAGAGGCAGCCGGCCGAGGCGGAAGCCGACGTACGCGCGAAGGTCGGCCAGGGCCGGGGGCGGGCCGCTGAGGTAGGCGACGCCACCGGCGTCCCAGCGCACGTCGGGCCGACGACGCGCCAGGCTGAGGAACGCGCGGTCGATCGCGTGGGTGGGGTGGCTGGGGGAAGGTGCAGCCGGACCGGGCGGCCCGGGCTGGTCGGACCGGGTGGAGCGGTCGGACGATGCGGGTCGGGAGGGCCGGTCGGTCGGGTCGGGCCCGGTGGACTGCTCGGGCTGGGTGGGCCCGGTGGACTGCTCAGGCGGGGTAGGCCCGGTGGACTGCTCAGGCGGGGTAGGCCGGGTGGACTGCTCGGAATCAGGCATGGGCTTCGGGGTTTCCAATCCGGGCCGAGGGGGAGTCGCTGACATCTGGAGGGGGCTGCCGGTCCGGGGAGAAGGGCGAGGCGAGTGGGTGGACCGCAGAGGTCCGGTGCCGCGGGGCCGCCGGACCGGCCCGCGGCACACCGTCGCCAAGCCGCCCGGCCGGCCACCAGGATGGCCACCGGCCGCAGCCGGTGCGTGCGGCACGCGGACGAAGAGCAGGCTTCGGCGGCCGGCTGCGGGCCGGTTCCGGCGACGGCCGGCGCATCCGCTGTCGAGCGCCGCCTCCCCTCGTTCCCCCTGCCCTGACTGGCCTGCAAGACCCCGCCGCCGCCGGTCGATGCCGGAAGGGCGAACCCACGCGGGTCGGCCCGGAGCCCTGCCGGAGGGTTCCCTCGAAAGGAGGACGGGCCGGGGGCCGCTCCCGTACGACTCCTGCCGGATCGCGCCGCCCACCGCGACCGGGCGGCCTGGCCTGCGGCGGATTCCTCCGAGCCACGCCGGCGTTAACGGTTCGCGGGGCGGCGTACTTCGTTCGGGTGAGCAGAGGGAATCCGGGCCGGTGTCGCGCTCGCTGTCTGACATTGTGTGCCGTGCGCCGGAGCCATCGGGTCGAGTGAGGACCTGGGAATCTCCGGCGAGACGGGGTGGCGGAGAGTCGGCGAACACCAGCCGCACCGGACCGGCCGGACGCACCGCACCACGCATCGGGCCGGCCGAACGCCCGGACACGGACCGTGCGGCCGGCGGCGACCGTGCCGTGCCGAAGGGCGGCCGATACCTTCCCGTTCCGCTCTTCCGTCGCCCGTCTCCCCTCCCCCGCCCTCATCCTCCTGATCCCCCGGTTCCGCTCCCGGTCGCCGCGACGGCGGCACCGCCGTCTCCGCACGCGAACGCGGCCCACCCCCTCACTGCCCTTGGAGCACGCTCGTGCACGTCGCCCTCACCGGTGCCACCGGATTTCTCGGACTGCGCCTGTTACGTCGCCTGCTCGACGCCCATCGGTCGGTGACCGTCCTCGCCCACGCGGGGTCGGGGAACGCTCTCCACCGCATCACCCGGTTCTTCGAACTGACGGGTTCGCCGGAGGCGTTCACCGCCCAGCTGCCCGGCCGGCTGCGGGTGGTGGAGACCGATCTGGCGCTGCCGAGGCTGGGGCTGTCGGGGCGGATGTTCCAGAGGCTCGCGGACGGCCTCGACGCGATCTGGCACAGCGCGGGCTCCATCAACCTGGAGGGCGATCTTCCCGAGCTGCGCCGGACCAACGTCGAAGGGACGCGGCACGTGCTGGAGTTGGCGGCGGCGGGCCGTCGGGCACCGGCCGTCCACCACGTGAGTACCGCGTTCGTGGCCGGGGCGCGGCGGGAGGGGGTGGCGTACGAGGACGAGCTGGACGACGCCCACGGCTTCGAGAACGCCTACGAACGGTCCAAGTACGAGGCGGAGCTGCTGGTCCACGCGTGGTCCCGGGAGCACGGCCGCCCGGCCCTGGTCCTGCGGCCCAGCATCCTGGTCACGGACCTGCCGCCGCACCCCGAGCTGCCCGCGCATCCCCTGCTGGTCGTCGAACGGATCCTGCGCGACGCGCGGCGCACCGCCGGCCCCGCGGAGCCGGGTCCGCACAGCCCGCCCCGCGTCCGGACCGTGGGGCACCCGCACGGCCGGCTGAACCTCCTGCCGGTGGAGCAGGCGGCCGAGGCCATGGTGCGGCTGGCCGGACTGCCGCCATCGGGCGGGGTCGACACGTACCACGTCGTCCATGACCGCGATGTGCCCGTACCGACGGTGGTGGCCCTTTTGGAACGGCTGGGTCCGATCTCGATCGACCTGGTCGCCGCCAAGCCGGATGCCCCGTCGGCGCTGGAGGCGCTGCTGGACTTCTACCCGGGCATGACGATCTACCTCGCCCACCGGCGGCGGTTCGACGACACCCGGGTCAGGAGCCGGCTGGGATCGTCGGCGGCCTGCGACCCGGTGGGCCTCGACTACCTCTGGTCCGGTCTCGCCCCGCGGAGCGGGGCTCTCCCCGGAGTGCCGGACCGTCCTCCCGTCCTCCCGACCGCCCCGTACGCCTGACCAGCAGACGCCCCTCCCCGTTGGAGCCCTCCCGTGTCCGTCCTCGCCGCTCCCGGCTCCCCCGCCGCTTCCCCACCGGTCTTCTCGCCGGAGGGAATCGCGGCCCGTGCCCGGCGGATCCGGGAGCCCGTCCACGTCGTCAGCGGCTCGGGCGGCCGTGACCTGGGGCTCGCGACCGGTCCGCTGCCCGACGGCCCGGTGCTCGGTACGCTGCCGCCGCTGTACCCCGAGTGGCTCGGCGGTCGCACCTTCTGCGAAGCGCACGGCGTCCGCTTCCCGTATGTCGCTGGGGAGATGGCGAACGGCATCGCGACCACCCGGATGGTCTTGGCGATGGCCGGGGCGGAGATGCTCGGCTTCTTCGGCGCGGGCGGTTTGGCCTACCCCGAGGTGGAGCGGGCCGTCCGGACCCTGGCGCACGAGCTGGAGTCCCGCTCGAACTGGGGCGTCAACCTCATCCACTCGCCGGCCGAACCGGCGCTGGAGTGGCGCGTCGCCGAGCTGCTGCTGCGCACCGGTGTTCCCGTGATCTCGGCGTCGGCGTTCATGGAGCTGACTCCGGCGGTCGTCCTGTGCTCGGCCCGCGGGCTGCGCCGGGGCGCGGGCGGCGGCATCGTCCGGCGCACGCGCCTGCTGGCGAAGGTCTCCCGGCCCGAGGTGGCCGAGAGGTTCCTCTCCCCCGCCCCGCCCGCGCTGCTGGGTTCCCTCGTCGCCCAGGGGAAGCTGACCCGCCAGGAGGCCGACCTGGCGGCCCTGGTGCCGGTGGCCGAGGACATCACCGTGGAGGCGGACAGCGGTGGGCACACCGACAACCGGCCGTTGTCGGTCCTGCTGCCGAGGATCGCCGCGCTGCGGGACGCGCTGTGCCGGCGGTTCGGATACGACCGGCCGGTCCGGCTCGGCGCGGCCGGCGGCCTCGGCACTCCGGAGGCGGTGGCCGCCGCCTTCGCCCTCGGCGCGTCCTACGTGGTCGTCGGGTCGGTGAACCAGACGGCCGTCGAGGCGGGCCTGTCCGACGAGGCCAAGGCGATGCTCTGCGACGCCGACGTCTCCGATGTGGCCATGGCGCCGGCGGCCGACATGTTCGAGCTCGGTGTGAAGCTCCAGGTGCTCTCCCGGGGGACGATGTTCGCCCCCCGGGCGGCCCGGCTCCACGCGGCGTACCGGGCCCACGGTTCGCTGGAGGAGATCCCGTCCGCGCTGCGGGCCTCGATCGAGCGCGATGTGCTGCGCGCCCCGTTCGACGAGGTCTGGCAGCGGACGCGCGCCTTCTGGGAGCAGCGCGATCCCGCCGAGGTCACCCGGGCGGAGACCGATCCCAAGCACCGTATGGCTCTCGTCTTCCGCTGGTACCTGGGCAGTTCCAGCCGGTGGGCGATCGCCGGGGAGGGGTCGCGGCGGGCCGACTACCAGATCTGGTGCGGGCCGGCGATGGGCGCCTTCAACCAGTGGGTGGCGGGCACGTTCCTGGCCGATCCGGCACACCGGTCCGTGGTGCAGATCGCGCTCAACCTGCTCGAAGGGGCCGCCGTGCTCACCCGAGCCCACCAACTGCGCACGTACGGCCTTGCGTTGCCGGCCGAGGCGTTCACCCACGCGCCGTGCGAGCTGGCGTGAGCGGCCCCGGCGCCGCCGAGGCGCCAGCGACGACCACCCGACTTCGAGGAGACACCGTGTCCGGCTCCACCCCCCGCCAGGTCCCCATCGCCGTGGTCGGCGTGGGCGCCCTGGTCCCCGGCGCGACCAACGCGGCCGGCTACTGGCGGAACGTGACGGGCGGCCGCGACCTGATCACCGAGGTGCCCGCCGCCCGCTGGCGTGTGGAGGACCACTACGACCCGGACCCGGCCGCCCCCGACAAGACGTACGCCCGCCGGGGCGCCTTCCTCTCCGAGGTGGACTTCGACCCGATGGCCTACGGGGTGCCCCCCGCCACGCTGTCGTCGACGGACACCTCCCAGCTGCTCGCCCTGATGGTCGCCGACCAGGTGCTGGCGGATACCGGCGGCCTGTCCGGGGTGGACCGGGACCGGACCGGTGTCGTCCTCGGCGCGGCCTCCCTCGAACTCCTTCCGCACATGTACGCGCGCACCCAGCGCCCCGTGTGGCTGGCGGCGCTCCGGGAGAGCGGCCTCGGCGAGGCGGAGGCGCGGGCCGTGTGCGACCGCATCTCGGCCCGTTTCGCGCCGTGGCGGGAGTCGTCCTTCCCCGGGCTGCTCGGCAACGTCGTCGCGGGCCGGATCGCCAACCGGTTCGATCTGCACGGCATCAACCACACCACCGACGCCGCCTGTGCCAGCTCCCTGGCGGCCTTGTCGACGGCGGTGGGTGAGCTGTCCCTCGGCCGCGCCGACCTGGTGATCAGCGGTGGCGTGGACACCGGCAACGACATCGGCATGTTCCTGTGCTTCTCCAAGACGCCCGCGCTGTCCCCCAGCGGTGACTGCCGGCCGTTCTCGGACGCGGCCGACGGCACCATGCTCGGCGAAGCGGTCGTCATGTACGCGCTGAAGCGGTTGTCCGACGCGGAGCGGGACGGCGACCGGATCCACGCCGTGATCCGGGGCATCGGCACCTCCTCCGACGGCAGGAGCACGGCGATCTACGCCCCGTTGCCCGACGGCCAGGCGCGGGCCCTGCGACGCGCCTACGAGCAGGCGGGCTACGGACCGGAGACCGTGGAGCTGGTCGAGGCGCACGGGACCGGCACGAAGGCCGGGGACACCGCCGAACTGGCCGCACTCGGCGAGGTGTTCGGGTCCTCGGGCCGGGCCGACGGGCCATGGTGTGCGATCGGCTCGGTCAAGTCGCAGATCGGCCACACCAAGTGCGCGGCGGGGGCGGCGGGGCTCCTCAAGGCGGTCATGGCCCTGCACCACAAGGTCCTGCCGCCGACGGTCAAGGTCGAACGGCCCAATCCGGCGGCCGCCGCCCCGGACGGACCGTTCTACGTCAACACCGAGGCCCGCCCGTGGGTACGGGCCGGTCATCCCCGCCGGGCGGCGGTGTCGAGTTTCGGCTTCGGCGGCAGCAACTTCCACGTCACGCTGGAGGAGTACGCGCCGTCCGGGGCGGGCCGCACGGCCCCGCGCCACCGTACGGCGTCCAGCGAACTGGTCCTGTTCAGCGGCGACACCCCGTCGGACCTGGTGCCGCCGCGCACGGACGACGGGCGTCCGCTGGCCGCGCTGGCACGGGAGAGCCACGCCGCCTTCTCACCCGCCGCGCGGGTACGGCTGGCCGTGGTCGCCGCCGACTCCGAGGACCTGCGGGAGCAGTACGCGCAGGCCATCGCGGTGATCCGGCGGCACCCGGAGGAGGCGTTCGCCACGCCCTCCGGAGCCCGGTACGCGTGCGGGGAGGCCGCCCCGGGCCGCGTCGGTTTCCTGTTCCCGGGGCAGGGCTCCCAGTACGTCGGGATGGGAGCCGGTCTCGCCATGCTGGCGCCGGCCGCCCAGGCCGTCTGGGACCGGCTCGGCGTCACCCGCTTCGACGGGCGGCCCCTGCACCGGGTCGTGTTCCCGCCGCCCGCCTTCACCGACGCGGAACGCGCCGCGCGACGGGAGCTTCTCCATGCCACCGAGTGGGCGCAGCCGGCGCTGGCGGTGCACGCGCTCGCGCTGCTGGCGGTGGTACGGGAGCTGGGGCTGCGGCCGGACTGCGTGGCGGGCCACAGCTTCGGTGAGCTGGTGGCGCTGCACTGTGCGGGCGCACTGGACGCCGAGGCGCTGGTGGGCCTGGCACGTCGCCGCGGCGAGCTGATGCGCGATGCCGCAGCTGCCCCGGGCGCGATGCTGGCGGTGGCGGCGGACCGCGAACACGTGGCCAAGGTGCTGGCCGACGGCGGGTTCCAGGACATCTGGCCGGCCAACCACAACGCCCCGCGCCAAGTGGTGCTCTCGGGCTCGCCGGAGGCGGTCGTACGCGCCGAGGAGGCGTTCTCCGCCGAGGGGGTCGGCACCCGCCGGCTGGCCACGTCCACCGCCTTCCACAGCCCCCTGGTCGCCCCGGCCGTCGAGCCGCTCGCGGCGTATCTGCGCACGGTGCCGCTCGCGGAGCCCCGGATCGAGGTCTACGGCAACACGGACGCGGCGCCGTACCCGTCGTCCCCCGACGAGGTACGCCGCCGGATCGCCGGTCATCTCGCCTCGCCGGTGCTCTTCCAGGACCAGATCGAGGCGATGTACGCGGCGGGAGTACGCACCTTCGTCGAGGTCGGCGCCGGCACCGCCCTGACCGGTCTGGTCGGACAGATCCTCGGAGACCGGGAGCACGCGGCCGTTCCCCTGGACCGGCCGGCCCGGTCGGGGGCCGACACCCTGCACGCCGCGCTCGGCGAACTCGCCGTACGCGGTGTCCCCCTGGATCTCGACAGCCTCTGGGCGCCGTACGCCTCACCCGGAACCTCAGCGAAGGAGCGCGAGCCCCGAATGACCGTGAAGATCAGCGGAGCCAACTACGGCGAATTCCACGGATCCGGCACCGCGTCGACCGCCGCGCCCGCCGCTCCGGGACAGGAACCGCAGCGCCCGCCCGAGCCCGCCCCGGCCGCCGTGACCGATCCCGTATCCGTACCCGGCCCTGGCTCCGTCCCTGCATCCGTATCCGGCTCCGTCCCCGTATCCGCGCCCGACACCCCGGCGGTCCCCATGCCCGCGCACGCTCCCTCTCCGGTCCCCGCCCCGCAGCCGTCGGCGTACGGGACGGCATCCGCACCCCGGCATCCCGAGCCGTCGCCCGGCACAGGGGCGGCGAGCGCTGTCGGCGGTGACTGGTTCGCCGCCGTCGAAGGCGTCCAACGGCAGACGGCGGAGGCCCACGCCGCCTGCCAGCGCATGCTCACGGACAGCCATATGGCCTTCCTGCGGATGACCGAGACGACCCTGGCCGCGATGCTCGGGGCGCCGCACGAGGGCGGGGCCGTGGACCCGCCGGCTCCCGCCGCGCCGCTTCCGCTGCCCCGCGCCTCGTCACCTCGGCGCGACCCGGCGCCCGTGGCCCCGGCCGCTCCCGTCGTGAGTTCCGTTCCGGCAGCAGCGCCCGCGTCCGCTCCCCCGTCTCCCGCGGCCTCCGCGCACCTCGCGCCGGTCGAAGCCGGAACGGCTGCGGTGTCTCCGCCCGCACCGGCTGCCGCACCGGCTGCCGCTCCCGATCCCGATCCCGCAGAAGGCCCGGTGCGCCTGTCGCCGCCGGAGCTGGAGGAGTTGCTCCTGTCGGTGGTGGCCCGGCTCACCGGTTACCCCACCGCGATGCTCAACGTGGACATGGAGCTGGAGGCGGACCTGGGCGTCGACTCCATCAAGCGCGTCGAGATCCTGTCGGCCGTGCGCCAGCAGGTGGGGGACGTGGCAGCGGGCGATGTCGGCCGGCTCGGCAAGCTCCGTACGCTGCGGGAGATCGTCGAGTCGCTCACCGGCGAGGTCCGGCCTCCCGATGCCCCGGAGGCGGCCGGCCGGGATTCCGGGACCGGCCCGGGGGACCGGGCCGTGCCCGGTCCCCCGGCCGCCCGAAGCACCGGTTCCGACGAGCCGGTCCCGTCGGTGCCGCCGATGCCGCTGACGCGGCTCGTTCCGTGCGCGGTGGAGTCACCGGCGTCCGGGCTGGCCACTGCGGGACTACTGGACGGGCCCGTCCTGGTGACCGGTGAGGGCGCGGGCGGGGGCGGGCTCACCGGCCTCGTCGCCCGGAAGCTGGCGGAACGCGGCGTGGACGCCACCGCCGTGGCGGAGGTGCCCGAAGACGCGCGCGGCGTCGTCCACCTCGGCGGCTTCACCGCGAGCGGCACGCCGGAGGAGGCGCGGGAGGTCCACCGCTCGGCGCTGCGCGCCGCGCGGGCGGTCGCGGCACGAGCGGCCGGGGACGGCGGGGTGTTCGTGACCGTGCAGGACACCGGGGGTGACTTCGGGCTCGGCGGCCACGCGCCCGGCCGTGCGTGGCTGGGCGGGGTCGCCGGGCTGGCCCGGACCGCGGCGAAGGAGTGGCCGGACGCCTCGGTCAGGATCATCGACTGCGAGCGGGGCGGCAGGGACGACGAGGAGGCCGCCGAGGCGATCGTGCGGGAACTGTGCGAAGGGGGAGCCGACGCGGAGGTCGGCCTCCGCGCGGACGGCACCCGCGCCGTCCTGCGCACGGCGCCCCGGCCGGTGACGCCCGGTGACACTCGGCGGATCTCTTCCGCGTCGGTGATCGTGGCCACCGGAGGGGCCCGCGGGGTGACCGCCGCGGCGCTGCTCGACCTGGCCAGGACCCATCGGCCGCGGATCGTGCTGCTGGGCCGGACGGACCTGGCCGCTGAGCCCGCCGGTCTGGTGTCGGCCACCGACGAAGCGGCGCTCACCCATCTGCTCGCGGAGCGCTCCACCGGGGCGGCGGCGGACTCCTCGCCCGCCCGGATCGCCGAGCGGGCCCGGGCGATCCTGGCCGCGCGCGAGGTTCGGGCGACGCTGGCGGAGCTGGAGGCCGCGGGGTCGTCCGTCCGGTACGTCCGGGTGGACGCCCGCGACGGTGACGCCCTCGCCGAGGCTCTGCGCGATGTGCGCGAGGCGTGGGGGCCGGTCACCGGCATCGTGCACGGTGCGGGGGTGCTGGCGGACAAGCGGATCGTCGACAAGACCGACGAACAGGCCGAGCTGGTGATGTCCACCAAGGTGGAGGGTCTTCGGGCGCTCCTGGCGGCGACGGCGGACGATCCCCTGGACACGATCTGCCTGTTCTCCTCGGTGGCCGCCGTGTTCGGCAACCCGGGGCAGAGCGACTACGCCATGGCCAACGAGATCCTCCAGCACGTCGCGTCGGCCGAACAGGCCCGCCGCCCCGGCTGTCTGGTGCGGTGCGTGGCGTGGGGTCCCTGGCAGGGCGGCATGGTCACCCCGGCCCTGGCCGCGCGTTTCGGCCGGTCGGGGGTCCCGCTCATCCCCCTGGACCAGGGCGCCGCGGCCTTCACCGCCGAGCTGGACGGCTCCGCCGGTGAGGCCCGGGTCATCCTGACGGCCGGGGACGGCCCGGCCGCCCTGTCGCCGGCCGTTGATCCTCGTCGCGCGCAGCTGCTCGTCCGCTCGGACTCCCTGCCGCAGCTGGCCGACCACGCGCCCGCCGACGTGCCGGTACTGCCCGTGGCCCTGGTGCTGAACTGGTTCGCGGGTGCGGCCGCCGCGTGGCTGCCGACCGCCGGAGGGCTCGTCCTGCGTGATCTGCGGGTGTACAGGAAGTACCCCCTGCCGGAGCTGTCCGGCACGGGCCACCGGCTCACCCTGCTCGGCAGCCGGGGCGCGCCGGGGTCCCCGTCGGGCCTGGAGGCGGAGCTGCTGGGCGAGGACGGCCCGGCGTACTTCCGGGCCGTCCTCGGTCCCGGCGACGGGGAAGCCGGAGCGAGCGTGTGGGACACCCCGGACGGCCTGAAGCCGCTCGACCGGACCGCCTGGTACGACGGGGAGGTCCTCTTCCACGGCCCCCGGTTCCAGGCCCTGCGCACGGTGCGCGGTGTCTCCGAGCACGGAGCCGAGGCGACCGTCGCGGGCCTGCGCGCCCTGGACTGGTCGGGCGAGCACTGGCCGCTCGACGCGGCCGCCGTGGACGGCGCGCTCCAACTCGCCCTGCTCTGGGGCGAGAAGGTGCTCGGTGCGGCGACGCTGCCGATGTCCGTGGCCGAATGCAGGGTGCACCGGCACGGACCGGTGGACGGCACCGTGCGATGTGTCGTCCGGGGACGGAAGGCGCACGACGCGGGGGCGCGCTGCGACGCGGCACTGATCGACGCCGACGGTTCCGTCCGGCTGGAACTGATCGGTGTCGAACTCGTCCGCCGCCCCTCCTGACCCCGTCCCCGGCCGCCGCCCTGCCGCGAAGCGAGATCCGTATGCCTGTCGAACCGATCGCCGTCGTCGGACGGGGCTGTGTGCTGCCCGGCGCGCTCGACCCGGACACGTTCTGGGAGAACATCGCCGCGGGCCGGGTGAGCCTGTCGGCCGCCCCGGCCGGCCGGTGGCGGCTGCCGCACCGCTGGGCCATGGGCACCGTGGACGACCACCTCGACCGCACCTGGACCGATGTCGGCGGTTACGTCCAGGGGTTCGAGTCCGTCTTCGACCCGGGCGGCTTCCACATCGCCCCCGAGCGGATCGCGTCGCTGGACCCGCTCTTCCACTGGGTCCTGTACGGGGTACGGCAGGCGCTCGCCGAGGCGGGCCGCACGGGCCCGGTCCCGCGCGGAGGGCTGGTGCTGGGGAACCTGTCGTACCCGACGCCCGCCGGGGCGGCCTTCGCCGAACACGTCTGGCTGTCCGCTCAGCGGTCCCGGCTGCGCGACGCCTTGCTGACGGGTGAGCGTCGTGCGCGCCCCGACGCCCGTAACCGCTTCTCGTCCGGGCTGCCCGCCCTGCTCGCGGCCCGCGCGCTGGGGCTCGGGGCGGGGGCGTGGTCCCTCGACGCCGCCTGCGCGTCCTCGCTGTACGCGATCAAGCTGGCGTGCGACCGGCTGCACGACGGCACCGCCGACCTGATGGTGGCCGGTGCGGTCAGCCGCCCCGATCCCCTCTACCTGCACGTGGGGTTCTGCGGGCTGTCCGCGACGAGCCGCACGGGGCGCAGCCGCCCCTTCCACCGGGACGCGGACGGGCTGGTGCACGGCGAGGGGGCCGGGTTCGTCGCCCTGATGCGGCTCTCCGGGGCGCGCGCCGCCGGCCTGCCGGTGCTCGGGGTGATCCGCGGTGTGGGACTGTCCAACGACGGGCGTGGCTCGGGGCTGATCAGCCCGTCGGAGGAGGGCCAGGTGCGGGCCATGCGCCTGGCGTACGACAGGGCGGGCGTCGCTCCCGAGTCGGTGTCGCTCGTGGAGTGCCATGCGACGGGGACGCCGGTGGGGGACGCGGTGGAGGCGCGTGGCATGGCCCGGGTCTTCGGGGCCGCCGACGACCTGCCCATCGGTTCGGCCAAGTCGAACGTCGGCCACCTGCTGGCCTCGGCGGGCGTGACGGGGCTGCTGAAGGTGCTCGGAGCGATGCGTGCGGGGGTCCGGCCGGCGACACTCGGCGCCGGGCGGCCGCTGGAGGTGCTGGCGGGCACGCCGTTGCGGGTGCTGTCCGCACCGGAGGAGTGGGCGGGTCCGCGCCGGGCCGCGGTGAGCGCCTTCGGGTTCGGCGGGACCAACGCCCACGTGGTCGTCGACCATCCGCAGGACGCGCCCCCGCCCCCCGCATGCGGTCCGGCGCGGAGCCCGGCGTCCGGTGTCCGGCGTTCCGGACCGGCCGCCGACGCTGCGCCCTCGGATCCGGCACCCGACGCGCGGGGCTCCCGTACCCCGGTGGCGATCGTCGCCGTCGGCGCCCGGGTCGGCGAGGGGACGTCCACCGAGGATTTCCGCCGGGCGGTGCTGGGCGGTGAACGGCGCGGCCCCGTCGTGGAGATCCCCGTGGAGCTGACGGACCTGTGCTTCCCGCCGCTGGGCCTGGAGCGGACCGTGCGTCATCAGCTCCTGGTCCTGGAGGCCGCCCGGGAGGCCGCCCGGACGGTGAGCCTGCCGCGCGAGCGGACCATGGTGGTCATCGGTACGGGGGTGGACCCGGAGGTGGCGCGCGCGGGTGCCCGCTGGCGGGTTCCGTACTGGATGGAGCAGTCGGGGGCGGCCTCCACCGGTCCGTCGGCGGATCTCGCCCGGGACGCCTTCACTCCGCCCATGACGGCGGAGGGCGTGGTGGGCAGCATGCCGAACCTCGCGGCGAACCGCATCAGTACGCAACTGGATCTGGGCGGGCCCGGGTTCACGGTGTCCGCGGAGGAGGCGTCCGGGCTGGTCGCGCTGGAGCTCGCGGCCCGGGCCGTCCGGTCGGGGGAGGCCGACGCCGCTCTCGTCGGCGCCACCGACCTGTCCTGCGAGGCGGTCCACCGGGCCGCCCTGCGGGAGCTCGGTCACGAGGACGAGCCGGGGGACGCCGCCGTCGTCCTGGTCCTCAAGCCCCTGGACATCGCGCGCAGGGACGGCGACACCGTCATCGCCCTGCTCGACGAGGAGGCCGCCGACGAGCCGGACATGGTCATCGGCGACGGCCCCGAGGCGGTGTTCGACCCGGCGTCGGCCTTCGGGCGGGCCCATGCCGCGTCGGGGCTGGTCTCCGTCGCGGTCGCGGCGCTGTCGCTCCAGCACCGCGCGGTCCCCCGTGCGGGCGAACCCGCGGACACCGCGGCCGTCGCCCATACCGCGCGGGTCGTCGTCGAGCCGCTGGAGGGGCCGGCCGCGGGCGTACGGCTGCGCGCGGGGGATCCCCGGCCGTGGCTGCGGGGCCGGGCTCCGCGTCTGCGCGTCTTCTCCGGGGCCGACCGCCAAGAGGTGCTGGCCGCACTGGAATCCGGTACGGAGTCCTCGGCCGGGCCCGCCCGGCTGGCGTTCGTGGTCGACGGCGACACCGCGCCGCAGGACCGCGCGGAAGCCGCCCACCGCTGGCTGACACGGGGCGGGGTCCGTCCGGCCGACGTGTTCTACCGGGACGGGCCGGTCACGGGTCAGACGGCTTTCGTGTACACGAACGGCTCGGCCGCGTATCCGGGGATGGGCCACGAGCTGATGCTGGCGTGCCCGTCGCTGGGCGAAACCGTCCGGGAGGAGCACCGGGCGGTGGGGACACGGCTGCGGTCCCGGGTGGAGCCGGGGGTGCTCGGCCAGATCTGGTCCGTCGCCGAACTCGCCGTGCTGCACACGGTGTTCAGCCGCGAGGTGCTCGGGCTGCGGCCCGATGCGGCGCTCGGATACTCCTCGGGCGAGTCCACGGCGCTCGTCGCGCTCGGGGCCTGGCCGGACGCCCCGGGACTGTACGAGGCCACCCGGGACAGCGGTCTGTTCACGACCGAACTCACGGGTGAGCTGCGGGCGGTCCGGCGCTTCTGGCGGCGGCGGGGCATCCAGGGCTCCCGGTGGTCGAGCTACCTGGTCGGGGCTCCCCTGGAAGCCGTCCGCGCGGAGCTGGCCGCGGAGGCCGCGGTCCATCTGATGGCGGTGAACGCGCCCGGGGTCTGTGTCATCGGCGGCGAGTCCCGGGCGTGCGCCGCGGTCGTGGCCAGAATCGGTGCCGACCGGGCGATCGAGCTGGACTACGACATGGCGGCCCACGCGCCGGAGCTGGCCGAGGTGGAGGAGGTCTGGCGGGCGACCCACCGCCGTCACACCGTCGAGGTGCCCGGGGTGCGGTTCTACAGCGGGGCCACCGGGCAGGCGTACCGGCCGACGGCCGAGCGGGCCGCCGAGGCGATCACCGCGCAGGCCCTCGGCACGATCGATTTCGCGGCCACGGTCGAGCAGGCGTGGGCGGACGGTGTCCGGATCTTCGTGGAGCACGGGCCCCGGAGGCTGTGCACCGGCTGGATCAAACGGGTGCTCGGCGACCGGGAGCATGTGGCTGTCGCGCTGGACGCCCCGGGGGACGCCGGGCTGCGGCACCTGTGCCTCGCGCTCGGCGAACTCGTCGTCGCCGGAGTGCCGGTGAAGGCGGACGCGCTGCTCGCCCGGCTCGCCGACGCCTCGACAGAGCCCCCTCGCCCCGGCCCCGCCGTCACCGTTCGCGTACCCCCCACTCCGTGCCTGCCGCCGCCCCTGGAGCCTGCCGTGACCGTTCTTCCCCGGGCCCCCGAGCTGACCCCGGTTCCGGATGGCGGCCCCGTCCGCGTCGCCGCCCCGGCCGTCCGGGAGCCCGGTGCCCCAGCCGCCCCGGCCGCCGTCGCCCTCCCCTCCCCTGGCCCCTCGGACCAGCGGCACCGGCCACCTGCCGACGCCCCGGCGGAGCCGGGGGCGGCGGGGGCTACGGAGCCGGGGGCGACGGGGGCCAGGGCCGTGGCCGCCCGGCACAGCCTCCGGGTCGCCGCACTGCACCAGGAGGTCATGGCCGCGCACACCGAGGCCCATCAGCGGTTCCTGCGGGTTTCCGCCCTCGCCCTCACCGCGATGACCTCCGCCGGCACGAGGGGAACCGCGCCCCGCCCCGCTCCCCCGCGGCCAACCGGACCCACCGCACCGCCTGCCGTCCCGTCGCTCCCGGCGCCGGCTCCGAAGCCCGGGCCCACGTTCGACCGCGCCCAGTTGGAGCACCTGGCCTCCCGCGAGATCTCCACCCTGTTCGGCCCGCGCTTCGCGGAGCAGGACGGCTACGCGGTGCAGACCAGGATGCCCGGGCCGCCCATGCTGCTCGCCGACCGGGTCACCGGCATCGACGCCGTCCCCGGGGCGCTCGCACTGCCGGGCCCGGTGCGCACGGACGGCAGGATCTGGACGGAGACCGACGTCCTGCCCGGCAGTTGGTACCTGGACTCCACGGGGCGCATGCCGGCCGGTCTGCTGATCGAGGCGGGCCAGGCCGACCTGCTCCTGCTCAGCTGGCTGGGTATCGACCTCCTCAACCGGGGCGAGCGCGCCTATCGGCTGCTCGGCTGCGAGGTGACGTTCCACGGCAGCCCGCCGGAAGCGGGCGACACCCTGCGCTTCGAGATCCATCTCGACGGCCATGCGGAGGCCGACGGCGTCCGGCTGGCCTTCTTCCACTACGACTGCTACGTGGACGGCGAGCTGCGGCTCAGCGTCCGCGAGGGCCAGGCCGGGTTCTTCACCCCGGCGGAGCTCGTCGGCAGCGGTGGCGTTCGATGGGATCCCGCCGAGCACTCGCCCGGCGACGGACTGCCGCTCGATCCGCCGGCCGTACGCTGCGAACGGTCCCGCTTCGGTGCGGACCGGGTGCGGGCCCTGGCCCAGGGGCGGCCGGCGGACTGCTTCGGGCCCGGCTGGGAGGCGACGGCGGCCCACGTCCGTCCCCCCCGGCTCGACGAGGGCCGGCTGCGGCTGCTGGACGAGGTCACCGCCTTCGATCCGGCCGGAGGGCCGTGGGGCCGCGGCTATCTGCGCGCCGAGACCGCGTTGTCCCCGGACGACTGGTTCTTCACCGGCCACTTCAAGAACGACCCGTGCATGCCGGGCACCCTGATGTTCCAGGGCGGTCTCCAGGCGATGGCGTTCTACCTGACGGCCATGGGCTTCACGCTCGACCGGGACGGCTGGCGCTTCGAACCGGTCAGCGACCACCCCTCCACGGCGATGTGCCGGGGCCAGGCGACCCCGGAGGGCCGGCGGGTCGTCTACGAGGTGTTCGTACGCGGCGTCTCGGCCGGGCCGATTCCGACGCTCCACGCCGACGTCCTGGGCTCGGTGGACGGGGCGAAGGCGTTCCTGGGCCGCGACATGGCGATCCGGCTGGTCCCCGACTGGCCGCTGTCGCACTGGCGGCACTGCGGTCCGCCCGCCGTGCAGACCGACGGGAACCCGGTGCCGCCGCCACGGCTGGCCGGACTGGCCGGGCACCGGGAGGAGAAGCCCGTGGCGGTCGCCGCCGACGGATTCCCCTTCGACCACGCCTCCCTGCTGGCGTGCGCGTGGGGCAGGCCGAGCGAGGCGTTCGGCGCCATGTACGAGCCCTTCGACGGCACCCGCAGGGTGGCCCGGCTCCCCGGCCCGCCGTACCACTTCATGAGCCGGATCGTGTCGGT
Organism: Streptomyces sp. NPDC091649; assembly: GCF_044756785.1. Lineage (NCBI taxonomy): Bacteria > Bacillati > Actinomycetota > Actinomycetes > Kitasatosporales > Streptomycetaceae > Streptomyces > Streptomyces sp. NPDC091649. The sequence continues at coordinate 108,705 of NZ_JBIVTR010000016.1, read as the reverse complement.
GGACGGGCCGCAGGCCGGGATGCGCGAGGGCAGCGTCGTCGTCGCCGAGTACGACGTACCAGCCCGAGCGTGGTACTTCGAGCAGAGCGGTGGCCGGGCCATGCCGTTCGCCGTCCTCACCGAGATCGCCCTGCAACCGTGCGGATGGCTCGCCTCGTACGTGGGCAGCGCGTTGACCAGCGGCACCGATCTGCTGTTCCGCAACCTCGACGGATCCGGGACGGTCACCGGCGAGGTCACCCCGGCCACCCGCACGGTACGCACCAGGGCCGAGCTGACGCGGGTCTCGTGCAGCGGAGACATGATCATCGAGTCGTTCCGGGTGACGTGCACGGCCGACGACTCGCCCGTGTTCGAACTCTCCACGGTCTTCGGGTACTTCCCCCGGTCGGCCTTCGAGGATCAGCAGGGGCTCACGACGTCGGCGGACGACCGGTCCCGCCTCGACGAGCCCTGCGGCCGGGTGGTCGACCTGACGACCCGGCCCGCCCGGTACTGCGCCGGGGAACCACGCCTGCCGGGACCGATGCTGCTGATGCTGGACCGGATCACGGGCTACTGGCCGGACGGCGGGAGCGCGGGGCTGGGCCGGCTGCGGTCGGAGAAGGACGTGCGCCCGGACGCCTGGTTCTTCCGTGCCCACTTCTTCCAGGACCCGGTGCAGCCGGGGTCGTTGGGTCTTGAGGCCATGTGTCAGCTGCTCCAGTTCCACCTGCTCGAACGGGGCGCGGCCGACGGTGTCGAGCACCCGCGTTTCGAACCGGTGCTGCCCGGCCGCGAGGCGTCCTGGACCTACCGGGGGCAGATCACTCCGGCCGACCGGTTGATCCGGGTGGACATGGACATCGTGGAGAGCGGCGCGGACGCGCGCGGCCCCTATGCGGTGGCGGACGCGTCGCTGTGGGGCGACGACACGTGCATCTACCGGGTGCGGGGACTGGGGATGCGCGTGGTGTCGGAGGCGGCGTCCGCGGTGTGAGACCCCGGCGGCGCACTGGTGGCCCTGGGTGCCCCGTTGCCCCTGCCCCTGCCCCTGCCCTCATGCCGGGCCCCGCTGGACCGTCTCCGCCGCGGCCGGACAGCGAGCCGTCCGGGTATTGCCTTCCCGTCCTCGTACGGGACGAGAATGGCGGATGCACCTGAATCGGGTCGTTGACGTTCTCGACCGACACCACGCCAACCGGTTCGGCGTGGAGGTTCCCGCTTTCGAGGGGGGCATGCAGTTCGTCGGAAACGACCTGCTGCGGTGCTCGGCGTGCGATGGGCCGGTCATGGGGGCACACCCTCCGGGGCGTTGGGCACCCGATCCACTGCGCGCGGTGTACCAGTGCGTGACCAGCGACTGCGCGACGGTCCGGGCGCCCGTGCCGGCGATCGACCGCGAGCTGCGCGCCCTCGCGGTCCGGCGGTTCGCGCGGCCCGGGTTCGTCACGCGGTGGCGCCGTGCCCGGCTGGCCGAACTGGACGCGGAGATCGCCGAGGCCCACGCGGTCCGTGCCTACTGTCGCGATCCACGACACCGCATCGAGGTGGCCCTCGAACTCGGCGGCCGGCGAAGGCGCTTCGGCTCACGGGTCGATGACGAACGCCTTCTGTGGTGCCTGAGCCTTCTGAACGAACGGGCGGTCTGGCTGGTCACCCAGCGGGCCGAGCTCTCTCGTGCGCTGGACCGCGAACCGGCGCCGGACGGCGCTGCGCGGCTCGCCGAGCTGAAGCGCGTGCTGTCACATCACAGCGTCCAGTCCCGGCACGGGCGCTGGCGGCGCGACGGCTTGGCAGCTCGGATGTTCGGTACGGTCGAGCGACGCGAGGCTCTGTCGGCAGTGCTGGAGGAACAGCTGTGGGCCCTCCTGGGCAGGACCGACTGGCAGGACGCCGTCGCAGCACCATCGCCGGCCGAGGACGACGCGCTGGCCATGGACTGGGGGGAGTCGCCCCACACCATGACCGGGCGCCGGCGGGCCCTGCTGGAGGCGGCTGTCGGCGGGGACCGACTCGTACTCGAACCGGAAGCGGAAGGCGTAGCCGTCCTGGTCGTGATCCCGGCCGGTGGTCCGCTGGGGGGACCCACGACCGGGGAGAAGGCACAGCGGCGGCAGCCGCGAGGAACTCGACGGCGGCGGGACTGAGGTCCCGAGGGGCCGGACCTCCTCGCTGTCGTCCTGTCGACCCGCCGACGCGCGCGCCCTACCGCGGCGCGTCCCGGGCGGCGTCGGCGTTTCCCCGCCGCTCCGACGTCGCGGACAGGTAGTCGCTCAACGTGTGCCGCGGCTCCCAGCCCTGGGCCCGGGCCCGGGACACATCCAGTACGACCGGGCGGGCCAGTTGCTCGACGGCGTAGCGGGTGAGCAGCGGCTCCGACCGCGGTCGCAGCCGGGACAGGGACTGCACCGCGAAGGCGGCGGCACGGGCGAACGCGGGTGGCAGGTGTTCGATGCGCGCGCGGACGCCGTGGGCACGCAGTACCGCGTGGATCGCCCGGTCGCGGTCGTACGGCTCGGGGTCGGCGATGTTGTACGCGCCCGGCGGCCAGCGGGCGGCCAGCAGGCCGGCGTCGGTGAGGTTCCCGACGGAGGTCAGGCTGAGGTCGGCGCTGGGCCCCGGCAGCACGAGCAGTCCGCGACGGACGCGGGACAGCAGCCGGGGCACCAGGTGCGGGTCCCCTTCGCCGTAGACCGCCCTCGGCCGCAGCACCACGGCGCCCGCGGCGAGGGCCAGCGCCTCCCCGGCGGCCTTGGAGCGGCCGTAGGCGTTCACGTGTCCGCGCACCGGGTGGTCCTCGAAGACGCGGGAGTGGCGAGGGGCGGGTGCGTACACACTGGCGCTGCTCACCCACACCACCGGCCGCCCGGCCGCCGAATCGAGCAGCCGGGCCGTGCCGTCGACGTTGACGGCGTGCAGGGCGGCCTCGGCCGGTGAGCCGGGCACGGGGTCGCCGACGGCCGCCGCGCAGTGCACGACGAAGTCGGCGCCGGAGAGGTCCGGCGCCTCGCGCGCGGCGTCCCACGGGATGTGCCGGCCGACCGGGCCGGGGCGTCGTCCGAGGCACAGGACGCGGGCCCCACGCGCGGCGGCCGTCGTGGCGACGTGGGAGCCGCAGAAGCCGCTCGCTCCGGTGACGGCGATCGTGGTCATCGGTTCTCCCGGGGTCGAGGGCCGCCGGCCGCCCGGACGGTGAGGGTGCGCCAGCCCGGCAGGGCGGCGCCCCGGTCGACGCGGGCGCGCAGGACGGTGGGGCGGTGGGGGGCCAGCGCGGCGAGGGCGTCGTCGAGCTGGGCGCGGGCCAGGCGTGCGCCGGGACAGGCGTGGGTGCCGGCGCCGAAGACGAGCTGGGCGAGGCCGGGCGGTTGCGGGTTCCGGGCGTCGGGCAGCCGGTCGTGGGCCCGGGCGGCGTGTCGTGCGATCAGGATCAGGCGGTCCCCGGCCTTCACCGGGCAGCCCTCCAACTCCGCGTCGGCCGCCGCCACGCGGGGCAGCAGGGGGGAGGGAGCGGTCACCCGCAGCAGTTCTGCCACCAGGTCCGGGCGCAGCCGGTCGTCGGCCGCCTGCGCCCAGAGGTCTCCGTCGGCACACCAGGCGGCGGCCCGCGGGAGGGCGGCGACGGTGGTGTTGACGGCGGCGACCGCGAGCATGGCCCGCAGGGCCGGCTCGGTCGCCGGCCCGGTTGCCGGGGCGAGCAGCGCCTCCAGCCGTGCGGTCGCCTCGGCGGCCGCGCGTGCCGTGCCCGGCGGCCGGGGGCCGGGCAGGTGGTCGCGTACGGCCATCGCCGCCGCCGCGGCGGCCGCGGCGGCGATGGCCTGCGGGTCGCCGGTCGCGCCCAGCAGCGCGCGGACGGTGGCCCCGGCCAGTTCACGGGCCAGTGGGACGAGGTCGACGTCGCGTCCCGTGCCGAGCGGGGCGAGACGGCGGTCCAGGACGTCCTGCCACACCGGGCGCAGCCGCTCCACTCCGGCCGCGCCGAGGTCGTCGGCGACGGCGCGCCGGGTGGTGCGGTGCCCGGTGCCCTCCTGGTCGAACAGGGTGCCGCCGGCGGACAGTTCCCGGGCGGCGCCGCCGGTGGTGCCGGCGGCGGTGCGGTCCAGCGGGATGCGGGTGAGGGCCTGCCGGCAGGGCTCGGCGCCGTGCACCAGCACCGCGCCGCCGAGGCGGGTGACCGCGTGGCGTCGGGTGGCGGCGAGGAGGGCGAACAGCAGGGGGTGGGAGCGGGTGTACACGCGTCGGTCGCGGCGCCGGGCGGCGCGCAGGGCGGAGGGGGCGGGAACCGTGGTCATCTGACGTGCACCTGCTTCGGGTCGGCGGGCCGGTAGCGTCGGTCCCAGCACCACAGGAGGGTCCGGCGGGCGCCCCACGCCCGTAGGCGGCGCAGGCTGGTGTGCACCACCATGGCTTCGGCGCGCGCGATCCGGTCGCTGTGCTCGCGCGCCCGGTTGAGGAGGACGACGTCCTCGGGCGGGCCCTCCAGCGGAGTGCGCGGCGTGCCCCCGCATCGCAGGTAGAGCGCGGCGGTGATGGCGAGGTTGTGGCCGTGGCACAGCACGTAGGGGGCGCGGTAGCGGGGGTGCCGGTGCGCGGTGCGGTAGCGCCCGTACAGCGCGGTCGCCCTGACGACCGCCGGCAGCACGTACCGCTCGGCGGGTGAGGGCCGTTCGTCCCCGCGCGGGAGGCTTCGGCCGCAGGCCATCTCCGTGCCGGCCGCGAACTCCTCGCGGGCGGCGGCGATCCAGTCGGCGGCGGGCAGGCAGTCGGCGTCCGTGCGCACGAGCAGCTCCGCCCCGTGCTCGATGGCGTAACGGAAGCCGGTGTCGGCGGCGGCGCCGGTGCCCCGCTCCTCCTCGTGGACGAGGTGTACGGAGAAGGACACGGTGGCGGCGAACCCGCGCACGATGTCGGGGGTCGCGTCGGTGGAGGCGTTGTCGACGACGACCAGCGCGAAGCCCGTGTCCGTCTGGGCGGCGAGCGCGGTCAGGGTGGCGCCCAGTCCGGCCTCCTCGTTGTACGCGGGCACCACGGCCCACAGTCGCGGTGCTCCGCCCGGCGCGGTCATCGCCCGCCCGCTTCGGCGAGGCGCCGTTCCGCGAGGCGCGCGGTCGCGGCACGGTCGGGCTTCAGAGACCGGCCGGACAGCGGGATCTCCGCCAGCAGCACCGCGTCGGGGCGGGCGGCGCCCATGCGCCGCAGAGGTCCGGCCAGCGCGGCCCGCAGCGCCGCACGGTCCGCCCGGGGGCCCGGCTGGACGACGGCGACCAGGCGTTCGTCGCCGTCGCCGGCCGGTACGCCCACCAGCAGGGCCAGTTCGACGCCCGGCACGTGCAGCGCCGGTTCGTACAGACCGGGGTAGATGTTCTCGGCGCGGCGCAGGATCATGTCCTTGCGGCGGCCCTCCAGCACGATCCGGCCGCCGTCGAGGCGCGCCCGGTCGCCGGTGGCTACCCACGGGTCCGGGTCCTCGCCCAGGTAGCGGTGGCGTGCGGCGGGGCCGGACAGCAGCAGCTCGCCCGACGCGTCCGTCTTGGCCGCCACCCCCGGCAGCGGCGCTCCGACCAGGTCCCCGTCGCCGGTGAACGCGGCCTTGTCGGCCTGCTCGACCGCCGCCGCCGGGAACAGCTCGGTCAGCGCGTACACGCCCCACGCCTCGTCCGCGCCCGCCCGTTTGACGCGGGTCAGCAGCTCGGCGCCGGCCGGGGCCGACCCGGTCCACACCCGTCCGGTGAACCGGCCGCCCTCCGCCAGCAGCCGCCTCAGCTGCGGCGGTGTCAGGTACGTGGCCTGGGGGGCGAGGCGGCGCAGTTGGCGGCGCAGCACCGGCACGGAGCGGGCGGGCAGCGCGACCGGCGCTCCGCTCGCCAGGGACGGTACGAGTACGAAGAAGGTACTGCCGAGCACGGGCCGCCCGGCCTCGGGCCGTACCAGCTCGGCCACCGTGGCCATGCCCGCGGCGAGCGAGGAGCGGGTGTGCACCACCGCGCGGGGTCGTGAGGTGGTGCCCGAGGTGAACACGATGACCGCGTCGCCGTCCCCGTCGACCGGGTGCGGGAGCGGTACGGCGCGGACGTCGGCGTCCAGGGCGGGGGCGCAGCCGGGCAGCCGCGGCCCGACCGTGGCGACCGGTCCCAGCTCGGCGAGGTCCGGCAGGGCCAGGCGGGCCCGGCGGGCGAGCGGCCGGGCCCATCCGGCGACCGCCTGGGCGGTGGCGTCGGCGAGGACGAGTTCGGGGCGGGCCAGGGCGAGTCGGGCACGCAGCACGTCCGGCCCGGCACCGGGGTCGAGCACCGCAGCCCGTGCGCCGAGCCGGTGCACGGCGAGCATCACCGCGAGTGCCCGGGGCCCGGGCCGGACGGCGACACCGACCGTGCCGGCGGGCGCGAGGCCCCGCGCGAGGAGGGCGGCGGTGTAGCGGTCGGCGAGGTCGGCCAGCTCCCCGCAGGTGGCTTTGGCACGTACGGCTCCGGTGCGGGTGGTGCCGAGGACGGCGGGCCGGCCGGGGTGGCGGCGCAGGGTGCGGGCGAGGGCGTCGAGCATCAGCGGGGGTCCTCCCCGTGACGGCCGGGCCCCTTGTCGAGGTACCAGCGGGCGGTGCCGACCAGGCCGTAGACGCGCAGTCGGCGGGTGGAGTTCTCCACGACCATGTCGCGGGCGTGGACGATGGCGGTGGTGCGGCGGCGCACCCGGTTGAGGAACAGCCGGTCCGTGGGGGAAGGGCGGCGCGGCATCCCGCCGACGGCCTCGTACAGGGCGGCGGTGACGGCCATGTTGTTGCCGGCGTGCATCCGGTAGGGGGCGAGGTAGCCGTGGCGGCGGCGGTGCGCGGGGCGTATCCGGCCGAAGAACGCGGCGATCCGGACCAGCGCGCGGAAGGCGGCCCGTCCGAGCGGTCCGTGCTCGTCGCGGCGCGCGTCGATGCGCCCGCACACCAGGCCCGCGCCGCGCAGCAGGGCGGCGCGGGCGCCGGCCGTCCAGCCGGGGTGCGGCAGGCAGTCGGCGTCGGTGCGGGCCAGCAGTGCCGCGCCGCGCTCGATCGCGTACCGGAAGCCGGTGTCGACGGCGCAGCCCACGCCCTTCTCCGGCTCGTCCAGCACGTGCACGGGGAAGGGCGCCCGGTCGGCGAAGTCACGGGCGATGGCGGCGGTGGCGTCGGTGGAGGCGTTGTCCACGACGACGAGGGTGAAGTCGGGGTCGCGCTGGGCCGCGAGCGCGTTCAGCGTGGCGGCGATCCGAGGGGCCTCCTGGTGCGCCGGCACCACGACCCACAGGGCGGTCATGCCTTCTCCCAGACGATCGTCATCAGGCTCACGCCGCCGCCGAGGCCCACGAAGAGGACCCGGTCGCCGGGCCGCAGGCCCGCGTGGACACGGTCGAGCTGCACACCGAGCGTGGCGCTGGCCATGTTGCCGAGCTCGGGCACGGTGACGACGAGCCGGTCCCGGGGGACTCCGGTGAGCTCCACGAACCGGTCCAGGTACGGCACGGTGACCTGGTGGACCAGGATGTGGCGGAAGTCGCCCCACGCCATTCCGGTGCGCTGCCGCATCCGGTCGAGGACCGACGTGCCGACCTTCTCGAACACCTCGCGCAGTTCGCTGCCGTCACCGCGGAAGTAGGTGTGCTCGTCCCCCCGGGGATGCCGTGAACCGCCGCCCATGATGCCGCCGACCGGCCAGTGCTCGGAGTGCGTCTCGGTGTCCACGTCGAGGATGCCTCCCCGCTCCACCGCCTCCAGGACGACCGCGGCCCCCGCGTCGCCCAACGTGTAGCCGGCGAACGATTCCCGGAACGCGTCGAGTGTGGCCGGATCGTGCCGCACGGCGCGGCTCGGAGTCTCTCCGGTGACGACGAGGGCCCGGTGGGCGCGGCCGGCGAGGATCATGGCTCGCGCGGTGTCGATGCCGTTGACGAAGCTGTTGCACGCGTTGGTGACGTCCAGCGCGTGGGCCCGGGAGCCCAGTTCGGCCTGCACGATGTGGGCGGTCGCGGGTTCGGCCATGTCCCGGGTAGCAGAGGCGAAGACCAGCAGGTCCACGTCACAGGGTGCGATCTGCGCCCTGTCCAGTGCCGTCCGGGCCGCCCGCACGGCGAGGGTCGACGCGTACTCGCCCGCGGCAGCCGCGCGGCGCGAGGTGATTCCGGTGGCCCGTTCGATCGCCCGAGCGGGCAGTGGCAGCCCACTGGACCGGATCAGTCGCCGTTGCAGAGCCTGTGACGTCACTTCCCGGTCCGGCAGGCAGGAAGCCACTGCTGTGATGCCCGCCCGGCGTCTTGCGCGGTCGGCATGGTCTATATGCATGAGCTGGACGGTACGAGCTGGTGCGGACAGCACGCCTGAGTTCTCGTACTCAACTCGCCCGGGTAGCACAGCGGCGGCGCGGCGCGACCTTCCGGCGGCGCCTCGACGCGGCTTTCGGCGGCCGTCGCGTCATGGTCCAGGCCGGCCTTCGGTCCCCGCTCCTGTCCGTCGCCATCCGCCCACGGTCCTACAGGCGGCGGAATCCGGCGGATCGGGTGCCGCCGTCGGAGGCCCGGGGCCCGGGCGCGGGTCGCCTCACTACGATCGCGGGATGTTCGAGTACCACGGATGGATCACGGTCCGGGAAACCGCGGCCGACGACGACGATCAGCCCCGACTGCGGCAGATCGTCGATGGGCTCCGCCGCCGCATCGCCCTCATGGACAGCCCCTACCTGCTTGACCTGAGGTGGATGAACGGTGAGCCGTTCATCCACCTCGGCGGCTTTTCCAACCACCGCTCACCGCCTGACGTCGCCGAGCTGTTCGCGCATGTGGCCGTGGTCGCTCCCGGTTCGTACGGGCTTCTTCATGTTCGCGATGACGAGGAACCGGACCACGCGAACGAGGTCCGCGTGCTGAGGCTCGTTAGGGGCCAAGTCACGCTGCACACGGAGAGGTTGCTGTCCCCGTGCGTTCCGATGGTGGAAGATCCCTTCACGGGCTGAGCCCCGGTAGGCGCCTTCGACGCGTGACAGCGGTCGTGAGGAAGGCTGCCCGCAGGATCGCCCCCTCAGGAGACCGGTTCGTCCGGCTGCTTCCCTGACGTCCGGCCACGGGCGCGCCGCGGGAGGTGCCTCGCGAGCAGCACCGTCCAGACCACCAGGAAGAGCGCCGCGACAGCCCTCGCCCAGGGAGCAGTGCCGCTGCTGGCCGCCGTCCACCCATAGAACATGATGCTCAAGCACATCCCGCCCGGGCCGGCGAAGAACTCGACTCTCGGATGTCGTGACACCCCCGCCTCCTCCCGCGCTCCCGGCCTCCCGGCCCGCGCCGCTTCTGGCCCCGCTCAGGACCCGTCCCATAACCCCAGACGCTTGAGCCGGCGCTGCCGAAGGTGCTCCGAGGCGGCCGTGAGAGCGAAGACAAGGCCGAGAGCCGGCCCGAAGGCCACAGCGAACAGAGGGTCATGGGGCTCCTCCTCACGCGCCGGGATCGAGGAGAGGAGCGCGACGGGAACGGCCACGCAGAGCCCGGTGCCGATCGGGTGTCGGGCCACCCACTTCTGTATCCGGGTCGGACGCCGCTGTCCGCCCAGGGCCGGGTCCAGGGTCCGGAGCGCATCGGCCGGAGGCCGCCGCCATTTTGCCATGGCCGAAGAATATGGCAGCAGATCACCAGCGCTCCCCGGGGCGGGGGCTGGTGCTCACGCCGCGGTCCGTCAGTCACCGCGGCCGGCCGCTGACGTCGTTCTCGTGAACAACCGCCACCTTCATGCTGCCCGAGCCGGCGGATGAACTCCACCGCTCGAAGGGAAGTACGTCGGCAGGGCAGCCGGGCGGCGGCGTGAGCCTCGTCAATACTGCTGCGCATGAATGATCCCCGATCCCACAGCAAGCCCGGCCCGGCCGGTCCGGGGCGGCGGCTGGTCCCCATGACCGGTCGTGATCCGGAGGAGCGGGGCCGGACCGCCTCGCCGCTGGAGCTCTTGTTCGACCTGACCTTCGTCGTCGCTGTCGGTACCGCGTCGTCCCAGTTCGCGGAGATGCTCGCCGAGGGCCACGCCGCCCAGGCGGTGACCGCGTTCGTGCTGGCCATGTTCGCGATCAGCGTCGCCTGGATCAGCTTCAGCTGGTTCGCCTCCGCCTTCGCCACGGACGACTGGCTCTACCGGGTCTTGACGATGGTCCAGATGATCGGCGTCGTCGTGTTCTCCCTCGGCCTGCCGGCGATGTTTCACTCCGTCGAAGAGGGCGGCCACCTCGAACTGCGGGCCATGGTCCTGGGATACGTCGTCATGCGGATCGCGATGGTGCTCCAGTGGTGGCGCGCCGCCCGGCAGGCTCCGTCGTTCCACGACGTCGGCGTGGCCAACATCCGCTGGACGCTGATCGCTCAGGCCGGATGGATCGTGGTGGCCTTCACTCCCCTGCCGATCGCCGTCGTATTCGTCGCGTTCGCCGTCCTGGGCACCCTGGAACTCGTACTGCCGGTGCTCACCCAGGGTTCCGCCGGCGGCACCCCCTGGCACCCGCACCATGTGGCCGAGCGGTACGGCCTCTTCGCGATCATCGTCCTCGGTGAAGGCGTCGTCGGAACGGTCGCCTCGTCCGGCGATCTCCTGGGCGGCGGAGACGGTACACACTGGACCTGGAACGCCGTCGCCGTCGTCGTCGCCGGTGTCGGGCTGACCTTCGGCATGTGGTGGATGTACTTCCTGACGCCGTTCGGGGACATCCTGGTGCACCGGCGCAGGCGTGGCTACCTCTTCGGCTACGGCCACATCCCTCTGTTCATCGGCGTCGCCGGGGCGGGCACCGGGCTGCACGTGGCGGGTTTGTACCTGGAGCACCACGCCGAGATCTCCGGTATCGCCGTCGTGCTCGCCCTCGCCGTCCCGGTCGGTCTCTACGTCCTCATGGTCTACCTCCTGCACACGCTGCTGCTGTCCGCGGCCGACCGCTTCCACATCATCCTGATCGCCCTCACCGTCGCCGTACTGCTCGCCGCGGTCCTCCTGGCCGCCGCCGGTGTCGCCATCGCGACGTGCCTGCTCGTCGTCATGCTCGCGCCGTTCGTCACCGTGGTCGGCTACGAGACGACCGGCCACCGGCACCAGCGGGAAATGCTGGAAAGGCTCGGCGCCCGGTAGGCGAGGCACCGTCCGCGCGGACACTGCGGTGAGCGGCGGCGTGCGAGCGCCGGAGCGAGGGAGAGCGGATCGTGGCCGGCTGGCCGCCCAGGTGGCCGCCGGCGGGGCCCTGACGGGCCCTACTGGGGCGAGGGGCCCTGCCGTCCCCGGCGTCGCCTCCGAGGGGAGGGCCACCGGAGATCGGGCGGGGTTCCGAGGGGCAGGTCGGTGGTCCCCTCGTGCACCGCGAGGTCGGCCCGGTCCACGTCGGCGCCCGCGAAGACCAGGACGTCCCCGGCCACCTGCCGTACGCTCTCCCACACCGCGATCGGGAGAGTCCGTTGTTCGTCCGGCGCGTCCCGAACGATGTCGAGGACGCGCCGGGCCGCGTGGCGGCGTACGGCCTGGCTTCCGGGGGCGGCGGCCAGGGCCCCCAGGACCCCGGCGAGGCCGCGTACCGTGGGGGCGAACTTCTGCCTGTGTCCCGTGTCGAGGGCGGTGGCACCGCGGATGAGTGTGAGGCAGCTGTTGCCGAGCAGGTCCAGATAGCGCGTGGCCGCGATCTCCTCGTGGACCGGCTCCTGTCGGCGCCGCCAGTGAGGGGTGCGCCGGACCACCGCGATGGTGTCGTCCCGGGTCCGGCCGAGATCGTTCAGCAGGGTGTAGACGGGGCGCAGTTCCTCCCACGGCCGGGCGATGCGCTCGTCGGCCGACTCGTCCAGTGCCCGTGCCGTCAACTCCAGCGCGCGGCTGAGCCCGTGCAGCGTGGCGGTCTCGGCCCGTCTCAGCAGGGCGAGCGGGTGCGGAGGGAAGAGGAGCTGACTGAACACGAGGGCTACGCCCGCTCCGAACAGGGCGTCCTGTACCCGGTCGATGCCCGCCTGCTGCCCGGCCGCGACCGAGATGACCGCGCCCACCGCTGCCTGGGCCATCGTGATGCGCTGGCCGTCGACGAGGAGCGCGACGAAGAGTGCGACCAGGACGGCCACACCGACGGACGCCGCGCCATGGCCGAGGAAGTGGTAGGCCAGTTGCCCGACGATGACGCCGGCGATGACCCCGGACACGACCCGGACGGCGTTGGTGCCCCGCCCGCCGACGGGCGTGTTGAGCGCGACGAGGGTGGCGATCGGGGCGAAGAGGGGAAGGTGGTGGTCGAAGACGGTCCGGGCGATCCACCAGGACAGCGTGGCTGCCGCGGCCTGCTGGAGCACAGGCCACAGATTCTCCTTGAGGCGCAGCCACATGGCGTGCATGGTCCTCCTCGGCTCCCGGCCCGACGACGCCGCCTCCCCACGGGCCGCCGGAGCCTCGGTCCGCCGGCGGTGGGCGCGCCGCCGTCCGCGCACGAGAGGCTCTCAGGGCCGTCCCGTCGTCCCTGGCCGGCGCACGACGGCGGCTGCGGCACCTCGCCGCGTCGCCGGATCGTCCTGAATGCGGCAAGGCCGGACGTCCCTCCGCCTCGCGACCCACCGCAGCTGGCGACGCCGGTCTCCTCGACCGGCGATGGGCGGGCAGCCTCAGTCGTCGTCGAACAGGCGGGCGCCCAGCTCGTGCCAGCGCCGCAGTCCTGGGAGCCGGGCGGCGGCTTCCGGGCCCCAGGACCCCGGTGCGTACGGCAGAGGCGGTTCATCGGGGGTGAGTACCGGTTCCACGATGCGCCAGGCTTCCTGGATGACGGGGAAGAACGCGAAGCGTTCGGGGTCGCCTTCGACGGCTCCGTGGAGGATGTTCTCGTACGGGAGTTCCTGCCGCCCCAGTACCTCGGCGTAGTCGACACCGATGGGGACGGTCATCGGCCCCGTGTTCTCCTCCGCCTTGCCCACGACCAGGTCGGCCCTGATTCCGGTGTCTCCGTCGATACGGAAGCGGATGAGGTTGGGCGGGGTCTGTGTGCGGTCGCCGCCGAACAGCTCCAGGGGCGGTTCACGGAGCTCGACGACGACCTCGGTGGCGGAGACCTTCAGGGCCTTTCCGCTGCGGAGGTAGAAGGGCACGCCCGACCAGCGCCAGTTGTCGACGAACATGCGGGTCGCGAAGTACGTCTCGGTGGTGGAGTCGGGCTGGACGCCTTCGACGTCCCGGTAGCCGGAGTACTGGCCGCGGACGGTGTCGGCGGGGTCCATGGTGCGGGTCGCGTGCAGCACCCGCCATTTCTCCAGCCCCTGCGCACGGGCGTGGTCGGCGCTGGGCGGGTCCATGGCCAGGAAGGCCAGGACCTGGAGCATATGGTTCTGGACCACGTCGCGCAGGCAGCCCACCGCGTCGTAGAAGGAGCCCCGGTCGGATACGTCGAAGTCTTCGGCGAGAGTGATCTGGACGTTGTCGACGTAGGAACGGTGCCAGATCGGTGCGAGCAGGGTGTTGGCGAACCGGGAGACCATCAGGCTCTCGACCGCGCGGTTGCCCAGGAAGTGGTCGACGCGCAGCAGGTGGTTGTCGTCGAAGTAGTCGCTCAGTTCGTCCTGGAGCTCGCGTGCGGAGTCGAGGTCGTGTCCGAAGGGTTTCTCCACCACCAGGCGGGAGTCGCGGTTCAGGCCCGCTTCGGCCAGGGAGGCGGCGACCTTGGTGAACAGCGCCGGCGGGATCGCCAGGTAGTGCGTCACGAAGCCGAGTCCGGTGACGGCTTCGCGGAGCCGGGCGAAAGTGGCGTCGTCGGCGAAGTCTCCGGCGACGATGGACAGGCGGGCCGCGAACCGGGAGAAGACCGCTTCGTCGATGTCCGTTCCGGCGGCGACGACCGCGTCGCGGGCGTGCCGGCGCAGGGCGTCGTCGTCCCAGTCGGTGGCGGCGACGCCGATGACCGGCACGGTCAGCTTGCCGGATTCGGTGAGCCGGTACAGCGCCGGGAGCAGCATCTTCTTGGCGAGGTCCCCGGAGATGCCGAAGAGCACCAGTGCGTCGGATTTTTCCAGGTCGGCCGGGTTGGTGAGGGTGTCGTTCATCGCACGGTCCATTCGTGGGGAGGAAGGAGCGGCGGGCCGGTGGCCGACCGGCGCTCCCGCCACTGGCTTCTCAGGTGGTCCTGGGCGGCTGCGGGCCGGGCGAGCGCCCGAAGCGCGCTTGGAGGGCCCGCTCGATCTGCTCGGCGTCACGGCCCTGGGTCTCCGGCAGGTAGCGGCTGACGAAGAGGAAGGCGAACACGCAGATCCCGGCGAACACCCAGAAGGTCTCGCCCTGGCCGATGACTCCCGCCAGGGGGAGGAAGGCGAGGCTGACGACGAAGTTGGAGATCCAGTTGACGGCCGTGGACACGCTGGATCCCTCGGCTCGGACCGATGGCGGGAAGAGTTCCCCGATCAGTGTCCAGAAGACCGGGCCGAGTCCGCCGGCGAAGGCGGCGATGTAGATCACCATGAACAGCAGGGTCAGTGTCGAGTTCATGCCCACGACGAACGCCAGCCCCAGCATGAAGATCGAGACCGCCATGAGGCCGAGGGAGACGAGCACCATGGGCCGTCGTCCGACCTTGTCGACCAGGCGGATCGCCACGAGCGTCATGACCAGGTTGATCACTCCGATGAACACGGAGTAGAAGATCGAGTTCGACGCGTTCAGGCCGGTCTGCTGGATGATGGTCGGCGCGTAGTAGATGATCGTGTTGATCCCGGCGAACTGCTGTACGGCGGCGAGTGTGAGTCCGACGATCAGGGCGGGTCTCACATCGACCGCGAGCAGCCGCCTCGCACCCTGGCCACCGGCCTCTTCGTTCTCCTTCTGCTTCTCGCGCTCGGCGGCGATGCGCTGCCGGGCCCGGGCGATCAGGGCGTCCGCCGTCGCCTCGTCGGTCAGCGCGGCGATCCCCCGGCGGGCCACGTCCACCTGACCGTGGGTGATCAGCCACTGCGGCGACTCCGGCAGGAACCACAGCGTCGCCGCGACCATGAGCATGGCCGGTACGACGCCGACGGCGAACATCGCCCGCCACATCTCGCTGCCGGCGAAGAGGAGATTGACGAGGTACGCGACCAGGATGCCGACCGTGATCATGAGCTGGTTCATGGTGAGGAGCCGGCCGCGGATCTTCGTCGGCGAGATCTCCGAGAGGTACACGGGCACCGTCGCGGACGCGGCGCCGACGGAGAGTCCCAGGACGATCCGCCCTGCCATGAGCGACAGGTATCCGGTCGCCGCCGCCGCGATCACCGTACCGACGATGAACACGACTCCGATGAGACACAGCGCTCTGCGCCTGCCGAGCCTGTCGGAAAGCCGTCCTGCCGAGGCGGCGCCGAGTACGGCCCCGATGAGCAGGACACTCACCACGCTGCCCTGCTCGAAGGAGTTCAGACCGAAGTCCTCCTTGATGTAGAGCAGCGCACCGGAGACGACACCGGTGTCGAAACCGAACAGGAAACCGCCCAACGCGATGGCGGCCGCCCAGCGGGTGATCTTCCGCACCCCGTCCGGAGCGACCTCGGTGAGTGGTCCCTGGGTGCCTGGTTCCCTGGAGAAGCCCTGAACCATGTGCCGCCCTTTTCTCATCGATGACCGGTGCGGCCATCTTCGACGCCCACAGGCGATGCCGACACTCGTGCGGGCAATCGGGTGGTGGGGCAGCGGCTCGGAGAAGTGCGCGCGGACATCGCGGCCGGCCGGCGGCGAGCACGGGGCGAAGGTCCCTCTCGGTCGCACGCCGGCCGAGGCCGACGCCCTCGTGGCTCGGGGCGCGAGGCTCGCGCAGTCCCCGGAGGCCGCGATCGCGGCCTCCCCGCTCGTCGTGGTCTGCGTATCGGACTACGACGCCGTGGTGGACGTCCTCGACGGACCGCTGGAGCGAGCGGCTGCCGCCGGACGGGACGACGTCCGGAAGCCGTCTCCGGTGGCAGAGGCGCCTCGGCTGGAGGAGCCGAAGGCGTTCGGCTCGGGGCCGGGGCTTGAACTTGATGCGACACTCCCAGCATGGATATGGGGCGGGAGTCGCGGTGGGAAAAGGACGCAATGACGGTGGAGATCACCTTTGCCCTGGTGACCGCGGTCGCCCTTGCCGCGGCGGTCTTTGCCGTCGCTCTGGCCCTCACTCTCGTCATGGACCTCTCTGGTTCAGCGGCCGAAGGGGTGCGGACGGGGGGTGTCCTGGTCGGGGCGGCGGCCGGAATCCGGCGTCTGGCGCGGGTGCTGTACCGCTTCGACACGGAACGCCGTAAAGGCCACTGACGGCAAGGCTCGATCGGTTGCCTGCCGACGTGGGGCCTCCGGTTGCACGTGGCAGCGGTGGCCGGCAGGGCGGCAGCGGACGGGCGGGTCCTGACGGAGCGTCGGGTCCGACTCCACCCGCCGGGCCGGCCTGGAACTCGCAGCCGCCGCCCGGGCGGCCGGAGCCGTACCGTGGCGGCTCACCCGGCCCTCGGGAAGGTCGAAGCGGCGCGGGCGATGCCGGGACCGTAGCGGATCGCGGCCCTGTCGAGGGCAGCCTCCAGGCGGTGCAGCTTCTCGTCGCGGTCGTCGAGCGTGAGTTGGTGGACGGCGTCCTCGGCGGGGCGGAGGCGTTCTGCCCGGAGGGCGAGTGCGCGGACGCGGGCGCGCTGGAGGCCGAGGCCGGTGAGGAGATCGCGGGCGGTGGTGGCCAGGGCGGGAGTGTGGGCGGTCGCCTCGGTGAGGCTCCTGCTGCGGGTGGTCTGGGTGCGGTCGGCGTAGGTGACGGTGAGCGTGAGGGCCTGGGTGATCTCGCCGGCCGAGCGCAGCCGGGCGCCGAGTTCCTGGACCAGGCGGAGGACCGTGCGGTGGTGCCGGTCCGGATCGAGTTCGTCGCGGTCGAAGCGATGGCTGGTGTTCATGGTCCTGGGGGCGGCGCCCGGGACGACGGGGCGTTCGTCGATACCGTGCGCGAAGGCGTGGGCCTGGCGTGCGGCTGCGTTGCCGAGGATTCGCTGGAGCGTCAGGAGTCGGGTGTCGGCGATGTCGCCGACGGTGGTGATGCCGTAGCGGGCGAGCGTCCGGGCGGTCTTGGGGCCGATGCCCGGCAGAGTGGCGGTCGGCTTGGTACGGAGGAACGCGGCGATCTCGTACGGGTCGTCGTGAACCACCGTGGCGGCGCCCGGTGGGGTGGCGTCGGCGGCCATGGCCGCGATGGAGCGGGTGGGGCCGGCGCCGGCCGAGCTCGGGACGCCGTGGAGCGCGAGCAGGCGGAGGCGGAGCACGGCTACGAGACCTTCGACGTCGCGGTCCCAGAAGGTGAGGGCGCCGGTGAGGTCGACGTAGGCGGACCAGTCGGCGGGCAGGGGTTCGACGCGGGAGCTGATGCCGTCGAGGACGGTGAGCAGCTGTCCGTACAGCTCTTCGCTCCGCTCGGCGGGGTGGAAGTGGATCCGCAGGATCGCGCGGGGCCGTCGCGGGGAGGCGGGGTTCACGGTCATCCGGCGCTCCCCTGGCTCTTGTGTCCGAAGCGGGTGAGGTCGGCCGACCGGGTTCCGGCGGGCTGAAGATCGCTCCAGGGGTGCAGGCGAGCGCCTGCGGTGCCGTCGGGGATCGTCCGGGTGGGGCCGGGCTGGGCGGGTGTGGGCGCCGGGGACTGCCCCAGGAGGTCGAGGACGGCCTGGGGCCCGTGGGTGGCGCGGGCGGTGGCGAGTTCGTCGAGGTCCCAGGCCATCTCGCCGACCACGGTGCGCCGGGGTCCGCGGGCTTCGACGGTGCCGCGGACGAGGAGCAGGCCGTGGTGGAAGACCGTGTGCGCGCACCGTTCGTGGGAGTCCTCGAAGAAGGCGAGGTCGACGAGTCCGGAGCCGTCTTCGAGGGTGACGAAGATGATCCGCTTCCCCGACGCGATCGGCGGGGTCTGGGTGGAGGCGCGGACGCCGGCGACCAGGACGCGCTGTCCGGGACGCGTCGCGCGCAGGTGCTTGGCGTCGGTGGCGCCGATCTCGCGCAGCAGCCGGTGGTGGTCCTCCATCAGGTGCCGGGTCACGTCGATCTTCAGGACGCCGAGCTCGGCGTCGAGCCGTTCGCGGGCGGTCATCTCCCGCAGCCCGGACGGCCCGGCGGCATGGGGGGCCGTGGCGAGCGGAAGTTGGCCGGGGCCGGGGCGGGTGCGGGACTGGCGGTGGAGCTCGGTCGCCTGCAGGAGCAGGTCCCGCCGCGTCGAGTCGCCCTTGAGCCGGTCGAGGGCGCCGATGCTGATGAGGCGTTCGACGGTCGGGAGCTTGGGGTGTGCCCGGGCGTGGAAGTCCTGCAGGGAGGTGAAGGGCCGGCCTTCGGTGATCCGGGTGACCTCGTCGTCGGAGATGCCGTGCACCGTGGCCAGCGAGACCCGCACGCCCCAGCCGGAGCCGGTCCGCTCGACGGCGTACTGCGCCTGGGAGGCGTTGATGTCGACCGGCAGGACGGGCACGTCATGGCGGCGGGCGTCGGCGACGATGACCCGGGCCGGCCACATGCCGGGGTCGTGCTCCAGCAGCCCCGCGTAGAGAGCGGCGGGGTGGTGGGCTTTGAGCCATGCGGACTGCAGCGCCGGCACGGCGAACGCGACCGCGTGCGCCCGGCAGAATCCGTATGCCCCGAACGAGGCGACGATGTCCCAGACGTCGTCGAGCACTGCCGGGCTGTAGCCGCGGGAGCCTGCCCGCTGCCGGAACCATGCCTCGATCTTCGGCAGGCGTTGTCCGTCGCTGAGGGCGCGGCGGGCCACTTCGGCCAGAGCGCGGTCGCAGCCGGTCATGACCGCGATGATGTCGATGATCTGCTCGTGCCAGATCGTCACCCCGTACGTATCGCGCAGGACCGGTTCCAGGTCGGGGTGGGGGTAGACGGGTGTGGCGCCGTGGCGGGCGGCGATGTAGAGCGCGGGCATGCCGCCCTGGACCGGGCCCGGACGGAACAGGCTGATGTCGGCGATGACGTCCTGCGGATCGCGGGGCTGGAGCCGGCCGACCAGGTCCTGCTGGCCGGGTGACTCCAGCTGGAACATGCCGACCGTGTCGGAGTTCTGGATGAGCGCGAAGGCGAAGCGGTCATCGAGCGGGACGTGGTCGGGGTTGTCGAGGTCGATCGCCCGCCCGGTCGTACGGCGGATCTCGGTGACGGCGTGCGCCATCGCGGACTGCATCCGCACCCCGAGGACGTCCAGCTTGAGGAGGCCCATGTCCTCGACGTCCTCCTTGTCCGCCTGGAGCATCGGGTACTCGCCGCCGGGTGTGGGCTGGACCGGCAGCCGGTCCAGGAGGCTCGTGCTGGAGAGGATCACGCCGCACGGGTGCATGGCGATCCCACGCGGCAGTGCGTCCAGGCTTTCGGCCAGCTCCCACAACGGTCCGTACCGCTCGGCTTCGGCGGCAAGCTGACGAAGCTCGGGGAGTTCCGCGAGCGCCGAGCGGATGTCGCAGGCACGAATGTGCGGGAACGATTTCGCGATCCGGTCCACGGCGGCCGGTGCCAGCCCGAGTGCGAGGCCGGTGTCCCGCAGGGCGTGCCGGGCCCGGTAGGTCTCGGGCATGCCGGTGACCGCGACCCGCTCCCGCCCGAAGCGGGTGATGATCCGGTCGTAGACCTCCAGACGGCGTGCGGACTCGACGTCGATGTCGATGTCCGGCAGCGACGCCCGCCGCTCGGACAGGAACCGTTCGAAGAGCAGCCCGTGCTCCAGCGGGTTCGCCGTGGCCACGAACAAGCTGTGGTTGACCATGGAGCCGGCTCCGGAGCCGCGGGCGGCGACCCGGATGCCCATGTCCCGCACATCGGCGACGACCTGGCCCACGGCAAGGAAGTACGGCTCGTAGCGAAGCCGGCCGATGACTCCGAGCTCGTGGTCGAGCTGGTCCATCGCGCGCCGGTCACGATCGAGACCGCGGGCGGCCATACCGCTCTCGCACCGCTGCCGCAGCAGCCGCATGGCTCCTTCCGGCCCCGGTTCCGCACCGACCACGGAGGGTTCGGGGAAATGCGGCGTTCCGAGCCCCAGGTCCCGGGCCGGGTCGACCTCGCACGCGTCCGCGACGGCGGCGGTGTCGGTGATCAGCCGGGCGGCGCGGGACCGGTCCGCTCCGGCGGCGGCCGCCACCCGTCCGGCGATCTCGGTCATCGCGGGCCCGTCCTTGAGCCAGCGCTCCCCGCAGTCGAGCCGTCGCCGGTCGACGGGCCGCAGCAGCCGGGCCGCGTCCAGCACGTCCGCGACCCGGTGCTGGGCCGGGTCGGCGTACCGCACGGCGTTGGTCAGCACGGCCGGGACGCCGAGGCGGTCGGCGAGCGCGAGCGTGTGCGCGGCGAGGCGGACCGAGCCCGGGCCGGTGCCGGGGAGGCCCCAGCACACGATCTCCAGCCGCAGTCCGTCGCCGACGAGCTGCTGCCAGGGGCCGAGGAGTCGCTCGGCGATGTCCGCGCGGCCGGCGGCGAGAGCCCGCAGGGGCTCCGACGCGGGGCCGAGGAGCGCCATCAGCCCTTCGCCGGCGTACCGGGCGAGCGTCTCCCACGAAGCTGTCGGCGGTGTTCCCGCGGGGAACGCCTCGGCGTGGGCGGCGGACACCATCCGGCACAACCGGGCCCAGCCCTCCGCGTCCCGGGCCAGGAACGTCGCCCGGAACGCTGCCTCCGCCACGTGGGCGCCGCCGCGCACAGGGGTGCGGCGGCGCACATCGACGGGGGCCCCCTGGGCGGCGACGCCCAGATCGACGCCGAACACCGGCTTCACCCCGGCAGCCTCGGCGGCCTTCGCGAAGCGCACCGTGCCGGTCATCATGTCGCGGTCGGTCAGCGCCACCGTACCGATCCCACGCTCGACGGCCCGGGCGATCAGATCGCGCGGATGCGAGGCACCGTAGCGGGCTGAAAAGCCACTGCTGACATGCAGATGAGGGACGCTTCCTCGCATGAAACCCTCCGCCTGTATACCCCCAAAGTAGTACGAATGGACCCGACCACACCTCGACTGTATCGAACATTAATTCGAACATGCGAGTTTGAGGGTCACGATTTCGGCCACACCATCGGGCGGGAAGTGACTCCGTAGCCGGCCGGCCGGCGGTTCGGTCGGCCGGCGGTTCGGCCCTGTCCCGGCAGCCGGCCGCCATGTCGGGGCAGGGCCGAGGCGCCGGCGATGCCGGCGCAGACCAGCCGGGCACGCACGCCGGGTCGGGCGGGTGCCAGTCGGGTCCGGCGGGCGCCGGGTCGGGTCCGGCGATGACGTGGGCGAAGAGGCGGCCGGACAGCAGGAAGTGCCCGTGCGGCAGCCCGTGCGCGGCCGGGCTCCCCGCGGTCGCGTAGAGCACGAACTTTCCGGCCGAAACGGCGGGACGCGAACCGGTGGGCGTTCGAGTGTTCGAATGGTGACCCGCGGACCGGTCAGCGCCGGAGCAGACGGGATGCAGCGCCTAAGGGTCGTCCGGTGGCGGGTCAGGCGCGTCGTGAGTCGAGCGGTGCGGTGACCCGCGTTTCTGCTTCCTTGCGCCTGGGCCGACCGCGATGATCGACGGAACGGCGCGGCAGACCGGGCCGTCCGAATGCGGCCTCACGGGCCGGACCGGTGGCCCCGGAGTCCTGGCGAGGCCCTCCGCGGTGGCCTCAAGGAGCGAGACCACCACGCTCACCGCACGCACCCGGATCAGACCGGCTACGGCTACGGCTACGGCTACGGCTACGGCTACGGCTACGGCTACGGCTACGGCTACGGCTACGGCTACGGCTACGGCTACTGAACGATCTGGTAGCCGGCCTGCCCCTTGGTGACCAGTCCCGCGACCACGAGTTGCTCGATGAATTTGGTGCGGCTCTTCTTCGGCACGTCCGAAAACGTGAACTCGCCCCAGTAGACGTCGAACTTGCTGGCCTGCTGACCGGTTCCGTTCGCGGACGCCTGTTCGTAGTCCCGGTGCGATCGAGCGAGCGCCTTGGGGTAGGTGATCGCCCGGAGTGCGAACAGGTGCATCTCGGCTTCGGTGAGTACCGAACCCGTGGTGACCTGACGCTGCGTCTTGGTCGCCTCGTATGCCTCGCGCCGCTCCTCCGGGCTCGCTCCAGCCCTGAACAGGTCGTTGTCGTCCGGCCCGTTGTCCCAGGTCTGGCTGCCGGACTGCCCGGTCGCCCTGGAGGTGACCTTCGCCGAAATATCCTTGGGCACCATGACTGTCTGATAACCACCGGCGTCCGACGCGTAGTTGACGCTGAATTCGACGTCATCGCCGTTGCTGACGGCCGTCAGGTCCTTCTCGATCCTCCGCCAGGCTCCGGACTGCTGGTTGAGGGACCACTGCGGCACGATGTTTCCGGAGACGTCCAAGCCGCCGACTTCGAGGCCCATGATGTGCCCGCGGTCGTATCCGGCGCCGGCGAAGAGGTCGGCCCAGACCTGGGCCTCGGTCAGCGGGACGGCGGCCTGGCCGTTGGCCACCGCCTGGAGGTATTGACTGTGCAGACTCGTGACCGCGAGTGGGTTGGGCGCCCCGGGGCGCCCGCTCGTTCCGCTCCTCTTGATTGTTCCGGACACCGTCGTGGGGCGTCGGATGGAGATTCCGTGGAGGGGGGTGGCGCCGGCCTTGGACGGAGTGAAACTGCTGAGGGTGGCGGCCTCGTCCCGCATCACGACCCGCTGAATGGCCTCCGTATCCGCTGCCGGAGCGTGCTGTCCGGAGTCCTGCACCACGGAGGGGCCACCGGCCAACACTCGGGTGGCGTTGGCCTCCGCCTCCCGCTCGTAGCGGTCCGACGGGTCGGAGACCTTGAGGCCGGAGCCGTTGCCAGCGCCGGCGACGGGGCCCTGGCGCTGCTGGATGACGTGGGTCAGCTCGTGGGCGAGGGTGTGCCTGTCCGTGCCGTTGTCGCCGATGACGATGTGGTCGCCGGAGGTGTAGGCGCGGGCACCGATCTCGGCGGCGGAGCGCTGCGCTGCCGCGCCGGTGTGCAGGCGGACGTTGGAGAAGTCGGCGCCGAGGCGGGTCTCCATGTCCGAACGCGTGGCGTTGTCCATGGGCCGGCCGCCCTTGCGCAGGACGCTGTGCACGGCGGAGCGCCGCACGGCGGCCGGCTCGGGCTGCTGGTGACCGCGGCCGTCACCGTGGTGATGGCGCTCCGGGGCTTGCGCACCGGGGTGTCCGGCCTGGCGCAGCATCTGGACGACCGCGGCGTTGCCGACTCCGGGCTGCAGGGCGAGCGGCGCCAAGGGGGCGGCCGCGGGGGTGTCAGATGTGGCAGGGGGCCTGCCTGCCAAGCATATCGGGCGGAGGTCCTCAGTCCGGTCGGGCGCCTTGCCAGGCTTTTGCGTACGCACGCAGAGTGTGCCTTTCTGAGGGCGAGGTCAGGTGGGCGTCCTGGATATCGTTCCTGAGGCTGTTCGGGTAAGGGGCGATTCGCGCCACGGTCGGCGGGCCCTCGTGGGCTCGCGCCCCGTCGAGGACGCGGCAGTGGAGCTCGGCCCGTACCCGGGGCTTTGACCGGAGGGGCCGCGACCGGCAATCCCGTCAGGCTACGAGCAGGCGGAGGCCGAGGTCCGCGGCGTCGAGACCGGCGAGTTCGCTGTTGCGCTCGGCCCACCGGCCGGAGTCGAGGTCGTCGCTGAGGCTGCGCACGGCCCGCTGCTCGGCCTCCGGCCCGACTCGCGTCCACACGGACACCGCACGGCGCACATGACCCTCCAAGTAGGCCCCCGGGCGGCGCCAGTACGCCTCGAACAGCCCGTCAGCGCAGTCCCACGGGATGGGCACCGGTTCAGCACGGGCGCCGATCGCGTCGGCCATCCCGGTCAGCGAGGGAAAGTCCGCGAGGACGGTGGCGAACTCGGGCAGGTAGTCGCGGGTGAGCCAGAACCGGCCCTGCCACCCGGGCTCGTCGGTGTCGAACGTGAGCACCACCACGCGTCGGGCCACGCGCCGCATCTCGCGCAGCCCGGCTATCGGGTCCCCCCAGTGATGGACGGTGGAGACGGCCATCGCGACGTCGAAGGAGTGGTCCTCGAACGGCAGGCTCTCCGCGGCGGCGGCCACGCACGGCGCCGAGCCGGCAGGCCGCTGCCCCCGCATGACCGCGGATGGCTCCACCGCGGTGACGTCGCGATCGGCAGGCTCGTAGGAGCCGGTACCGGCCCCCACGTTCAGCACCGTCTGCGCGTCCCCGAGCGCGTCCCAGATCTGCGCGGCGATGCGCGGCTCGGTATGCCGTGTCGCGGTGTAGGCGCCGCCGATCGCGTCGTACAGCCGTGCACCGAGCATCTCCAACTGCTCCTCCGGTGTCACTCTCATTCCCTTCGCTCGTACCGCCAGTTCCCTGTCGATGCCCGCCACCATGGCTGCGGCACGATCACGCCTCTCCAGCAGCAGCCCGCGCAGTCGGCGCAGGTGCGCGACCGCGTCGGCGGACGGGTCGCCAACCAGTTCGGCAACCTCGCGCAGACCGAAGCCCAGTCGCCGGTAGCCCAGCACCTCCCGAAGCCGCTCCACGTCGTCCGCCGAGTAGGCCCGGTACCCGGCCGCGGTCCGCGACGACGGCCGAACGAGCCCGATCTCGTCATAGTGATGCAGCGTGCGGACGCTCACGCCGGCCAGTTCGGCGACGCGTCCCACGGTCCAGTGATCTTCCACGGCTCCGACTATGCAGCCTGACGCCACGTGAGGGTCAAGCCTCACTCGCCAACAGCAAGGGCCTCAGCGGGGCCCCCGCCGCACCTCGTGTGTCGGTACCGGGGCCAGAGCCGGCAGCAGCCCGGCCGGCCACTGCCGGAACTCGGCAGGTCCGCTCGCCTTCATCGCCATCCCGTCCACGAAGGCGACCACCGCCGATTTGGACACCACCCCGACGGGGCCCCGCAGGACCACGGCCACGATCACGCGGTCGCGGCTTTGGGAGGAAGCGGTCACACCGGCCCCTCGGGTACATGACTTCGGCCCGTACGGGAACGGCCGGCAGTACGTCCTGATGTCCCGGCTCCGCGGCGGGAATCTGGCCCGTGCCTGGACCACGCGCCGCGGAGCCAGCGTGAGCGGCTCGTCACCGAAGTCGGTGAAACCCATTCCGGATGCAGCCGGCTCCGTGGTGGACGGCCGGCGACGGCCGGCGTCGTTCGGCCTGCTCAACGCCGAGTGGCGTTCCTGCGGAAGCTTCCTGCGAAGGCGTTCCTGTGGCAGGCGGGCCTCGTTGGGTCAGGCCGTACGTCTCCGGCAGGAGAGCACCACCAGGAACGGCCACAGGGCCTGGATGAACGTGACCACGCGCTCGGCGACGCCGGGCGCCCTCGCGCTCTGCAGCTCCGCGAGGAACCACAGCGCGCTCGCGCACATCAACGCGCTCGCGGCGAGCGACACATCGAGCCGGAGCCCCCACGGCGCCGGCCTCCCGTCCCGGACGGCGGCCAGGGGCGGCCACACCGCCAGCAGCACGAGGCCCACGGTGGACACGGCCCCGTGCTCCAGCGCCCCGCCGCTGCTCGGAGCGGGCACCAACGTCAGGGCCAGTGCGCTCAGACCGCCGCCGGCCAGGGCCGCACGCCCGGCGGCCGCCGCCGGACGGAGCGCGTGCGCCGTCACCACGTAGGACGTTCCCAGCACCAGCAGCATCCCCGTCATCAGCCAGTAGCTGGCAGCGCCGTAGGAGGCCAGCACGCTCAGGGTCTCCCTCGCGGGGTCGTACGCCGGCCCTTGGCGCAGCTGCGCGATCGTCCAGGAGCCGACCAGAAGGACCGGGGCACATCCGGAGGAGACCAAGGCCCACCAGGGAGCAGATCGCATCAAGTCATCATAAACGTGAACTTCTCTCCCGCCGCTGATCTCCCTTCCCTCAGCAGCCCGTACCACCGGGCGGACCGCGCACGGCAGGGCTCGGGTGTTCAGGCCGACAGCATGCTCCGGACCCGACAGCGCACGCCGGACCGGCGCGAGGGGCGCCAGGAGTACGGGCGCCATGGGTCCGAGCGGTCTCGTCGGCCTTGGGTCGCGGGCGGGTGACGACGACGCCCCCCATGGAGTGGAGGACGGCTCCGGCGGCGGCGTACCGGGGTAGCGTACGGAAACCCGCGGTGAGGAGGCGGCGATCGAACGGCATCGTCCGGATCGAAGCTAGCCGGGAGCAGATCCTGCGCTACCGGGTGGCGGGCCACGGATGCGACCGCCTCCCCCCGCGCCCGCCCGGTACGGCCTCCGGGACGGAGGACCTCCTCAGGGCCTACCCGCGTTTCCCGGGCCCGGCCGGCCACGCCGAAGTGGCCGCGTTCCTCGGGACACGGCCGCCCGCGATCCGGAGGCGCTCCTGCGGCTCGGGGGTCGGCGGGCCCGCGGGCGGCGGGCGTCGCGGCAGTCCGCTCTCCGCTCGCCCGATGGGCGTTGTCGTCTCCATCGGACTGCCGCAGGAGGCAGCCCGGGGGCGGCGCGCTCCCCGGGCCGATTCCCGGGGCACCGGCCGTCACGGCACGAATGCGGAGCCTGTGGGACCTGCGAGAGCAGCGACCGCTCGCTCGTCCGCGACCGGCCGGAAAAGAATCACGAAGATGGCGGCCGGGGATGTCGAGAACCCGCTTCCGGCTCCGTCCCAGCAGTGGAAGCGGCCACAATGGGCCGTACAGCACGGAGGAGAACATCATGGCCAAGTACCTGCTGCTCAAGCACTACCGCGGAGCCCCGGCCGCGGTCAACGACGTCCCGATGGACCGGTGGACGCCCGAGGAGATCTCGGCGCACATGCAGTACATGCAGGACTTCGCGGACCGGCTGGAGAAGACCGGGGAGTTCGTCGACGGCTCGGCGCTCGCCCCCGAAGGCTCGTGGGTCCGGTACGACGGTGAGGGCCGTCCGCCGGTCACCGACGGGCCGTTCGCCGAGACCAAGGACCTCATCGCCGGCTG
This sequence comes from Streptomyces sp. NPDC091649, assembly GCF_044756785.1. NCBI lineage: Bacteria > Bacillati > Actinomycetota > Actinomycetes > Kitasatosporales > Streptomycetaceae > Streptomyces > Streptomyces sp. NPDC091649. The sequence continues at coordinate 81,886 of NZ_JBIVTR010000016.1, read as the reverse complement.
GATGATCATCGACGTCGACGGTTACGACCGCGCGGTCGAGCTGGCCGGGGAGCTGTCGGCGGCTCCGGGTGCGGGCGGGAAGCCGATCCACGAATGGCTGGAGGTGCGCCCGTTCCTGTCCGCGCCGCCCACCGTCACGGAATGACGCCTCGATGAACGAGGCACTCCTGCGGAGCCTCACGCCGAGCGTCATCGGGGTCCTCGTCCGCCGCGGAGCAGACTTCGCGGCGGCCGAGGACGCCGTGCAGGACGCCCTGGTCGAAGCGGTCCGCGTATGGCCGGAGGACCAGCCGCGCGACCCGAAGGGCTGGCTGGTCACCGTGGCCTGGCGCCGGTTCCTCGACGCCACGCGGGCGGAGGCCGCGCGGCGGCGGCGGGAGGATCTCGTAGACGACGAGCCCGCGCCCGGACTCGCGCCCGCGGCGGACGACACGCTCCAGCTCTACTTCCTGTGCGCCCACCCGTCGCTGCCTCCGTCGTCCGCCGTCGCGCTCACGCTGCGAGCCGTCGGCGGGCTCACCACCCGCCAGATCGCCCGCGCCTATCTGGTGCCCGAGGCAACCATGGCGCAGCGCATCAGCCGGGCGAAGCGCACGGTGTCCGGCGTGAGGTTCGATCAGCCGGGTGATGTCGCCACGGTGCTGCGCGTCCTCTACCTGGTCTTCAACGAGGGCTATTCCGGTGACGTCGACCTCGCCGCCGAGGCGATCCGGCTCACCCGGCAGCTCGCGGCCGCGATCGACCACCCGGAGGTGGCGGGGCTGCTCGCCCTCATGCTGCTGCACCATGCCCGGCGCGCCACGCGGACGGCGCCCGACGGGAGCCTGGTGCCGCTCGCCGAGCAGGACCGGGGCCGATGGGACACCGGGGCGATCGCCGAGGGCGTCGCGATTCTGCAGGCAGCCCTCGTCCGTGACCGGCTGGGCGAGTTCCAGGCCCAGGCCGCCGTCGCGGCGCTCCACGCCGACGCGCCGACCGCCGGGGAGACCGACTGGGTTCAGATCGTCGAGTGGTACGACGAACTGATGGCCCTGACCGACAGCCCGGTCGTCCGGCTCAACCGGGCGGTCGCCGTCGGCGAGGCCCACGGGCCGAGCGCCGGCCTGTCCGAGCTCGCCGCGCTGAGCGACTCGTTGCCCCGTCATACAGCGGTCGCGGCGTATCTCCACGAGCGCGACGGCGACCTGCCGAGGGCGGCACGGCTGTACGCGGACGCAGCCCGCAGGGCCCCCACGCTCGCTGAGCGCGCCCACCTGACGCGCCAGGCCGCCCGGCTCAACGCGGCCCTTCCGCGCTGAGGGTTCCGCACCGAGGGGCCGCTCGCCTCTCCCGGAGGGGCGGGCCCGGCCCGGCGTACGGTGACGCTCTGCGAGGCAGCCCGCCTCCTTGTGCCTTCTGCGTGCACGGCGTTGCCCGGAGCTGGGTGTCACAAGCGCGGCGGGGTCTCGCAGCCCGGCCGGTCTCACCGTAATCGCACGGTCGAGCGCATTGATCACTCGATCGTGGGTTCCGCCCCTCCGATGCCCGGTGCGTCGCGATCCTGTGGGCAGGGCGTGCGGCCTGCGCCGTCGGAAGGGCTGGGGGAGGGAGCGGCATGACGCGAGAAACGGAACATGACGGGGGTCCGGACGAGCGGGTGGTCCTGCTCGTCATGGGGGCGGCCGACCTGGCCGTGAGCGCGGTGGGGACGGCCCTGGGCGTGGTGCGAGGACTGCTGCGCCGCTCGGACGCCGCCGAACTGGCGGCGGAGGCCGAACACGAGCTGATGGCGCGCGGGCGCCTGGTGCTGGACCGGTACGCGGCTCCGCCCCCGGCCCACCTGGAGCTCCTCGCCCGGCAGGCCGTCGCCCGGCGGGCCGCAGATGGCGTCTGACCGGTGGGACGCGGGCGCGTTCCGGGCGCGGATCGACGAGGTGCTGCACTCGTTCGTCGCCCGGGAGGCCGCCCTGTTCGCGGCGATCGACCCGTCCCTGGCACCGGTGGCCGCGCAGCTGGAGGCGGTCGTCGCGGACGGCAAACGGTTGCGGGCCGCGTTCTGCTACTGGGGCTGGCGGGCGGTGGGGCAGCCGGACAGCGCCGCGCTGGTGCGGGCGGCCGCCTCCCTGGAGCTGATCCACGCGGCCGCGGTCGTGCACGACGACCTCATCGACGACAGTGCGCTGCGGCACGGCCGCCCCACCGCGCACATCGCTCTGCGCGGTGCCGTGCGCCGTCGCCCGCGTTCGGCGGCCGCCGCCAGGTCGCTGGCGATGCTGGTGGGGGACCTGCTGATGGGCCTGGCCGGGCACCTCTTCGCCACCAGCGGTCTGCCTGCCGCCTATCTGGGCCGGGCGCGCCCGTTGTGGGCGATTCTTGGCCGGGAGCTGATCGCGGGCGAGTGCCTGGAGATCCTGCGCACCGGAACGGAACCGGACACCGGGGCGTCGCTGAAGGTGATCCGGTACAAGACCGCCAAGTACACCGTCGAGCAGCCCCTGCTGATCGGCGGCGCCCTGGCCGGGGCCGGCGGACGCCTGTGTGCGGGCTACTCCGCCTACGGGCTGCCGCTGGGCGAGGCGTTCCAGCTCCGGGACGATCTGCTCGGGCTGTTCGGAGACCCCGCTCGCACCGGAAAGGCCAACGCGGACGACGTGTGCGGGCACCGGCCCACGGCTCTGCTGGCGGAGACCTGGCGCCTCGCCGGTGACGCCGACCGGAGCCGGCTCCGAGCCGTCCTGGGCCGCCGGGACCTCGACGAGGACGGATTGCGGACCGTACGCGAAGTGATGTGGCGGCTGGAAACCCCCGGCCGCGTCGAAGACATGATCACGGCGCGGGTCGACGAAGCCCTCGGCGCCCTTCATGACCTGGACGTACCGCCCCATGCCGCCGATGCCCTGACCGCGCTGGCGAACTCGGCAACCGTCCGGCTGTCCTGAACGCGGTTGCCGGGCCCCGCCGTTCCGAACCCGATCGTCCCGACTCGATCGTTACGGAGCGCGCTGTTCCCCACCCCGCTGTCCGGAACCCGGTTGTCCCGAACCCGGTTGTCCCAACCTCCCTGTTCCGAACCCGGTTGTCGCGGCCCCGCTGCTCCGAACCCGGTTGTCAGGCCCCGCTGCTCCGAACCCCCGTTCGGAACCCGTCCGCCGCACATCCTCCGACGACAAGGAACGCCTCCATGCACCACACCGAGGATTCGATGAACGCCCTGAGGCAGGGCGGTGACGAACTGGCCGACGCCACCGTCGCGGCGCTCTTCGAACGCGGGGAGGTGGGCAAGTTCAACACCCTGATGCGCTATGTCTCCACCGCGGGCGCACCTCTCCCGGACGGGCTCCCCGATGTCGCCCGGGAATACCTCCAGGCCACCAGCGCTCCGCCGGCCTGGGTCGATTGGGGAAAGATGGAGAAGGCACGGTTGTTCTTCATCGACAACAACGTCCATATTTCCACTGCTCTGTCCTTCGCCTCCATGCCGGCCTGCTACGTGGTCCCGCACGTGGCGAAACTCCTGTCGGCCACCCACGGGCTGGACTACCCCTCCAAACGCATGGCGGAGACCGGGCAGTTCACCGTCTACCTGATGCGGCCGGACGCCTTCGAGGCCGGGGGACGCTTCGTCCCGGCAGCCCAGAAGGTCCGTCTTCTGCACGCCTCCATCCGCCATCACCTCCTGCGCGAGAATCGATGGAACACCGACACGCTCGGGACGCCGATCTGTCAGGAGGACATGATCGGCGGGCAGATGTTCTTCTCGCTTCTCGTCCTCGACAGCCTCCACCGCCTCGGCATCCATATGTCGGAGGAAGGAGCTGACGCCTACTACTACGCCTGGCGGGTGGTCGGCGCGATGCTGGGCGTCGACCAGGAAGCCGTTCCCCGATCGCTGGACGAGGCCCGCCGGTTTCTCGACCTGTACATGGTCCGGCACATGGGGCCCTCCGAGGAGGGCGCGCGGCTGACCCGGCAGCTCATCGACCTGTACGAGGAGGTCGTGCCCGGGACCTTCTTCGACCCGATCGTCTCCGCGCTCATCCGCCACCTGACCGGCGACACCTGCGCCGACTGGCTGCGGGTCCCCCGCACCTCGTGGGACACCGTCGTCAAGGCCGTACCCCACCTTCTCGGCATCCTGGAGAACATCGAGGACCGCTCTCCCCTGGGCGCCATGGCCCTGGACCGCCTCGGCCACCTCACCACGGTCCTCGAACTGTCCTCCCTCACCCGCGGACGCGTCATGCACTACGCCATCCCCGAACACCTCAAGAAGGAGTACGGCCTCTCCCCCACGGCAGCCCGCTCCCATCGCTGGAATCCGCCCGCCGCCACCGTCCCCGGCTGACATGCGGCCGAAGGCTCCGCACGGCGGGGCTGCGACGGGCGGGCCCCGGCAGCCGGTTTCGCGAGGGCTTCCCGTACGCGAACCACAACGACGGCGACATCGAGTTCGCCCCCGACTGCTGCCCGACGCTGACATCGGTGGCGCCATCTCCCGCGTCGGCCCGGCGTGAGCCGCTGAGACGCGCGGGGGGCGACCGCGCCGACCGTCGGGTTCCGCCGGTCGTGACGACGCGAACGTCATGGCGGCGGTCTCCTCGTCGACCTCGGGTGCACCGACTGCGAGCGCACCGGCTGCGGGCGCCCAACTGACCGGCCACGGCCTCGCCTCGCGGCCTCCCCCGCACCTCCCCCGCACGGCCCGCCACCGCCGTGCGCGGCGGTGGCGCGCTCCGCGCGCCTCCGTCTCGCCGACGCGCGCTCGTCACGGCGGGCTCGACCCGGACGGTGTCGGGCGGTTCTCCGCCTCCGCGCCTTCGCCGCGCTGATGGCCGCGGCGGGCGTCCCGGTCGAAGATGCCCAGCAGCTCGCACGGCCCGCCCTCGGCCCCGATCGCGTGCGGGAGCATCGTGGGGAACTCCGCCGCCTGGTTCGTCTCGATCCGCAGGCGCCGGTTTCCCAGCAGCAGGATCGCGGTGCCGGAGAGGACGACGAGCCACTCGCGGCCCGGGTGGGCGCGCAGACGCGACGGGTTGTCGGGAGGCGGCTCGGTCATACGCTGACGGATGACGGTCATACCGGGTTCCGCCTTGATGGGCCACCGCATCTGGCCGTGGGCCCCGTCGATCATCGGGTGGGAGACGACGTCGTCGGAGGCGGTCTCGACGAGCTGGTCGAGGGAGGTGTCCAGGGCGCGGGCGAGGATGACGAGCTGGTCCAGGGCCAGCCGGCGCCGACCGTTCTCGATGCGGCTGAGCGTGGACTGGCTGACTTTCGCGCGGGCGGCCAGTTCCTCCAGGGACCAGCCCTGGGCCACACGCAGGGCGCGGATGCGTTTGCGTACCAGGCTGTCCAGCTCACCATCTTCTTGCGTCATACGCATGAGCGTATGCGATGTACGCATGCGATGTCCTGGAGCACCCGCGCTCGTCCTCTTACGCTGATGGCCGGCCGGGAATGCCCCCGCGGGCGACGACTGTCCGTCCGCTTCCGGCCACGCGGGCGGTGGGCCTCGGCCGGGGTGTCGGTACGGAACACGGGGCGCGCCAGGGGCACACCTGGAAAGGTGGGTGAGCATGACGGAGTCACAGACGCGGATCAACGCGCTCATCGTCGATGCCACGGACCCGGAACGGCTTGCCGCGTTCTGGGCGGAGCTGCTCGGGAGGCCGATCGTGGGCCGTACGGGTCCGTACGTATGGCTGCGGCGCGAACACGGCCTGGGGCTGGGCTTCCAGCGGACCGACGAGCCGAGGCGGGGCAAGAACCGGTTGCACATCGATGTCTCGGCACCCGACCCGGCGGCCGAGCGGCAGCGGATCGAGGCGCTCGGCGGGCGTCGGCTGGAGGGGTACGCCGATGGCGGATTCCTGGTGATGGGCGATCCCGAGGGCAATGAGTTCTGCGTCATCCCGGAGGGCCCCTTCGAGCTCGACGACGAGGGACGCACGGACTACCTCGGCTGACCGGCACGCCGGGCCGCCGAACGGGTTGACGGGCTCCGCACCCGGCTCTGCGGCGGCACGGCCCGCCTCCCGCCGGGCCGCACGGTGGGGCGGGAGGCGAAGCACGGGTCCACCGTCGGCCCCGCGTTGGGGCGGGGACGCGGTCGGCACGTACGGTACGGCAGGTGAACGAACCGCTCGAAGCCGTGACCGGGGCCCCTGCGGACGAACGCGGACGGGCCACGACGACCCGCGTGTTCCTGGCGCTCGCCCCGCCGGACGACGCGAAGGAAGAGCTGGCACGGGCGCTGCGCCCGGCCTACCACGCCTACCCCCGTATGCGGTGGAACCGCATCGAGGACTGGCACATCACCCTGGCGTTCCTCGGTGAGCTGCCGGTCACCGCCGTCCCGCCCCTGATACCTCCGCTCGCCGGGCTCGCGGCGCGGCAGCGTCCGGTGCGGCTGGCGCTGGACGGCGGCGGGCACTTCGACGAGCGGGTGTTGTGGGCCGGGGTCACGGGGGACCTCGAAGGGCTGCACAGGCTCGCCGCCGACGTACGCGCCCTCGTCAGGGAGCACGGTGTGCCCTTCCCGGACCGGCCGCTGCGGCCCCACCTGACGCTGGCCCGGTCACGGCGGGGAAACCTCGGGGCCACCGCGGAGGCCGCCGCCGGGCTCGTCCCCTTCTCCGGCCGGAGCTGGGAGGCCCGGCGCCTCCATCTGGTCGGCAGCAACATCGGCCGGGGGCCGGGGCCGATCCACTACCGCGACATCGACGCCTGGGACTTCCGCGGCGGGGCCGCGGGAGCCGCCGGCAGCTGAGGGACGCCCCCTCCCGGGCGCACAGGTGGGGCGGCACGAGCGGGAAGAGCGTGCCGCCACCGGCTCACGCGGTATCGAGCCGCGCGGGCCGGGCGTGCGTCAGCAGGAACTCGGTCGCCCGCGCGATGGCCTCGGCGGAGGTGCTGTGGACAGCCTCCGACTCGTCCTCCTGCGAATCCGCGCCCGTGGCGACGTACCACCAGGCGTCGGCGCCCGAGTCGTGATGGATGACGGCGTCGCCGCCCGCGTAGTGGAGCGGGATGGACTCGCCGGCGGACTTCTTGGGCACCGCGTGGGGCCACTTGAGGCGGGCCGACTGGCGCTTGATGCCGCCCCAGGCCGCACCCAACTGCGTGTAGCTGGACCCGCCGCGCCCGGCGACGGTGGCCGCGCTCTCGGCCAGCCGGTCGACCGAGCGCTTGGCTTCGTAGAGCGACCGCAGCATCGCCAGCTGGACGTCGGGCGCTGCCATGAGCGCCGCGTCGAACGGCTTGCCGGCGGTGCGGTAGGCCACCGCCCGCGTGGAGATCCGTTCGGTCAGCGCCCGGACCGCGTCGAGCACCTGCTCGTCCATGGCGAACGTGTCGTCGTCGCCGGGATCGTTCCAGGCGGGATCCACCGGAGTCAGGACCGTGGTCCAGAAGCTCCCATCACTCCGGTCCGGGGTCGGAATCACCTTCACATCATCCATGTGACAATTTTAGCTGTCACGGAGCATCCGTGGCAACATTTCCTGTCGTTCCACATGGTGACAGTTTCCTCTGTCGCATGTGGGTGGGCGTTTCACCCCGCGCCGGTGCCGCCCGCCCCTCCCCTTGCCGGACTTCGCGGCCTTCCGCGACCGGGCCTCCCCCACAGGGGCGCTGACCGGGTCGCGCAGCGGGAACCTCCCCCGCAGGGGCGCCGACCGGGTCGCGCAGCGGGCAGACGTCCAGAGCGTCACCGCCTTCGACTCGGTCGCCGCGGAAGCCGGACCGCCGAAGGGCGGCCCCCACCGGCCGGCTGCCCCTCGGCGGCTCAGTAGGCGTCGGCGGCCTCCCCCAGGGCGGTGGTGAGCCGGCCGAGGACTTCCTGCAGCCCGAGAACCTCCTCCAGGGACAGGCCGGTGGCGGCGAGCACGCCCCTGGGGACGGACAGCGCGCGGTCCCGCAGCCGCGCGCCCTCCTCCGTCAGGTCGATCAGGACCGAGCGTTCGTCCTCGCGGCTGCGCTCACGCCGGACCAGCCCGGCCGCCTCCAGCCGCTTCAACAGTGGCGAGAGGGTGCCGGAGTCCAGGCGGAGACGCTCCCCGACGACCTTGACCGACTGCGGGCCGCGCTCCCACAGGACCAGCATCACCAGGTACTGCGGGTAGGTCAGGCCGAGATCCTTCAACGCCTGCCGGTAGAAGCCGCCGAACGCCCGTGACGCGGCGTGCAGCGAGAAGCAGACCTGGTGGTCCAGTCGCAGCAGTTCCGTGTCGGGGACGGCGCAGAGGTCGGGCGAGGCACTCGGAGAAGGGGTCATGAAACCAGCGTACCGCCGACCAAGCCATCAAGTTGTACACAACTTAATTGTGTGCAATCTTTATGGGCGTGGCCACGACCATCCCGGTCGGGGCACCAGAGGAGGGTCATCCCATGGACGCGTTGTACACCGCCGCCGCCACCGCCAACGGCCGCGAAGGCCGTGCCGTGAGCTCGGACGGCCAGATCGACCTTCCCCTTTCCATGCCCCCTGCCCTCGGCGGCAACGGAAAGGGCACCAACCCCGAGCAGCTCTTCGCGGCCGGCTACGCGGCCTGTTTCGCCAGTGCGATGGCGGCGGTCGGCCGCGAGATGAAGGTCGACACCAAGGACGCCTCCGTGACCGCCGAGGTCTCCATCGGCAAGGACGGCGACGGCTTCGGGCTCGCGGTGGTCATGCGCGTGGAACTGCCGGACTCCCTCGCGGGCGAGGCCGGGCAGAAGCTGGTCGAGGCCACCCACGCCTACTGTCCGTACTCCAAGGCCACCCGCGGCAACATCGACGTCGAGCTCGTCATCGAGTAGCCGCCCTTCCCCTTCAAGCGACGCGAAGCGCGCCGTCGTCCGCCGCGGGGCCGGCCCGGAACACCTCCGGCCGGCCCCGGCTCATCGGGGCGTCACCCCTTCAGGCGGGCCAGCACCGCGCCCACCGCACGGTGCACGGCCTCGCGCGCCCCGTCGGTCGGGTCGAGCGTCTCGAAGCCGTGCCGTCCGTCCGGTACGTCGATGACCTCGACGTCCGCCCGGTGGCGGGCGGCCTCGGTCAGGAACTCCTCGACGGTCGCGGCGATCTCCGCGCTCTCGCGCTCCGCCCGGACCAGCACGATCGGCAGGCGGCCGGCGCGGGAGACCGCCCGCACCGGGTGGAAACGGGTGTCGGCCAGCCCCCATGCCGGCAGGGGCGCGAGGACCGGGTAGTTCGCCGCCAGGCAGCGCAGCCACGCCGGGGGGTTCGTGAGCCAGTCGGCCGCGATCGGTCCGCCGCCCGAGAAGAACCACAAGGCGACCCGGTCCGCGTCCACCCGCGGGTCGGCGCGCACCCGCTCCACCGCGTCGGCCACGTCCGCGGCGGCGGACTCGTAGTCGGTCAGGGCGTGCAGGCGGTGATCGAGCGTCACGCCCACCGCCCCCTGTCCGGCGACGTGGCGGGCGTATCCCGTCAGGGTCGGCCAGTCCCGGGGCGTGGGCCGTGCCCCGGCGGGCACCGGGCCGCCGTGCACGAACACCACGGCCGGGTGCGGGCCCGGGCCGTCCGGCAGGTACAGGTCGGTGTTCCCGGCCCGTTCCCGGGCCCGTTCGGGCACGTCCAGGAGGAACGGCCGCAGATGGGCGGGCGGTCGGGAGGCGTCGGGGGCGGTCAGCCGGCGCCCCCCGCCGGACGCGGCCTCGATCAGGGTCTCCGCCAGTGCCGCGGGGCAGGACAGCATCGGCCAGTGCCCGGTGGGGAGGTCGAAGAAGGCCACCCGGGCGTCGGCCAGGGCCCTCAGGGCGGGATCGCCGACCTCCACCATCATCTGGAGCATCTCGACGCCCGGCCCGTTGCCGGTGCACAGCACCCCGGTCACGGGCACCGCGGCCACGGCGCCCGTGAGCCGCAGCGGCTGGAGCAGCGTGCCCAGCGGCTGCGGCGCCGCCAGGGCGGTGAGCCCGTCGAGGGCCGCCTCGGAGAGGCCCGCGGTGCTCCCCCAGCGCGGCCACGCGTCCCGGGCCGGAGGCGGCAGCTCACCGGCGGCGCGCTCCGCCACCTCCACGCGCAGGCGCGGGTCCGGCACGGCCGCCAGAGCGGGGACGCCGTCCCGCGGCATCCCGGCGTCCAGGTGGACGATCCGGGCGATCGACCGCGCCCGCCGGTCGGCCGCGCCGAGCACCGGGTGGATGCCGTAGTCGTGGCCGACGAGCACGATCTCCCCGCCGGAGTCCGCCGTCACCGCGTCGATCACGGCGACCACGTCCGCGACATGGGTCTCCAGGTCGATGGTCTCCCCCGGGCCGCCGGGGCGTCCGCCCAGTCCCGTGAGCGCCGCGAAGCGCACCTCGGCGCCCTCCTCGGCCAGCCGCGCGGCGGTGTCCCGCCACACGTGCGGCCCGGTGAACGCCCCGGCCACCAGGATGAATACGGTCATGGTCCCTCCTCGTCACGCTGTCTCCCGCGCACCGGCCCGATCCCCCGGCCGCGCTCAGCGGTACCGTAGGAACTCCCCCTGGTGGAGGTTCAAGTGTTCTCGTCGCACGACGGCTTGTGCACCATCGGCGACCTGGCCGAGCACGCGGGCGTCAGCGTCAAGACCGTCCGCTTCTACTCGGACCGCGGACTGCTGCCGGAGGCGTCCCGCAGCGCCGGCGGGCACCGCAGGTACGCCCCGGACGCCGTTGAGCGGTTGGACATGATCCGCTCGCTGCGCGGCCTGGACCTGCCGGTCCCCGAAGTGCGCCGCATCCTCGACGAGCAGGACGAGCGGGACGGAGCCGGGGCGGGTGGCGTCCTGGAGGATGCCGTGGCCGGCCGGCTGCGCGTCCTGGGATCCGAACTCGCGGCCCTGCGCTGGCGGGAGGCCGCGCTCAGGCTGGTGCAGGAGTGTCCGCCGGCCGAACGGCCCGGCCGGCTCCGGCTGGTAGGGGCCGTCGGCGCCCCGCCGAACACCGCCTCCCTGGCCCGGTTCTGGCGTTCATGGCTGCCACCGCGTATGCCCGCCCGGTCCGTCTCCGCGTTCCTGGAGGCGGCGGTGCCGCATCCGCCGGACGCCCCGCGGCCGGCCCAGGTGCTCGCCTTCGCCCGGCTGCACGCCTTCGTGACCCGTCCGTGCGGCGTCGGCGAGGGCGCCGGCAGCTGCCAGCCCCGGGCGCACGGGGTCGCGGGGGCCCGGGCGTCGGCCGTGCTGTACGCGGGGCTGGCCGAGGCGTACGACCTGGCGGGCGGGGAGTTGCGCCGCGGCGCGGCCCCCTCTCCCGGTGAGGCGCTGGACGGGTTCGTGGACGCGTACGCGAGCACCTACGGCACCCGCGACACCCCCGCCTTCCGCCGTGCACTGGCCGACGGGCTCGCGGCCGATCCACGCGTCGACCCGTACTGGGACCTGACGGCTGAGGTGATCAGCGCACCCGACGGCCTTCGGGAGCCGACACCCGGGTCCGCGCACGACTGGCTTCTGGCCGCCCTGGAGGCACAGGTGGAGACGGCGACCGGACCCGGCGACGCACGGGGCGGAGGCCCCACCGGCGGCGACACCGACGAAAACGGGCGCGGCACACACCATCCCTGACCGATCCGCCCTCCTATGCTTCTCCTCCTGCCTGTTCATCCGCTTCAGGAGGTTTTGTGCCGAGCCGCTCCCTGTACTGCCATCCATGTGACGCCGATGAACGACACCGCCCCCTCACTCCCGACGAGAAGTCCTGGCTGCGGAGGCGGACGGGGCGTCGGAGCGTCGAGGAGTTCTTCATGTGCGAGGCGCCGAGCTGCCGCAACCTGCGCAGCGGCTTCAACAAACGCCCTTTCGACCCCGTGCTCCGCGTCCCGCTGACGGACTGAGCGGGGCTCGGCGCCCTTCCCGGGACCCTGTCGCGCTTCTCCGTCGGGCCCGCCGATCTGCGGCTGCGGAACTCCACGGCTGCCGTGTGCGGGCGATGGCCGTCCCAAAACGCACAATCCCCGGACCGTCTTTGCGGTCCGGGGATTGTCGCGGGTATATTGGATTCTTCTGCGTTCATGCAGAAAGGCCCCGCTCGGGGGCCTTATGGATACGAATATATCTGGGCGGGAGCCGTTTTGTCAAACCGGGAAAGCGACGAATTGCGGGAAGAGCAGGAATTCATCGACCGGCTCCATGCCCGGGTCGACGCCCTGCGCGGGGTGGCGGCCGAAGGGGTCGAGCGCGCGTTGACTCCGGTCGGGACGGGTCAGCAGGCGCGGCTGGAGCGCGACATCCTGGTCGCGGAGCGGTCGGGTCTGCTGGCCGCGCTCGACGCGGTGGACGGCTCACTGTGTTTCGGCCGCATCGACCGCTCCGACGGGCTAGCGCACCATATCGGCCGTATCGGTATCCGTGAGGACGACAGCGAGCACACTCCTGTTCTGATCGACTGGCGTGCGCCGGTGGCACGCCCTTTCTATCTCGCCACGGGACACACGCCGATGGGGCTGCGCCGGCGTCGGCACATCACCACCGAGGGCCGCACGGTCACCGAACTCCATGACGAGATCCTGGATCTCGGGGACCGCGACCGCACCGGGTTCGAGGATCCGAACGGCGACGCCGTGCTGCTCGCGGCGCTCAATTCCGCGCGCACCGGACGCATGGGCGACATCGTGCGGACCATCCAGGCCGAGCAGGACGGCATCATCCGGGCCCCGCACCGCGGCGTCCTGGTCGTCGAGGGCGGCCCCGGTACCGGCAAGACGGCCGTCGCGCTGCACCGGGCCGCCTTCCTGCTGTACGAGCACCGTGAACTGCTCGCCAAGCGCGCCGTACTCATCGTGGGTCCCAACCCGGCGTTCCTGCGCTACATCGCGGAGGTGCTGCCCGCACTCGGTGAGACGGGGGTGCTGCTGGCGACGCAGGCCGAGCTGTTCCCCGGCGTGCACGCCACCGGGACGGACACTCCGCGCGCCGCCACCGTCAAGGGCGGCGAGCCGATGGCCGAGGCCCTCGCCCTGGCCGTACGCGACCGTCAGCGGCTGCCCGAGCCCGGGGCGGCGATGGTGATCCCGCACGAGGACGGCGGGGACCTGATCCTGGACTGGGAAATCGCGTACGAGGCCCGGCAGGCCGCCCAAGAGACCCGCCTGCCGCACAATCGGGCCCGCCCCCACTTCGTCTTCCGGGTCATCGACGCGCTCACCGCGCAGCTCGTCGAGCGCATCGGCGCGGACCCCTACGGCGGGCCCAACTTCCTCGGCCCCGACGACGTGGCCCAGCTGGCCCGGGACGTCGCGCTGAGCAAGGAGGTGCACGCGGCCGTGGACGAGCTGTGGCCGCCGCTGACCCCCGAGGGCTTCCTCGCGGACTATCTGTCCGACCCGGTCCACGTACCGGACGAGGACGCCGACGCGATCCGCCGTCCGGCCGCCGCCGGGGCGTGGACCCCGGCCGACGTACCGCTGCTCGACGAGGCCGCCGAGCTGCTCGGCGTCGACGACAGCGCGGAGAGGGCGGCGGCCGAGGCGGCCCGCCAGGAACGGGTCGGCTACGCGCAGGGCGTGCTGGAGCTCTCGCGCGGGTCGGAGAGCTACGAGTTCGAGGACGAGGAGTCCGAGGTCCTCGCCGCCCACGACATCATCGACGCCGAGCGGATGGCGGAGCGGCACGAGGAGGCCGACCACCGCACCGCCGCCGAGCGGGCCGCCGCCGACCGCACCTGGGCGTTCGGCCACATCATCGTCGACGAGGCGCAGGAGCTGTCACCGATGGCGTGGCGGCTGCTGATGCGGCGGTCGCCGACCCGGTCGCTGACCCTGGTCGGCGACCCGGCCCAGACGTCCGAGGAGGCGGGCGTCGGGTCCTGGGAGGAGATTCTCCGGCCGTACGTCGACGACCGCTTCGAGCACGTCGTGCTGAAGGTCAACTACCGTACGCCGGCGGAGATCATGGAGCTGGCCGCCGAGGTGCTCCGGGTGGAGGACCCGTCCTTCACGGCCCCCGTCTCGGTGCGGTCGACCGGCGAGAGGCCGTGGAAGCGGGACGCCGGGCAGGACCTGGCGGGCGCGGTGGCCGGGGCGGTCGGGGAGCTGACACCCCGGGAGGGGCGCCTCGCGGTGATCGCGCCGCGGGCGCTGCACGAGGAGATCGCCGCCCCGCTGGACGGGGTCGCGGCGGGCGAGGCCCCGAACCTCACACACCCGGTGGTGCTGCTGGACCCGCGCCAGGCCAAGGGGCTCGAGTTCGACCATGTGCTGGTCGTGGAGCCCGCCCTGTTCGGCACGAGCGATCTGTACGTGGCGCTCACCCGGGCCACCCAGCGCCTGGGCATCGTCCATCGGGAGGGACTGCCCCCGGGGTTGCGCTGACGGGGCCGACGGCCCGCCCTCCTCGCGGTCGGTGTCGGCGGGTCCCGGGAGTGGCCGGAACACGGTTGCCGAACACATAGGGTGACGCCATGTCTTCGCCTTTGAGTTCGACAAAGACCGCGGCGGCTCTCCGCACGTCGGCACGGGTCTCCGCGGAGGTGCTGCTGGTCCTTGTGGCGGCGGCGGCCGCACTGTGGGTGCTGGGCCGGATGTGGTCGGTCGTATGGCCGCTGGTAGTCGCCCTCTTCCTCACCACGCTGACGTGGCCGCTCGCCCGTTTCCTGCGTGGGCGCGGCTGGTGGCCCGCGCTCGCCGCGTCGGTGGTGACGGTGCTCTCCCTGCTCGTGGGGGCGGGCATCGTGGCCCTGATCGCGGTGCCGGTGGCGGACCAGTCCGGGGAACTGGCCCAGGGTGTGGTCGAGGGCATCGACAAGGTACGCGCGTGGGCGGCCGGCCCGCCGCTGAACATCGGCGACGCCCAGATCACCGGTGCCGTCGACACCGCGACCGCGCGGCTCCAGGACAGTGTCGGCAGCGTGGTCACCACCGCCGTCACCGGGGTGAGCACCGTGGTCAACGGACTGGTCACAGCGGTTCTCGCGGTCTTCCTGATGTTCTTCTTCCTCAAGGACGGCCCGCGGTTCCTGCCGTGGCTCACCCGTCAGCTCCCCGGCCGCCTCGCCACCGACATCCCCGAGGTGGCCTCCCGCAGTTGGGACACCCTGGGCGCGTTCGTGCGGTCGCAGGCGTTCGTCGGTCTGCTGGACGCGGTCTTCATCGGGCTCGGCCTGTGGATCCTGGGGGTGCCGCTGGTTCTGCCGCTTGCGGTGCTGACCTTCGTCTCCGCGTTCGTGCCGATCGTGGGAGCGCTGTTCGCGGGCTTCGTGGCGGTGGCCATCGCGTTGGTCTCGAACGGGCCGATGGACGCTCTGATCGTGCTGGGGATCATCGTCGTGGTGCAGCAGTTGGAGGGCAACGTGTTCCAGCCCATGATCCAGAGCCGTGGGCTCGGTCTGCACGCGGCGGCGGTCCTGCTCGCGGTGACGCTGGGCGGCAGTCTGGCCGGCGTGGTGGGCAGCCTGCTCGCCGTTCCGACGGCCGCACTGGTCGCCGTGGCCTGGAACTACCTCCGTGAGCAGCTCGTGGAGGAGCCGCCGGAGCCGGAGACCGAGGGCCGGCAGGGCGGTTCGCCCGTCCCGTCGTAGCCTCCCGCTCCTCCTCGTCGACGGCACCGTCGGGGGAGTCCACCGGGCCGCCGGGCGCGCGCGGCCGGTCGCCCGGGCCGCCGGTCGTCCGGGCCGGCGCCCGGCGGCCGCAGTGACGGCGGGCCCGCTCGGAGGTCCGGGCCGAAGGCTTCACCGTGTGTCCCGGCCTCCGTCGGTCACTCAGGTGACCGCCGCCGCCCCGGCGGTCTCCGCCGCGGTGTCGGCGGCGAACGCGGGCCCCCGGGCCGCCGCCACCGCCTCCGTGCCGGACGGGGCGATGAACGCCAGGGTCTCCGCGGCGGCGAGCCGGGGCAGCAGCAACGTCCAGAAACCGGTCAGCGTGTACGGGGACAGCCACTCGGGTTCGTGCCGGCCGAGCACCTCCAACCCGGCCGTCACGGCGACGGTCGCGGCCGCCGCGTCCTGACGGGAGACACCCTCGGCGAGCGTTCCGTCGGCTGCCGCCTCGTCCAGCAGCTCCCGCACGCGGTGGTGCCATTCCACTCGCAGATCCGGGTCGGCGGCTCTCTCGCCGTCGCAGCTCAGCCGGAATCCCGCCCGGCACACCGGGTCCTCGCGCAGCCGCTCCGCGAGGGCGTGCGAGCTGTCGACGAGCGCCTGGAGAGCGGTGTCCGTCCTGCGTCGGATCGCGCCGGACATATCGCGCAGCCCTCGGGACGCCTCCGCCACCACGGCTTCCGCTACCGCGGCCTTGTTGTCGAAGTGGAAGTGCAGCGCGCCCGTGCTGACGCCGGCGCCGGAACTGATCAGCACCAGCCGTGCCTGCGCGTAACCGTGCTGCTCGAAGACGATGGCGGCGGAGCGGATCAGCGCGTGGCGGGTACGGGTGGCCCGCTCCTGTTTGGTCACCGGGGCCTCCGCGCGGGGGCGAAGCGGCCGGATGCGGGGTCGGGAAAAGGACCGGCACCGGTCGAGGACTCCCCGCCGGGGCAATGGGACGGCGTCATGGGAGTTATCAAACCAACTTGCCGGTTTGATTTCCAGGAAACGGAAGAATACGACGGAGGCGCCCGGACCATTTCCGGCCGTACCCACCCCCCGAGCCGTATGGAAGGGCCGAAGAGGGAAATACACATCGTCACACTTATCCGTGTTCCGTAGCGGTGCCGCCGCGGCTCACTCGCCCGGGGAGGGGCCGCGTTCCGCCGCGAACGCCTCCGCGTGCTCGGCCGACCAGACGCTGAACGGCCTGGCCGGACGGCCCGTCAGTTCCTGGACCGTGGGCACCACGGCCGCCTTCGCGCCCGTCCGCTGCCGCTCACCGCTCTCGAGGAAAGCCTCCGCCACGGGCGGCGGGTACTTCGCCAGCAGAGCCGTGCGCGCGGCGTCCACGCCCAGCTCCTCGAAGCGCAACGGCCGCCCCAGTACCCGGGACAGCTGAGCCGTCTGCTCCCGCGCGGTGATCGCCTCCGGTCCCGACACGGCGTACGCCCTGCCCTCGTGCCCCGTGCCGGTGAGAACGGCGACGGCGACCGCGGCGACGTCACGCGGGTCGACGCACGCGACCGGCGCGTCGCCGTACAGCGCGCGCACCACGCCCGCCGACCGGATGCCCGGCGCCCAGGACAGCGTGTTGGACATGAACGTCCTGGGGCGGACGAACGTCCACGGAACCCCCGACTCCCTGACCACCCGTTCGTTCTCCCGTTGACGCCGGGTGATGAAGTCCTCGGCGCCCGGCTCCTCCACCGCCATCATGGACAGCTTGACCAGGTGCGAGACGCCCGCCGCGGCCGCCGCGACGGCGGCCCGCTCGTCGTCGGGCTCCGTGGGGCTGTTCGTCACCAGGAACACCGAGGCCACGCCCCGAAGGGCCCGGTCGAGGGCGAGCCGGTCACCGTACTCCCCCTGGACGACCTCGACCGCACGCCCCCGCACGGTGAGCCGCTCGGGGCGGCGCGCAAGAATCCGTACGGGGCCGGTCGCCGCCAGCCGGCCGGCGACCTCGCGGCCCACCGCTCCGGTGGCGCCCGTCACGAGAATCACTGGAAGAACCTCTCAGCCGTCGGCCCGCGGGCCGGACAGGACCGTGGAGAACACCGGTTGGCCGCCCTGGTGGCCCGTCACCTGGACCGTCACCGTATCCTCGACCTCTCCCGGCACGACCACCGCCCCGATCCAGCACGGGACGCCGAACTCGGCGTACCGGTGGAACCGGGTGCTGGCCTTCGCCGGAACGATTCCGCCGGGTCCCGCCGCCAGGCAGGCCGCCTGGCGGGCCGCCTCCAGCAGGAGCATGCCCGGCACATGGTCGTTGGGCCGCTGGAACAGCGTCGGATGCCGGGTGTCCACGCGCAGTTCCCACACCCCGTCCCGGCCGGTCCCCGACAGCACCACGTCCTCGATCCTGCGCCGGCCCGCCCGCGCGGCGGGCACCGGCGCCGCCGTGGATATCCACACCCTCCGGGCGGGGGCCTCGCCGCGCATCCGCCGGTACACCTTGGGGTTCGTGAAGCGGGTCGCGCCCGTCCCGGTCGCCGCCAGTTCCCCGCCGCGGTGCACCGCCCAGCCCACCCGTCCCTGGACGGGCAGCCCGCCGCGCCACTTCAGGTCGGAGCAGTACACCTCCACGTCGATCTCGGTGGGGGCGCCGCCCACGCCCAGGTGTTCCCGGTGGCACACGTAGTCCAGGTCGGCCATCAGGAAGTGGTGGTCCAGCGGGACGCCGTACCCGGCGTGGAAGGCGAGCATGGCCGCCTGCCGCATCGCTTCCGCGACCAGCAGCGGATCGTGCCGGTCACCGCCCACCGGGGCGAAGAACGGGTGGTCGTGCGGCAGGACCGCGGCCACGGAGAACCGGTCGCGCGCGAGGCGGACCCAGTTGCGGGGAAAGGCGTCCTCCGGCCTGGTCCGGTGCACCATGTCGATCCCTACGGGATGCACCGCCTCGACCTCCGATTCCATAGCCGGCACCGGATCGGTCAAGACTGCTGCTTCGGGCATAACTCCCCCCAGGGGTCATGTGATGGCGAGCCGTTCCTACGATGCACGTGCGCTGATAAGATACAGACTACGCGGTTTTTTTTCTATCGTCGGCAGGGCCGTCCCCCCACCGCCCCGGCCGTTTCCCGGGCTCGCCAGCAAAGGAGACAGGATGGCCAAGCAGGACCGGGCGATCCGCACCCGCCGGACCATCCTGATGGCAGCGGCACGAACCTTCGAGAAATACGGCTACCAAGCCGCGACGATCACCGAAATACTCAAAAGCGCCGGGGTCACGAAAGGCGCCCTCTACTTCCATTTCCCGTCCAAGGAAGATCTCGCGCTCGGCGTTCTCGACGCCCAGGAACCGCCGCAGACCGTTCCGGGCCAGGCGCTCAGGCTCCAGGAACTCATCGACGTGGGGATGCTGTTCAGTCACCGTCTGCAAAACAGCCTCCTCGTCCGCGCGGGCGTCCGCCTCTCCATGGACCAGCAGGCCCAGGGCCTGGACCGCAGCGGCCCTTTCCTCCGCTGGCAGGAAGCCACCCATCACCTCCTCGTCCAGGCCGAACACAACGGCGAACTGCTCCCCCACGTCAACCCCACCGAGACGGCGGACCTGTACGTGGCCGCGTTCGCGGGAACCCAGGCGGTCTCCCAGACTCTCACCAACTACCAGGACCTGCAGCGCCGCCACATCACGCTGCAACGGCACATACTCCCCGGCATCGCCGCGCCCTCCATCCTGACCGCCCTGGATCTGACGCCCGAGCGCGCCGAGCGCCTCGGCCTCCTCGCTCCCGTCGACTGAGCCGACCGGGGGAACCGGGGGCCGGGCCGACGCCCTCCCGGCGTTCAGGCGCCCAGTGCCAGCTTCGTGCCGAGGCCGATCATCATCACGGCCACCAGCCCGTCCAGCACCCGCCAGGCGGAGGGGCGCGCGAGGACCCCGCTCAGCAGCCGGGCACCGTACCCGAGCGCGGCGAACCAGCACACGCTGGCCAGGATCGCGCCGAGGCCGAAGGTCCAGCGCAGCGGTCCCCGGTCGGCGGCCACGGACCCGAGCAGGAACACGGTGTCGAGGTACACGTGCGGGTTGAGCCAGGTCATGGCCAGGCAGGTCAGCACGACGCCCCGGCGCGAGGTGGCCGGGGCGTCCGCCGCGCGCAGCGCCGACGGGCGCAGGACCCGGCGCGCGGCGAGCAGGCCGTAGCCGATCAGGAACACACCGCCGAGGAGCCCCACCACCGTCAGAGCCGACGGCCAGGCCATGACGACCGCACCGACCCCGGCGACCCCGAGCGCGATGAGCACCGCGTCGGACAGGGCGCAGATACCGACCACGGCGAGCACGCCGTCGCGACGGACTCCCTGGCGCAGCACCAGGGCGTTCTGGGCCCCGATGGCGACGATGAGGGAGAGGCCGGTGCCGAACCCGGCGGCGGCGGTGGTCAAGGCGTTCGTCATGCGGCCGACGCTACGGAGCGAGACAATCCGATGTCCAGCTAAGAATTCTTACGTATCATTAGCTCTCATGATGTCCGAGCTTCCTCTCGATCAGGTGCGGACGCTGCTGGCCGTGGTCGACGAAGGCACCTTCGACGCGGCGGCGAACGTCCTGCGGCTGACGCCGTCGGCGGTCAGCCAGCGTGTGAAGGCGCTGGAGCAGCGCACGGGCCGGGTGCTGCTGATGCGCACGAAGCCGGTGCGTCCCACCGAGTCCGGGGAAGTGGTGGTGCGCTTCGCCCGCCAGCTCGCCCGGCTGGAGCGCGACGCCCGGGCGGCGCTCGGGATGTCCGGGCCGGGCGAGCCGACGCCCCTGTCCATCGCGGTGAACTCCGATTCCCTGGCGACCTGGTTCCTGTCCGCCCTGCGGCGCGTGCCGGAGGAACTGGAGCTCTGCTACGAACTCCATCGGGAGGACCAGGACCATACGGCCGCCCTGCTGCGGGAGGGCCTGGTGATGGCCGCGGTGACCTCGTCGCCGGAGGCGGTGACGGGCTGCTCGGTGCACAGGCTCGGCCGGATGCGGTATCTCCCGGTGGCCAGTCCCCGTTTCGCCGACCGGTGGCTGGGCGGGCGGGAGGGCACCGCGTGGCGCGAGCTGATCGGCGACGCCCCCGTGATCGACTTCGACCGGCGCGACGACCTCCAGGCCGCCTTCGTGCGCGGGCTCGGCCACGGGCCCCGGACGAGCGCCCGACGACATCTGGTGCCCACGTCGGAGGGCTTCGTGAACGCGGTGGCGGCGGGCATGGGCTGGGGCATGGCGCCCGACGTCCAGGCGGAGCCCCTGCTGAACGACGGCCGGCTGGTGCGGCTCACCTCCGGCCGCCCCGTGGACGTCCCGTTGTACTGGCAGCAGTGGAAGCTGGACTCCCCGGCCCTGGCCGCCCTCGCCGAGGCGGTGGCGGCGGAGGCGGCCGAGGCGCTCGACGGCGGCTGATCCGGCCACGACGGCGGACCGGGGCGGGGCGGGTGCGCGGGGCGGCCCTTAGGATGGCGGGTCTCCCCCTGGCGGGTCTCCCCCTGGCGGGTCTCCCCCTGGCGGGTCTCCCCCTGGCGGGTCTCCCCCTGGCCGGAGTCCGACCGGTCCGGGCCGCCCGGCCGCCGGAGCCCGGCCACCGCGGGGAGCCGCATCCGGCCCCCTTGTCCGCTCGCCCCCTTGTCCTCTTCTCCTCTTCTCCCCTTCTCTCCCCGGAAACCGGAGGCCCTGCCCGTGCGTGTGCTGCTGGTGGAGGACGACGACGACCTGCGGGAGACGGTCGCTTCCGGGCTGCGGGGCGGAGGTTTCGCCGTGGACTGCGCGTCGGACTGGCCGGAGGCGGACGAGCTGCTGCACCTCACCGCCTACGACTGTGTGGTGCTGGACCGGATGGTGCCCTCCGGCGACACCCTCGCCCCGCTGGAGGACAGGCGGCGGGCCGGCTGGTCCGTGCCCGCGCTGTGCCTCACCGCCCTGGACTCCCTGGACGAGCGGTTGCGGGGGCTGGAGAACGGGGCGGACGACTACCTGGCCAAGCCTTTCGCGATGCGCGAGCTGGTGCTCCGCGTCCGGAATCTGAGCCGGCGTGCGCCGGCCCGGCTCCCCTCCTTCCTCAGCTGTGCCGACGTGGTCATGGACGTGGCGCGGCACGAGGTGCGGCGCGGCGGTGTGCTGCTGTCGCTGAGCCCGAAGGAGTACGCGGTGCTCCACCAGCTCCTCGTCCACCGGGACGCCGTCGTCACCCGTACCGGGCTGCTGGAGCACTGCTGGGACGAGATGGCCGACCCCGTCTCCAACGTGGTGGACGCCGTCGTCGCGGGCCTGCGGCGCAAGCTCGGCTCCCCCGCGCTGGTGCACACCGTGCGCGCTCGGGGCTTCCTGCTGTCGGCGGATCCGAGGCCGTCCTGATGGCGCGGTCCGCACGGCCGCGCCGCTCCCCGGCCAGGAGGCGGCTGCACCGGCTGCGGCTGCGGCTGACCGCCGCGTACACCCTGATCACCGTCGTCGGGCTGGCGTGCCTGTCGTGGCTGGTGCTCCGGACCGACGACCAGGCGCGGCGGGACGCCGAGTACGACGAGATGCGCCGCCGGGCGTCCGTGGCGGCCTCGCTCGTCTACTACGAGCACGACCGGATTCGGCTGGACGGCCTGCGGGACGACGAGGCGACCACGGGGACCCCGCAGGTGCTGGTGCTGGAGCGACGGCCCGGCGGTGATCCGGTCACGGTGTTCCGGGGCCGCACCGCGCCCTTCGCCGTGCCGCCCGCGGCGCTCCGGGCGGTGACCCGTGCGGCGATGGACGAGGAAGGGCCGGTGCGGTCCGATGCGCGTGACCGTTCGGGCGCGCCCGTGCGTCTGTTGGCGGTGCCCTTTTACCACGACGCCACCGACGAGGTGGCGGGAGCGGCCGTCGCGGTCGGCGATCCGGAACGCGGCGCGGCGGAGCACCGCGGGCTGGCGCTCTCCCTCGTCGTCGGCGCCGGAGCGCTGACGGCGCTGGCCGCTCTGACGGGGCATGTGCTCTCCGGGCGGAGCGTCCGGCCGGCCTGGCAGGCCCTGGAGCAGCAGGAACGGCTGCTGGCCGACGCCGCGCACGAGTTGCGGACCCCGGTCGCGGTGATGCGCGGGTCGGTGGAGCTGGCCGCCGGCGCTCCGGGCGGGCCGGAGGCGCACCTGCCCCGGATCGGGCGGGCGGCGGACCGGATGGCCGACGTGGTGGAGAACCTGCTGGCCCGGGGGCGGCTGGAGGCCGCCGCCGACGTCGTCCGGGCGGAGCCGCTGCGGCTGGACCAGCTGGTCGAGGAGGTGTGCGCGGAGCTGCCGGGGAGCGGGAGCCGTCCGGAACTGCGGCTGGAGGAGTCGGTGACCGACGCCGACGCGGCCCTGGTGCGGGTCGCGGTGCGCAATCTGCTGGACAACGCCGTGCGGCACGGCCACCGGGCGGGCGCGCCCGACCGGGCCGATCTGCTGGTGAGCGTGCGCGGGCCGGAGGTGTGGGTGGCGGACCGGGGCCCGGGGGTGGACCCGGCAAAGCTGCCCGAGCTGATGGAGCGGTTCCGCTCGCCGGGCGGGGGGACGGGCATCGGACTGTCGCTGGTACGGCGGGTGGCGGAGGCCCACGGGGGCGCCCTCACCGTCCGGGCCCGCCCCGGCGGCGGCGCGGAGTTCGTCCTGCGGCTCGCGCCCGCCCGGTCGCGGCACGACCGCCGGCGCGGATGGGGGCGGACGCTCACGATGCGCTCATGATCGGCCGTCCATGATGCAGGGGCAGGTTATCCACGTACACGCACGGGAGTCATGTATGTCCGAGCACGCCGTCCCTCCGTTCCTCCGCCGCCGCGGCACGCTCGCCGGTCTGGCCGGCGGCGTCGCGGTCGCGACGGGAGCCGGGCTGCTCCTGTCCAACGCCTTCGCCTCGGGTCCGGTGGCAAAGGCCGCGCCCGAGGTCGTGCCGCCCCGGGCGAACGTGACCTTCGACTACCAGATCGGCGGGGCGTACACCCCGCCGCCCGGGGTCGGGGCCGTCTCCCGCGACCGGGGCGACGAGCCGGCCGAGGGGCTGTACAACGTCTGCTACGTCAACGCCTTCCAGACCCAGCCCGACGCGCTGGACCGGTGGCAGAAGAACGACCCCGACCTGTTGTTGCGCGACGGCGACGGCGACCTGGTCAACGACGAGGACTGGGGCGAGGCGCTGCTCGACACCTCGACCGCGGGCAAACGCACCCGGCTGGCCGAGATCGTCGGGAAGTGGATCGACGGCTGCGCGACGTCCGGCTTCCAGGCGGTGGAGCCCGACAACCTGGACTCCTTCGAGCGCTCGCGCGGTCTGCTGACCCGGGAGCACAACGCGGCGTTCGCGAAACTGCTGGCCGACCGGGCCCACGCCGCCGGGCTGGCGATCGGCCAGAAGAACACCACCGGGCTGCTGGGGCGGCGGGACGCGATCGGGTTCGACTTCGCCGTCGCCGAGGAGTGCGGCCGGTACGACGAGTGCGCCGACTACGCCACCGCCTACGGCGACCGGGTGTTCGTCGTCGAGTACACCGACCGCGACTTCACGAAGGCGTGCACGTCCGTGGGGGCCGCCGTCTCGGTGGTGCGCCGCGATCTCGACGTCCGGCCGGCCGGGCGGCCGGGGCACGTGTTCCGCACCTGCTGACGGGCCCGTCGCGGGGCGGCCGGAGCCTCAGAGGGAGTCCGGCGGGCCGGTGCGGACCGTGAAGACGCCGCCGTCGGGGTCGCTGATCACCGCTTCGGCGCCGTCGGCGGGCGAGTCCGCCGGCGGACCGGCCGTTCCACCGGCCGCGCGTGCCGCCGCCGTGACCGCCTCCAGGTCAGTGACGTGGAAGCGGACGTGCCAGCGCGGACGCAGCCAGGGGGCGGGGGACGAGGCGTCCCCGCCTCCGCGCAGAGTGGCGACGGTCCGGCCGCCCTGCCGTACGACGACCGCGTCCTGCTGGTAGGCGTAGCCCACCTCGCAGCCACCGGGTTCCTCGGAGGCCCAGCCGAACACCTCGGCGTAGAAGATCGCCGAGTCGAAGGCGTGGCTGGTCCGCAGTTCCAGTGAGGCCGGCGCGCTGTCCCGGCCGAACGACCAGGGCGGGGTCCGGCCTTCCCAGAAGCCGAACGCGGCCCCTTCCCGGTCGGCGGCCACGGCCCCCCGGCCGGGGCCGAGCCGGATCGGGCCGACGGCGATGGTCCCGCCCCGTTCACGGACCCCGGCGGCGGCCGCGTCGACGTCCGCGACGGCGAAGTAGGGGGTCCAGGAGACGGAGGTGGGCAGTCCGGGAGCCATCTGCCCGATCCCGGCGACGGGCAGGGCGCCGGCGTGGGCGACGGAGAAGCCTTCGCCGAGGGTGCCGGAGCGGAAGGTCCATCCGAGGACGGTCCCGTAGAACTCCTGGGTGGCCCGCAGGTCCCGGGTCATGAGGCTGACCCAGCACGGAACCCCGGGCACAGGGATGCTCTGCTCTTCCGCGGTCATCGGGTCTGTCTCCTCGCTTCCCGGTGCTGAGCCGACGGGCGCTGACGCCGGGTCGGGCGGGTGTGCCCGATGGTCACCGGCCCCGCGTGCTCCGGTGCGCTCCGTGGCGACACGGCCGTCGGACCAGCACGCCTCCATACGTACGCCGCCAAGGCCGCCGCCGCCACCCGGGCGGCGTCCCGAAATCGGTGCGTCGTGCGCCCGTCCGTCCCGGGGCGCGGTCCGCGCTTGTCGGTGCCCGCTGAGGAGGTGTGCGCGTGTCAGCGCTCGTGGAGGAGGGGGAGGTCCGTGTGTCAGTGCCCGGTGACAGACTGCGCCCATGACCGCTTCGCAGCCGAAGGCTGACCTCCAGCGCTATCTGCAGTCCGCTCGTGACGCCTTGTTGTGGAAGCTCGAAGGGCTCTCGGAGTACGACGTCCGCCGCCCCCTGACGCCGACCGGCACGAACCTCCTCGGGCTGGTCAAGCACGCCGCCGGGGTGGAGCTGGGCTACTTCGGCGAGACGTTCCGGCGGCCCTTTGGCGAGGAGCCCGCCGCCTACGGGGACGACGCCGAGGCCAACCAGGACATGTGGGCGACCGCCGACGAGTCGCGCGAGGACGTGCTGTCCCTCTACCGCCGGGTGGCGGAGCACGCGGACGCCACGATCGCCGAGCTGCCGCTCGACGCGGTCGGGCAGGTCCGGTGGTGGCCCGGTGAGCGGGGCCGGGTGACGCTGCACCAGATCCTGGTCCATGTGATCTCCGACCTCCAGCGGCACGCGGGGCACGCCGACATCGTCCGCGAGCTCATCGACGGGACGGTGGGGCTGCGGTCCGGTACCGACAACATGCCGCCGGGCGACCGCGCCTGGTGGGAGGAGTACCGGCAGCGCCTGGAGCGGACGGCGCGGGAGGCGGGGGCCGAGGGATGACCGCGACGCCGGTCGGGTGCGGGAGGCCGGCGCGCAGGCCGCGGAGATCGGCCGTCTCCGGGCCGGGCGCCCGTTCAGTGTCCGGAGAGCGCCGCGGGCTCTCCGACGTGCTGCGCGGCGGTGCGCCAGGCGGCGGTGACGGCTTCGCGAGCCGCGGCGGTCGCCTCCCCGATCCCCGGCGGGAGGTGCAGCGGGGACCCGACGTGCACGTGGAGCCGGGGGCGGCGGGCCGGAGCGGTGAGGAGTCCGGAGAGCTGCTTGACGCACGGGCCTGAGCTCACCCGGCGGGCGCCCGCCTGGCCGAGCGGCACAACGGGTGCTCCGGACGCGTACGCGAGGCGGGCGAGTCCGCTGCGGAAGCTCTCCGGCGGGGCCTCCGCCGCGTCGTCGCGGGAGGGCAGCCGACCTTCGCCGTAGATGAGCAGGTGGCGGCCGTGTCCGAGCGCGGCGGCCGCCGCGTCGAGGGCGGCCGCCGCCCGGTGGGAGTTCCGGTGCACGGGCACATGGCCGCCGCGCTCCAGGAGGCGGCCGAGGACCGGGACGCGCCACAGGCCGGCGGCGGCCATGACGACGGGTTCGACGCCGAGGCGCAGCAGTGCGGCGAGCACGACGCCCGGGTCGGCGAGGGAGGTGTGGTTGGCGACGATGATGCTGCCCGCGGCCGGAGCCGCGTTGTGGTCGGACGTGACCGTGAGGTGTCCGAGCGAGGGGACGACGGCGGCGGCGATGCGGCTGAGCACGGTTCTCCCGGGTGCGGCGGGCGAGGCCGTCCGGTGACGGCTGGGCGGTGCGGGGCGGGCCTTCCTCGGCTTCTCCCCCCGCACCTGCCTCATCGTCGTGCCGGCCCGGGTCCGGGGCCTGAGTGCGGGTACTCAGACTGCCCGGGGGTGATCGCCCTGCCGGGCAGTGCCGGTACGGGTTCAGCGGGCCAGCCACACCGCCGTGTCGCGGGGCAGCCGGCCGTCGGCGTCCAGGGGGCCGCTGGCGAGCAGGAGTTCACTGTGGGCGGGGAGTCGTGCGGGCTTCTCCGCGAGGTTGACGGCGCAGACCAGGTGCTCGCCGCGGGCGAACATCAGCAGTTCCGGGTCCTCGCCCAGCCAGCGCAGCGGTTCGGTGTGCAGGACGGGCAGGGAGCGCCGTCGCCGCAGGGCCTCGCGGTAGAGGGCCAGCATGGAGCCGGGGTCCTGAGCCTGGAGGTCGGCGGCTCGGGCGGGCCAGTCGGCGGGGAGGGGGAGCCAGGGTTCGACGGTGGAGCCGAACCCGGCGAAGGGTTCCCCGGCCGTCCAGGGCAGCGGAGTACGGCAGCCGTCGCGACCGGGGGCGCGGCCCTGGGAGCGGAAGTACATGGGGTCCTGGATGCGGTCCAGCGGTACGTCGGCCTCGGGCAGGCCCAGTTCTTCGCCCTGGTAGAGGTAGACCGAGCCGGGCAGGGCGAGCGAGAGGAGGGCGGCGGCGCGGGCCCGGCGGGTACCGAGTTCCAGGTCGCTGGGGACGCCGAACGCCTTGGCCGTGAAGGAGAAGCCGGTGTCCTCGCGGCCGTAGCGGGTCACGGTGCGGGTGATGTCGTGGTTGCAGAGGACCCAGGTGGCGGGGGCGCCGACGGGGGCGTGTTCGGCGAGGGTCTCGTCGATCGCCCGGCGCAGCAGCCGGCCGTCCCACGGGCAGCTGAGGAAGCTGAAGTTGAAGGCGGTGTGCAGTTCGTCGGGGCGGAGGTAGCGGGCGAAGCGCTCCGAGTCGGGCAGCCACACCTCGCCGACGAAGATGCCGTCGAACGCGTCGGCGATGGTCCGCCAGCTCCGGTAGATGTCGTGCAGCTCGTCGCGGTCGATGTAGGGGTGGGGCCCCCGGTGCCCGTCGAGGTCCGGGAGCTGCGGATCCTTGGCGACCAGGGCGGCGGAGTCGATGCGGACCCCGGAGACGCCGCGTTCGAACCAGAAGCGCAGGATGTCCTCGTGCTCCTGGCGTACCGCCGGGTGCGCCCAGTTCAGGTCGGGCTGCTCGGTGGCGAAGAGGTGCAGATACCACTCGCCGTCCTCGACGCGGGTCCACGGGACCCCGCCGAATTCGCTCTCCCAGTCGTTGGGGGGCAGTTCGCCGTGTTCGCCGCGGCCGGGGCGGAAGTGGAAGAGTTCGCGCTCCGCGCTGCCGGGGCCGGCCGCCAGCGCGGCCTTGAACCAGACGTGCTGGTCGGAGACGTGGTTGGGCACGATGTCGATGATGGTCCGGATCCCCGCCGTGCGGGCCTCGGCTATGAGCTTCTCGGCCTCCGCGAGGGTGCCGAAGGAGGGGTCGATGGCCCGGTAGTCGGCGACGTCGTACCCGCCGTCCGCCATCGGGGACAGATACCAGGGGGTGAACCACAGGGCGTCGACGCCGAGTTCGGCCAGGTAGGGCAGCCGGCTCCGTACGCCCGCCAGATCGCCGGTGCCGTCGCCGTCGCCGTCGGCGAAGCTGCGGACGTAGACCTGGTAAATGACGGCCGAGCGCCACCAGTCGTCGGCGGCAAGCTGGCTGCCTTCCATAAGGCGGTTTCCTTTCGGGCGGGCGCGGGGGCCCGCGGGGGGGGGCCGGCCCCCCCCCCGGGGCGGGGGGGGGGGAAGCCCCCCCCCCCCACCCGGGCGGGGGGCCCGGGGCGGCGGCGGGGCCCGGGCGGGGCGGCCCCGGGC
>NZ_JBIVTR010000016.1:0-53420 GCF_044756785.1 Streptomyces sp. NPDC091649 | reverse complement strand
GGGGGGGGTAACCGGGGGGGGGGGGGGCGGGGGGGGGGGGGGGGGGGGCGGGGGCGCCGGGGGGGGGGGCGGGGCGGGGGGGGGGGGGCGGGGCGGGGGGGGGTTGGGCGGGGGGGGGGGGGGGGGGGGGGGGGGGGGGCCCGCCCCCCGCGACAGGGGCGGGAGGTTCTGACGCCGCCGCCCCTCAGCGGGGCGGGTGACCGGGGGCGGCGGCGGGTCCGGGGCGGTGCGGCACTGGTCATGTCATGCCGCACGGCGCGGTCAGCCTTTTGTGCTGCCGGCGCTGATTCCGGCGATGATGTGCCGTTGGAAGACGAGGAACATCAGGACCATCGGGATGCTCGCGATGACCATGGCTCCGATCAGCACGGTCAGCGGGACGTTCTGCGAGAGCTGCACCAGTGCCACGCTGATCGGCTGCTTGCCGGTGTCGGAGAAGACCATCAGCGGCCAGAGGAAGTCCTGCCACACGGCGACCAGCGCGAAGATCGACACGACGCCGAGGACCGGTCTGGACAGGGGCAGGACGATGGACCACAGGGTGCGCAGCTTCCCCGCCCCGTCGATCTCGGCAGCCTCCAGGACATCACGCGGGATCTGGTCGAAGAACCGTTTGAGCAGATAGAGGTTGAAGGCGTTCGCGACGGCCGGCAGCCAGATCGCCAGCGGGTCGTTCAGCAGGTTGACGTGGATCAGCGGCATGTCCGCGATGGTGAGGTACTTCGGTACGACGAGGGCCTGCACCGGGACCATGAGGGTGGCGAGGATGCCGCCGAGGATCACGTTGCCGAAGGCGGGCTTGAGTTTGGACAGGGCATAGGCGGCGGCTGTGCAGAAGACGATCTGCAGCACCCAGGCTCCGGTCGCCTGGACGACCGTGTTCCACAGGTGGGTCGGCAGCCGCATCAGGTCCCAGGCGTCGGTGTAGCCGCTGACCTGCCACTGCTCGGGGACGAGGGTGGGCGGGGTGCGTACGACTTCCTCGGGCGGCTTCATCGCACCCGTGACCATCCAGTAGACGGGGAAGAGGAACGCGAACGCGAAGAGCAGGACGACGAGGGTGAACACCGACCAGTAGGCGGCCTTGCCGCGGCGTCCTGCGAGTGCCAGCGGCGAGATGACGGTGCGTACGGTTCGCTCGACAGGGGCGTCGCCGGACTTCCCGGCGCGGACCGCGGGCGTTTTCCGTACCGGGGGCGGAGCTGTCTGTGTCATGGCGGCGGCGCTCCTCTCAGTCGGTGCGGGTGAGTCGGAGATACAGCGCGGAGAAGGCGCTCAGCACCAGCAGCAGCATCACGCTGAGGGCGGAGGCGCCGCCGAAGTCGTTGTAGAGGAAGGCGTACTTGTAGATCAGGTAGAGCACGGTGACGGTGGAGTTCTCCGGGCCGCCGCCGGTGATGACGAACGGTTCGGTGAACACCTGCATCGTGGCGATGACCTGGAGCAGCATCAGCATGAGGATGATGAAGCGGGTCTGCGGGACGGTGACGTGCCGGACCCGCTGCCAGACGGACGCGCCGTCGAGTTCGGCGGCCTCGTACAGCTCGCCGGGTATGCCCTGGAGCGCGGCGAGGTAGATGAGGACGGTGCCGCCCATGTTGGCCCAGGTGGCGACGATGACGAGGGAGAGCAGCGCGGTGTCGGAGCCGTTGGTCCAGTTCGACGTCGGCAGGTGGAGGAAGCCGAGCACTTCGTTGGCCAGGCCCGCGCCCGGATCGTAGAACCACTTCCACAGCAGGGCGCTGACCACCGGCGGGATCATCACGGGCAGGTAGACGACGACCCGGAAGAACGCTTTGGCGTGCCGCAGTTCGTTGAGGACGAGTGCCATGACGAACGGGATGGCGAACCCGATGACCAGGGCGAGCACGGTGAAGGTGAGCGTGTTGCGCCAGGCGGCGGCGAACTCGGGGTCCTTGAGGACGCGGGTGAAGTTCGCGGTGCCGACCCACTCGGGGTCGGACCCGGGGGTGTACTTCTGGAACGCGATGATCACCGACCGGACGGCCGGGTACCAGGAGAACAGGATGAAGCAGAGCAGACCCCCGGCCAGGAACGCGTAGGCGGTGGCCTGGTCGGCGATCTTCCGGCGCAGCGGGCCCAGCGGCCCGCCGACCGCCGGGCGCGCGTCCCCGGGGGGAGGCGTCGCACCGGCGGACCGCGGCCTCGCGGTCGCTGCGGGCTGGGTGGTGGTCTTCATGGCGGTCAGCCTCGGGCCAGGATTCCGTCGATCTTCGACTGGGCGTCCTTCAGCAGGGAGTCGATGTCCGCGTCCTTCTTCGTCAGGACCGCCGAGACGGCGCCGTCGAGGACGGCGTAGATCTGCTGGCCGTGCTTGGGCTCCAGCTTCATTTCGAGCTGCTGGCCGCCCTCGACGAAGGCCCGGTAGTTCTCGACCGGGACGTTGGCGGATGCCTTCTTCAGCTCCTGGTCCTTGGCGTCGGTGGCGCCGGTGAACAGCCGGGGCTCGGGCAGGCCGACCGGGGACTCGTCCTCGGCGGCGCGGGCGTAGTTGTTCATGAAGCCCTGGCCGGGAGTGAGGAAGGTCCACTCCAGCCACTTGAGACCGGCCTTGATCTGCTCCGGGGTGGCCTTCTTGTTGAACATGTAGCCGTCGCCGCCCATGAGGGTGCCCTTGCCGCCGGGCATCGGGGCGAGCGCGAGGTCTTCGTACGATCCGCCGGCCTCCTTGACGATGCGCGGGACGTTGTCGGGGGCGGCGAGGTACATGCCGAGCTTGCCGGAGCCCATCATCTGGAGGGCGTCGTTGATGATGAGGAGCTGTTTGGCGCCCATGGAATCGTCGCGCCAGCGCATGTCCTTGAGGTTCTGCAGGACGGCCCTGCCCTCGGAGGTGTCGACCGTGGCCTTCTTGCCGTCCTCGCTGACGACCGTGCCGCCGTGGGAGTAGATCGAGGCGGTGAAGTGCCAGCCGCCCTGGTTCTGGGCGCTGTACTCGGCGAAGCCGACGGTGCCGTCGCCGAGCGCCGCGATCCTCTTGGCCGCCTCCCGCACCTCTTCCCAGGTGGCGGGCGGCTTGTCCGGGTCGAGCCCGGCCTTGGTGAAGAGGGGCTTGCTGTAGAGCAGGCCCATGGAGTAGTTGGTCCGCGGGATGCCGTAGATCTTGCCGTCGACCGTGTAGGCGTCGCGCAGGGGCTCGGCTATGTCCTTGTACGCCTTGAGGTCCTTGACGTACTCGGTGATGTCCGCGGCCTGGTCGATGGAGACGACGCGCTCGGTGTCGGTGAAGTACGTGTAGAAGACGTCCTCCATCTGACCGCCGGCCAGCTTCGCGTCGAAGGTCTTGGGGTCCTGGCACGGGAAGGCGTCGTGCGCGGTGACGTCGATGTCGGGGTTCTGCTCCTCGAACGTCTTGACGTCCTCGTCGAACCGCTGGTGGTCGATCTTCGCGCTCGGCTGGGGCCAGCAGTTGACCGTGATGGCCGTCCTGCCGTCCGCGGCGCTGTCGCCCTCGGAGGTGCAGGCGGCCAGACCGGTGATGGTCAGTGCGGTGGCGACGGCGGTGACGCAGGTACGGCGAAGAACGGGACTTCTCATCGGTGGACCCCTCCAGGGCGGGAGTGCGGGAAGCCCACAGCCCCGAGCTGTGCGGCGCATCACACTCAACCACCGCCGACGAATGTCCGCAAGATGTCACGTTGATTTCGTAAATCTTTGACAGTTCGAGGCCGTTACGCCCCTCCACAGCTGACGGAAGCGTGGAGGCAGGGGGTCCCGGTCGAGGAGTCGCCGACGGCGGCGGACCCGGCGACGGGCCGCGCCGCGAGCCGGTCACGGCGGGGTCGACGGCGCGCCGGGACGGCCGGGACGCCGCGCCCGGATGTCGGGAACACCGTGCGGGAACGACCGGAACGCCGCGGCTCACGGGCCGTGGGGCGCGCCGGACGTCGCGAAGGGCCCCGCTGAACGCACGACGCCCGGCAAGCGCCGCGAGCAGCGGCGGAGCGGAGGGTCACCACGGGAGCCGCGGGGGAAGGCGGTCATAGGCGCGGAGCCGGCCGGTGTGGCGCAGGGTGACGGACCGGCGGCCTTCCGCCCTCGGCGGCCGGCCGGGAGCGCTCTCCACGCGGCTGCGTGGACCGCTCACCGAAGCACGGCCGCCGGGGCGGTCGCGACGGGTGGCCGGGGGCCGCGGTGGCGTCGGGCGCGATGTCGCACGCCCGGCCTACCGCGGCCTCACCCGCTTCCACTCGCGACGGTTCTTCAGCAAACCATCGCGTCGCGAACGCAAGAATATGGCAATAGTTGCGGGACGTTTATCGTCCCGTGATGGACAGTCCGCCCGGAGGCGGCTGCGAGCGGGGATTGCGGCCCACTCCTAGCGGGCTGCGGCGGCCGTTCGTACGGTGCCGAAGTCGATGGCGCGGTCGGCCTCGCGCAGGACTTCCTCGGCCACCCGGCGCACTTCGGCGAGCACGTCGCCGTGCTCCTCGACCAGGCCGGCGTAGATCGGTGCTTCGGTGCTGTCTGCGGAACTCATACGGTTCTTCCCCGTCGGTCTCGTGCGGAAAGCCCCTGCCGGTCGGCGGAGGCGGGGGCGAGTGTACGTGGTGGGCGGCGGCGAGGGCGATTCCATATCCGGAGCCGGAACCGCCCCGCACCTGCTGGAACGGCGGCCCGCCCGGCCCCCGGCGGGCCGGAACGGCTCCTGCGCCGCCTCTGCGCCGGCCGCCCGCCGGGGTGCCGCACGGGAGGGCCCGCCCGGGCGGCGGGTGCGGTCAGCTCATCGGTGGGGGCCGCTCGCGGGCCGGTCAACGGGTCGCGGCCGGGCTCGCGAGGACCGGGGCGGGCGGGACGCCCCCTCAGGGGCGCCGACGGGCCCCGGGCAGGGGGCGGTGGCCCTCGGTCCACTCGTTGACCCAGCCGCAGCCCGAACAGGCGTACCGCCCGTCGAGGCCCGCAATCAGGGTGCCGCACCGCGCGCATCCGATGTAGGTGATCTCCGGGTGCTCCGTGGCCGCCGCCTCGTTCCGGGACCGCCGCTCGGGACCGGGTGAGCTGGGCATCGTCACGTGTCCGTTCTCACGGCGGGCGGCAGGACGCGGGCCTGCTCGCACGGTCGTGGGAACACCCGTTCGCGACCGGTGGCCCGGGTGACCGGCCGCCACCGCTCGCTCGTCGGCTCGCCCGCCCCGGCACTCGCCCCGGAGGGAGCGGGCGGGCATGTGACGTACGTCGTCGGCGGCGGGCCCGGCGCGGGCGTCGGGGCGGCGGGGCCGGCGAGCGCGGCCCCGGGGCGAGGTGGCCGGACGCCGGCGAACCGGGCGGTCCGTTCGTCGGCGAGGGCGGGCGGGGCCGGCGGGCGGGGCCCGCAACCGGCCTCGCGCGGACCGGGCTCCACCTCGCGCCATGCCCATGGACCGGGCCGGGCCCCCGCCACGGGTGCGTATTGCGTCATGCCAGCAACGTAGCGCAGGGGCATGCCGGGGCCGCTCCGCCGCCCTCCCGCCGCCGCCCCGGCCACCGGTCGAAGGGGGGTAGGAGCGCGCAGGACGCCCGTGCCCGCCCACCACCGGCCGAAGGACGACGCCCGTGCGCACCTCCGCCACCGGCGGGGTGCGGTCCGCTGCCGCACGGTCCGCCCGCCCGGCCGGCGCACCGCACCCTGCCGGTGGCGGGCGGCGGGGGCCGCGCACCCCTCGGGTGTGGGGGCGCGCCGGTCGGCTCACGGCGTCGGCACACCCCATCAACCTTCGGTCTGCGCCGCCTGCCGATCGAGCATGATGCA
This sequence comes from Streptomyces sp. NPDC091649, assembly GCF_044756785.1. Lineage (NCBI taxonomy): Bacteria > Bacillati > Actinomycetota > Actinomycetes > Kitasatosporales > Streptomycetaceae > Streptomyces > Streptomyces sp. NPDC091649. The sequence continues at coordinate 47,671 of NZ_JBIVTR010000016.1, read as the reverse complement.
TTGTCGGCCGTTTCTGACTGCTTTTCGCTATGAACGGAGGCGCTGGGCCACGGCCAGGCAGGATGTCCCCCGTGATGGGCAACCTCCCCGTCGTGACGACCAGTTTCGTCGGCCGCAACAGCGAACTGGTCAGCGTCGAACGGGCACTTCGAGATCATCGGCTGGTCACGCTCACCGGCAGCGGCGGAGTCGGCAAGAGCCGGCTGGCCCTGCGCACCGCCGAGCGCGCCCGGGGCCGCTACGCCGACGGCGTCTGGTGGGCCGATCTCTCCCATCTCCACGACGAGCACCTGCTCGCCACGACGGTCTGCGACGGCGTCGGGCTCCTGGACCACAGCCACCGCCGGCCGGTGGCCGCGCTCGGCGAGTGGCTGTCCGGCCGCCGCCTCCTCCTCGTGCTCGACTGCTGCGAGCGGATCGTCGGCCCCTGCGCCCGACTCGTCGCCGAACTGCTCGCCGCCGCCCCGGGGCTGACGGTCCTGGCCACCAGCAGGGAACCCTTGGGCGCGGCGGACGAGAGGTGCGTCGAGGTGCCCCCGCTGTCCGCGGGCGACGACGGTGACGAGGCCGTGCGGCTCTTCCGCGAACGCGCGGCCGCCGTCGCGCCGGACCTCTCGCTCGACGACCCCGGGAGCACGGCCGCCGTCGCCGAGATCTGCCGCCGGCTCGACGGCATACCGCTCGCCGTCGAACTGGCCTGCGCCCAGCTCCGCGAGAGCAGCCCGCAGGAGATCACCTGGCGGCTGGCCTCCCGCATGGAGGACCTCACCGACGGCACCCTGTGGCCCCGCCGCCACCGTGCCCTGCGGACCACCATCGGCTGGAGCCACGAACTCTGCGCACCGCTGGAGCGGCTGCTGTGGGCGCGGCTCTCCGTCTTCCGCGGCGTCATCACGGCTGCGGACGCGGCGGCCGTGTGCGCGGGCGGGCCGCTGGACACCGGGACCGTCGCCCCCGCCCTGGAACGGCTGGCCGACCAGTCCGTGCTCCGGCGGGCCGGGGACGGCTACCGGATGCTCGACACGCTCCGCGAGTACGGGGCGATGTGGCTGGCGGAGCTGGCGGAGGACGCGCTCCTCGCGGACCGGCACGCCCGGCACTTCGCCCATGTCGCCGTCCAGGCGTACGCGGGCTGGCTCGGGCCGTCGCAGGTCCTCTGGTACCACCGGATCGCCGACACCCACGCGGACCTGTGCGCGGCACTGGACCATCTGCTGGCCGAGGACCCGGAGATGGCGATGGAGATGGCCGGGTGCGCCGGCCTCTTCTGGAGCTGCTGCGGCCATCTGCACCAGGCCCGCAGGTATCTGGAGCAGGTGCTCGCCCTGCCGCTCTCCGCCGGCCCGCACCGCACCCGGGCTCTCTGGGCCCTGGGCATCACGTTGACCCTGCAGGGCGATCACGAGGCGGCCGGACGCACCGGCGAGCAGTGCCGGCAGGCGGCCCGCGGCGACGACGACCCCGAGGCGGTGCTCCTCGCGGCCCACTCCGTGAGCTTCACGTATCTGATGATGGGCCGGCCGCACACCGCTTACTCCGTCAGCGACCTGGCGCTGCGCCATCACCCGGGCGACCCCGCCGACGCGCCCTCGCAACTGCGCTGCCGGGTGATACGCCTGTTCGCCCTGTCCGCGCTCGGCCGGCTCGACGAGGCGTACGAGGAGGCCCTGCGGCTCCAGCGGATCAGCCTGAGCTTCGGCGAGCACTGGGCACGGGCCTACGCCGATCACCAACTGGCCCTCATCCACCTGCTTCAGGGCCGTCCACGCCACGCCGAGAGCCACGCGCGCGCGATGCTCGCGAGCAAGCACGAACTGCAGGACAGCCTCGGCATCGCGCTCGGTCTCGACCTGCTCGCCGGGTCCATCGCCGCTCAGGGGAACGGGGTGGCCGCCGCCCGTGCCTCCGGCACCGGGCACGCCTACTGGCGCATGATCGGCCACCCGCACCGGGGCACCCCGGAGCTCGGTGCGATCCGCGAGCAGTGGGAGCTCCTGGCCCGGCGGGCCGCGGGCGACTCGGCGTACGAGCGGGCCTACCGGCGCGCGTCGGCCGACGACGCCGAACGCGGTCTGGCCCACGCGCTGGAGCGCGGGAGTCCCGGCTAGCCGAAGCCCCCGCCGCCCCCTCGCCGTCCGGGGGGACGGAGACCTCGGAGGGACAGCCCCTAGCATCCCGGTATGACGTCCATCAGCCGGCTCCGCCCCGACCATGCCGAAGCCCTGCTCGCCTTCGAGCGGGAGAACCGGGCCTACTTCGCCGCCTCCATTCCCGACCGGGGTGACGACTATTTCGCCGAGTTCGCCACACGCCACCGCGCGTTGCTCGCCGAGCAGGACGCGGGACTGCACCACCTCCACGTCCTCCAGGACGCCGACGGCGGCATCCTCGGCCGGATCAACCTCGTCGAGGTGCGGGACGGTTCGGCCGAGCTGGGCTACCGGATAGCGGAGAAGGCCGCGGGGAGAGGGGTGGCCACCCGGGCGGTCCAGCAGATCTGCGTTCTGGCCGTCCAGGAGTACGGGCTCACCGCGCTGCGCGCGGAGACGACCCTGGACAACGCCGGATCCCGCGCGGTGCTGGCGCGCACCGGCTTCGAACCGCTGGAGGAGGTCATGTTCGGCGACCGCCCCGGGCGGCGGTACGTCCTGGACCTGAGCGGGGGCGCCCCCCCGGCCCTCTGACGGCACGACGGCGTCCGGCCGGTGTTCCGCACTCGGAGGCGCGGTGCGCGCGGGCGGACCGCCGGGCAGTCCCGGCGGCCCGCCCGGCTCGCCCGCCGGGAGGCGGGGGCGGCGGTGCCGCGGCGGGCGTCGGACCCTGGCGAGGGCGGTGGGATCAGCGCAGTCCGGCGAAGAGGTCGTTCTCGGGCAGGGCCGCTCCGGTGGCGTCCTGAACGCGTACGAAGGTCTCCATGCCCATCAGCTCGCCGAACCGCTCCTTGCCCATCTTGAGGAAGAAGATGTTCTCCCCCTGGCTGCTGTGCGCGGCCAGCGCGTCGAACTTCTGACCGCTGAATGCGGTGGTGTCCACCCACGTGGTGATCTCGTCGTCGGGCAGGCCGATCTCGGCCATCGCGGCGGCCTCGGCGGGGTCCGGCTCCGGCATGTCCTCCTGGAATTCGCGCATGGTCTCGCCGAACCGCCGCATCGTCGAACGCGGCATCGTCGTCCAGTACACCTTCGGCGCCGGCGTCACCATCTCCAGCGCCGCCATCGTGATGCGGTTGGCCTGGATGTGGTCGGGATGGCCGTAGAAGCCGTTCTCGTCATAGGTGACCACCACATCGGGCCGGTAGTGCCGCATGAGCTCGGCGAGTCGGGCTGCCCCCTCCGCGACGGGGGTCTGCCAGAAGGATCCGGGGGCCTCGTTGCTCGGCCAGCCGATCATCCCGGAGTCGGCATAGTCCAGCATCTCCAGATCGCTGATCTTCAGGACCTCACAGCTCGCCTCCAGTTCCCGGCGGCGTATCCGGGCGACGGCTGCCGGATCGTGCCCGGGTTCGCCCGGCTTCACGCCCCCCGCTCCGTCGCCGCAACCGCCGTCGGTACACGTGACGAGAACCGTGCGGACGCCCTCCGCCGCGTACCGGGCGAGGATCCCTCCGGTCCCGGTGGCCTCGTCGTCGGGGTGGGCGTGCACAGCCATCAGGGTCAAGGGCCGGTCGGTCATACAGTCCTCCTGCGGACGCATACGTCGTGGTAAGAGGGCGCGGCCCGACGGCCCGCGCCCATGGAGGCCCGTTCCCCGGGGTGCGCACGGACGGGTGGCTCCCGTGTTCCCCGATGGCGCGGCAACGGTCCCTCGGTCGATGCAACCGCGCCGACCGGACCGGGTGTTCCCGCGCGGCCTGCCGACTTGCCCGTGGCGGTCTCACCGGGCGCGGTTCGCGCCCACGCCTCGCGCACGCATCGGAGTGCCTCTGGCCCCTCCCGCACGGGAAAGGGGTACGCCGGGTGTCCGGCGTACCCCTTGGCGGGTCGGGCGGTGGTCAGTCCTTGTCGGTCTCCTCGCGGACGATGGTGTCGTTCTTGGCGTCCACGTCGAAGGTCGTCTTCTTCCAGTCGGAGTCGACCACGTCGACCTGCCAGACGACGCCCTTGCCGTCGTTGTCGTCGAGGCCGACGGAGGTGACCGTCCCCTTCTTCTTCTCGGTGGCGACCTTCGCCGCCTGCTGCGGGGTCTGGGTGGCCTGGGCGAGCAGGTCGGCCGTCTGCTTCTTGTCGTCCGCGTCCTGATCCGCGTCGACGCGGGCCTCGATCACCTTGCCGTCGACCGCGTTGATCCGGACGGTGTGGATCGTGCCGTCCTTCTCGGCGACCTCCGCGACCCACACCGGGCCCTCGGAGCCCGGACTCGCGCTCGGGCTGGACGTGCCGGTTCCGGTCGGGCTCGCGGTTCCGGTGGGGCTGGCGGTTCCGGTCGGGCTCGCGGTGCCCGTGGGGCTGGCGGAGCCGGTCGGGCTGGGGCTCCGGTCGCTGTCGTCGTCGTCCACTCCCTCCAGGTCCAGGTCGACCAGCTTGCCGCCGGCCACCTCGCCGGCGGCTGTGGTGGCCGCGTCGTCGAAGGTGACCTTCGTGGCGTCGAGTACCTTCTTGCGCTCCTGCTGGTCCTCGGTCAGCTGGGCGGTGGCCGAGGGCGAGGTCGTCTGGTTCTGCGGGACGACCTTCGCGGCCTCGGAGGTGGCCGCGCTCGTCGCGCTGTCCGAGCTCTGACCGCATCCGGTCATCAGGACGGCCGCGGCGGCGGCCGTCCCGAGGACGCCGACCGCCCTGAGGGTGCGGGAGCGGGGGGAGGCACTGTTCATTCGTCGGGGCTCAAGTCTCATGTACGCATGCCTAGCCCCCCGGGCCGCCGGTCATGTTGTCCTACCGGGTGGAGTCACCCGATCGACCGGGCGGGTCCGCCCGTTGGCCGCCGTTCCCCGGGCGACGGACGCCGGGGTGCGAAACAATGGCGGCAGGGCCGTATTGTCCGCGCCCGGCCGGGAGGCCGTCATGGATCACATGGTGCACACCGAGCGCTACGAGCTCATATTCCAGATGTCCGGCGCCGCGGACGACGTGGTGTCCGTCCGGATGACCGACCGGACGGGAGCCGGTGGATTCCCGGTGTACGAGGACGAGACGGGAATCGTCCGCGCCGAGATCAGCGACCGGGGCGAGGTCCGCATGCTCGCCAGCGGCGGTCATCAGGCCCCCGGCGCTCCCGTGCTGGCCCGCCCCCTGCCCGAGGACGCACCCGACACGCAGTGACCGGGCCCGTCGGACGGGGTGCACCGTGTGCCGGTGCGCCCCGTCGCGCCGGTGCGCACCGTCCGGCCGCACGCGATGTCCGCACGCGAGTACGCCTTTCCGTTCCTGCCCACTCTTCGCCCGAATGTGTTTACATTCCCGGGGCCCCGGTCGTAACCTGGGCCCAAAACCACAGAGTCGGGCATGGAACGGAAACGAAACCACATGTACGCACCGGAGCGTCAGCAGGAAATCCTCCGCCTCGCCCAGGAAAGCGGCAGGGTCGACGTGCTGTCGCTGGCCGAGGAGTTCCAGGTGACGGCCGAGACCGTCCGACGCGATCTCAAGGCCCTGGACCGGGCGGGGCTGCTGCGCCGGGTGCACGGCGGGGCGATCCCGGCCGGCCGGCTCGGCTTCGAGCCCGACCTCGCCGAGCGCGACGCCGTGGCCGCCGACGAGAAGGGCCGCATCGCGCGGGCCGCCCTCGCCGAACTGCCCGCCGACGGCAATGTGATCGTCGACGCCGGCACCACGACCGCGCGGCTCGCCGCTGCCGTACCGGTCGACGCGGCGCTGACCGTGGTGACGCACGCGCTGCCGGTGGCCGCCCGTCTCGCCGACCACCCCGGCATCGCCCTGCACCTGGTGGGCGGCCGGGTCCGGCACCGCACCCGCGCGGCGGTCGACGCCTGGGCGCTGGGCTCCTACGCCGAGATCAGGGCCGACGTGGTCTTCCTCGCGACGAACGGCTTCTCCCCCGACAGCGGTCTGACCACGCCCGACCTCGCCGAGGCCGCGGTGAAGCGGGCCGTGATCAAGGCGGCCCGCCGGGTCGTCCTGCTCGCCGACTCCGGCAAGTTCGGGCAGGAGCACTTCGCCCGCTTCGGCGACCTCACCGAGGTCGACCTGCTCATCACCGATACGGGCCTCAGCCCCGACGACGCCCGCTCCATCGAGAGCCGGGGCACGGAAGTGGTACGCGCATGATCCTCACCGTCACCCCCAACCCCAGCCTGGACCGCACCTACGAGCTGCCCGGCCTGACCCGCGGCGCCGTGCTGCGCGCCACGGCCGACCGTGTCGACCCGGGCGGCAAGGGCGTCAACGTCTCCCGCGCGGTCGCGGCGGCCGGGCACCGCACCGTCGCCGTCGCTCCGATGGGCGGCCCGGAGGGCGCGCTGCTGTCCCGGCTGCTGGGCGATCTCGGCATCGAGGCCGCCGGCGTCCCGATCGCCGGGAACACCAGGATCAACGTCGCACTCGTCGAACCCGACGGCACCCTCACCAAGGTCAACGCGGCGGGTCCCGAGCTGACTCCGGCCGAGGCGGAGGACGTCCTCGAAGCGGTACGGACCCGCTCGTCCGCCGCCGACTGGATCGCCTGCTGCGGGAGCCTGCCGCGCGGACTCCCGCCGCAGTGGTACGCGGAGCTGGTCGAGCGGAGCCACCGGGCCGGCGCCCGCATCGCGCTGGACACCTCCGGAGCCGCGTTGACGGCGGCCCTCGGCCGGGGACCCGACGTGATCAAGCCCAACGCCCAGGAGCTCGCCGAAGCCGTCGGCAGGCCGCTCGCCACGCTGGGCGACGCGCTGAAGGCCGCCGAGGAGCTGCGTGAGCGCGGCGCCCGTTCGGTGCTGGCGAGCCTGGGCGCGGACGGACAGCTGCTGGTCGAGGCGTCGGGCGCGTACTTCGCCGTCGCACCGGTGGCCGCCGTGCGCAGCAACGTCGGCGCCGGGGACGCGTCCCTGGCCGGCTTCCTGGCGGCGGGCGGGCAGGGCCCGGAGGCGCTCACCTCGGCCGTCGCCCACGGAGCCGCGGCCGTGCAGCTGGCCGGAAGCCTCATGCCCACCCCGGCCGACCTGGACCTGCCGTCGGTCGTGACGACCTCGAACGTGCCGTGGGACCGCGCGCTGACGGAGCCCGCCCGATGACCCCCGTACCGCCGCACCTCCCGTACGGACCCCACCCGTACGGGCCCGCCACCCCGTCCCCCCGAGCCGCCGCACGGCGGTCCCCGAGCAAGGAGCACCGCGATGAGTGAGCTGATCACCGCGGAACTGGTCGACCTCGATCTGTCCGCCGCAACGAAGGACGCCGCCGCCAGGTCGCTCGCCGAGCGGATGGTGGCCGCGCACCGCGTCACCGATCTCGACGGCTTCCTGGCCGACGTCGCCGCCCGGGAGGCGCAGATGCCGACCGGTCTCGACGGCGGCATCGGCATCCCGCACTGCCGCAGCGAGCATGTGAGCGCCCCGACGCTGGCCTTCGGGCGCAGCGGGGCCGGCATCGACTTCGGGGCGCCCGACGGTCCGGCCGACCTGGTCTTCCTCATCGCGGCCCCGGCCGGGGCCGACGACGACCACCTCACCATCCTGTCGGGCCTGGCCCGCCGGCTGATGGACCCGGAGTTCACGGCCGCCCTGCGCGCCGGAACGGACCCGCGGGCGGTGGCCGCGCTGATCCGCGGCGAGGAACCGCCCCAGGAGCCCGAGCCGGACGGGGAACACGGGGAGACCGAGCCGGAAGCAGCGGCGGAAGCCCTCGGGACGGCCGGCAGCGCCCCCTTCCGGATCGTCGCCGTCACCTCCTGCCCCACCGGCATCGCCCACACCTACATGGCCGCGGAGTCCCTGGCCGCGGCGGGCCGCGCCGAGGGTGTCGAGGTGACCGTGGAGACCCAGGGTTCGGCCGGCTTCGAGAAGCTGGACCCCGCCGTCGTCGCGGCGGCGGACGCGGTGATCTGGGCGCACGACGTGGAGGTGCGGGAGAAGGCCCGCTTTCGCGGCAAGCCGCTGGTCGACGTCGGGGTCAAGGCGGGCATCAACCGGCCCGCCGAGCTGATCGCCGAGGCCCGCCGCAGGGCGGAACGCGGAGAGATCGCCGCCGCACCCGAGACCGACGGGGCGGCCGGCTCCGGGGGCGGTGACGGTCCCGGCGCGGATCACGCACACTTCGGCGTCCGGCTCCGTACGTATCTGATGTCCGGCGTGAGCTACATGGTGCCGTTCGTGGCGGCGGGCGGTCTTCTGATCGCCCTGTCGTTCGCCATCGGCGGCTACGGGATAGCCAGCGCCACGTCGGTCGCCGACCACTTCGTCTGGGGCGAGGCGGACAGCTGGGCCGCGCTGCTCAACCAGATCGGCTCGGCGGCCTTCGGGTTCCTCGTGCCGGTGCTGGCCGGATACATCGCGTACGGGATGGCGGACCGGCCGGCGCTGGTGCCCGGTTTCGTCGGTGGGGCCATCGCGCTCACGGTGAACGCCGGGTTCCTCGGCGGTCTGGTCGCCGGGCTGCTGGCCGGTGCGGTGGTGATGGCCATCCAGCGGGTCCCGGTCCACGCGACCCTGCGCGGCATCATGCCGGTCCTGGTGATCCCCCTGATCGCGTCGGCGGTCGTGGGGTTCCTGATGTTCATCGTGGTCGGCAAGCCCATCGCCTCGCTCCAGAGCGCGCTGACGGACTGGCTGAACGGCCTGTCGGGCTCCAACGCGGTGATCCTCGGCGTGGTCCTCGGGCTGATGATGTGCTTCGACATGGGCGGCCCGCTGAACAAGGTGGCGTACGCCTTCGCGGTCGGGGGTCTCGCCGACCCGACGCCGGGCAGCCTGAAGGTGATGGCCGCGGTCATGGCCGCCGGGATGGTGCCGCCGCTGGCGATGGCGCTGGCCACCACCGTACGCAAGAGGCTGTTCACGAAGACCGAGCGGGAGAACGGCCGGGCCGCGTGGGTGCTGGGCGCCTCGTTCATCACGGAGGGGGCGATCCCGTTCGCCGCCGCCGATCCGCTGCGGGTCATTCCGTCGGTGATGGCGGGCGGCGCGGTCACCGGCGCGCTGTCGATGGCCTTCGGCGCGACCCTGCGCGCTCCGCACGGCGGCGTCTTCGTCGTCCCGCTGATCGGTGAGCCGTTCCTCTACCTGCTCGCCATCGCCGTCGGGACGCTGGTGGCGACCGCGCTCGTCGTCCTGCTCAAGGGCGCACGCCGGACGGCGGCGGAGCCGGCCGGGGGCGCGGCGGCCGCGGGATCCGGCGATTCCCGGGTCACGGTCGCCGCCTGACGTCCGCGCCCGGCGCGGCACGGGCGTCCGTGCGAGGCGGGGGCTCCGTGTGCGACGGCTGTCACCCCGGGCGGCCAGGGCGCCCGGGTGGCGTCCCCGCCCGGGCGCTTCGCGCCGCGTCCGCGGGAGGCCGGCCGTCTCTCAGGGGCTGTCGGGGACCTTCTCGAAGGTCTCCGGCACCGGCATGGTGCTCCAGCGGCCGACCGGCCAGGCGATGACGACGGCCCGGCCGACGACCTCGTCGACCGGGACCATCCCCTGGTTCGGGTCGTCCTGGTGGTAGCGGGAGTCCGCGGACGCCTGGCGGTGGTCCCCCATCACCCAGACCTTGCCGTCGGGCACCGTAACCCTGAACCGGCCGCCGTCCTCGTCGTCGCTGCACGGGGTGTTGCCCGGGAAGACGTACGGCTCGTCCAGCGCGGTGCCGTTGACCTTCACCGGTCCGGAGCCCTCGCACTCCACGGTGTCGCCGCCGACGCCGATGACCCGCTTGATGAGGTCCTTCTCCTCGGCGGAGGGCATCACGCCGACGAAGCTCAGCACCTTCTGCACGGTGTTGGGCGGGTCCACGGGCACGTTGGCCAGCCAGTCGGCCGGATCGTGGAAGACGATCACCTCGCCGCGCTCGGGCTCCGAACCGAACCACGGCGTCAACTTGTCGACAAGGACCCGGTCGCCCTTCTGGAGGGTGTTCTGCATGGAGTCCGAGGGGATGGAGAACGCCTGCACCAGAAAGGTCTTGATGAGCAGCGCCAGGACGAGAGCGAAGCCGACGAGGAGCGGCAGCTCCACCCAGAACGGCCGGTTCTTCCGCGTCCTCGGCCGCCGTGTGCCCGCACGCCCCATTGCACCGCTCCTCGCCGCATGTCACGCCCGCCCGACCCTCGGGGACGGATCCGGTGATCCACTCTATGGGGCGTGGTGGGCGGTGCGGGACGGCCTCAGGCGGATTCGGCGCCGACCGGCGGGACGGTCGCCCCCTCGCCGGCGCGGACGGCTTCGACGACGCTCTGGTGGAAGGAGCGGCTCTCCTCCTCGGAGGGACACGGCACGGGGCTGCCGACGAGGGTGAACCAGTCCGAGGAACCGCTGTACTGCACGGCCACCGACGCCAGTCCGTCGAACCAGGTCGTATGCACCGTGAGGTCGCCGCTCAGTATGCCTGCTTCTTCGGTGCGGACTCCGCCGGCTCCCGCGAAGACACCGCTGGTCGTCCACGATGCCCAGCTCATGACGGTCGCCTTTCGGACGGTGACAAGCCTGTCTTGCGGACTTCCTCCGAGTATGGCACCGCTGGTGGGACTGTGCACGGGTGTGCCCGGCCGCCGCCGGTCCTCAGGCGCGTTCCAGCATCCCCCGGACGAAGGCGGCCTGCCCCGCGTGCTGGAGGTCCTCGGCGATGACGCTGATCAGCCGGACGCCCAGGGTCACCGGGGGCGACCAGCCCTCGTCGACGATCCGGTCGAGGGCGTGGCCCTCCAGTCCCGCGACGTAGTCCAGAGTCCGCTCCTGCACGGCGTCGAAGTAGCCGAGAAGGGGCTCGGCGGAGTCCACGCGGACGGCGGCGACCTCGTCGCCGCTGTGCCCGTAGCCGGTCGCCGTCTCCTCGAACGGCAGCCCGAAGCGGTCGGCCCAGCCTTCGGTGAGCCAGATCTGCCCGGTTCCGGCGGCGTCGGCGATGTGGTCGTCCTGGACGCGGGTGAGATGCCAGACGAGCCAGGAGATCGAGTTCGCCTCCGCGTCGACGCGGGCGTTGAGGTCGTCGGGCGGGAGTCCTTCGACCACCGCGTGGACCGCTTCCGCGACCCGGTCGAACGCTTCGGCCAGCATGCCTGCGGTGTTCATCCCTCCACTCTCGCCCGAGGAATCCCCGGCCGCGGGGTGCGACACACCGCCGGTCGGCGTCCGGCCGGGACGTGGAGGAGTACGCGCCGACGTCCTTCAGCGCAGGCCGTGCAGCCAGTCGGTGAGCAGGCGGTTGACCTCGTCGGGGCGTTCCTGCTGGACCCAGTGGCCGCAGCCTTCGAGGATGTGGGCGGCGGACAGGCCGGGGAGGGTCTTCGGGTAGGCGTCGATGGCCTCGGACATCCAGGTGGTCGAGGCGTCCAGGGCGCCCCCGATGAAGATCGAGGGCTGGGCCAGGGGGGTTCCGTCCCAGGCGGCGAGGTCCTCCCAGTCCCGGTCGACGTTGCGGTAGCGGTTGAGCGCGCCGGTCAGCCCGGTGCGCTCGAACTCCTCGCTGTAGACGTCGAGGTCATGCTCGTCGAGCCAGCCGGGGAGGCGGCCGGCGGGGAACCGGTCGGCCATGCGCGCGCCCGGCGGTACGAAGAAGAGGCTGGAGTGGCCGGCGGGGTCGAGGGTGTCGCCGGAGAGACCCGCGTAGAAGCCGGCGAGCCAGCCGCGTACGTCCGGTTCGATCTCCGCCTCGGCGCGGCCGGGAGTCTGGAAGTAGCTGACGTAGAACTCCTCCTCGCCGCCGATCCGGGCGAAGCCGTCGGTGGGGCGGGGGCCGCCGCGGGGGGCGTAGGGGACGCTGAGCAGGGCGACCGCGGTGAAGACGTCCGGCCGGAGCAGGGCGCTGTTCGCGGCGATGGGGGAGCCCCAGTCGTGCCCGACGACCGTGGCCGTCTCCTCACCCAGGGCGCGGACGACGGCGGTGTTGTCGGCGACGTGGGCCGTCATGCGGTAGGCGTCGGTGGCGGCGGGTGCGCAGGAGCGCCCGTAGCCGCGTACGTCGATGGCGACGGCCCGGTATCCGGCGGCGGCGAGCGCGGGGAGCTGGTGGCGCCAGGAGTACCAGGATTCGGGGAAGCCGTGGACCAGCAGGACGAGCGGGCCCGTGCCCTGTTCGACGCAGTGGATCCGGCCGCCGGGGACGTCGACCGTCCGGTGCGTCGCGCCGGTCAGGACGGCGGAAGGGCGGGCTGAACGGTCCGTGGACGGCGTGAGCAGGGGGGTGGGCTCCGGCATGGCTCCTCCTCGGGCGCCCCGTGCGGCGGGGCGGTCGTGACGCTTCGGCGGGCGGCCGGGCCGGGGAGCCCGGCCGCCCGGTCACGATCATTCGGCCGGTGCCCTCGCCCGGGCAAGAATTTTTGCCGGTGCGGCAAAACACCGGTGCGGAACGGGGGTCAGACGAGAAGTCGCAGCAGGTGGGCGCAGGCGGCGGCCTCGTCCGGGTGGCGGGCGATGACTTCGTGACGTCCGCGCTCGAACGCCCCGGTCTCCCAGCCGCCGTCCTCGCCCCGCCGGACGAAGAGGAAGTCCGGCGGGGTGGGAGCGGGCTCGTGGACGCCCTCGATCCGGTAGTAGCCGCCGGGGATCCCTGCCTCGACGAGTGCGGCGCGCAAGTCCCGGCGGTCCATGGCGTTACGCGCCCGCGGGCGTCAGGTAGGCGTTGTCGAGCAGCCACTTGACGTTGAGGCGCTGCCCCTCGCCCGGGTCGAGGAACACCGCGTCGAGCTTGATCTGCCGGCCGCCGCCGGGCTGCTCGAACCACGGGGCGATGCCGCCCTCCCAGACCCAGAAGGGCTTGGCGACCTTGTAGACGCGGTAATCGCACGGGGTCGCCGCGTCACGGGTGTTGAGGTTCTGCGGGGGCAGGGCGCGCTCGGCGTAGGCGTCGCCCGCGGGGGCCAGGTAGCCGCCGTACTCCGAGCCGAAGCGGTCCAGGCGCTGGCCGGTGCGGAGCTTGACGGGCTCCTTGTCGATCTCGCCGTTCACCTCGGCGAAGCCGTCGTTGGGCGGGTACTTCCAGCTGCCGGTGTCGGCGGGCCCTTCCCAGTACTTCTTCAGGAAGTCCTTGGGCGTGAGGTCGCCGGTGCGCTGATAGCCCTTCAGCAGGGGGCCGACCGGGGCGAGCCGCTTGTTCGGCAGCCACTTGGGGCCCAGGCGGGCGTCGCCGCGGAACTCTCCGGTGCAGGGATCGTGACGCTCGGCGGCGGGCGCGGGCCTGGCGGATCCCGGTGCGGCGCTCGCCGCGGGGGCGGAGATCAGTCCGGCGGTGATGCCGAGCGCGGCGAGTACGGTGCTCATGCGGTTCATTCAGGGAGTCCCCTTGTGCACTGATGACCATCAGACGGGCTGACGTAGGGTAACCGCTCACTTACGCGGGGCCTCTGCGCCATGCCGTCTTCCGGCCAACGGGCCGGCGCCGCGCCGGGCCTCGGCGCAGCGCCGTGCGCGGGGCCGGGCCCTGCCGGCCGGAGCGTCCGTCGAGGGCGGGGGCGACGTCTCGCGCGACACCCGGGCGGGCGCACTCCGTCCGGCCGCCCGGGTGTCGCGGTCAGCCTCGGTCGTCGCCGTAGTGGACGGTGACGCGCTCGAATCCGAGGGAGCCGAGGAGGCCCTTGAGCATGTCGGCGGTGTTCTTCTCCGCGCGGACGGTCAGTCCGCTCTCCTTCGCCGCTTCCGCGATGTGGTGCGCGGCGAGCTTGTTGACGGCCTGCTCGCTGCCGGGATTGTCGGAGAAGAGGTCGCCCAGCCGGTCGAGGAGACCGCGCTGTTTGGACACCGTGTAGGACCGGTCGGGGTCGAGTGCCGGGGCGCCCAGTACCGCGTGCGGGAGCCGGAGTTCGGCGGTGGTGCGGTCCTCGTTCACCACGACGCCGTCCCCGGTGACCTTGCCCAGGTCGACGGAGGCGCCGACCGTGCCCGCTCCGACGAAGAGGGTGCGGGTGCCCCGCAGGGCGTCGGGGACGAACTTCGCGTCCTTCTCCAGATCGACGACGACCTGGAAGTTGCCCGAGGCGGCCTCGTACGCGCTCATGTCCTGGATCGACTCGAGCACGGCGGGGCCCGACCGGTCGTTGGTCTCCTCCCGGAAGAGGTCGTCGAGTCCCGGCAGCAGGCTGAGCCGGCTGCCGGCGAACAGCAGGACCAGTACGGCCGCGCCGATGCCGAGGGCCGGCCACACCCGGCGGCGGGCGTGGCGCTTTCCGTCGCCGTGCGGCGCGGGCTCTGTGGTTACCTCACTGGACGTCATGTTCCGCGTGTGACCCGCACCCGGCTCCTCCAGTCCACCTCGCGCCCACTTTCGCCCGAAGTCCCTTACAAAATGCGCCTGTTCCGGTACGCGCGGGCAGACGCGGGGACACCCCGGCGGCCGGGCCGCTCAGCGCGGCGAGGCCGCCACCCGTACGCGATCGCTCGCGCCGTCGGACAGGAACGACGCCAGCTCACGCCCCTGGTCGGCCACGGCGGCCCGGTCGGCCCGGGAGAAGGTGCGCAAGGGCTCCACCGTGACGACGTCCTCGGTGACGCGCCAGGTGGCGGCCACCCGGCCGTCGACCAGCACGACGCGCTCACCGGCGACGGAAAGGCCGCGGTGGGCGTCGTCGATGATCCGGCCGCGGTCGTGGTAGCCGAGGATCGCGTTGTCGAAGGCCGGCAGGAACCGCACCGGGGCGGGGGTCTCCGGGTCCGGGCGAGGGGCGTCCGGCAGGTCGAGCACCTCCCGCCCCCGCTCGTCGCGGAAGCCGACCAGTTCACCGCGTACGGCGGCCACCGCACCCGGCAGTCCGGCCAGGCCGGACCAGGCGCGCAGGTCGGCCGTGGCGGCGGGGCCGTGGGCGGCCAGATAGCGCCGGACCAGTGCCTGGCCGACCGGGTCGGCGCCGTCGGGAGCGGGCGGGTCGACCGGGCGGCCCAGCCAGGAGGAGAGCGCGACGTTGCGTACCCCGCCCTTCGTCCGCCACAGCCCCCGGGGAGGCGCCTGGGCCATCGGGACGAGGGCGGCGACCACCACCTCGCCCAGCGGCCGGGGCCCCACTCCGGGCCACCTCGGGGCGAGTGCCCGCACGATCTCGGCCGCGGTCCTGGGTTCCCCGTCGGCCGTCAGGTCCCTCGCGTCCGCGGCGAGTGCGTCCAGGTCGACCTCCTTCAGCTCGTCGCGGTAGACGCCGAGCACCCGTTGGCGCAGCATCGCGTCGTGGCGGGCCCGCCAGGCGAGGACGTCCTCGGCGGTGACCAGGTGGACGGTGCGGCGCATCAGGTGGGTGCGCACCAGGCTCCGCGCGGTCAGCGAATCCGAGAGGGCCGCCGGCTCGAAGGCGGTCAGCCGGGACCAGAGCCCGACGAAGGGCTCCTGCGGTTCCTGCGCCTGGAGGCCGCAGAGGTGGGCCACGGCGTCCACGACCGGCAGGCCGGCGCGGTCCAGCAGCAACTGGCGTGCCAGCGTGGCGCGGTTGAGGGCCCGGTTGTCGAGGACGGTCACCGTGTCGCTTCTCCGTTTCGGTTGCCCGCAGTCGGTTCCCGAGCGCGTTCGTGCGCGGGGGCCGGTGGTCAGGTCGCCCGGCGCCCGTCGAGCGTCTCGCGCAGGATATCCGCGTGCCCGGCGTGCTGAGCGGTCTCGGCGATGACGTGGATCAGCACGCGCCGCACGCTCCATGCGCCTCCGGGTGCGTTCCAGGGCGCCTCGGGGAGCGGATGCGAGGCCGAGAGGTCGGGGACGGCGAGGACGATCTTCTCGCTGCGGGTGGCGACCTGCTCGTAGGCGTGGAGTATCCCGGCTGTCGTCTCGCCGGGCAGCATCCGGAACTCCCGCTCCCGCTCGACCGCCCATTTCGGGAGCTCGCGTGCGGTGCCGGCCGCCAGGTCGTCCCAGGTGACGCCTTCGGGCAGGGCGAAGGACATGGCCGAGGGGCCCTCGGTCACGAAGTCCAGCCAGTTCCTCTCCACGGCCGTGACGTGTTTGACGAGGCCGCCCAGGCACAGGGCGCCGGCCGTCGGCCGCGCACCGGCCTGCTCGTCGCTGAGGCCCTCGACCGAGCCGGCCAGGGCGGCGCGCGCGGTGGCGAGGGCGGCGAGCAGGTCGGCGCGCTCGGTGTCGGGGGAGGTGGAGGCGGTGGTCATGGTGATCGGTCCTTCCGGCGTTCCTGTCGTGCGGTTCGGGTCAACCCTCGCAAGGGAAGCGGCCAGGAAGTGTCCTCTTCTCCCTTCATACTGGCGTCATGCCGAAGACTTCAGCGCGACTGCTGGCGCTTCTCTCCCTGTTCCAGGCGCGCCGGGACTGGCCGGGCGGGCTGCTGGCCGAGCGGCTGGGCGTCAGCCCCCGCACGGTGCGGCGTGATGTCGACCGGCTGCGGGAGCTGGGTTATCCCATCGCGGCGTTCAAGGGGCCTGACGGCGGATACCGGCTGGACGCGGGCGCCCGGTTGCCGCCGTTGCTGTTCGACGACGACCAGGCCGTCGCGCTCGCCGTCGCGCTGCGGACCGCCGCCGCGACCGGTGCCGGGATCGGGGAGGCCGCGACGCGCGCCCTCACCACCGTCCGCCAGGTCATGCCCGCCCGGCTGCGTCATCGCGTGGACGCGCTCCAGGTCACCGCCGTGGAGCGCAGGGGAGGGCGGCCCCGGCCGCAGGCCGACCCCCGCGTGCTCGTGACGTTGAGCGCGGCGGTGCGCGCACGCGAGGTGCTGCGCTTCGACCACTCCCCCGCCGGCCGGTCGGCCACCGCGGATGCCGCGCCCCCGGTGCGGCGGGTGGAACCGCACCACCTGGTCACCTGGGGCGGACGCTGGTATCTCGTCGCCTGGGACCTGGACCGCGAGGACTGGCGGACCTTCCGTGCGGACCGGATCTCCCCGCGCACCCCCACGGGTCCGCGGTTCACGCCGCGCGACGTGCCGGGGGGTGATGTGGCCGCTTTCGTCGCCGCCAGGTTCCAGGGTCCCGAGGCCCCTGACGGGTGGCCGTGCCGCGGCGAGGTGATCCTGGACGCCCCGGCCTCCGAGGTGGCCGCCCACGTCCGCGACGGGATCGTCGAGGAGTACGGCCCGGACCGCTGCCGTGTGGTCCTGGGTGCTTGGTCCTGGCCGGTCCTGGCCGCCGAGTTCGGCAGGTTCGACGTGGACATCGAGGTCGTCGGCCCGGACGGGCTCAGGGGCGCCTTCGCGCGGCTGGCCCGCCGCTACGCCGACGCCGCGGGGACGGGGGCGGAGCCTGCCGGGGCCTGAGGGCCGTCGCCGGACGGCCCGGGCCGGGAGCCGCCCTCAGCGGCCGACGAGGCGGGTGCCGGAGGTGTCGTCGGTCGTCGAGGCGGTCACCGACGAGGTGATGTGTCCGGCCAGGCCGAGCACCAGGAACAGCACCACGAGCCACTTCGCGGCGCTGCTCAGGACGAGCGGGCGGGTGTCGGAGCGCGCCCCTTCCCGGGCCGCGGCGCTGTCGTCGTCCCCGAAGAGGCCCTTGGGGTAGGCGGGGGTGAGCATCATGGCGTACGCGGAGAACCGCATCCGGTAGCGCAGGGTGGCCGCCGTCGCCTCGAAGAGGGGGCGTGGCATCCGGCCGAGGACCAGCGTGATCAGCCACCAGACGAAGGCCAGCACCCACCATCCGTACACGGCGAGACTCTGCACGATGGCCGCCGGAATCATCAGGAAGACCCGGAACAGCACCGCGAGCCGGTTGAGCGGGGTGGGCCGCACCTCGATCCGCACCGGGTAGTCGGCCGGCGGGGTCAGGGCGAAGGGCGGGTAGCGGTCGATGAGCAGCATGTCGCTCGCCGACACGCGCATGTCGTAGCCGAGCACGCCGGTCAGGAAGCGGAAGACGGGGTCGGGCAGCCGCCCCAGCACCAGGGCGGCGAACCACCCCACGATGACGGTGAAGAACGCCGCGATGTTCAGGACGAACAGCACGATGAAGTGCGGGAGGAGCAACAGGAGTCGCAGGAGAACGGTCAGCCGCCGCTGGCGTGCCGGTCCGACGATGTCCAGGACGGGCCGGAACTCGTCGGCGTCCGTCTCCTTGCGGCCCGGGCTCCACTGGCCTTCGGCCATGTCGCTCCTCCTCGGCAGGGGATCCGTACGGCGTCCGCGCGCAGGACGTGCCCCCACCGTGCGTCCGCTCCGGGCCGCCCGCAAACGGCCCCGACCGAACGGGTGCCCGGCTCAGCGCCCGCGGAGGCGGTCGAGCAGGGAGCGGGCGGCACCGGAGCCGGTGGCGCGCCGGGCTCCGCCCGCCGGGCCCTCGGCCCTCCCGGTGCGGGAGCCGCGCTCCCCGGCCGGGACGGCCGGCGGCATCGGCCGGGCCCGCTGCCCGGCCCCGGTGCCGGCGGTCCGCGCTGGAGCGGCTCCGGTGCGGGGCGCCCGCCTCGGCGCGTGCGCAGGCTCGGCCTCGGGCTTCTTCGCCGCCGGGCCGGTGGAGACCGCGTCATCGGCGTAGGCGTGGTAGCGGTGGCTGATCCGGCGGCCGAGCACGAAGTACCCCAGCAGCGCGCCCGCCGTGTTGAGGATGACGTCATCGATGTCGAAGGCGCGCCCCTCGACCAGGGCGCCCTGGATCAGCTCGACGACGGCCATGACGACGACCGTCAGCAGCGTCATGCTGACCATGCGCAGGCGGCGCGGCACGATGAACGGCAGCAGGAGTCCGAACGGCACGCCGAGCACCAGGTTTCCCCCCGCCTGCTTGCACGCGGCGAGGAAGGTGTAGTCCTCGGCGTACTGGCGCAGCGAGCGGCCGGGGCGGAGATTCGCGGTGACGAGGCCCTCGGAGGCCGGGGACGGCGTGAGCGTCACCTTGGCCAGCAGGACGGAGAATGCCACCAGGCCCAGCAGCACCACCGTCAGGACCGCCCCACGCACCAGCACACGCGTCCATGTCCCTTGGCGCGTACGGCGATTCGCCTCTGCTGTCATGGCCGACGGGTGCCCCCGCCCGTCCGGAACACTCGCCCGAAGGCCCGGCGGAGCGAAATTCCACCCGGCCGTCCGCGACCACCTGCGACGATGTGCGTATGAGCGCACGTAAGAAGAGGGACCTGCTGGACGAGGCCGACCGGTTGCGTACGGAGGGCCGGCCCGAAGAGGCGCGCGAACGGCTCCTCGCGCTGACCGCGGAGTATCCCGACGACGCGGAGGTGGCCTGCCGGACGGCGTGGATCCATGACGTGCTGGGCCTGGAGTCGGAGGCGGTGCCGTACTACGAGCGCGCTCTGGCGAATCCGGAGCTGGCCGCGGAGGACCGGCGCGGGGTGCTCCTGGGGCTGGGCAGCACCTACCGGATCCTGGGCCGGTACGGCCAGGCGGTCGAGACACTGCGCCGGGGCGTCGAGGAGTTCCCGGACGACGGTGCGCTGCGGGCGTTCCTGGCGATGGCCCTGTACAACACCGACGAGCACCACGAGGCGATGCGGCTGCTGCTGGAGCTGACGGCCACGACGAGCCAGGACCCGTACGTCCAGCGGTACCGGCGGGCGATCGAGCACTACGCCAAGGATCTCCACGAGACCGTGTGACCCGCGGGGCGGCGCTCGCGGCGCCGGCCGGCGGTGAGCCGCGGGCCGGTCCGGGCAAGGGGGTGCCCCGGCCGGATCGGGGGAATCCAGCCGGGGCGGCTCTGGGGTGGGCGCGAAGGGCGGTCGCCTCTCGGCGAAGGGCTCCATGGGGCTTCGGCGGTGCGATCTTCCCCATGGGCCACAGGTGAGGCCCGGGGACGCTGTCCCCCTCACACCCACGTATAGATGAACGATAAACCATATTGAGCTGTTCCCGGGAACCCGCCCCCGTGGATGTGATCCACGGCACGGGTTCCCGGCCGCCCGGCCAGGCGTGGCCGGGCCCGGTCAGACCTCGCTCGGCCGGCTTCCGGACGCCGCATCGGCGCCGTAGCGGCGCCGGAACCGCTCGACGCGGCCCGCCGTGTCGAGCACCTGGCCGCCACCGGTGTAGAACGGGTGGCTCGCCGAGGAGGTATCGACGTCGACGACGGGGTAGGCGTTGCCGTCCTCCCACCGCACGCGCTCGACGGAGTCGGCGGTGGAGCGGGTCAGGAAGGCCACGTCGGCCGCACGGTCACGGAAGACCACCGGACGGGACACGGGGTGGATACGGGGCTTCATTCGATGCGTTCCTTCCTCACCGCGGACGACGCGGCGACCTACAGATGTGCGGGCCTCTTCCGGACGGTCAGCGAACCTCGCGGAACAGCACGTGGCGGCCGGCCGCGGAGTCGAACTTGCGGAGCTCCAGCCGGTCGGGGTTGGTGCGGCGGTTCTTGCGCGTCGCGTAGCTCCGGCCCGTACCGGCGGTGGACCGGAGGGTGACGACGGGCCTGATCTCATTGCGTGCCATGGGCGCCTCCCGATGCCTCTGCCGACCCCACTCCCGTATCGAGAATGGGATTCGTTTTCGTACTGGTGGGGTAACGCGAGCCGCACCCTCGGCATTCCCGCCCGCCACGCACTCCGAGCCATGCGACCAACTCGCCCTAAACGCAAGCCTGTTCGGGTGCTCATCATGCTGCGGAGCCGCTGGCATATGCCAGAAGCAACAACGCATCGAGTGTTGCCAAATCCCTTACGGCCCGCCGCAGGCTGTGCGACAGTCGGTAGCGGTCCACCCTTCAGAACCGGCTAGGCCGCGCCTGTATCGGAGTACGAGATGCCGTCCCCCCTCTTCGCGGACCGCCCCGCACCACAGGAGCTTCCCGCGCACGACGCCGTCGACGCCCTGATCCGCCGGACGCGCCGACTGCGGGGAGATGTGGACGCCGTGCGGCGGGACGCCGTCGTGCTGGACGAGGACGACCCCCAGCTGCGCTGGCAGCGCGCCCTGTGCGAGCTGGCCGTGCACCACCTGGACAACCTCGACGAACACCTGGGTCAGCTCAGGGCGGGTCTGCCGGACCGGTGCGCCGAGGACGCCGCCCTCGAGGGCGGGGAGGCCCGGGGAGGCCCGGGCGCCGGTTCCCCGCTGAACCGGGTGGGCAGCGCCGAGTGGAACCTCCTCACCGACGAGTCCAGCTGGTCCGAGGAGCTGTACGAGATCTTCGGCAGACCGCCCGGGTCCGCCCCCCTCTCCCTGGACGACCTGCCGTCCGTGCTGCTGCCGGAGGACCAGCCGCTGCTGACCGCCATGGTGACGGGCTGCCTCGTCGACGGCCGGCCGATGGACGGCGAGTTCCGCATCGTACGCCCCGGCGGAAGCACACGCCTGCTGCACATGACGGGCGAGCCGGTCCTCGACGCCGAGGGCTGCACCGCATCGATGTGGGCCGTCCTACGGGACGTCAGCGAGCTGCGGCGCGGTGAGCAGGCCGTGAGCAGGAGCCGGGCCTCGGTGCGGCGCGAGGAGCACATCGAGCGCACCGAGCACCGCATCGCCGTGGAGCTCCAGGAAGCCGTCCTCCCCCCGTGGCGCGGATCGCTGCGCCTTCCACCGCAGGGCCCCGGCGCCCTGGACATCGCCGCGCACTACCTCCCTTCCCGGTCGAGCGGGCTCATCGGCGGTGACTGGTACGACGCGATGGAGCTCCCCGACGGGCGCACCCTCCTCACCGTCGGCGACCTCACCGGCCACGGCATCCCCGCCACCTCGGCGATGGCGATGATGTTGGGCGCGCTGCGCGGCATGGCCGTCGCCGGCATCGAGCCGGGCGCGCTGATGGGTCACCTCAACCAGGTGCTCGAAACGTCGATACAGCCCGCGCTGGGCAGTGCCCTGTGCTGCCGCTTCGACCCCGAAACCTCCCTGCTGTCCTGGGCGCAGGCCGGGCACCCCGCGCCGCTGCTCTTCCGCGACGGTGCGGGACGGCTCCTGCCCCCGCCGGACGGGATGCTGCTCGGCGCCGCGTCCCGCATCGTCTTCGAGCAGGACGAGGTGCGGCTGCTCCCCGGCGACGTGCTCGTGCTGCACACCGACGGGCTGACACGACGCGGCGACCCGGATGCGGGCCCGGAGGCACTTCTCGCCCTCGCCCCCCGGTTCGCGGCGGCGCGTACGGCACAGGAGTGCGTCCGGAGCGTCGCCGAGGCGTTCGGCGGGACCGAGCGCCTGGACGACGCGTGCGTGCTGGTCGCCCGTATCGGGGCGTGAGGGTACGCGGAGCGGCGGGCGGGGTCAGATCTGCGTGCCCTTGGCCTTCTTCTGGCTCGGCGGCATCGAGAGCTCGATCTCCTTGCGCAGGTCCTGGATGCCGGCGTATCCGGCGAACTGACCGGTGAGCCGGTACATTTCGCGGAGCCTGTCCCAGGTGCGGTGCGAGGAGGTCTCCCCCATCGACACCAGAGCGAGCCGGGCGTAACGATCGGCCTGTTCCGGGTCGTTGGCGATGAAGCAGGCCGAGGCCAGCGAGATGTAGTCGAAGATCTTCGACCGCTGGCGGTCCTCCGCCCGCAGTTCCAGCGCCCGCTTGGCATGGCGCTGGGCGACGACCGCGGCGCTCCGGTCGTGCTCGGCCAGTGTGCGGAAGGCGAGCGCCTGCATCCCGTGCAGATCGGCCTCGTCGAACATCTGCATCCAACTGGGCGGCGGCACGTCGCTCTTGTCGGAGACGAAGAGCTCCTCGGCCTCGCCGAGCGTGCGCCGCATGGCTTGGCCCCGGCCCATCGACGCCTGCGCCCACGCCTCGATGGTTCGCAGCATCGCCTGTGTACGGGGCAGGGTCTCGTCGCCCGAGCCGGACTTGGCGAGCTTCATCAGGTCGAGTGCGTCGTCGGGCCGGCCCAGGTGCACCATCTGGCGGGCCGCCCGGGAGAGCGCCTCTCCGGCGCGCGGCCGGTCGCCGCCCTCGCGGGCCGCGTGGGCGGCGATGACGAAGTACTTCTGGGCGGTGGGTTCGAGGCCGACGTCGTGGGACATCCAGCCCGCCAGGACGGCGAGGTTGGCGGCGACGCCCCACAGGCGGCGCTGTAGATGATCGGGGTGACGGTAGGCGAGCATGCCGCCCACCTCGTTGAGCTGCCCCACGACCGCCTTGCGTTGGAGTCCGCCGCCCCGGGACGCGTCCCAGGCGCGGAACACCGTGACCGAGTGCTCCAGGGCCTCGATCTCCTCCGAGCCGACCGGTGCTGCCTCGTACCGGTCGAAACCGGCGGGATCGGCGTGCAGGGGATCGTTGGCGCGTGGAGCGTCGGCCGCCAGAACAGGGTCGGTGTGCAGCCAGTCGTACATGGGGCCGGCGATGGTCGAGCCGGCGGCGAGCGCGGCGCCCGCACCCACCAAGCCGCGTCGGTTGAGCATGAGGTCCATTCCCGTGAATTCGGTGAGGACCGCTGCCGTCCGTTCGGGCGCCCACGGCAGTTGATCGGGATGGTGTTCCGTCCCGGCGTCACGCCGCTTCCCCACACGCCCGCGTCGGCCGAACCCGAGGTCCTCGATGGTCACGACACGGCCGAGCCGCTCGGTGAACAGGGCCGCCAGCACTCCTGGCACGGGATCACGCGGGGACTCCCCCATGTCGATCCAGCGCCTGACGCGCGAGGTGTCGGTGGCCAGCTGCGGGTGGCCCATGGCCGCCGCCTGCCGGTTCACCATTCTCGCGAGTTCGCCCTTGGACCAGCCGGCCAGGCCGAACAGGTCCGAAAGGCGGGTGTTGGGTTCTCCGGTCACTTCAAGCCCCCAGGTTCTCGGCTGACTTGACACTAACCCCCTGTCAGGTGCGCTGTGACTATTCGCCAGGGTTCGCCAGGGTCCGCCAGATGGTCTGCCACCCGCGCGCCGGTGTCAGGTAGGAAAGCGCCACCCCGCCCGGCAGCCCTAGGTACTCCCCAGGGTGCCGAACGGCCGTCGGCCGGGTTGGCGCACGTACCTTGTCGGCGCACGAAGGGATCTGTCTCGCCCATGTACACAGCATCGTCCTCCGTGTCCGCCCCGCCCCGTCCGCTCCGCCCGATGGGCGCGGGCGGCGGGCCCTATCTCGCTCCTCACGCCGGCGCACCGGCGCAGGGTCCGGGCCGGGCCCGACGAGCCGCGGGGCCGGGCGCCGGACCGCTCAGCGGAAGGATCGACCTGTCCGGGCCACAGGGCGCGCAGGTGCGGATGGCCATCGCCTCCGTGCAGCGCGTCTGTCCCGAGTTCAACCCGGTCCAGGTGCTGCGCCGCAGCGGCCGCTCGGTCCTGATCGTCGGAACGACCGGGCGGGCCACCGCCGTGGCGAAGTGTTTACTGGACCACTCGCCGGCGTGGACCGAGCGGTTCAGGCACGAAATAGCGGCGTACCGCGCGTTCGTCCGGCACCGCCCCCCGGTTCGGGTGCCCCGGCTGATCGCGGCGGACCCGGAGAACTGCACGCTGGTGATCGAGCGGATGCCCGGACGGGTCGCCGCCCTCACCCGGCACCCGGTGGAGGCTCCCCCGCGGGCCGACATCCGTGCCGCGCTCGGCGCGATCGCCCGGGTGAACGCCTGGCGGCCGCCGCCCGGACTGTTCGAGGCGCCGCTCGACTACGCCTCGCGGATCGCGCGCTACCACGAGCTCGGGCTGTTCACGGACCGGGACCTCGGCGACCTCCAGAAACTGCTGCACGGCCTGGCGCACGCGGGCGGCCGGCAGGGCTTGGGGCAGTTCTGCCACGGGGACGCCCTGCTCTCGAACATTCTGCTGTCGCCGACCGGACCGGTACTCGTCGACTGGGAGCACGCCGGCTGGTATCTCCCGGGCTACGACCTGGCGACGCTGTGGGCGGTGCTGGGCGACGCCCCCGTGGCGCGACGCCAGATCAGCCAGCTGGCCCAGGCCAGGGGACCGGCCGCGCGGGACGCGTTCCTGGTGAACCTGATGCTCGTGCTGACCCGCGAGATCCGCAATTACGAGACGGCGGTCCAGCGCACCATGCGCGAGGCGCCCGCGGCGGGCGCGGGGTCCGACCGTCCCGGCGCCCTCTCCTCGGGCGAGGAGCAGCGGCTGCTGCTGCGGAGGCTGCACGACGACTGCGCGATGGCGCGGAGTGCGGTGCGGGCGGCGGTCGGCACGCGCTGAGACCGAACAACGACGCGGGCGGACAGCCCGCCTATCAAGAACCGCAGTGACCAGACCACTGTGAAGAAGCGCGCTGCGGGACCGGTGCCGACACGCCGGTCCCGCGGCGCGCTGTCGTGCGTTCCGGCGCTGCCCGTGGCCTTCCGGTCCGGCCGGCGCCGACGCCTGCGGCCGGCGCCGGCCGTCGCTCCCGTACGGCGCAGCCCGGCGCGACTCGGCGTGACCATGAGAGCTCCTCCCACCCGGCGCCTCCCCGTCACCGGGTGTTGACCCTGTGCCGTTCCGGGGTCCGCCGCGGGTGAGGCCCGCCACGAGACCCACGTCACCTACGGCCTCCCGTAGTAGGCGTGGAGCCTCCCGTGCGGCGTAACGAACCGCCCATATGGCTCATAAATTGGCATCTCACGATGAAGAGTAGTAAAGGCGGTCATTGCTTCCTATGTCGGTGCGCGCTAACCATGGATTCCGGCAAGCACCGAGTACGAGCCGACGTCGATCGCCCACCGGCGAACGCGGCCCGGACGACATCGCGGTTCCTGCCGACGCGGCGCGAAGGCCGCGAAGCCCGTCCCCCATAGGAAGAGCTCACGCATGCCCCGCATCTCCACCCTGCGCGTCACTCGCTCGCACAAGATCGCCACCGCCGTGCTCGTCGCGGCCGGTTCCGTCACCGCCATAGCCGCCACCGGCGCCCCGAGCGAGGCGCAGACCACGGCGACCCGGTCCTCCGTCTCCGTGGAGCCGGTCGCCGCCGCGGGCATCCCCACGGCGAAGGACGCGGCGGCCAAGAAGGCCGCTCAGGAAACCGCCGCCAAGGAGGCCGCCGCGAAGAAGGCTGCCGCGGAAAAGGCCGCGGCCGAGGCGCGCTCCGAGGAGCAGGCCGCCAACCGCTCCACCGAGCGCAAGGCCGTCACGCCGAAGAAGTTCGCGAACAACCTCGACGGCTGGATCCGCGAGTCGCTCGACATCATGAAGAAGAAGAACATCCCCGGTTCCTACGAGGGGCTGCACCGCAACATCATGCGCGAGTCCAGCGGCAATCCGAACGCCGTCAACGACTGGGACATCAACGCGCGGAACGGCATCCCCTCCAAGGGTCTCCTCCAGGTGATCCAGCCCACCTTCGACGCCTACCACGTCAAGGGCACCCCGAAGAAGCTCACCGACCCGGTCGCCAACATCACCGCCGCCGCCAACTACGCCGCGGACCGGTACGGCTCGATCGACAACGTCGACTCCGCCTACTGAGCGACCGCCTTCCGCATCACGTGACGACCGCCTTCCGGGCACGCGCGCAGAGCGCCGCGATTATGTGACTAATTGCCGCCGTGCGTGCTCCGTATGGCCGAAGGGTAGTGCTGCGCGGACACCACCGGTCCGCGCCTTTCCCCGCGCGGAGGCTTCTCGAAAGGCCCGCACATGGCACAGCCCTTCTCCCTGCCGGACTTCTATGTTCCGTATCCGGCCCGGCTCAACCCTCATGTGGAGGCGGCACGCTCGCACACCCGGGCGTGGGCCCGCTCCATGGGAATGCTGGAGGGGTCCGGCATCTGGGAAGAGAAGGACCTGGAGGCGCACGACTACGCCCTCCTGTGCGCCTACACGCACCCCGACTGCTCGGCCGAGGCGCTCTCCCTGGTCACCGACTGGTACGTGTGGGTCTTCTTCTTCGACGACCACTTCCTGGAGTCGTTCAAGCGCACGCCCGACCGGGAGGGCGGCAAGCGGTATCTGGACCGGCTGCCCGCCTTCATGCCGATGGAGCGGGGAGCGCCGACGCCGGAGCCTTCGAACCCCGTCGAGGCGGGGCTCGCCGATCTGTGGGCGCGTACGGTCCCCTCGATGTCGGACGCCTGGCGGGCCCGGTTCGCCGAGGCGACGGAGAACCTCCTCAACGAGTCCCTGTGGGAGCTGGCCAACATCCACGAGGGCCGCATCGCGAACCCCGTCGAGTACATCGAGATGCGCCGCAAAGTGGGCGGCGCGCCCTGGTCCGCGGGTCTGGTGGAGTACGCGGCGAACGCCGAGGTGCCCGCGTCGGTCGCCGGCTCCCGCGCGCTGCGGGTGCTGCGGGACGCGTTCTCCGACGCGGTGCACCTGCGCAACGACCTCTTCTCCTACCAGCGTGAGGTGGAGGACGAGGGGGAGAACAGCAACGGCGTGCTGGTGCTGGAGAAGTTCCTCGGCTGTTCCACGCAGGAGGCCGCCGAGGCGGTCAACGATCTCCTGACCTCACGGCTCCAGCAGTTCGAGAACACCGCGCTGACCGAGCTCGGACCGCTCTGCGCCGAGAAGGGCCTGGACCCGGCGCAGACCGCCGCGGTACTGGGGTACGTCAAGGGGCTCCAGGACTGGCAGTCCGGCGGCCACGAATGGCACATGCGCTCCAGCCGCTACATGAACGGCGGCGGCGCCGGCGAGGCCGTCGCCGGCTTCGGCATGTCCGCCGCCTCCATCAGGTTCACGCTCCGCTCCGAGACCGCGCGTGCCCGCGGCCAGAGCCATGTGCCGTACCAGCACGTGGGCCCCTCACTGCTCCCGGAATTCGATCTGCCGTTCGGGACGACACTGAGCCCGCATCTGGAGGGGGCCCGGGTCAGGGTCGTCGAGTGGGCGCGGCGCATGGGTCTCCTGGAGGCCCAGCCGGGCGTGCCGGGTTCGCACATCTGGGACGAGCGGCGGATCATCGCCATCGACCTGCCGCTGTGCGCGGCGGGCCTCGATCCGGACGCGACCCCGGACGAACTGGACCTGTCCTCGGCATGGCTGGCCTGGGGGACGTACGGGGACGACTGGTTCCCGGTCGTGCACGGGCGGAGCCGCGACCTGGCGGGCGCGCGCCTGTCCAACGAGCGGCTGTCACTGTTCATGCCCTTGGACGGCGAGGGGACGCCGGAGCCGGTGAACGCCCTGGAGCGGAGCCTGGGTGATCTGTGGCGCAGGACGGCCGCCCCGATGGACGCGAGCGGACGGCGCACGTTCCGGACCGCGATCGAGTCGATGACCGCGAGCTGGCTGTGGGAGCTGGCGAACCAGGCGCAGAACCGTATCCCCGACCCGGTGGACTACATGGAGATGCGGCGGGCGACGTTCGGTTCGGACCTGACGATGAGCCTGTGCCGGCTCGGGCACGGCCGGAAGGTACCGGAAGCGGTCTACCGCAGCGGTCCGATGCGTTCTCTGGAGAACGCGGCGGCGGACTACGCGTGCCTGCTCAACGATCTCTTCTCGTACCAGAAGGAGATCGAGTACGAGGGCGAGGTGCACAACGGCGTCCTGGTCGTGCAGAACTTCTTCGACGTCGACTATCCGACGGGCGTGGCCGTCGTGCACGACCTGATGAAATCGCGACTGCGCCAGTTCCTCCATGTCGCCGAGGTCGAACTCCCCGCGTTGTACGACGACTTCGGCCTGGACGCCGAGGCGCGGGAGGTCCTGGCGGGCTATGTGCAGGAGCTCAAGCACTGGATCGCGGGCATCCTGATCTGGCACCGGGGCTGCCGCCGCTACCGCGAGGAGGATCTGCGGGGCGGGCACGCCGCGCCCTGGCACCTCAGCGGCCCCACGGGACTTGGCACGTCGGCGGCGCAGGTGACGCGGATGACGCCCCGGCTCGCGGGCAGCCCGGCGTAGTCCACGAGGAGACGGTCCGCCGTCCGGGGGCACGGCGGCGGGCCGCGAGCGGGTACGGCTCGCACTCCGCGAGCAGCCCGGCCGATGCCTTCCCGGACAACGGGAAAGGCCGCCCGGAGGGTCTCCGGGCGGCCTTTCGCAGGGACGTTTCAGCCCTGTTGGAACAGCTCTGCGGGCAGGGGCTTGAGCAGGGTGTACAGATCGTCGGTGATCGGCCGGTCCCAGCTGGCGATGGTCACGAGGACGCCGTCGCTGCGGTCGAACTGGACGCAGGCGATACGGCTCTCGGAGAGCTTGACGCGGCGGACGATCAGCAGGTTGTCGCCCTGCATGACGGGGACGTCCTCGGAGCTGACGACCTCGATCGGCTCGTCGTTCTCCAGGGCGAGGAGCAGCTGAGCCACCTCGAAGGGGACCTGGCCCTCCTCGGTCTCGCGGGCGGGCGAGCCCTCCGGGAGGTTGCCGATGATCATCGCCGGGCCCCGGCCGCCGTACAGGTCGTAGCGGAGGAAGACCCCCTGACAGCTGCCGTCGGGGGCGGGGAGCAGACCGGCGCCGAGGTTGCCGGGCCAGTCCCCGGGGTCCATGGCCAGGACGTCGAAGTCCGGGCCCGCGGGTGTTGCGGCGCTACGGCGGCGGAGGAAGGACATGCTGCCATGTTACGTGTCCCGGCTCACGTCGCGGAGCCGGGCCCGGGCCCCGCGGGACCGGGCCCACCGCGTTCCCTCAGCCGGGCGGGGGCTCCGCTCCGACGAGCCACATGGCGAAGAACCGCGCCCCTCCGCCGTAGGCGTGGCCGAGCGCCCTGGCGGCACCGTCGATCTGGTGCTCGCCGGCCCTCCCCCGCACCTGGAGGGCCGCCTCGGCGAAGCGGATCATGCCGGAGGCGCCGATGGGATTGGCGGACAGCACTCCGCCCGAGGGATTGACGGGAAGGTCGCCGTCGAGTTCGGTGACGCCCGCCTCGGTGAGCTTCCAGCCTTCGCCCTCCTCGGCGAAGCCGAGGTTCTCCAGCCACATCGGCTCGTACCAGGAGAAGGGCACGTACATCTCGACGGCGTCGATCTCCCGGCGTGGGTCGGTGATCCCGGCCTGCCGGTAGACATCGGCGGCGCAGTCCCTGCCGGCCTGCGGGGAGACGAAGTCCTTGCCCGCGAACAGGGTCGGTTCGCTGCGCATCGCCCCGCCGTGCACCCAGGCGGGCGGGTGGGGCGAGCGGGCCGCGCCGTCGCGGTCGGTGAGGACCATGGCGCAGGCCCCGTCGGAGGAGGGGCAGGTCTCGGAGTAGCGGATCGGGTCCCGGAGCATGGGGGCGGCCCGGACCTTCTCCAGGGTGATGTCATGGTCGTGGGGGTGCGCGTAGGGGTTCTTCAGCGCGTTGCGGCGGTCCTTGTACGCGACGAGCGATCCGACCGCGTCGGGGGCTCCGGTGCGCCGCATGTACGCCCGCACGTGCGGGGCGAAGAAGCCGCCCGCGCCTGCCAGCAGCCGCTGCTGGCAGGGGACGGGCAGGGAGAGGCCCCACATGGCGTTGGACTCGGACTGCTTCTCGAAGGCGAGGGTGAGAACGGTGCGGTGCACGCGGGCGGCGACGAGGTTGTCGGCGACCAGGGCGGTGGAGCCGCCGACCGAGCCCGCCGTGTGGACGCGGAGCATCGGTTTGCCGACGGCGCCCAGCGCGTCGGCGAGGTACAGCTCCGGCATCATGACGCCCTCGAAGAAGTCGGGCGCCTTGCCGATCACCACGGCGTCCATGTCGCTCCAGACCAGCCCGGCGTCCTCCAGGGCCCGGACGGCGGCCTCGCGGACCAGTCCGGCGATGGAGACGTCGTGCCGGGCGGCGACGTGTTTGGTCTGACCGATGCCGACGACGGCGACGGGCTCCTTAGGCATGAGCGCTCTCCCCTTCCAGGACGTCGACCAGGTTCTGCTGCAGGCAGGGCCCGGAGGTGGCGTGCGCGAGCGCCCGGTCGGACTCGCCCCGGTGGATGCGGGCGGCGGCCTCACCGAGTCTGATCAGTCCGGCGGCCATCACGGGGTTGGCGGCGAGCGCGCCGCCGGAGGGGTTGACGCGGACGTCGTCGCCGAGCCCGAGGGCCCTGCGCAGGACGACCTCCTGCGAGGTGAACGGGGCGTGCAGCTCGGCTGTGTCGACGGGGCGCTCGAAGGCTCCGGCGCGCCTGGCGGCGAGCCGTGCGGAGGGCGAGTCGGTCAGGTCGCGGACGCCCAGGGCGTGCGCCTCGATGCGGTGGTCGATGCCCCGGATCCAGGCGGGCCGCGCGCACAGGGCGCGGGCGGTGTCCCCGGCGGCGAGGATCACGGCTGCCGCGCCGTCGCCGATGGGCGGGCAGTCGCCGGTGCGCAGGGGCCGCACGAGGTAGTCGCCGGCGGGGACGTCGCCGGTGAGCTGGGCGTGGGGGTTGCGGGCGGCGACCTCGGCGAGGGCGGGTTCGTCGGTGGCCCCCGCGTCGATGAGTGCCCGCGCCTGGAGGGCGGCGGGGGCGACGGAGTCCGGCCAGAGCGGGGCGAGGTAGTAGGGGTCGAGCTGGCGGGTGAGGACGTCGCGGACCCGGCCGGGCGATGACTTGCCGTAGGAGTGGACGAGTGCGGTGTCCGCCTCGCCGGTCTGGAGCTTCACCCACGCTTCGTACAGCGCCCAGGCCCCGTCCATCTCGACGTGGGACTCGGAGATGGGCGGGTGGGCGCCGACGCCGTCGAGTGCCATGGTGAAGGAGAAGGCCCGCCCCGCCAGGTAGTCGGCGGAGCCGGAGCAGGTGAACCCGATCTCGTTCGCCTTGAGGCCGCTCGCGCCGAGGACCTCGTGGAGGACGGGCATCAGCAGTTCGACCTCGGAGAGTTCGTCGGTGCGCCGCCGGTGCGCGGTCTGGGCGAAGGCGACGATGGCCACGTCCCGCATCTACACCAGCTCCTTGTACGTGTCGTAGTCGGCGTCGGGCTCCCCGGTGGGCCGGTAGTGGTCCGGGTGGCGGGGCCCCTGACCGGCGCCGGTCCAGACGGGCTCGACGCGCAGCCCCATGCGCACCTGGTCGTACGGGATTCCGGCGATGCGTCCGTGCAGGGCGAGGTCCGCGCCGTCGAGGGCGATGTGGGCGTAGACGTGCGGGACTTCGAGATCGAGATTCGCCGTATGGGCAGCTTTGATGTTGACGATGCAGAACGTGGTGACCGTGCCGCGCGGGCCGACCTCGACCTGTTCGGCGGTGGCCACCCCGCAGGTGGGGCAGGCTCCGCGCGGCGGGACGTAGACCTTGCGGCAGGCGGGACAGCGTTCGCCGACGGTGCGGTGGCCTTCGAGGGCGGTGAGGTAGGCGCTCTGGGCGCGGCCCGGGGTGTGGACGTAGTCGATCTCGGTCAGCTCGGCGCCCTCGTGGACCGATGCCTTGACGGCCTCGACGGCGAGCGGTCCGCAGGCGTTGATCCGCTCCGCGACGGCGAGGGCCTCCTCCAGCGCGGTTCCCTCGGGCACGACCCTGCCGATGAGCCCGATGGCGGCGGCCTCGTCGGCGGTGTACGGGCGGCCGGTGAGGAGCATTTCGAGGGCGTGGGTGCGGGGGATCTGGCGGGGCAGCCGGACGGTGGAGCCGCCGATCGGGAAGAGGCCCCGGCGGACCTCGAAGAGCCCGAAGGTGGCGCCCGCTCCGGCGACGCGGATGTCCGTGCCCTGGAGGATCTCGGTGCCGCCCGCGACACAGGGGCCCTCCACCCGGCGATCACCGGTTTGCGCGGGCGGTGGTGGCGCAGCATCGCCTTCCAGTGGAGGTCCGGCTCGGCCGTCATCCGCTCCCGGTACTCCTCCCCCTCCATTCCGCCGCCCGCGCGAGCTTTGAGTTCCATTCCGGCGCAGAACGCTCCGCCCGCGCCGATGAGGACGACGGAGCGGACCGTGTCGTCCGCGTCGGCCGCGAGCCAGCCGTCGTACAGGCCGACGAGCATCGGCAGCGAGAGCGCGTTCCTGGCCTGTGGTCTGTTCAAGGTGAGCACCAGCGTGGCGCCCTCGCGCCGCACGGTGAGATGTTCCGTACCGCCCATGACCGACTCCTGTCTCCAGACCTGGAACAGGTTGCAGGAGGAGGGGGTGCAGTTCAATAATTTTCTGACAGCTCGTCAGATTATTGCGCCGCCACCCCTTCCCACTTGTGCCCCCCGGCGCTCTAATGACGGCCGAGTCGCCAGTCACCCGGGGTCAGGAGGAACGGTGGAGTACAACCTTGCCGACCTGTTCGAGTCGGTCGTGGACGCGGTGCCCGACCGCGAGGCCCTCCTGTACGTCGACCATCCCGGTACGGGTGCGGAGCGCCGGCGCGGGGAAGGCTCCCACCGTAGGGGCGAAGACGCCCGGGTCGTCCAGCCACGGGCTGATCCGCGGAGAACCGTGCGCGCCTCTTGCCGACGGCCCCGGCCGCCTGCATTACTGCTCCCAGGAAGATCGACCGAATGATCGGTCGCCCCTCGGCGGCTGTCCGTCTTCCGTTCGTCGCCTGTTTCGGAGAGGGAAGGTGCTGATGACGGCCATGCTGGACGCGGCGGAACGGCTCGGACGTGGCGAGCTGGAGGCTCTGCAACTGGAGCGGCTCCGGGCCACGCTGCGCCACGCGTACGACAACGTCCCCTTCTACCGTGACGCCTTCGACCGTGCGGGGCTGCGGGCCGACGACTGCCGGACGCTCGCCGATCTGGCCCGGTTCCCGTTCACCGTGAAGGCGGATCTGCGGGACAACTACCCCTTCGGGATGTTCGCCGTACCGGAGCACGAGGTCCGCAGGATCCACGCCTCCAGCGGCACGACCGGACGCCCGACGGTCGTCGGGTACAGCGAACGGGACCTGGACACCTGGGCGGACGTGGTGGCCCGTTCGATCCGCGCGGCGGGCGGGCGGCCCGGCCACAAGGTCCATGTGGCGTACGGGTACGGACTGTTCACCGGTGGGCTCGGGGCACACTACGGGGCGGAGCGGCTCGGGTGCACGGTGATCCCCGCTTCCGGGGGCATGACCGCGCGCCAGGTCCGGCTGATCCAGGACTTCCGGCCCGAGATCATCATGATCACGCCGTCCTACATGCTGACGCTGCTGGACGAGTTCGAGCGGCAGGGCGTCGATCCGCGGGCGACGTCCCTCAGGGTCGGGATCTTCGGCGCGGAGCCGTGGACGGAGGCGATGCGCCGGGAGATCGAGGACCGGTTCGCCATCGACGCGGTCGACATATACGGGCTCTCCGAGGTGATGGGCCCGGGGGTCGCGCAGGAGTGCGTGGAGACGAAGGACGGTCTGCACATCTGGGAGGACCACTTCTATCCGGAGGTCGTGGACCCGTTCACGGGGGAGGTGCTGCCGGACGGCGAGGAGGGTGAGTTGGTCTTCACCTCGTTGACCAAGGAGGCCATGCCGGTGATCCGCTACCGCACCCGGGACCTGACGCGGCTGCTGCCGGGGACGGCGCGGACGTTCCGCCGGATGGAGAAGGTCACGGGCCGCAGCGACGACATGGTGATCCTGCGCGGGGTCAATCTCTTCCCCACCCAGATCGAGGAGATCGTGCTGCGTACACCCGCCGTCGCCCCGCACTTCCAGCTGCGGCTGACCCGGCAGGGCCGGCTGGACGCGCTCACCGTCCGGGCGGAGGCGCGGGCGGACGCGACGGCCGCCGAGCGGGAGAGCGCGGCCCTGGCCATCGCGGCGGCGGTGAAGGACGGTGTCGGGGTGTCGGTGGGGGTCGAGATCGTGGACCCGGAGTCGCTGGAGCGCTCGGTGGGCAAGATCCGGCGGGTCGTCGATCTGCGGGAGTCCGGCCCGCAGTGAGCACGGCCCGCTCACGGGCCGTGCCGCGCGGCGGGGTTCGGGGCCGCGTCGGCGGCCGGGAGCAGGGGCTGTGCCGAGCGGGTGTGTCAGGCCAGCTCGTCCCGCAATCGCCGCTTGAGGATCTTCCCGCTGGCGTTGCGCGGGAGTGCGTCCGCGAACACGACGCGCTTGGGCGCCTTGAAGGCGGGGAGCCGCTCGCGGGCGTGGGCGATGAGTTCACTCTCGCCTGCCTCGCCGCGCAGGACGACGACGGCGGTGACGGCCTCGATCCAGCGGTCGTCGGGGAGGCCGATGACGGCGGCCTCGGCGACGGCGGGGTGGGTGTAGAGGGCGTCCTCGACCTGGCGGGAGGCGACGAGGACACCGCCGGAGTTGATGACGTCCTTGACCCGGTCGACGACGGTGAGGAAACCCTCGGCGTCGCGGACGGCGAGGTCGCCGGAGTGGAACCAGCCGTCGCGGAAGGCGGCGACCGTCTCCTCGGGCTTGTCCCAGTATCCGGAGCACAGTTGGGGCGAGCGGTAGACGACCTCGCCGGGGGTGCCGTCGGGGACGTCCTCGCCCTTCTCGTCGACGACCCGGGCCTCCACGAAGAGGACCGGACGGCCGCAGGACTCCATCCGGCCGTCGTGCTCGTCGGGGCCCAGCACGGTGGCGAGGGGGCCGATCTCACTCTGGCCGAAGCAGTTGAAGAAGGCCAGGTGCGGGAGGCGTTTCCGCAGGCGTTCCAGGACGGGCACCGGCATGACCGAGGCCCCGTAGAACGCCTTGCGCAGACCTCCGAGGTCGCGGGCGGCGAACTCCGGGTGGTTGGCGAGGCCGATCCACACGGTGGGCGGGGCGAACAGGCTGTCGGCCAGGCCCGCTTCGACGAGGTCGAAGATCATGGCGGCGTCGGGGGCGTCCAGGATGGTGTTCTCCGCGCCGACCGCCAGATACGGCAGCAGGAACACATGCATCTGGGCCGAGTGGTAGAGCGGCAGGGAGTGCAGGGGCCGGTCGGCTGCGGCGAGGCCGAGCGCGGTGATCGCGCTGACGTACTCGTGGACCAGGGCCCCGTGCGTCATCATCGCGCCCTTGGGCAGGGCCGTCGTGCCGGAGGTGTACAGCAGCTGCACCAGGTCGTCGGAGGCGGGCGGACGCGCCGGAGTGAACGGCCGTTCCGTTTCCAGGGCGTCGAGCAGCGATCCGGGCGCGTCGCGCAGCGCGCGCACCGGGCGCCCGGCGGGGAGCCGGCCGGCGAGGTCCGGGTCGGTCAGCACGAGGGCGGATCCGGACTGGTCGAGGAGGTAGACGAGGTCGTCGCCGGTGAGGTTCTGGTTGACCGGCACATGGACGAACCCGGCCCGCGCACAGGCCAGGAAGCCGATGAGGTAGGCGTCGGAGTTGTGGGCGTAGGCGGCCACCCGGTCGCCGGGGGCGAGGCCGTGCTCCTCGGTGAGGACGGCGGCGGCCGTGGAGACGGCGGCGTCCAGGGAGCGGTAGGTCCAGGCCCGGCCGGCGTACCGTACGGCGGTCCGTCCGGGGGTGCGCCGGGCGCTGCGGGTGAGGACGCCGTCGACTGTGCTGCTGCGTACACCTGTCATGGCGTGATCCTGTGCGGCCGGGCCCCGCGGGGTCAAGGGTCCGGATACCGACCAGACGGTTGACAGCTCGCGGGCCTCCCTGGCTGAGTGGCGCGTGGCTGTCCGGGCGGTCCGGACGGGCCGCCGTGCCACCCGCACCGCTGGGAGGAACACCTTGACCTTACGTAACCGTCTGAGACTGCTCGGGGTCGCCGGTCTCGCCCTGTTCACCGTGTCGGCGTCGCTGCCGCCCGCCGCCGGGTCCGGTGCTGCGCAGGAGACGCGGCACCCGTCCGCCGGCGGCCTTTCCGCCGTCATCCGGTACACGGAGTACGGCATACCGCACATCGTGGCGAAGGACTACGCGCGGCTCGGCTTCGGCACCGGCTGGGCGCAGGCCGCCGACCAGGTGTGCACACTGGCGGACGGCTTCCTCACCGTGCGCGGCGAGCGGTCGAAGCACTTCGGCCCGGACGCCGCCACCGACTACTCCCTCTCCTCGGCGGCGACGAACCTCTCCAGCGACCTGTACTTCCGGGGTGTCCGGGAGAGCGGCACCGTGGAGAGGCTGCTCAGGACGCCCGCGCCCGCCGGTCCGAGCCGGGACGTCAAGGAGACGATGCGCGGGTTCGCCGCCGGTTACAACGCGTGGATAGCGCAGAACCGGATCACCGATCCGGCCTGCCGAGGCGCATCCTGGGTGCGTCCGGTGACGGCGCTGGACGTGGCGGCGCGCGGCTACGCGCTGGCGGTCCTCGGCGGCCAGGGGCGCGGCATCGACGGCATCACCGCCGCCCGGCCGCCGACCGCCGCTCCCCCGGCCGCCGGGGTCACGCCCGAGGAGGCGGCGACGGCGGCGGAGCGGCTGCTGTCGGCGCAGAACGCGGACATGGGTTCCAACGCGGTGGCCTTCGACGGCTCCACCACGGTGAACGGGCGCGGACTGCTGCTCGGCAACCCGCACTACCCGTGGCAGGGCGGACGCCGCTTCTG
Source organism: Streptomyces sp. NPDC091649 (assembly GCF_044756785.1). Classification (NCBI taxonomy): domain Bacteria; kingdom Bacillati; phylum Actinomycetota; class Actinomycetes; order Kitasatosporales; family Streptomycetaceae; genus Streptomyces; species Streptomyces sp. NPDC091649. Next base: position 10,671 of record NZ_JBIVTR010000016.1, on the reverse strand, counting down.
GCAGGCGCAGCAGACGATCCCCGGCGAGCTGAACGTGTCGGGCGCGTCCCTGCTGGGCGCGACGACGATCTCGATCGGGCACAACGCCGATGTGGCGTGGAGCCATACGGTCGCCACGGGTGTCACGCTGAATCTGCATCAGCTGACACTCGATCCGGCCGACCCGACCGCCTATCTGGTCGACGGGAAGCGGGAGCGGATGACGAAGCGGACGGTGAGCGTCCCCGTGAAGGGCGCGGCCGACGTGACCCGCACCCAGTGGTGGACCCGCTACGGCCCGGTGGTCACCTCGATGGGCGCGGCGCTGCCCCTGCCGTGGACGGCGAGCACGGCGTACGCGCTGAACGACCCGAACGCGGGAAATCTGCGGATGGCGGACACGGGTCTGGGCTTCGGCAAGGCGCGCTCCACCGGGGACGTGGAACGTACGCTGCACCGGTCGCAGGGCCTGCCGTGGGTGAACACCGTCGCGGCGGACCGGGCGGGGCGCTCCTTCTTCTCCCAGTCACAGGTGCTGCCGAGGATCACGGACGAGCTGGCCGAGCGCTGCTCGACGCCGCTGGGCCGGGCGACCTACCCCGCCTCCGGCCTCGCGGTGCTGGACGGTTCGCGGGCGGACTGCGCACTGGGCAGCGACCCGGACGCGGTGCAGCCGGGGATCTTCGGCCCGGGCCGGATGCCGGTGCTGAGGAACCAGCCGTACGTGGAGAACTCCAACGACAGCGCCTGGCTGACCAACGCCGAGCGGCCGCTGACCGGGTACGAGCGGATCTTCGGCACGATCGCGACACCCCGGTCGATGCGGACCAGGGGCGCGATCGAGGACGTCGCGGCGATGGCGGAGAAGGGCCGCCTCCGGGTCGCCGACCTTCAGCGGCAGCAGTTCGCCAACCGGGCGCCGGCCGGGGGGCTGGCCGCCTCCGAAGCGGCGGAGTGGTGTGCGGCGCTGCCGGGCGGCACCGCCGTGGGCACGGACGGGACGCCGGTCGACGTGTCGGCGGCCTGCCGGGTGCTGCGGCGCTGGGACCGGAGCACGGACAGCGACAGCCGGGGCGCGCTCCTCTTCGACCGGTTCTGGCGGAGGGCGTCCTCGGCGCCCGCCGCCGAGCTGTGGAGGACACCGTTCGACCCGGCCGACCCGGTGCGCACCCCGCGCGACCTGAACACCGCCGCGCCCGTCCTGGGCAGGGCCCTGGCGGACGCCGTGACGGAGTTGCGGGCGGCGGGCATCGCGCTGGACGCGCCGCTGGGCGAGCACCAGTTCGTCGTGCGGAACGGCAAGCGGCTCCCGATCGGAGGCGGGACGGAGTCGCTGGGCGTCTGGAACAAGACCGAGCCGAGGTGGAATCCGGCGGGAGGCGGCTATACGGAGGTGTCGTCGGGCTCCAGCTACATCCAGGCGGTCGGCTGGGACGACGGCCGGTGTCCGGTGGCCCGGACGCTGCTGACGTACTCCCAGTCGGAGAATCCGAGGTCACCGCACTACAGCGACCAGACCCGGCTGTACGCGGGTGAGCGCTGGGTGACGTCCCGGTTCTGCGAGAAGGACATCGCGCGCTCCCCGGATCTCCAGGTGGTGCGGGTGCACGAGCGGCGGTAGGTCAGGTCCGGGAGGTTGTGGGCCGGGTCCGGGAGGGGCGCGGCCCACAGCTCTCCCGGACGCGGGCACTTCTACAGCGGGCGCTCGAAGCCCTCCCAGTACGGTTCGCGCAGCCGCCGTTTGCAGAGCTTGCCGTTGGGGTCCCGGGGCATCGCGGTGATGAAGTCGAGGCTTCGCGGCCGTTTGTACCCGGCCAGCCGCTCCTCGCAGTGGGCGAGGAGCGCGGCGGCGGGCGTCTTTGACGGTTCGTGGCCCTCGGCCGGTTCGACGACGGCCTTGACCTCCTCCCACCGGTCGGCGTGCGGGATGCCGAAGGCGGCGGCGTCCGCGACGGCGGGGTGGGTGAGCAGGGCGGACTCGATCTCGGCTGGGTAGATGTTGACCCCGCCGGCGATGATCATGTCGATCTTGCGGTCCCGGAGGAACAGGTAGCCGTCCGCGTCCAGCACGCCGAGATCGCCGAGATCGCCGAGATCGCCGACGGTGAAGAAGTCACCGACGCGGTTGCGGCGGGTCTTGGTCTCGTCCTTGTGGTAGCTGAAGCCGCCGGTGCTCATCTTCATGCAGACGGTGCCCAGTTCGCCCGCGGGGAGCCGGTTGCCGTCGTCGTCGAAGACGGCCAGTTCGCTGACCGGCCAGGCCCTGCCGACGGTTCCGGGCCTCTTCAGCCAGTCCTCGGCGGTGGCGAACGCTCCGCCGCCCTCGCTGGCCGCGTAGTACTCCTCGACGCAGCTCCCCCTGGGCGACGACGACATCGATGCCCGCCCCGGCGTGCCGCGCGCTCCCGGAGAGGGCGGCGACGAGGACGCCGTGGTCGTGGGCCCGTTCGATGACGTCGGCGGGCGGGGAGCCGAGGGCGTTGGCGAGGAGCTTGATCGGATAGTCGAAGGCCACGTCGAGCTGGCCCCTGGCCACCTCCTCCATCCAGCCGGTGATGCGCCAGCCGGACGTCTCGCCCTCGGCCAGTTCGGGCACGCCGTGACGGGCCAGAAGCTCCCGCACGAAGCCGCGGTGCTCGGCGGGGATCATCGCCTCCACGTCCGCCTCGGTGACGCCCTCGACCTTTTTGGCCGGCATGACGACGTCGAGGCCGCAGGGCTTGCCGTCGGTGTGCCGGTGCAGGCGCTCCAGGTCGCGCGCGAGGTCCTCGGGCGCGGTGTAGCGGACCGCGCCGAGCACGCCGAAGCCGCCGGCTCTGGTGATGGCCGCGGCGACTTCGGGGAACGGCGTGAAGCCGAAGACGGCGTGCTCGATACCCAGTCGCCGGCTCAGCTCCGTCTCCATGGGCGGCAGGATGCCGCAGCGGGGCGACCGAGGGAAGAGTTTTTCTGATGCAGCGTCAGATTCTTTGTGGGCCGGGACGCTCACGGGAGCGCGGGGGTGACAGTAATCTCTGGCGGCAGGAACTTTCACTGCTCGGCGAAAATTCGGAAGTTACTTTCGCGCGGGCGCCGGAACGCGGGCGCGGCCCCTCGACCGGACGCCGGGCGCGGGAAGGAGTCACGGATGACCGGGGACACGCAGGCGAGCGGACGCACGGCGGACGGCCGGGGCGCGCGCGGAGTCGGAGGCAGGAACGAGAGCCCCTCCGCCTCCGGGGGCGGGGACGAAAACCTTCGCTCCCCGTCCGGGGGCGGGGACGAAAGCCTCGACTCCGCGTCCGGGAGCCGCGCGACCGGGAGCGGCATCGCCCGGCGGCGGCTGGGCGGCGGGATACTGGCGCTGGGCGGCGCCCTCGCGCTGACGCCGGTCCCGCTCGCGGGCGCCGCCGCCCGGGGCGGGACAGGCGCCGGGGTGACGGGCGGAGCGGCGGACACGGGAGCGGGCATGGAGCCAGGGAAGCACCGGCCCACGCTGCGGCGCGGGAGCGCCGCGCGCGCCGGGCTGCTCCAGGGGCCGTTGGACCAGCTCGTGCGGGACGCCGAGAGCTATCTCGCCGACTCCCCCCGGCACCCCTGGTACGCGGGCGCCGTGCTGCTCGCCGGGCGGGGCGGCACGGTGGCGCTGCACCGGCCGATCGGCAAGGCGGTGCGCTACGCGGCGTACGACGAGAAGACCGACACCGGGGTGGAGTTCCCGGCGGCCCAGCAGATCGCGATGGCCGAGGACACCGTCTTCGACCTGGCGTCGATCTCCAAGCTGTTCACGTCGCTCCTGGCGGTCCAGCGGATCGAGCGCGGCGAACTGGAGCTGGAGGCGGCGGTCGCCTCGTACCTCCCGGACTTCGCGGGCGGCGGCAAGCAGGACGTAACGGTCCGTCAGTTGCTGACCCACACATCGGGGTTCCGGCCCTGGATCCCGCTGTACGAGGAGCCGACCCGGGAGGGCAAGCTCCGGAAACTGTGGGACGAGGTCCCGGCGAGCACCCCGGGCAGCGCCTACCTCTACTCCGACCTCAACCTGATCTCGCTGCAACTGATCCTGGAGCACATCACCGGCCGCCCGCTGGACGCCCTGCTCCGCGACGACATCACCGCCCCGCTCGGAATGCACCGCACCCGCTACAACCCGCCCGCCTCCTGGAAGCCGAAGATCGCGGCGACCGAGGACGCCCGGCTGCCCTGGTCGGGGCTCGAACGCGGGCTGGTCTGGGGCGAGGTGCACGACGAGAACGCGTTCAGCCTGGACGGGGTGGCCGGCCACGCCGGGGTGTTCTCCTGCGCCTGGGACCTCGCGATCCTCGCCCGGACACTCCTCAACGGCGGGGTCTACGGCCGCTCCCGCATCCTGTCCGAAAAGTCGGTCGACCTGTTGTTCACCGACTTCAACACCGCGTTCCCGGGTGACGAGCACGGCCTGGGCTTCGAGCTCTACCAGCACTGGTACATGGGGGCGATGGCGACCCCGCGCAGCGCGGGGCACACCGGATTCACCGGGACCAGCCTGGTGCTCGACCCGTCGACCGACACCTTTCTCATCGTGCTGGGCAACTCGGTCCATCCCGTACGGAGTTGGCGCTCGGGCAGCGCCCCGCGGGTGGCGGCCGCCAACCAGCTGGCCCGGGCTGTTCCGGTCCGGCCCGAACGGGGGCGCACGGCCTGGTTCTCCGGAATGGCGAGCGCGTCCACCGCCACCCTGACGCTGCCCGTCCTGCGCCTGGACTCCGCGCGGGTGCGCCTGGAGTGCGCGCTGTGGTGGGACACCGAACCGGCCTCCGACGGCCTCTTCCTGGAAGCGTCGGCGGGCGGCCAGGACTGGCGGCCGGTGCCGTTCACCACGCTCGCTACCGGCCCCGGACCCGGCCGCGGCCCGGATCCGCGGCCGCACCCCGCGGGCTCGGTGACCGGCTGGTCGGGGCGCGTCTGGCACCGGCTGGAGGCGGACCTGGCGGCCTGGCGCGACCGGGACGTCCGCCTGCGGTGGCGCTACACCACCGACCGGCTGTACGTGGGACGCGGCGCGTACCTGGACGGCCTGCGGGTCCGCGACGGGGTCCGCACGGTCTTCGACGCGGAACGGCCCCGGGACGCCGGCCGGATCGAGGCCACGGGCTGGGTGCGGTCGGCGGACTGACCACGCCCGACCGTCGCCGGACGGCCGCCGGGCCTCCCGAGTACCGGGCCTCCGAGCACCGGGCTCGCGGCGGCCCGGCGGGGCAGACGGTCGCGGCGGTTCTGGTCACCGGCCCAGCGCGGCCATCGCCGCGTTGTGGCCGGGGACCCCGCTGACGCCGCCGCCGCGCACCGCGCCCGCCCCGCACAGCAGGACCGTGGCGTGCGCCGTCTCCACGCCCCAGCGCCCGGCTCCCACCACCGCTCCGTTGCCCACCACCCCTCCGTCGCCCTCCATCACGCCGGTGCCCTCCACCGCGTACGGGAAGGAGAGGTCGCGGTGGAAGATGTGGCCGCCGGGCAGCCGCAGATCGCGTTCGAGGTCGAGCGGGGTCTTGGCCTCGATGCAGGGCTCGCCCCTCTCGTCGAGGGCCAGACAGTCGGTGACCGGCTCCTCCAGGTGTACGTCCAGTTCCGCCAGGGTCGCCGCGACCAGCGCGGCGCGGGCGGCGTCGTTGTCGGCGGCGAACAGCCGGGCCGGGGCGTGCAGGCCGAAGAGGGTGAGGGTCTGGTAGCCGCGCGCGGCGAGGTCGGGGCCGAGGACCGAGGGATCGGTCAGCGAGTGGCAGCAGATCTCGGAGGGCGGGGCGGCGGGCAGCCGTCCGGCCGCCGCCTCCCGGTAGGCGGCGGCGAGCTGCCCGTACCCCTCGGAGATGTGGAACGTCCCCGCGAAGGCGTGCCGGGGGTCGACGGACCGGTCGCGGAGCTTCGGCAGCCGGGTGAGCAGCATGTTCACCTTGAGCTGGGCGCCCTCGGCGGGCGGGGGCGGGGTGTCGCCGAGCAGCGCGGCCAGAGCCTGCGGGGAGGCGTTGACGAGTACCCGGCGGGCGGCGACGACGTGTTCCCCGTCCGGGGTGCGGACGGTCACCTCGGCCGCCTCGCCGTCGGTCTCGATCCGGGTGGCCTCGTGGCGTACGCGGATCTCGGCGCCCGCCGCGCGGGCGGCCCCGGCCAGGGCGTCGGTGAGCGCCCCCATGCCCCCGACCGGAACGTCCCAGTCACCGGTGCCGCCGCCGATCACGTGGTAGAGGAAGCACCGGTTCTGGAGGAGCGAAGCGTCGTGGGCGTCGGCGAAGGTGCCGATCAGGGCGTCGGTGAGAACGACCCCGCGCACCAGGTCGTCGGTGAAGTTCTCCTCGACGGCCATTCCGAGCGGCTCCTCGAACAGCATCCGCCAGGCGTCGGCGTCGTCGACCCGCTCGCGCAGCGCGGCCCGGGTCGGCAGCGGCTCGGTGAGCGTCGGGAAGACCCGGGCCGCGACCCGCCGCGTCATGCCGTAGAACCGCTGCCAGGCCGCGTACTCGCGCTCGCCGCCGGTCAGCGCGGCGAAGGACTCCCGGGTCCCGTCGCCCGCGACGAGCAGCCCGGTGGGGCGTCCGTCGCGCACGGCGGGCGTGTAGGAGGAGACGTTCCGTTTGCGTACGGCGAAGTCGAGGCCGAGGTCACGGACGATCTTGTCGGGCAGCAGGGAGACCAGGTAGGAGTAGCGCGAGAGCCGGGCGTCGACGCCGGCGAAGGGGCGGGTCGAGACCGCCGCTCCCCCGGTGACGCCGAGACGTTCCAGGACGAGGACCGACTGCCCGGCGCGCGCGAGGTAGGCGGCGGCGACCAGGCCGTTGTGGCCGCCGCCGACGATCACGGCGTCGTAGCGGTCCCGGCCGGGGGCCCCGGGGCCCAGACGCCCCCGGGCGTCGGGCCCACCTGCGGAGGGCCGGGGTGCGGGTGTCCGGGGTGCGGGTGTCCGGGGTGCGGGTGTCCGGGGTGCGGGTGTCCGGGGTGCGGGCATGCACCTTCGTAACACGCCGGCTTCCGTCCGGCCAGGGGGTGGCGGCGCGGCGGCGTGCGGCGGACGCGCGTCGGGGGGCGGCGGCGCGGAGCGGGCGGCAGGACGGGCGGCGGCCCGGGTCGGCCGCCCTGGTCGCCCGCCGGTGCCGGAAGCCGTGGAAGCCGGGAAAGCCGTGGCTACAAGGTCTCGGGCTGATCGGCTCCGGCCGTGACCGGCGAGACGCCGCCCGGGGTGCGGTACGGTCCCGCCGCGGCCGAACGCCCGAGCCGCTCCAGGCAGTGCGCCTCGTCGTCGCGGGCCGCCCGCGTCTGGGGGTGGTCGGGGCCCAGGACCCGGGCGCGGGCCTCGGCGACCTGCCGGTACGCCACCAGGGCCTCGCTCCACCGGCCGAGCCAGCCGAGCCCGGCGGCGACCTCGCGACGGCTGATCACCGTGTCCGGGTGATCGGGTCCCAGGGTGCGTTCCCGGAGCGCGCAGACCTCGCGCGCCTCCGCGAGCGCCTCCTCCCAGCGGCCCGTTCGTCCCAGGTTGACCCCCAGACCGTGGCGGGCGCGCAGGGTCTCGGGGTCGGCCGGACCAGCGGTCCGCGTGCGGTCGGCCACCAGGGACCGGTACAGCTCCAGGGCCTCCGCGTCGCGGCCGAGCCGGCCGAGGCTGATGCCGGCCTCGTAGCGGGCGGCGAAGGTGTCCGGGTGATCGGCCCCGAGGGTGCTCGCGCGGGCCCGGGCGACGTCCTGGAAGGTCTCCAGCGCCTCCGCCCAGCGGCCGAGCCTTCCCAGGGTGAACGCCACCTCGTAGCGGGTCGCGAGGGTGTCGGGGTGCGTCGGGCCGAGCAGCCGCGCGCGGGCGTCGGCGACTTCCCGGGCCAGCCGCCAGGACTCCTCGGGCCGCCCCAGCCGGCCGAGGTTGAACGCCAGGTTGTGGCGGCAGCGCAGGGTGTCGGGGTGGTCGGGGCCCATGACGCGTTCGCGGACGGCGAGGACCGCCTCGTACACCTGGTGGGCCTCCGCGTGCCGGCCGAGGCGGCCCAGGGCGTGGGCGGTCGCCTGACGGGCGGCGAGCGTCTGGGGGTGGTCGGCGCCCAGGGCGCGTTCACGGCCCTCGGCGACCCGGGCGAACTCGCGCAGCCCCTCCTCGGCCCGGCCCGTACGGCTGAGGGTGAGGCCGATCTCGTAGCGGCTGGCGAGCGTGTCGGGGTGGTCCGGGCCGAGGACGCGGCCACGCCGGGCTGCGACCTCGCGGTGCACCTCCCCCGCCTCCTCCCAGCGGCCCAGGCGGCCGAGGTCGATGCCCGCGCTGTGGCGGCCGTCGAGCGTGGCGAGAAGATCGGCGGCGGGCGGTCCAACGGGCCCGGATACGCAGGAGCCGGAGTGCGGCACCGGTGAGCCGGAATGTGCGGCGGCTTCGTCGGAGCGCGGAGCGGCGGAGTCGGAGTGTGCGGCCCTGCCGGAGCGCGGAGCGGCGAGGTCGGAGTGTGCGGTGCCGCCGGAGCGCGGGGTGGCGGTCGCGGTGGGGCGTGCGGTGGTCCACTGCCCCGTCAGGCCCTCGGCCGGGTCCGGCCGTTCGGTGCCGGGGCCCCTGGCGCCGGTCGCCCGGTGGCCGGCGGTCATGGACCGGGTCCAGGCGGGCAGGGCGGTCGCGTGCAGGGCCGGCGGCCGCCCGTCCCCGGAGGGCGTGATGGGTCCGGGCCCGAGCGCGGGCTGCTCCCCGGTCCGGCCGAGGACGATGCGGCGGCGCAGGTCGCCCGCGTCCACCGGCCGCTGCTCGGGGGCCTTGGCGAGGAGGTCCAGGACGACACGGTCGAAGAAACCGGGCAGGTCCGCGCGGTGGGTGCGCAGCGGTTCCGGCGGGGTGTCGCGGTGTCCGACGAGCACGGCCCAGGCGTCCTCCCGGTCGAACGGCGGTACGCCGGTGGCGATTTCGTACAGGACGCAGCCCAGTGAGTAGAGGTCGCTGCGATGGTCGACCTCCTTGCCGCTGATCTGCTCGGGCGACATGTAGTGCGGGGTGCCCATGGCGAGGCCGGTGGTGGTGAGCCGGGAGGTCATGCCGATGTCGTGGCCGAGGCGCGCTATGCCGAAGTCGCAGATCTTCACCGTGCCGTCGGTCAGCCGCATGATGTTGGCGGGCTTGAGGTCGCGGTGGACGATGCCCTGCCGGTGTGTGTATCCGAGGGCGTCGGCGACCTGTTCCGCGATGTCGACGACATGCTCGACCGGCAGGGGGTGCTGCTGGTTCTCCTCCAGGAGCTGGCTCAGGTTCTGCCCGTCGAGCAGCTCCATCACGAGGTACAGCACACCCTCGTGCTCGCCGAAGTCGTGCACGACGGTGACGCCGCGGTGCTGGAGGGAGGCGGCCACCCGGGCCTCGCGGCGGAAGCGTTCGCGCAGGACGCGGGTGAACGCCCGGTCGTGCTGGGGGCCCACGGGTTTGAGGCATTTGACGGCGACCTGACGGCCCAGCGACTCGTCGCGGGCGCGCCACACCTCGCCCATGCCGCCGCGCCCGATCTGTTCGAGCAGCCGGTACCGGCTCTGGATCAGCCTGGTGTCCGCCATCTCCCGCTTCCCGCCCCCGTTGTTCCCGCTCGCGCCTTCGCCCGGAGCGTGCCGCACTGGTGTGCTCCGGCACGATCCGGACGAAAGACCCTAGTGCTGCGCCCTCCCCGGCCCGTCCAGTATGGCGGCCGGTCCGCGGAGTTTGTACGCGGCGGGGCGGCTGTCGGGCCCCAGGCGCGCCATCGCCCGGAGAATGTGACCGGGCGGCAGCTGCCAGCGCAGCCGGGCCGGGACCGCGCGCAGGGCGGCGCCGGTGGCGCGCAACCGCCGGTCGACGGCGGCCGGGGGCGGGGCCGGCCTGCCGTACAGGGCGTGGGCGTATGCGGGCAGTGACTGGTAGGCGAGTGATGCCACGCGCCGCCACAGCAGGGCGCGCGCCGGGAGAAGCCAGGGGCGCACGGGCGGGTCGCGGAGGAAGGCGTCGATGTCGGCGGCCTCGGCTCCGGCGGCGAGTTCCGGGCGTACGCGGTCGAAGTAGGCGGCGAGTTCGGCGGTGGCGGCGGGCACCTGGCCGGGGTCGAGGCCGACGAGGCGGGCGCCGGTGCGGTGTTCGTCGATGTACCGGTCGGCCTGGGCGTCGGTGAGCGGGAAGCCGGAGCGGCGCTGGACCTGGAGGTAGGAGTCGACCTCGGCGCAGTGCACCCAGAGCAGCAGCTCCGGTTCGTCGACGCCGTACGTCTCCCCCGTGTCCGGGTCGGTGGCCCTGATGGCGCGGTGGATCCGGCGGACCCGGGCGCCCGCTTGTTCGGCGGCGTCGGTGGTGCCGTAGGTGATGGTGCCGACGAAGGACGCCGTACGCATGAGCCGGCCCCAGGCGTCCCGGCGGAAGTCCGAATTCTGGGTGACCCCGCGCACGGCGCGCGGGTGGAGTGCCTGGAGGTAGAGGGCGCGGACGCCCGCGACCCACATCATCGGATCGCCGTGCATCTGCCAGGTGACCGACCGGGGCCCGAACAGCCCGGGGTCGGGGCGTACGGGAGAGGCGTCGTCCATCCGCGGGTACCTCCGGCTCGGCTGTGCACGGGGGCGGTGCCGGTACGCGTACGAGATCGGGAACACGAGAGGGCCCCATGGTACGCCGCTCGAGTTCTAGCGGTCGTTGCAACACTGCTGGCTCAGACGGCGAGTAGATCACGTAGACGCTCGGCTGGTGTATTCCAGCCGAGCGTCTTGCGT
>NZ_JBIVTR010000015.1:0-180921 GCF_044756785.1 Streptomyces sp. NPDC091649 | reverse complement strand
AGCGCCGATGGTACTGCAGGGGGGACCCTGTGGGAGAGTAGGACGCCGCCGAACAATTTTTCCGGGAAAGCCCCGTGCCATTGGCACGGGGCTTTCCTGCGTACTATGTCCTATTCGCACTGTTCTCGCTCCACCCCCGTGCACCGGGCAGGGGAAGCTGAGGGTAGGGTCAGGGGGCATCATTGGCACGTTCTTCACAGGAGGCCCCCGGGTGGAGGTCCAGGAGACTCGGGTCCAGACGGACCGGGTCCTCACCATCCCCAACATCCTCAGCATGGCTCGCCTTGTCGGGGTACCGCTCTTCCTGTGGCTGATCCTTCGCCCCGTGTTCGGAGGGCCCAACAGCGACAACTGGGCGCTGCTGGTGCTGATGCTCAGCGGCATCAGCGACTACCTCGACGGGAAGCTCGCCCGCAAGTGGAACCAGATCAGCAACCTCGGCCGGCTCCTGGACCCGGCGGCGGACCGCCTCTACATCCTTTCCACCCTGATTGGCCTCACCTGGCGTGAGATCTTGCCCCTCTGGGTCACCGCCGCCCTTCTCGCCCGGGAACTGATGCTTCTCGTGATGGTGGCCATCCTGCGACGCCACGGCTATCCGCCTCCGCAGGTCAACTTCCTCGGGAAAGCTGCAACGTTCAACCTGATGTACGCCTTCCCCTTGTTGCTGCTCAGCGACGGGAGTGGTTGGCTGGCCACACTGGCCGCCGTTTTCGGATGGGCGTTCGCAGGATGGGGTACAACGCTCTACTGGTGGGCAGGAATCCTCTATGTGATACAAGTCCGCCGGCTCGTGAAGGCGGACCCAGCAGTGGCCGATTGAGCTCGTTGATGCGGGACCGCGCAGTGTGGCCGGTCCGCGGCAGATGCTGTGAATGGATGCCCCGACGGGCGAAATCGGCTGACCGTCGTCTCTTCTAGGAGGACGTTTCCGACATGAAGGCCGTCGTGATGGCTGGCGGCGAAGGCACACGTCTTCGCCCCATGACCTCGAGCATGCCCAAGCCGCTCCTGCCCGTGGCCAACAGGCCGATCATGGAGCACGTCCTGAGGCTGCTCAAGCGGCATGGGCTCAGCGAAACCGTAGTCACCGTCCAGTTCCTCGCCTCCCTCGTCAAGAACTACTTCGGCGACGGCGAGGAGCTCGGAATGGAGCTCACCTATGCCAACGAGGAGAAGCCACTCGGCACCGCGGGCAGCGTGAAGAACGCCGAGGAGGCGTTGAAGGACGACACGTTCCTCGTGATTTCCGGTGACGCGCTCACCGACTTCGACCTCACCGACCTCATCGCCTTCCACAAGGAAAAGGGCGGACTCGTCACGGTCTGCCTGACCCGCGTTCCCAATCCACTGGAATTCGGGATCACCATCGTGGACGAGAACGGCCAGGTCGAACGGTTCCTGGAGAAGCCGACCTGGGGACAGGTCTTCTCGGACACCGTGAACACGGGCATCTACGTCATGGAGCCCGAGGTCTTCGACTACGTCCAGGCCGACACCTCCGTCGACTGGTCCGGTGACGTCTTCCCGCAGCTGATGAAGGAAGGCAAGCCCATCTACGGCTACATCGCCGAGGGCTACTGGGAGGACGTCGGCACACACGAGAGCTACGTCAAGGCCCAGGCGGACGTTCTGGAGCGCAAGGTCGACGTGGAGCTCGACGGCTTCGAGATCTCGCCCGGCGTGTGGGTCGCCGAAGGCGCGGAGGTCCACCCCGACGCCGTACTGCGGGGGCCGCTCTACATCGGCGACTACGCCAAGGTGGAGGCGGACGCCGAGATCCGCGAGCACACGGTGGTGGGGTCGAACGTCGTCGTCAAGACGGGCGCCTTCCTCCACAAGGCCGTGGTGCACGACAACGTCTACATCGGACAGCACAGCAACCTGCGGGGCTGTGTGGTCGGCAAGAACACCGACATCATGCGTGCGGCCCGGATCGAGGACGGCGCCGTCATCGGGGACGAATGCCTGGTCGGCGAGGAGTCGATCATCCAGGGCAACGTGCGGGTGTACCCGTTCAAGACCATCGAGGCCGGGGCCTTCGTCAACACCTCGGTGATCTGGGAGTCCCGGGGGCAGGCGCATCTCTTCGGAGCGCGCGGTGTCTCCGGAATCCTGAACGTCGAGATCACTCCCGAACTGGCCGTACGGCTGGCCGGCGCCTACGCCACGACCCTCAAGAAGGGATCGACGGTCACGACCGCACGTGACCACTCCCGAGGCGCCCGCGCTCTCAAGCGAGCCGTCATCTCGGCCCTCCAGGCCAGCGCCATCGACGTCCGGGACCTGGAGAACGTACCCCTGCCCGTGGCGCGCCAGCAGACCGCCCGGGGCAGCGCCGGCGGCATCATGATCCGTACGTCGCCCGGGGTGCCCGACTCGGTGGACATCATGTTCATCGACGAGCGCGGAGCCGACCTGTCGCAGGCCCAGCAGCGCAAGCTCGACCGCGTCTACGCGCGCCAGGAGTACCGCAGGGCCTTCCCCGGCGAGATCGGGGACCTGCACTTCCCGTCCAGCGTGTTCGACTCGTACACCGGGTCCCTCCTGCGGAACGTTGACGTCGAGGGCATCGCGGACTCCGGGCTCAAGGTCGTCGTCGACGCCTCGAACGGCAGCGCCGGGCTCGTACTGCCCAGCCTGCTCGGGCGGCTCGGCGTGGACGCGCTGACGATCAACCCCGGACTCGACGAGTCGCGGCCCACCGAGTCCGTAGACACCCGGCGGGCCGGCCTCGTGCGGCTCGGGGAGATCGTCTCCTCGGCACGGGCGGCCTTCGGTGTGCGGTTCGACCCGGTGGGCGAGCGGCTCTCCCTCGTCGACGAACTGGGCCGGATCATCGAGGACGACCGGGCCCTGCTGGTCCTCCTCGATCTCGTCGCCGCCGAGCGGCGCAGCGGCCGTGTCGCCCTGCCCGTGACGACCACACGCGTCGCCGAGCAGGTGGCGGCCTACCACGGCACCCAGGTGGAGTGGACGACCACCTCACCCGACGACCTGACCCGGGTGGGCCGTGAAGAGGACACCATCTTCGGAGGAGACGGGCGCGGAGGGTTCATCGTTCCCGAATTCAGCAGCGTCTTCGACGGAACCGCCGCCTTCGTCCGGCTCATCGGGCTCGTGGCGCGCACCCAGCTAACCCTGAGCCAGATCGACGCCCGCATCCCCCGGGCGCATGTCCTGCGCCGCGACCTGGCGACGCCCTGGGCCGTCAAGGGACTGGTCATGCGCCGCGTCGTCGAAGCGGCCGGTGACCGCAGCGTCGACACCACGGACGGAGTCCGGGTGGTCGAGGCGGACGGGCGATGGGTCATGGTCCTGCCCGACCGGGCGGAAGCCGTCACCCACCTGTGGGCGGAAGGCCCCGACGACGCCTCCGCCCAGGCGCTGCTCGACGAGTGGGCCGCCGTGGTGGACAGCGCGGGAGACTGATGTGACGACCGGTGCGCCGCGACACCCCGGGCAGGGGGGCGCGGCGCACCGGTGGGGCCATTCGGCGGCAGTCGTGATGACGTGCGACGATGTGCGGCATGTCGCAGCAGTCCCCCGATCGGAGCACCGCCCCGCCCGCACGCCCCGACGCCTCCATGTCGCTGCTGAACAACGTGATGGACCACAGCCTCGACGACGGGTACGCGGAAGCCTCGGCGCGGCGTGAGGCCGACGGGAGCGCGGGGCTGCCCCGTACGCTCAAGTCGAAGCTCGGCCTGGCCGCCGGACTGGTGGTGGCCGCCCTGGTGGTCACCCTCGGCGCCGCCGAAGCCCGGATCTCGGCGCCGGTCGTCGCCAAGGAACGCGAAGAGCTGATCGACCGCATCGACGCGGAGACACGGGCCGCCGACACGCTGGAGTCCGAGGTCGACAGCCTCCGCTCCGATGTGAGTGAACGTCAGCGCAAGGCCCTGGAGCGGCACGGCGGGGACCAGGGGGAGCTGGTGGCCCTGCTGGCCGGAGCAACCCCCGTCGAGGGCCCCGGAGTGAAGCTGGTCGTCGACGACGCGAAGAACACCGACCAGGGCGGCGGCGGGCCGCGCGAGTCGACCGGCTTCGCCGACACCGGGCGGGTGCGCGACCGGGACATGCAGCGTGTCGTCAACGGTCTGTGGGAATCCGGGGCCGAGGCCGTCTCCATCAATGGGCAAAGGCTGACCGCGCTGTCCGCCATCCGGGCCGCCGGCGACGCCATACTGGTCGACAACAGACCGCTCGTACCGCCGTACACGGTGCTCGCGGTGGGGGACGGCAAGAAGCTCGCGACCGAGTTCCGGGACAGTGCCGACGGGCAGTACCTCAACGCGCTCAAGGAGAGCTTCGACATCCGCACCAGCATCTCCGATGAGGCGACGGTGCGGCTTCCGGCCGCACCGAGCCTGATCGTCCGTACAGCAGAGCCGAAGGCCGCCGGCAGTGATGCGGCAGACACAGGGAAGGGCACATCGTGATCGCCGTACTGGGCCTCGTCGTGGGAGTCGTGGTCGGACTGTTGGTCCGGCCCGAGGTTCCGGCGGTGGTCGAGCCCTACCTGCCGATCGCGGTCGTCGCCGCGCTCGACGCCGTCTTCGGCGGCCTGCGGGCCATGCTCGACGGCATCTTCGTCGACAAGGTCTTCGTGGTCTCCTTCCTCTCCAACGTCGTGGTGGCCGCGCTGATCGTCTTCCTCGGCGACAAACTGGGTGTAGGCGCTCAGCTCTCCACCGGTGTGGTGGTCGTACTGGGCATCCGGATCTTCTCCAACGCCGCCGCGATCCGCCGGCACGTCTTCCGGGCTTGAGGCCGATGAACAACGAAGAGAACCCCCGCAGCGAACGGCCCGAGGGCGGCGAGTCCGCCATCCCGGACGCTCCCGCGCCGCCGTCTGCCCCGGAGGTGTCCGGCCGGCAGAGGCTGCTGGCGGGCCTGTGGCCACCGCGGCTGAGCCGGGCCCAACTGATCGTCGCCCTGCTGCTGTTCGGGCTCGGACTGGGGCTCGCCATCCAGGTGCGGTCCACCAACGACGACAGCGCGCTGCGCGGCGCCCGGCAGGAGGACCTGGTCCGCATCCTCGACGAGGTCGACGACCGGACCCAGCGCCTGGAGGACGAGAAGCAGCGCCTGGACGATCAGCGCACCGAACTGGAGAACAGCTCCGACCAGGCCGAGGAGGCCCGGAAGCAGACGCTGGAGAAGGAGCGCCAGCTCGGCATCCTCGCGGGCACCGTGGCGGCCCAGGGTCCCGGCATCACGTTGACGATCACCGACCCCTCGGGGGCGGTCGCTCCCGACATGCTGCTCGACGCCGTCCAGGAACTGCGGGCGGCGGGAGCCGAGGCGATCCAGGTCAACGGGGTGCGGGTGGTGGCCGGCAGCTACTTCTCCGGGAGCGGCGGGGACGTCGAGGTGGACGGCCGGAAGATCGAAGCGCCCTACGAGTTCACGGTGATCGGCAAACCGCAGGATCTGGAGCCCGCCCTCAACATCCCCGGCGGTGTCGTCCAGACGCTGGAGAAGGAGCAGGCCACGGTGCTCGTGGAGCGGTCCGAGGACATCGTGGTGGACGCCTTGCGACCGGCGCAGCGGCCTGACTACGCTCGGTCGTCATCCCCGTGAGGCGGGCGAGCGTGAGGGCCGGTGGACCGGGTCGGACGGTTGCGGGGGGTCGGCGCACCGGATTGGTGGTGCGTGGTGGAAACTGTCGGGTGGATACGGACGTTGTGAAGATGTCCGGGTCGGCAGGTGTGTTCAATCAGGGTTCGTCCTGCCCCACGGGCGGGTCTATGTCGGTCAAGGGGAATCGCCCGTGAAGTTGTTTGCGAAGTTGTTCGGGAAGAGTGCACGCGAGGACAGCAACAGTGCTGCCCGCCATCGCGCGCCGCGCCACGGTCAGGGCGACGAGCAGGAGGCGGGGCGTCCGCTCTTCCGTGACGAGGTGCCCGGTGCGCCTGGTGGTGACGGTGTGTCGTCCGCCGACCCCGCCGGTGCCGGACGCATAGGTTTCGGCGAACCGTCGGCCTCCGGCGCGGGCGGTGGGGCCACCCCGGGGGGCTCGTCGATGCCCGTCTGCACGAGGTGCGGCCACCGCAACGCGGAGGCCAGCAGGTTCTGTTCCAACTGCGGCACGCCGCTGCGGGGAGGCGTTCCGGAGCGCCCTTCGGAGACGACGTCCACGATCTCCATCTCCGGTCTCGAGGCGTACGAGGCGGAGGCGACGGGCCAGACCTCTCTGCCCTCGCTCTCCCCGGAGGCCCAGGCCGCGGTCGACGCGCTGCCCGGCGGTTCGGCGCTGCTGGTCGTGCGGCGGGGCCCGAACTCCGGGAGCCGTTTCCTGCTCGACAGCGACCTGACCACGGCCGGCCGTCACCCGCAGAGCGACATCTTTCTCGATGACGTAACCGTGTCGCGGCGTCATGTGGAGTTCCGCAGGAGTCCGGACGGTAGCTTCACCGTGGGGGATGTCGGCAGTCTCAACGGCACCTACGTCAACCGCGAGCGCATCGATTCGGTCCAGCTGTCCAACGGCGACGAAGTCCAGATCGGAAAGTACCGGCTGGTCTTCTATGCGAGCCCGCGGGGCGTGTGACCAGCCTCGGACTGCGTCCGGGGGGATCCCCAGGAAGGCCCATGCTGCGAACACCGACAGGCGGTGCCGGCCACGGCACCGCCTCCGCGGAAGCGCGACCGATGAGCATCGGAACGGTGCTCATCCAGCTGCGCGACGAGTTTCCCGAAGTCACCATCTCCAAGATCCGGTTCCTGGAGGCGGAGGGGCTCGTCGAGCCCCAGCGCACTCCTTCCGGATACCGGAAGTTCGCCCCGCGTGATGTGGAGCGACTGGCGCAGGTGCTCCGTATGCAGCGGGACCACTACCTGCCGCTGAAGGTCATCCGGGAGCACCTGGACGCGCTGGCCCGGGGGGAGCAGCCCGTCCTGCCCTCGCC
The DNA here is from genome assembly GCF_044756785.1 of Streptomyces sp. NPDC091649. NCBI lineage: Bacteria > Bacillati > Actinomycetota > Actinomycetes > Kitasatosporales > Streptomycetaceae > Streptomyces > Streptomyces sp. NPDC091649. The sequence continues at coordinate 174,007 of NZ_JBIVTR010000015.1, read as the reverse complement.
CGGCGAGCGACGGGACCTGGCCGAGGGCGTGTGGGAGGCGGGCTCCGGTGCGGCGACCGCCGCCCGGGTCGGGCGCGCCGAGCTGCTCGCGGCGGCCGAGGTCGACGAGGAGCGGCTGACCGAATGGGAGTCCTACGGGCTCATCGTCCCGGCCCCCGAGGGCGGCTACGACGCCGAGATGGTGACCGTCGCCAAGCTGGTGGCGGAGCTGGGGCGCTTCGGTCTGGAACCGCGTCATCTTCGCGCCATGCGGGCCTCCGCCGACCGGGAGGCCGGGCTGGTGGAGCAGCTGGTCGCCCCCCTGCGGCGGCACCGTAATCCGCAGACCAGAGCACACGCCGAGGCCACCGCGAACGAGCTCGCCGAGCTGTCCGTACGGCTCCACGCGGCCCTCGTGCAGAGCGCTCTGCGCAGCCGTCTGCGCTGACCTCGGCGGAGCCCGACTACCCAAACATGGCGAGCACGTCCTAGGGTTGCTGTGTGAACGAGCTTGACGTTGTCGGTGTCCGGGTGGAAATGCCCTCCAACCAACCGATCGTCCTCCTGCGTGAAGTGGGAGGCGACCGGTACCTCCCCATTTGGATCGGTCCGGGGGAGGCGACCGCGATTGCCTTCGCCCAGCAGGGCATGGCTCCCGCCAGGCCGCTTACCCATGACCTGTTCAAGGATGTGCTCGAGGCCGTGGGCCAGGAGCTCACCGAGGTCCGCATCACGGACCTCCGCGAAGGGGTCTTCTACGCGGAACTCGTCTTCGCCAGCGGCGTGGAGGTGAGCGCACGGCCCTCCGACGCCATAGCGCTGGCCCTGCGCACCGGCACGCCGATCTACGGCAGTGACGGCGTGCTGGACGATGCGGGCATCGCGATCCCCGACGAGCAGGAGGACGAGGTGGAGAAGTTCCGCGAATTCCTCGACCAGATCTCTCCGGAGGACTTCGGTACGAACAGCCAGTGACCGTCCCGCAGGGGTGCCGTCAGCGCATCCGACAAGCCTTTCCCGGAAGTGAGACACGGGAAACCACCCTCAGGGTGATTATCACTCGGCGTGCCGAGTGTGGCGATCGTTGACGCACCCCGAGTGACTGCCTACCTTCGAGTGGGCAGGTCAAGGACGGAGGTCGGCGTGAGAAGCAGCGGCGACGGTACGGCGGCGGGTGGGCCGTATCCGCAGCACGGCAGTGGAGCCGACCACGCCATCAGGCAGCCGGTTCAGCCGGTTCAGCCGGCGCCGGTGGCAGCGGGCGGCGTGGCAGCGGCGAGCGATGCCGGCGACATCGGCTATCGCGGACCGACGGCGTGCGCGGCGGCGGGGATCACCTACCGCCAGCTGGACTACTGGGCGCGTACGGGACTGGTGGAGCCCAGCGTGCGGCCGGCCTACGGGTCGGGGACCCAGCGTCTCTACAGTTTCCGGGACGTGGTCCTCCTCAAGATCGTCAAACGGTTCCTGGACACCGGGGTCGCACTGCAGAACATCCGCACCACGGTCCAGCACCTGCGGGCCCGCGGATTCCAGGATCTCGGGCGGATGACGCTGATGAGCGACGGGGCCACGGTCTACGAGTGCTCCTCGCCCGACGAGGTCGTCAGCCTCCTCCAGGGCGGGCAGGGGGTCTTCGGCATCGCCGTGGGCGTCGTCTGGCGGGACGTGGACGCGGCGCTCTCGCAGCTGCACGGCGAGCGGGTCGACACCGGAGAGACCCTCATCGGCCACAACCCCGCGGACGAGCTGGCACGGCGCCGCAACCGTGCGGGCTGAGCACCCGGCCGGACACCCCGGACGAACCGCGCGGCGGGAGCCCGACGAGCGGTACCGCGACCCGGTCCGGCACCCCCGCGGGCGCCGGAGGGGCCCGTTGTCAGTGGCATAGGGCAGCATCGACGGTGTGAGACCCGCGCCCACCATCCTTCACCTGGACATGGACGCCTTCTACGCGTCGGCGGAGCAGGCGGCCAAGCCGAGTCTGCGCGGCAAGGCGGTCGTGGTGGGCGGCCTCGGCCCCCGGGGCGTGGTCGCCACCGCCTCGTACGAGGCCCGGCGCCTGGGGGTGCACTCGGCGATGCCGACCGCGCAGGCCCGGCGGCTCGCACCGAACGCGGCCTACCTGGTGCCGCGCTTCACCCTGTACCGCACGGTGAGCGACCAGGTGATGGAGCTGCTCGGGCGGTTGTCGCCCCTGGTGGAGCCGCTCAGCCTGGACGAGGCGTTCGTGGACCTGGAGGCCGGCGGGGCGGCGGACGACTCGGCGTCGGCCCGCGCGACGGGCGAGGGGCTGCGGGCAGCCATCCGTGCGGTGACCGGCCTCAGCGGATCGGTCGGACTGGCGGGTTCCAAGATGCTCGCCAAGATCGCCTCCGAGGAGGCCAAGCCCGACGGACTGATGCTCATCGAGCCGGGCACCGAGCGTGAGCTGCTCGCCCCCCTCTCCGTCCGCATCCTGCCGGGGGTCGGTCCCGCCACCGGCGACCATCTCAGACGCGCGGGGATGACCACCGTCCACGACCTGGCCGAGGCGGGTGAGGCGGAGCTCGTCCGGCTGGTCGGAAAGGCCCACGGCCACGGGCTCTACCGGATGGCACTGGGGCTCGACGACCGGCCGGTGGTCGCCGAGCGGGACACCAAGTCCGTATCGGTCGAGGACACCTTCGACGTGGACCTGCACGACCGGGTGCGGGTGCGGGCCGAGGTGGAGCGGCTGGCCGTCCGGTGCGTGGAGCGGCTGCGCGCCGCCGACCGGTCGGGCCGCACGGTGGTGCTGAAGGTCCGACGCTACGACTTCTCCACGCTGACCCGCTCCGAGACGCTCAGGGGCCCCACGGACGACCCCACGGTGGTCCGTGAGGCGGCCGGGCGGCTCCTGGAGTCCGTCGACACCACGGGGGGCGTACGGCTCCTGGGGGTCGGGGTCACCGGACTGGCCGACTACACCCAGGAGGACCTGTTCGCCCAGGCCGCCGACGCCAGGGAACGGGCGCAGCGGGCCCGGGAGATCCTGGCCCCGGCCGCGGAGGGCGGCCAGGAGACCGTCCCGGAGCCCGAGCCGGACAGCGCCGAGCTGCTCGCCGCCCGGCGCTGGCCCGCCGGGCACGACGTGTGCCACGAGGAGCACGGGCACGGCTGGGTGCAGGGGAGCGGCGTCGGCCGGGTCACCGTCCGGTTCGAGGAACCGTGGAGCGCGCCCGGCCGGGTCCTCACGTTCCGCGTCGACGACCCGCTGCTGCGGCCCGCCGACCCGTTGCCCCTCGTCCGCGATGCGGCCGACTACTCCTCCTGGCCCGCCAGCCTGCCGAAGTCCCGGTCGGGCGCCGACTCCTTCGAGGGCGGGGAGTCCAGCCCGTAGTGCCGGTAGAGCTGCAGTTCCTGCTCGGGCGAGAGGTGCCGGCCGACGCCGAAGTCCGGCGCGCCCTTGATCAAGGCCCGGTCGAAGGGGACGCGCAGCGTGTCCTCGACGAATTCGCTCGGTTCCAGGGGCACGAAGGCATCCCTGCTGAACAGGCCCGTGCGGATGGCCGCCCACTCGGGCACGCCCGTCGCGTCGTCGAGATAGACCTCATCCACCGTTCCGATCTTGGTGCCCTTGCGATCGAACGCCTTGCGGCCGATCAGGCGGCGCGGATCGATATCGGTCTGCACGGTGCCTCCCACTGGTCGCAACTGCTCAGGGTGGGCCCGGTCGCTCCACCAGCACCACACAAGTGCAGATCCGCGGTGTCGGCCACTCGAGAGCCTCGGCGCAGTGGCCGCTGGTAGGCTGGCCGTGGCTGCTGACCCCGTGCGGGAGAGTCCTCCGGTGCGGAATCCGGAGGCGCCGAAGGAGCAACTCCTCCCCGGAATCTCTCAGGCTCCCGTACCGCACGGACGAGGTCACTCTGGAAAGCAGGGCGGTTCCGTGCGGGCGCGAGTCCAGGCGGAATCGACCCTCACCGACGGTGAAAGTCGGCACGCCCCCGGGCGGGCCGGTGAAGCTCTCAGGTTGAGATGACAGAGGGGGAGGCCGTTCGGGCACCCGCGCCGTGGTGCCCCTCGCAGGTCGTGACAGACCAGGAGGCCTCCACCATGACCCCCCGTCGCACTCCGCTCTCCCAGCTGGAGCAGGGAATTCCGTTCGAGCAGCGCCACATAGGGCCGGACGCCGGAGCCCAGGCCAAGATGCTCGCCCAGGTCGGATACGGCTCCCTCGACGAGCTGACCGCCGCCGCGGTGCCCGACGTGATCAAGAGCGCGGAGGCCCTGAACCTTCCCTCGGCGCGCACCGAGGCGGAGGTCCTGGCCGAGCTGCGGTCGCTGTCCGACCGCAACAAGGTGCTGGCCCCGATGATCGGCCTCGGCTACTACGGCACCTTCACGCCGCCCGTCATCCTGCGCAACGTCATGGAGAACCCCGCGTGGTACACGGCCTACACGCCGTACCAGCCGGAGATCTCCCAGGGCCGCCTGGAGGCCCTGCTGAACTTCCAGACGATGGTCGCCGAGCTGACCGGGCTGCCCACCTCCGGCGCCTCCCTGCTCGACGAGGGCACCGCGGCCGCCGAGGCGATGGCCCTCGCCCGGCGTGTCGGCAAGGTCAAGAAGGGCGTCTTCCTGGTCGACGCCGACACCCTGCCGCAGACGGTCGCGGTGATCGAGACCCGCGCCGAGCCCACCGGCGTCGAGGTCGTCGTCGCCGACCTGAGCGACGGCATCCCGGCCGGGATCGCCGAGCGCGGCGTCTTCGGCGTGCTGCTCCAGTACCCGGGCGCCTCCGGAGCCGTGCGCGCCATCGAGCCCGTCATCGAGCAGGCCCACGAACTCGGCGCGATCGTCACTGTCGCCGCCGACCTGCTGGCCCTCACGCTGCTGACCTCGCCCGGCGCGCTCGGCGCCGACATCGCGGTCGGCACCACCCAGCGCTTCGGCGTCCCGATGGGCTTCGGCGGCCCGCACGCCGGCTTCATGGCGGTCCGCGAGAAGTTCGCGCGCAGCCTGCCCGGCCGCCTCGTCGGCGTCTCCGTCGACGCCGACGGCAACAAGGCGTACCGACTGGCCCTCCAGACCCGCGAGCAGCACATCCGCCGGGAGAAGGCCACCAGCAACATCTGCACCGCGCAGGTCCTGCTCGCCGTCATGGCCGGGATGTACGCGGTCTACCACGGCCCCGACGGGCTGCGGACGATCGCCCGGCGTACCCACCGCTTCGCCGCGATCCTGGCCGACGGCCTGCGAAGCGCCGGGGCCGACGTCGTGCACGGCTCGTTCTTCGACACCGTGACCGTCCGGGTGCCCGGCAAGGCCGCGGCCGTCGTCGCGGACGCCCGGGAGCGCGGGGTCAACCTCCGGCTGGTCGACGCGGACCACGTCTCCGCCGCCTGCGACGAGACCACCACCCGTGCGCAGATCTCCGCCGTCTGGGCCGCCTTCGGCGCCGAGGGCGACATCGAGGCGCTGGACGCCGCGGTGGCCGACGCGCTCCCCGAGGGGCTGCTGCGCTCCGACGACATCCTGACCCACCCGGTCTTCCACCAGTACCGCTCCGAGACCGCGATGCTGCGCTACCTGCGCAAGCTCGCCGACCGGGACTACGCGCTGGACCGCGGCATGATCCCGCTCGGCTCCTGCACCATGAAGCTGAACGCGACCGCCGAGATGGAGTCGATCACCTGGCCCGAGTTCGGCGCGCTGCACCCCTTCGCCCCCGCCGAGCAGGCGCAGGGCTTCCTCACCCTCATCCGTGAGCTGGAGGAGCGCCTCGCCGAGGTCACCGGCTACGACGCGGTGTCCATCCAGCCCAACGCCGGCTCCCAGGGTGAGTTCGCGGGTCTGCTGGCCGTCCGCGCGTACCACCGGGCCAACGGCGACGACCAGCGCACCGTCTGCCTCATCCCGTCCTCCGCGCACGGCACCAACGCCGCCAGCGCCGTCATGGCGGGCATGAAGGTCGTCGTGGTGAAGACCGCCGACGACGGCGAGGTCGACATCGCGGACCTGCGCGCCAAGATCGAGCAGCACCGCGACGAGCTGGCCGTGCTGATGATCACCTACCCGTCCACGCACGGGGTGTTCGAGGAGCACGTCGCCGACATCTGCGGCGAGGTGCACGACGCGGGCGGTCAGGTCTACGTGGACGGCGCCAACCTCAACGCGCTGGTCGGGCTCGCCAAGCCGGGCAAGTTCGGCGGCGACGTCTCGCACCTGAACCTGCACAAGACCTTCTGCATCCCGCACGGCGGCGGCGGCCCCGGCGTGGGCCCGGTCGGCGTCCGCGCGCACCTCGCCCCGTACCTCCCCAACCACCCCCTCCAGCCCGCCGCGGGCCCGGAGACCGGCGTGGGCCCGATCTCGGCCGCCCCGTGGGGCTCGGCGGGCATTCTGCCGATCTCGTGGGCGTACGTCCGCCTGATGGGCGGCGAGGGCCTCAAGCGGGCCACGCAGGTCGCGGTGCTGGCCGCGAACTACATCGCCAAGCGCCTGGAGCCGCACTTCCCGATCCTCTACAACGGCCCGGCCGGTCTGGTCGCGCACGAGTGCATCGTGGACCTGCGCCCGATCTCCAAGGCGACCGGCGTCTCCATCGACGACGTGGCCAAGCGCCTGATCGACTACGGCTTCCACTCGCCGACCATGTCGTTCCCGGTGGCCGGCACGCTGATGATCGAGCCGACGGAGAGCGAGGACCTCGCGGAGCTCGACCGGTTCTGCGACACCATGATCGCGATCCGGGCCGAGATCGAGAAGGTCGCCTCGGGGGAGTGGAGCAAGGACGACAGCCCGCTGAGCAACGCCCCGCACACCGCGGCCGCGCTGGGCGGCGACTGGGAGCACGGCTACAGCCGCGAGGAGGCCGTCTTCCCGGCCGGAGTGTCCGCGGCGGACAAGTACTGGCCGCCGGTGCGCCGCATCGACGGGGCGTTCGGTGACCGGAACCTGGTCTGCTCCTGCCCCCCGCTGGACGCGTACGACGAGTGAGGCGTCCTGTTCGGCGGGCGCCGTGAGCGGTGTGCGCCGGACAGATGTCGGGGCCGGTTCGGAGATCTCTCCGGGCCGGCCCCTCTTCGTACGACCGCCCTCAGGCGGCCTTCACCACGCGGCCGGCTGCCGGCGGCCGGTGCGGTGCGATGATCTGCCCGTCCGGCAGCAGCTCGCCGGTGTCCTCGAAGAGCAGGACGCCGTTGCACAGGAGGCTCCACCCCTGTTCGGGGTGGTGGGCCGTCAGGCGGGCGGCCTCCCGGTCGGGTGAATCGGCGGTGGGGCAGGGTGGCTGGTGCTGGCACATGGATGGGTTCTTTCGCTGCGTCGAGTCGAGTGTCCTGCGGCTGGATGAGAGGTTCATGGCCGCCCCCGTATCAGTCGGTCCGGTCCCAGTGTTGCTCTACGGGGCAGATTCCGCAGGTATTTCGCCGCAGCACCCGTACTCCTCCCATGACGCATCACCCGCGCGGACGGTTCACCGCAACTGCACTGTCCCTTTGGGTGGTTCGGGGTGGCCGGATGGGGCTAGTCCGAGTGGGCCGCGCAACGCCCCGCGGCGCCCGCTCCCTGCCCCGGGTGCGCGGGGCGTGGGACGGGCGTCGCCGGCGTCGAGCCGGGGCGGCGGTCACGCCGATCTGAGGAGCGGCCCCGGCGCCACGCGCAGCGAGATGACGGGCAGCAGATCGGCGGCCCGGTGCGGGCGATGGGCGGCGATGCCCGGCGGGGCCGGCGCCAGGGGCACCAGGACGTCCGTCGGCGCGAGCACCCCGCCGGCGGGATCGGCCCCGGTGTCGCCGTGCAGCCAGAGGGTGAGCATGTACAGCTCCGGGATGGACAGCAGCCGTGCCTGGCGGGCGGTGGCCGAGGCGTCGGCCTGTCGGACGGCCAGCTCGGTCGAGGCGAGATAGGGGCCCTCGAAGAAGTGCGAGAACGTCCAGCCGTCGGGGGTGAGCACGGTGTCCGCCGCGGCGACCGCGCGGCCCTCGCTCCGGATCAGGAAGCGCCAGGCCGCGAGGCGCGTCACGGGCGCCGGCCGGGCGGGAGTGATCCGGTCCAGCACATGGACGGGAAGCGGCAGTTCGGGGCTCAGCGGTCCCTGGACGGACCGGAGAGCGGACGTGCGGGCCTCGCGGACGGCGGTGGGAGAACCGAGGGCCGCGAGAACGCTGCGCAGGGCGGGCGCGGGGGCCGGGGGAACATGCAGCGGCATGGTGGGTTGCCTCTCACTTCGGAGACACGGTGGCGCTTGGGCGGGTGCAGACGGCGCTGTCGGCATGCGGGCCGGAGACGGCCGGTGACGGGCGAGTCGTATCGACTTTTCTGCCTCGTTGAGCGGAGTTTATATGACGCGTGTTCACACGGTGTTTCCGCTAGCAGTCGTGGATATGTCGCACAAGGCGTCATCCGGCCTTCGAATCGTGGTATTCCTGGCGATTTGAGTGCCCTGTTGACGGCCTCGACCTGGCACCCTTCCGGCGGAGCGGTCGGCCGAAACTCGTCGGCGTTCCCGTACGCGTGATCAGGCCGAAAACGCGGGAAGACACATGCCCCCGGAATGTGCCTCCGGTCTCCTTCCACCAGACTATCGGGTATCGGAAGCCGATGGGGGCGTTACGGATCACTCCCGCTGGGCATTATCGATCGTGATGCGAGCGGCCTGGGTCGCGGGCCGCCCACTGGAGGAGGGACCCCTCGATGGGGGAGAAGGTCGTGGCGGAAGCCGTTGACCTGTCCGATCGACAGGAGTACCGCGCCAAGCTCAACCAGTGCCTGGAAGGGCTGGGCAGGCTCCTGGCGGAGCGGAGGTTCGACCGCCCGCGGAACCTGATGGGGCTGGAGATAGAGCTGAATCTCGCGGGTTCCGACGGGATGCCCCGGATGATGAATCAGCAAGTGCTCCAGCGCATCGCCAGCCGGGATTTCCAGACCGAACTGGGGATGTTCAACCTGGAAGTGAATATCGTCCCGCACCGCCTCGGCGGCCGGATTTTCGATCAGCTCGCGGAGGAGTTGCGGACCGGCCTCGCCTATGCTCACCGCAAGGCGGGGGAGGTGGACGCGGGGATCGTGATGATCGGAATCCTGCCCACCCTGGGGGAGCACGACGTGGTGTCCGCGAATCTCTCCGACGTCGCCCGCTACACCCTGCTCAACGACCAAATGGCCGCCGCCCGGGGTGAGGATTTCGCCCTGGATATCGAAGGCGTCGAGCGATTGGTCTGCACCTCTCCCTCGATCGCCCCGGAATCGGCCTGCACTTCGGTTCAGTTGCACCTCCAGGTGACGCCGGCCCGGTTCGCCGACGTGTGGAACGCGGCCCAGGCGATCGCCGGCGTCCAGATCGCGCTGGGCGCCAACGCCCCCTTCCTCTTCGGCAAGGAGCTGTGGCGGGAGTCCCGGCCCCCCTTGTTCCAGCAGGCCACCGACGTACGGCCGCCGGAGCTGGCGAACCAGGGCGTGCGCCCCAGGACCTGGTTCGGGGAGCGCTGGATCGGCTCGGCCCACGAGCTCTTCGAGGAGAATCTGCGCTACTTCCCGCCGCTGCTGCCCATCTGCGACGACGAGCACCCCCTGAAGGTGCTGGACGAGGGGGGAGTGCCCGAGCTGGCCGAGCTGGTGCTGCACAACGGCACCGTCTACCGCTGGAACCGCCCCGTGTACGGGATCGCCGACGGCCTTCCCCACCTGCGGGTGGAGAACCGGGTGCTGCCGGCCGGGCCCACGGTCACCGATGTGATCGCCAACGCCGCGTTCTACTACGGGCTCGTGCGGGCCCTCGCCGAGGAACCCCGGCCGGTGTGGAGCAGGCTGCCGTTCGAGGCCGCCGAGGAGAACTTCACCGAGGCGTGCCGCCACGGCATCGACGCCCGGCTGCACTGGCCCCGGCCGGGCCGCTCCGGCCAGCCGGCCAGGATTCCCGCCGTACAGCTGGTGCTGGAGGAGCTGCTGCCGTTGGCCGCCGCGGGCCTGGACGCCTGGCACATCGAGCCGGCCGACCGGGACCGCTATCTCTCAGTGATCGAGGAGCGCTGCAAGCGGCGCGTCAACGGGGCCTCCTGGCAGGTGGCCACGTACCACCGGGCCCTGGACGCCGGACTGGGGCGGGAAGCGGCACTCGCGGCAACGACCCGCCGCTACGCCGAGCTGATGCACGCCGGGGAGCCGGTGCACACCTGGCCGGTGGGCTTCCCGGCCCCCTGAGGGCGCGGCAGCGCCCTACGGCCGTCGCGGCGCCCGTGCCGGGGACGGAGCCCGTGCGGGCCCGGCGGCGCCGTCCCCGCCGTGCCGTCAGCCGCCCTGCGCGCCGGACCGCACGGCGGCGCCGGTGTGGGCGCGGGCGGCCCCGGTCGCGCCCACCGAGCCCCGGCTTCGCGGGGGCGGCGAGGCGCCCCCGGGCCCGTCCCGAGCGCCCCGGAGAACGGCGACCGGCTGCCGTACGGAGCTGCCGCTGAGGCTCGGACGGTCCCTGCCTTCTCGCGCCGCATGGCTGTCGGGCAAGCTATGACGTCCCACGTCGGTGGTCCCGTCGGCCGGTCGCGCATGACTTTCGCACCGGTATCCGAGAATCCGGCGAAGTGGCCGGCGGGATGAGACGCGATCGCGGAACAAGAGGCAGGAGCACAGGTGGAAGCCGGGCGCGTGGCTGATCCTTTTTCCCAGGAGGCCGTGTCACGAAGGACCTTGCGGTCCGAGACGGTGTTGGTCCTGGCGCTTTCCCTGGGCGCCAGCGGAGTGTCCGCCCTCATCAGCTTCGTCGGGTCCCTGACGAAACCGGGAGGGTTGAAGGACCAGGCGGCGACGCTCAACGGCTCGTACGCTCCGGGCCGTCCATGGCTGGACCTGGCATGGCAGATGTTCGGAATCGCGACGGCCCTGGTGCCGGTCGCGCTGGTGGCGCATCTGCTGATCCGGGAGGGGGCGGGCCTGCGGGCCATCGGGTTCGACCGCGCCCGCCCCTGGTTCGATCTCGGCCGCGGAACCCTGGTCGCGGCCGGCATCGGCAGCGCCGGCCTCGCCTTCTACCTGGTGGCCCGAGCCACCGGGTTCAACCTGACCGTCGTTCCCGAGTCCCTGCCCGAGGTGTGGTGGAAGTTCCCCGTACTGATCCTCTCGGCGATCCAGAACTCCGTGGTGGAGGAGGTCATCGTCGTCGGGTACCTGTTGCGCAGACTCGGACAGCTGGGCTGGACGCCGATGGCCGCCCTGGTGGCGAGCTCCGTGCTGCGCGGGTCGTACCACCTGTATCAGGGGATCGGCGGCTTCATCGGCAACGTGGTGATGGGCGTCGTCTTCGTCCTGCTCTACCGGCGCTGGGGCCGGGTGGGTCCGCTGGTCGTCGCACACGCGCTCCTGGACATCGGGGCGTTCGTCGGTTACGCCCTGCTCGCGGGCCGGGTCGACTGGCTGCCGACACCCTGAGCGCGGTGCCGTCGGGGCGGCGAGGGGGTGCGCCGGAGGCCCGGCGCACCCCGACGGGCCGTCAGAGCGTGGTGAGCAGCTCGCCGTCGATCACCGTGACCGCCGTACCGGTCAGCAGGGTGCGCGCGCCGCGCAGAGCGGTGCGGACCAGGCCCGAGCGGGCGGACGCCTGGAGGCCGGTGAGGTCGTCGCGGCCGAGACGGGCCGACCAGAAGGGGGCCAGCGCGGTGTGGGCGCTGCCGGTGACCGGGTCCTCGTCGATGCCGACGCCCGGGAAGAAGCCGCGCGAGACGTAGTCGTAGCCCCGGGCGGGGTCCTCGGCGGCGGCGGTGGCGATGACGCCGCGCCGGGAGTGGGCCACCAGGGCCGCGAAGTCGGGGGTGAGCGCCCGCACGGCCGCCTCGTCGCGGAGTTCGACGAGCAGGTCACCGATGTGCTCGCCGGTGGCGCGCACCGATACGGGGTCCGCGCCGAGAGCGTCGGCGAGGCCCTGCGGCACCGGTTCCTCGGTCAGCGGGGAGGTGGGGAAGTCGAGGGTGAGACTGCCGTCCCGCCCGGCGGTCGCGCTCAGGATCCCGCAGCGTGCGGCGAAGCGCACCGGGCCCGTGGCCAGGCCGGTGGTGTGCAGGACGTGGGCGGCGGCGAGGGTGGCGTGCCCGCACATGTCCACCTCGGTGGCCGGGGTGAACCAGCGCAGGGCCCAGTCGGCCGGGCCGCCCGGCGGGAGCGGGTGGGCGAAGGCCGTCTCGGAGAGGTTGACCTCGGCAGCGATCTCCTGGAGGCGTTCGGCGGCCGGGAACGCGCCGCCCTCCAGCAGGAGCACGCCGGCGGGGTTTCCGGAGAAGGGGCGGTCGGTGAACGCGTCGACGATGCGAATCCTCATGGGGCGACCGTAGAGGGACGGCGGTCAGACGGGCCAAGGCCAATTCCGGGTGTCTGGCCCCTGCCGGGCGTACGCCGCCGGCAAGCGGCACTCCGGTTCACGCCAGGCCCGGTCCCGTAGCCGCGCTGACGTCGGCCGGTCCGTGTCACGTTCACGCGGGCCGTCACTCCCCTCCCCGCACCCCCGGTTCGTGTCATTCCGCGGGCTCCTTGCCCGCCCGCGGGGCCGGAAGCACACGTCCCAGTCGGACGAGCGGGGACGCGGCCATCACGACCGGGGACAGCATCATCCCCGCGGCCGACACCAGGAGACCGCCGCGCAGCCCCCAGTCCTGTGCGAGGAAGCCGCCGAGCAGCGAGCCGAGCGGGGCGCACCCCATGCCGACGAACGTGATCGTCGCGGCCGCCCGGCCCTGCATCCGGTCCGGTGTGACGGCCTGCCGCACCGACATGACCGTGACGTTCACCAGCTGGCTGAAGGCCCCGAACACGAAGTTGACGGCCAGGAGAGCGAGGATCGTCGTGGTCGAGGAGCCGTGCAGCGCCGGCACGCACAGCAGCGCCCCGTTGCCGAGTACCGCTGCGGACACGAGCACCGCGCCGTGACCGAACCGCCCCGGCAGCCGTGCGGCCAGGACCGAGCCCAAGAGCGCGCCCGGCCCGGTCGCCGCGAGGGCGAGGCCGACGGTGACGCCCGCCAGGCCCAAGGCGCGCGGGAGGAAGAGCAGGTAGACGGTCATCGTGGCCGCGAAGGAGAACTGGAAGGCCGCCGAGGCGAGGCACACGGTCCGCAGCCAGGGGTTTCCGGCGACGAAGCGAAGGCCCTCCAGGATTCGGCACCGGACCCCGGGGGCGCGCTCCGGGCGCCCGGGAACCGCCGCCGGGCGCCCGGGCGCGGCTTCAGGTCGGCGGATCCGCCGCAGGGACACGAACGACACCGCGAAGAACAGCGCGCCGGACGCCGCGGCGACCGGCGCCGACAGCAGGGACACCAGCGCACCACCGAGCGCGGGGCCGCCGATCTGCGCCGCGGACCGGCTGCCCTCCAGAGCACTGTTGCCCTCCACGAGCTGATCGCGTCGCACCATCCGTACGAGGGACGCCTGGTACGCCACGTCGAAGAGGACGGACAGCGCTCCGACGGTGAACGCCACCACGAACAGCGCGGGCAGGCCGAGGAGCCCGAGGAGACCGGCGACGGCTGTAGCGCCCAGCGCGACGGCACGGGCGGCGTCGCTGAGCACCATCACGGTGCGGGCCCGCCACCGGTCCACCCACGCACCCGCGAGGAGCGAGAGCAGCAGGATCGGCGCCTGCCCCACGGCGCGGAGGGCCCCCAACCGGCTCGCGTCGGCGTCGAGCGTCAGGACGGCGAGGAGCGGCAGCACGACGAGTGTCGTGTGCTCCCCGAGCTGGGAGGCGGTCTGGCCCACCCAGAGCCCGCGGAAGTCACTGTCCCGCCACAGGCGGGGCGGCACGGACCGAGTGGGCTCCGGACCGCCGCGGAAAGGCGGAGGGGAGGAGGGAGGCGGAGGGGACGGCACAGAAACCTCGGGGTTCGCCGGGAATCGCCGCCCGGCGCGCGCGAGAGCGCGCCCGGGCATCGGGCGGGACAAGGGCTCGCTGTGCCGCGACCTCAGGGGCAGCACGCGATGACGGGCCGGTTTCGGCCTACGACGTCAGCGCGCGCTCGGGCGACCGGGCATGTCTCTCGCTCCTCGTGGGTCCGAATGCTGTCGTCGTGCGCCCGCCGGGGAGTACGGGACGGCTCTGAGCGTTCCCGGGCACGTTAGCGCTCGGCGGGCGAGGGCGAAAGGCGAATACGGGCGGGGCCCGGGCCACCGGCGAGGAACCCGTGGCCCGCAGCGTCGGAGGGCGCCGTCCGCCTGTCCGGCTCGTGTCGACCGGTTCGGCCTACACGACCCGGACGGTGCGCCCGTCTCACGCGACGGCGGTGCCCTCGATCTCGACCAGCCGGCCGGGTACGGCCAGTCGCGTCACCCCGAGCAGGGTGCCGGCCGGCACGGCGGGTTCGCTGCTGCCAGGTTTCCGGACCGAGCTCACCGGGCTGAACCGCGAAGAGGCACTCGCCCTGCCGGCCGCCGGGCCGGGTCGCGGGATCAGGTGTTCGGCCTCGGCTCCGCGCTCGCCTCGGCGATGCGGAAGGTGGTCGACGCCCTGCCGGAAAGCCATCAGGCCACCGCGGGCGACGCGGCCCAGCGGTTCCTCGTCGAGCCGGAGACGGACCTGCTCTCACGCCGCGCGGTCACCGACGAGGTGCCCGGCACGGTCATGATCGAAATCCGCTGCGCCGACGCGTCCGGGGCCTCTCCGGCCGGGGCGGAGGGGGCGCGCGGGGGTGAGTGCCCGTGACCGGCCGTGCCCGCGCGGCCATGGCTCGCGGGACGGAGGCCGCGCGGCCGTGCCCGTACCCGGCGGGCGTGGTTCAGGGTGCTACGAGTCCGCCGAGCTGCGCAACGACTCCTCCAGCGCCGCCGTCGCGGAGTCCTGGAGCTTGCCGCCCATCAGCGAGACCGCCGCACCGGTGAACCGGCCGTCGATGCGCATCGTCGTGGCGTCGCCCTCCGGGGTCAGGGAGTACCGCATGGCCAGACTGCCCCCCATCGGGCCCTTGCCCCGGGTGGCCAGCAGGCGGCCCTCCCGGAGTTCGTCGACCGTCCAGGTGACCTCGGCCGGGAAGCCCATGAGTTTCATGTTCTTCTCGTAGGTGGCCGCCGGCTCCAGTTCGGCCGGCCCGCCCCGGGGGAAGCCGGTGTGGGTGGCGTTCCACTCCCCGTACGACGCGAAGTCGGTCAGGCGGTCCCAGACCTTCTCGGCGGGCGCCTCGATGCGTGCCTCGGCGCTGACTTCGGTCATGCGACCACCCCTGGTTCGTCGGGTTCAGGTGTCGCGGAACGTAGCGCGAGCCGCGTCGACCTTCAATACTGATGACTCGTCAGATTTGTTGGGGCTGCCGGTTCCGCCAGATCACCGCGGCGTCGAAGCGGTCCGAAGCGCGCGGGTGGGGGCCCTCGTCGTGGCAGTGGAAGGCCGTCCAGAACAGATCGGCGGGCAGGGCGTCGTCGGGCGCGTGGACCCGGTAGACGTACTGCAACCCGTCCTGCGCGAGCAGGGCGACCATCCAGAACACCCGTTCCTCCCCTCCCCTTCCCCGTCTGTGCGCTGTGGCGTGAGGGACGTGCGCGTGGGGGCCGACGGTTGCCGCGGGGGCGTGCAAGGCAAGGCGGCGCGCTCCCCGGGGGCGTCAAGATTGTGCCTCTTGGCACGATCTCATCCGCAAGGATGACGGATCGCTCCGCTGTCCCCAACTTCGGTGGGATGTCCCATGGGTCCCTCCGGCGATGCGTTCCGGCCGCCGTCCTGATGGGGTGGAGGTGTGCACAACCGGACGCCGCGCATGCCTGAACGGCCCGCACCGAACCGCGCCGAACTCGATGCCCGCTTCACCGTGGAACTGGCATCGGCGCTGACGGGTGCGCGCAGGCGGGCGCTGCGTGACGGGGACCGGCAGATCGACACCGCCCACCTCCTGCACTCGCTGATCGAGGCGGACCCCGAGGTCCGCGAGGTCTTCCACGGAGGGCCGCGGCCTGCCCGGGTACTGGGCTACCTCGCGCAGCGCAGCATCGGCTACGGGCTCCGCTGGCGGGGTTCCGTCGAGGGCTCCGGCGCGGTCCCGGTGATACGCGCCCCGGCCGACGACGGCTGGTCGCCCTCGGCCCTGGCCGCGTTGGAGGGCGCACGCCACCGCGCGGCCTCGCACGGCGAAGCGCGGGCCGCCGGTCTCGATCTGCTCGCCGCGCTGGCCGCCGATCCCGAGTGCCGTGCGGTGGAGGTGCTCTCCCGCGCGGGCGTGGACGTGCGGTGGCTGGCCGGCCGGGTGGCCGTGCTCACGGCCGACGCGGCACGGCACGCGTGAGCCGCGGCGCTACGGGGACGGCGTGAGGTCTTCCGCCGCGGCATGAGGTCCTGCTCGACGGCGACGGTGTGAGGGCTTCCGTGCCGGCGGCGACGGCCTGTGGCCGTCCCGGGGCGGCGGCGCGCGGGCTCCTTCCTCCGGCACGGCGCGGCGCGGTGTCTCGACAGGTGTCACCGGGGTGACGGTGCTGTCGACTGCTGCCATGATGTGCCGATGCACGCGTCTACGGGGTTTCAGGGCAGAAGCGCCGGGCTGGGGCTCGCCCTGGTCTCGGCCTTCGCGTTCGGCGGTTCGGGAGTGGCGGCCAAGCCGCTGATCGAGGCGGGGCTCGACCCCCTGCACGTGGTGTGGCTGCGCGTCGCGGGCGCCGCCGTCATCATGCTCCCCGTCGCCTGGCGCCACCGGAACCTCGTACGGGAACGCCCCGCGCTGCTCGCCGGGTTCGGCCTGTTCGCGGTGGCCGGGGTCCAGGCTTTCTACTTCGCCTCGATCTCCCGCATCCCGGTCGGCGTGGCGCTCCTGGTGGAATACCTGGCGCCCGCGCTGGTGCTCGGCTGGGTCCGCTTCGTGCAGCGCAGGCCCGTCACCCGGGCCGCCGCGCTCGGCGTGGTGCTGGCGGTCGGCGGCCTCGCGTGCGTCGTCGAGGTCTGGGCCGGGCTGAGCTTCGATCTGATCGGCCTGCTCCTCGCTCTGGGCGCCGCCTGCTGCCAGGTGGGCTACTTCGTCCTCTCCGACCACGGCGGGCAGGACGGCCGGGACGGCGAGGGCGAGCACGCCGAGCCTCCGCACCCCGTCGGCGTCATCGCGTACGGACTGCTCGTCGGCGCGGGCGTCCTCACCGTCGTCGCCCGCCCCTGGGGCATGGACTGGTCGCTCCTCGGCGGCAGCGCGGACATGAACGGCGGCGAGGTCCCCGCCTGGCTGCTGCTCGGCTGGATCGTGCTGCTCGCCACCGTGCTCGCGTACGCCACCGGGGTCGTCTCGGTCCGGCTGCTCTCGCCCCAGGTGGCCGGGGTCGTCGCCTGCCTCGAAGCGGTCATCGCGACCGGGCTGGCCTGGGTGCTCCTCGGCGAGCACCTCTCCGCGCCGCAGCTCATCGGCGGGCTCACCGTTCTGACCGGCGCGTTCATCGCCCAGTCCACCGCGCCGAAGCCTCCGTCGGGTCCCGTCGCCGCCGGCGCCGGGTCGGCGGCGGCCGCCGAGGGCGAGTTGTCCCGGGACCGGGCCCCGCATTAGTGTTCCGGCCATGCATCTGACTGTGCTGCCGCCGCCCGCCGCCTAGCGCGGGCGGCCACTCCTGACGAAGACCGGGCTCGGGCAGTCCCCGAGCGGTTCGTCGCTGCCCGCGTGCGGAGCCGAGCGACCCATCACCCTGTCCTCCTCAGGAGAAGTCACATGTCCCTTCCTGTTGCTTCCGCGCTGCCCGTCGGGCGGAGCATGCTGTATCTCGTCGTCGCCGGAGTCGCCTGGGGCACGGCCGGCGCGGCCGCGTCCCTGATCTTCCGGGTCAGCGATCTCGGCCCCCTCGCCCTGTCCTTCTGGCGCTGCGCGGGCGGCCTCGTCCTGCTCGCCGGTGCGCTCGCGCTGCGCCCCCGCCGCGCGCCCCGGGAGCCCGGGCCCCGGCGTCGACGGCTGCTCCGCGTCCTCGGCACGGGCATCGGTCTCACCGTCTTCCAGAGCGCGTACTTCGCGGCGGTCGAGGTCACCGGCCTCGCCGTCGGCACCGTCGTCACACTCGGCGCCGGGCCCGTCCTGATCGCGGTCGGGGCGCGCCTGCTGCTGGGCGAACGCCTCGGCCGGGGCGGCCTGGCGGCCGTGACCGGCGCGCTGGCCGGGCTCGGCGTGCTGGTCCTGGGCGGCGAGGGCGGCGACGTCGTGCCGGCCGGGGTGCTGCTCGCGCTCCTGTCCGCCGCCGGATACGCGGCGATCACGCTGCTCACCCGGTGGCTCGGGCGGGACGGCGGGGGCGGTGACGCGCTGACGACGAGCGCCTGGGCGTTCGGCATCGGAGCGGTGGGCCTGCTGCCCATGGCCATCGCCGAGGGGCTCGTGCCGCACACGGCCGAGACCGGGCAGGTGCTGTGGCTGCTGGTCTACGTGGCGGCGGTCCCCACGGCGCTCGCCTACGCGTTGTACTTCGCCGGAGCGGCCGCCGTCCGCGCGGCCACCGTCTCCGTGATCATGCTCCTGGAACCGGTGAGCGCGGCCGTCATCGCGGTGACCGTCCTGCGGGAGCGGCTGACGGCGGCCACGGTCCTCGGCACCCTGCTTCTGCTGACAGCCGTGGCGGGACTGGCTCTGGCGGAGGCGCGCGGCGCGGCGGTCGCCCGTCGGAAGGAGGCCGTCGCGGTCTGACGGCTCCGGCCCGGTGGCGGCCGCCCCGGCCGTGGCCGCGGCGGCCACGGCCGGGGCGTGGACGGTGCGACTGCCGGAGCACGGACAGGGGGCCGCCGTCAGAGGCGGACGGGACCACTGCCGGGGCGCGCCGGCGGCCGGAGCACGCCCGGCGGCTGTCAGGGCGCGGTCGCGGTGACCGTCAGAGCGCCGACAGGTAGTCCGGTACGCCGATGGCGGGGTCCAGGTCGTCCGCCGGTACCGGCGCCGCGTATCCCCGGGTGAGCGGCACGATGCCGGTCCAGTGGGGGAGGCCGAGGTCCTCGGGCTCGTCGTTGGGTCCGCCCGTGCGGACCTTCGCGGACACCTCGTTCAGGTCCAGCCGGATCACCGCCGTCGCGGCGAGCTCCTTGGCGTCGGCCGGCCGGGAGTCGCGGGAGCGGCCGGGCACGGCCTGTTCCACGATCGCGTCCAGGGCGAGCCGCCGCTCCTCGGGGTCGGTCACCGACACGGCCGTGCCGTGCACCACCACCGAGCGGTAGTTGATCGAGTGGTGGAAGGCGGACCTGGCCAGCACCAGGGCGTCGACATGGGTGACCGTCAGGCAGACCGGCAGCCCGGGCTCGGCGCTGCGCGCCGACCGCAGCGGGCGCGAACCCGTCGAGCCGTGGACGTACAGCCGCTCCCCGATCCGGCCGAACAGGGTCGGCAGGACGACCGGGGCGCCGTCCCGTACGAAGCCCAGGTGGCAGAGGCAGGTCTCGTCGAGGATCGAGTGGACCAGCTCGCGGTCGTAGGAGGCACGTCCCTTGGCCCGGGAGGGGACCGTACGGTCGGTGGGAAGGTAGGCGGCGGCGACGCCGGAGCCCGTGTCGTCGGGCGATGCGGTGTGCTGCATTGCTTACTCCATTGCACTAGTGCATAATGTTGTTTGTGCTAGGAGAGTATCGGATCAGTGGGCGGCGTGCATCCGAGATCGCCGCCAGTGTGGAGCGCGGGGTCGGTTCCGGAGACCTTCCGCCGGGTCATGTGCTGCCCCCCATGCGGGAGTTGGCGGCGCGTCTGGAGGTCAACCCCAACACCGTGGCGGCCGCTTACCGGACTCTGCGGGAGCGCGGGGTGATCGAGACGGCGGGCCGCCGCGGGAGCCGGGTGCGGTCCGCCCCGGCCAGCACCTCGCGCGGGTCCCTGCGGATCGAGGCGCCCCCCGGTGTCCGGGACCTCGGCAAGGGCAATCCCGACCCGGCGCTGCTGCCCGACCTCGGGCCCGCGCTCGCCGCCGCTGCCGCCGCCGACGCGCGGAGCCGCGGTCTGTACGGGCAGCACGCGGTGGTCGTGGAGTTCGCCGCGTACGCCCGCGCCGCGCTGGACGCCGACGGGGTTCCGGCCGGGCCGGTCGCCGTGACGTCCGGCGCCCTGGACGCGATCGAACGGGTCCTCGCGGCGCACCTGAGGCCCGGCGACGCGGTCGCGGTGGAGGACCCCGGCTGGGGCAGTGTGCTGGACCTCGTGCCGGCGCTCGGGCTGCGTGCCGTGCCGGTCGGCGTGGACGACTTCGGCCCACTGGCCGAGGACGTGGAGCGGGCTCTGCGGGCCGGGGCGCGGGCCCTCGTCGTCACCGACCGGGCGCAGAACCCGACCGGTGCGTCGCTGGACGCACCGCGCGCCCGGGAGCTGCGCGCGGTCCTCGCCCGGTACCCGGACGTGCTGCTGATCGAGGACGACCACGGACACGCCATCGTCGACCTGCCGCTGCACCCGCTGGCCGGGGTGACCGCCCACTGGGCGTTCATCCGCTCGGCGGCCAAGGCGTACGGGCCGGATCTGCGGATCGCCACGCTCACCGGGGACGCCGTCACGGTCGACCGGGTGGCGGGGCGGCAACGGCTGGGGCCGGGCTGGGTCAGCCGGCTGCTCCAGCGCGCCTTGCTCCACCTGTGGACCTCGGGCGCCGTCGACACCGGCACGGTGGCCCGCTCCTACGGTGACCGCCGCGACGCGCTCATCCGCGCCCTCGCGGAGCGCGGAGTGGTGGCCCGCGGTCGCACCGGGATGAACGTGTGGGTGCCCGTGAGCGACGAGACCGGGGCCGTCGCCCGCCTGCTCCACGCGGGCTGGGCGGCGGCTCCGGGCG
Organism: Streptomyces sp. NPDC091649; assembly: GCF_044756785.1. Taxonomy (NCBI): domain Bacteria; kingdom Bacillati; phylum Actinomycetota; class Actinomycetes; order Kitasatosporales; family Streptomycetaceae; genus Streptomyces; species Streptomyces sp. NPDC091649. The sequence goes on along the minus strand of NZ_JBIVTR010000015.1, from coordinate 153,353 downwards.
CCCGCTTCCGGATGGACACACCGCAGGCGGTGCGGCTCACCGTCTCCCCGTTGACCGCGGCGGACGTCGGGCCCCTGGCGGACGCGGTGGCCGCCGCGGCGGGGCCCGCGCGGCCGGTCAGCTACGGGTGAGGCGGGCGGTGTCCGCGTCCGGCGGGGCGGTGGCGAGGGCCGCGGCTGCCGGAACGGCGGCGGCCGGGCGGGGGCGGTGCTGGGTGAGGGCCGCCCCGACGAGGACGATCAGGGCTCCGACCGGGGTGTTCCAGCTCAGCCGTTCACCGAGCAGGGCGACGCCCGCCGCCGTCGCGATCACCGGGATGAAGTACGTGACCATCTGGGCCGCGGTCGGACCGACCTCCTGGACCAGGCCGTACTGGAGCAGCACCGCCAGGCCGGTGCCCAGTGCGCCCAGAGCGAGGACGCAGAGCGTCGGGAGCAGCGGGAAGGCGGTGGGGGTGGAGGTGAACAACGGCGTGACCACCGCCAGTTGAAGCGTACCGAGGAAGAGCTGGCTGCCCGTCAGCGCCAGCGTCGAGGCTCCCGTCCCGGCCAGGGTGCGGCGTACGTAGATCCAGCCGACCGGATAGCAGAACGAGGCGAGCAGGGCCATGCCCGTACCCGGCAGGTCCAGGCCGGAGAAGCCCTGCCAGGCGCCCAGCACGGTGAGAACCCCGAGGAAGCCGACGCCGAGGCCGGCCACCCGGCGGCGGGTCGGGCGGTCCTCCGACAGGGCGACCACCGAGAGCGCCATGCCCCACAGCGGGGAGGTCGCGTTGCAGACGCCGGCCAGCGTCGAGGGGATCGTCAGCTCGGCGTAGGAGAACAGCGAGAACGGCAGCGCGTTGAGGAGGAACGCCGCGACCGTGAGGTGCCCCCAGGTCCGGGTCGAACGCGGCAGCCGTTCCCGGCGCATCGCCATGGCGACGGCCAGCACCGCCGTACCTGCCAGCAGCCGGCCGAAGGTGACCTGGAACGGAGCGAATCCCTCGGTCCCGACCTTGATCAGCAGAAAGCTGAACCCCCAGATGAGCGAGAGTCCCGCGAACCGGAGCCGCCAGTCGAGAGCGGGGCGCCGGGCAGCAGGGAGGGTGGGCGAGGACGGGGCGGGCGGGGGAGGTGCTGATGCCGGGGCCGTGGCCTCCGGCTCGCGGGGAGCGCTCATGAGGTCCACCCTGACGAGGACAACACCGTAGAACAAGCGAATCTTTATGCGGGTAATCGCGTAGCATTGCTTACATGTTGAATCTGGAGCGACTGCGCACGCTGGACGCCCTCGCCCGGCACGGCTCGGTGAGCGGCGCGGCCGACGGGCTGCACGTCACGACGTCGGCGGTCTCGCAGCAGATGGCCAAGCTGGAGCGCGAGGTGGGGCAGCGACTGCTCGCCAGGAACGGCCGCGGCGTCCGTCTCACCGACGCGGGCCGGCTGCTCGCGGACCATGCCGCGCGGATCCTGTCCCAGGTGGAACTCGCCCAGTCCGACATCGAGGCCCAACGGGGCGAGGTCGTCGGCGAGGTGAGGATCTGCGCCTTCCCGACCGCGGCCCGGGGGCTGTTCCCCGCGACGCTCACCTCCCTGCGCGCGGACCACCCCGACCTCACCGTCCGTACCCGGGAGCTGGAACCCGAGCAGGGGCTGCGCGCGGTGCTCCGGGGGGATGTCGACCTGGCCGTCGTGCTGGACTGGAGCAACAAGCGGCTGCCCGTTCCCGGAGGGCTGACCAAGGCCGAACTCCTCGACGACGCCCCCGACATCGCCATGCCGGCCGGACATCCGCTGGCGGACCGCGGCGAGGTGGAGCTGGAGGACTTCGCGGACGACCCGTGGGTGTCCTGGCCCGAGGGGGAATTCTGTTACGAATGGCTGATGTTCACCCTGCGCTCCCGGGGGATCGAGCCGCGCATCGCCCACCTGGCCGGTGAGCACCATACGCAACTCGCCTTGATCGCAGCCGGGTTCGGCGTCTGTGTGGCCCCCCGGCTGGGGCGGGGGCCGGTCCCCGAAGGGGTGCGCCTGGTGCCGGTGCGGCAGACCATGCGGCGGCACGTCCACGCGGTCTGGCGCACGGACGCGGACCGGCGCCCGTCGGTCCGCGCCGCGGTGAAGGCCCTGCGCGCGGCGGGCGCGGGCGTGGCGGCCGGCGGGGCGTGAACCCAGGCGTGGGGCGGCCGGCCCCCGTGTGCGGTGCGGTGGCCGCCGACGGCCCCCGGCCTGGATGCCGGGTCAGGCGGGACCGGCCAGCTTGCGGAAGTCCCAGGAGGTGACCGTCTCCGGGGTGAGCCGCAGCCAGGCGTGCCGTCCGTCGTGGGGCATCTCCGCCATGCCGAAGTACTTCGCGGGGAACAGCCGCTCCGGCTCTTCCGGTTCGGGGCAGGGCCGGCCCGTGCGGGGCGCCTCCCCGACGCGCTCCGCGCGGCCGGTGAGCTCCACGCCCCGCAGCTCCCCGTATCCCTCGCCGTCGTCCCCGACCACGGCGACCCTGGAATCCCCGCGCAGCTGGGACCAGCGCAGGCTGCGGGTGATGGAGTACAGCCAGAGCGAGCCGCCGTCCCAGACGAACCACAGCGCTCCGACGTGCGGAGCCCCGTCGCGGCCGAGCGTCGCCACCCGGCAGGTGCGCTGTTCGCCGAGATAGGCGTCCCGCTCCTCGGGCGTCATCATGATCCGGCGGCCTCGTCGCTGGGTGTCCGTCATGGTGGCCTCCCCTTGCTGCTGACGGTTCGTCAGAACGTATGGCCGCTCTTCCTTCGTGGCGCAATGGCCGCTACCCTCGCGCGCCCGGCCGGTCCGCGGAAGCCCGCCCCCGGGTGGCGGGCACAGGAGAGGGAGGAGCGCCCGTGCCGTCGAGCGCGCGTCACACGAGCGGCTCAGCGAGCTGCTCGACCCCGCCACCACCGTCCTGCTCACCGTCGAGTGCCAGCAGGGCGTCGTGGGGCCGGACAGCGCCCTGCCCGAACTCGCCGAGGTCGCCCACGCGTCGGGCGCACTGGCCAACATCGCCCGGCTCGTCGCCGCCGCCCGGGGGAGCGGCGTGCAGGTGATGCACGCCGTCGCCGAGAGCCGGCCAGACGGGCGCGGCGGCAACCGCAACGCCCGGATCTTCCGCGCCGCCGCCCGGCTGCCCGTCCAACAGCACACGGGCACCACGGCCGTCCGGGTCGCGCCCCCGATCGAGGTGGTCGACGAGGACCTCGTCGTCCGCCGGCTGCACGGCCTCTCGCCCCTGGCCGGAACCGACGTCGGCCCGCTGCTGTGCAACCTCGGCTGCCGCACGCTCGTCGTCACCGGCGTATCGGCCAACGTCGCCGTCCCCAACGCGGTCTTCGACGCGGACAACCTCGGCTACACGGCCGTCGTCCCGTCCGACGCCATCGCGGGGGTCCCCGCCGCGTACACCTCCGCCGTGGTCCGCAACACGCTCGCCCTGGTCGCCACCGTCACCACCACGGACGCCGTCCCCAGAAGCTGGAACGGGCCGCCCGGGCAGGGAGCAGGGCCGGGACCGGCTACGCCAGCCTGATCGAGTCGCCCTCGACGGTGATCTCACGGGCGGGCAGCGGCCGGGTGGCGGGCCCGCCGGTCGGGCGTCCCGTGGCGGCGTCGAAGGTGGAGTTGTGGCAGGGGCATACGATCGCGCCGCCCGAGACGTCGGTGACCGCACAGCCCTGATGCGTGCACGTCGACGAGAACGCCGTGAACTCGCCCGGCCGCGGCTGGGTCACCACGATCTTCCGTGCGGCGAAGACCACCCCGCCGCCCTCCGGGATGTCGGCGGTCGCGGCGATCACCTCACCGCCCTTGCCGCCGTCCCCGCTGCCGGGCTGCTCGACGGCGTCCGAGCCGTCCGGGCCGTCCGGGCCCCCCGATCCGCCGCACGCGGCGAGGGCGGCAGCCGCTCCGGCGGCCCCCGCCGCCGTGAGGGCCGTGCGGCGTGCGAGGTGGCTCCGGCGGTCCTGCGTTGCGCTCATCGCGGCGTTCCCTTCGTCGGTCCCCCGGCACCGGTGACTCCGGTCAGGGGTACGTGCCCCGGCGTCGTGGGGTTCACGCCGGGAGCCGGAGCGCCGCTGGACTTTCGTGGTCGGACGGGGCGGGGGAGGGTGCCGTCCCTGAGGCGGGCGGCGAAGAACCGCCACTCCGTCCGGCCGTGGCCTCCCGCCGTGCACCGGGTGATCGACTCCCAGCGGACCGGCATCGCGCGGCTGCTGGACGGCCACGAGCGCACGGTCGTGTCCGCTCCGTCGCTCCCGGCGGCCCTGGCCTCGGCTCCCACCCGGACGGCCGCACCGGCCGCCCCACCCGGACAGCCGGCCCGGCCGGTCGTCCGGCGGACGCCCTGGCCTCGGCACCCACGCAGACCGCCGCACGGCCCGCTCCTCCCGGACAGTCGGCCGGTCGGAAGGGGCGCCCAGGGTCCTCGCGGCGCTCGCGACGGCGGGAGGGCTCGCCCTGGCCGGTGCCGGCGTCGGCGTGTACGCACTCACGTCCGGGGGCGACGAGACCACCGCTCAACGGGGCGGGGCTTCGCCCGGCGCCGCCGTGGACGCCGGCGGCGCCGACTCCCCGGCCGACGGCCCGGAGACCGGCGGTGGGCCCTCAAAGGGCGCCGCGCCACCACCGGACAAGTACACGAAGGTGCCGCTCTGTTCGGAGGCGGCCGGGAGTCTTCCGCTGCCGGACCGTAACGAGGCGTCGGACCGCCACCAGGAGTCCCGGGACCGGGCGACGAACAGCTGCGCGTGGTAAGGAAGTCACGAAGAGGGCGGCGCCCGCTACCGCGACGAGGCGTCGAACGCCTTCGTCGAGTGGTTCCTCTTGAGGTCCCGGTCCGAATCCAACGAGACCTCCGACAACGGAACGCTCTTCCAGCGGCAGATCTTCGAGGAGAGGGCGAAGGAGGGCAGGCCCGAACCGGCTCTCGGTTTCGGCGACTCCGCCCACTGGCGCAGCCTCGACGACCCCAGCGAGCCCCCCGACACCAACTGCTCGCTGAGCGTCCTCGACGGAAACCTCAGGGTGCGGGTCGATCTCGGCGGCGACGAGCACCCACCCGCACGCTGTGAGGCGGACGCCGAGAAGATCGCCGCGGCCGCGATCGCCGCCGCGGCTTCCAGCTGAGGCCCGCCCCCCGCCGTCGGGGGCCTGAGGGGCTGTCGTGCTGGGACCGCGTCGCGTTGGGTGACCGCCCACCGAGGGCTGCGATTCTCCGCTGCCGTTCCTGTTCGAGCGTGAGCCGCCCAGCAGGTGGGCTGAGCCGCCCAGCAGGTGGGCCAGGCCCGCCAACAATTCGGCCCACGGGGCTTCGGCGTACTCGCCGGTGCGCAGCACGGTCTGCTCGGCGGATCGGCGCGGAGGCCATGGATCGGGCTACGGCATCCCCTTCGGCGGCGACCTGTGGGCGGCGGGTTACGCCGTCCTGCGTAGCGTCGGGCAATGAGAACTGCCGGCAAAACGAGATGAAGGATGGCCTCAGGTCGGGCGAGGATCGCTTGGTACGCGCCGACGAAAGGGCAGCTATGGGAGACAGTCCTCAGAGGGAGCTCATCTCGCTCGCTGATGATGAGGGCAACAGCGTCTCGGTCAACGTTCTGGGACGTAGCCCCGGATGGACCGCCGGGCTCGACGCGGAGATCGTCGTCAAGACACCCTTCGTTTCCGGCCGTGTCGACCTGGCGCTGTATGTCGCGAGGTTGGAGAGCTGGGCCGACGCACTGGACCGGCTTGGCGCCGGCGAAGACGTGGCCTGGATGGAGATGAGCAGTGGGCCGTCCATCTTCATCCAGCTCACGGGTGAGCGTGACTGCCCTGAGGTGGTCGTGGAGGACGAGTCCGGGTCCATGGTGACCGTGCGCGTCCCGCTCGTCCCTCCGGACGACTGGATCGCTGATCATCGCCGGCGTCTGGGCCAGGTGATGGATCACTGGGTGCCGATGCTGTCAGGGTAGGGAGAGAAGTCGCCGCCGCCGGCAGATGAGGGCGCATCCGGGGGTCAGGAAGGCTTCGTGGATGTCGTCGCGGATCTCCAGGCGAATCCGCAGCCGGCGTAACCGCGGTCCACAAGGCTTCGTCCCGTCCTGGAGCCCCCTTTGACGCGCGGACCTGGCAGCCGTCGACGGCTGCCAGGGAGAAGTTCAGGGCGTTCGCGCTGCGGAGCTTGGCGAGGAGGACCTCGTGCAGCCGGGGCCGTACTTCCGGCCTCGGTCCACTCGGCCAGGCACCGCCAGCAGGTCATGCCCGACCCGAAGCCGAGGTCCCGTGGCAGGTGCTCCCGGGCGAGCCCGGTGTGCGGGACGAACAGAATGCGGGAGGTCTTGGCCCGGGCGCCGCCAGTGGGGTCATCACGCATCTCGGACGGGTGGGGCGGGCTGGAGTGCGATGGCCACGACATCGTCGGCGAGAGCGGGGGCCCATCGGACGAGGTCGTGCTGGAGGAAGTCGATGATGTCGGCGGGGGAGGGTGGCTGAGGACTGCTGCCGCAATGAGTCTGGAGACGCGCGCGAAGGGGGTAGAAAGTGCCGGCTCGGTCGCGTGCTTCGGTGACACCGTCGGAGTAGGCGATCAGGATGTCGCCGGAATTCACCGCGTGGGTGGCGGTCTGCGGCTGTTCGACGAGAAGGTCTCCCATACCCAGAGGCAGGCTGTGCTCGGTCTTCATGACAGTCGTGCCACATGAGTTGACGAGAAGTAGAGGCTGGTGGCCTCGGTCCAAAGTCCGTACTTCGCGACCGTCTGAGGAGAATTCGAGAAGAACCGCTGTAACGAAGAGCTCATCCACAGGCGTTACCGCATCTTCCGGGCCCTTCGGTGACACAAGAGCCGGAAAGGCGTCGCTGACGGCTGGGTCCAGCTCGGAGTTTTCGCGGTCGAGTTGCAGTGCTGTGTCGATCCGGTCGGCGAGTTGAGGAAGTGTTGGCTGAAGCAGGGCCGCTTCCCGGAAGGCCGAAAGAACTGTGGTCACGGTCTGGGTGGTTTCGATACCCTTGCCTCTGACGTCTCCGACAATCACGCGAATACCGAAAGGGGTCCGGCGGACGCTGTAGAGGTCTCCGCCGATGAGCGCCTCGTCATCGGCTGCGCGGTAGAAGCCGGCCACCCGCACCGGGCCGACTTGGGCGGGAAGTGGTCGCAGTAGGGCCAGTTGCACCACTTCAGCAACTGTTTGCACCCGGCGGAAGCGCTTCTCTGCCCGGAAGCGCACTGTGCATAGCGCAACGGAAAGCACGGTGACGAGGCCCAGCACGATCAGCGTGGTGACGGTCTGCGGACCGACGTCGTCCCCGAGCCCTTCGGCGAACGCCAACAGGACACGTCCGGCCGCACCGGTAAAGGCAACGCCGAGCGGAGGGTAGGCGAAAATTGCCAGCACGACCGAGGCCGTGATCAGCGGCCCGAAAAAGTAATGGGGCGGTGTCGCCTGATCAAGCACGATCGACACCACGATCAACGCGGGGGGAAGCCAACGCATCCAGCGCGGCGGCCACGGATGTTCATCGCCTTGACGTCGACGCTCCAGAGCGGACTGCCCGGTGCCCACAGCTGCGGCCTCCTTTCAGCTTGCCACTTCGCCCCGAAACTCGCAGCAAACATCTTGCATGAACAACACGGCATATACGGCATCAAATCACCCATGGCGAGGAGCCCTCCCCGGTATGCCGCCGTGAGAGACCGGACGTCCGGGTTTGGCCTCGTAGGCAGGACTGGAAGTTGGGAGCACGCGTGGGCCTTCCTCCGCGGCTGCGCCGCCGCTCGGGACGAGCCGTTGACCGAGGACGACGGCACGCCGCACAGGTTAAAGATCAAGTTAGGCGACGCTCGGCTGCTCCCCGCCGGCTGTGCTGTGCGTGAGTTCCACACGCTCCTGGGCACGCGGTCCGGCCCGATCACCAACCAGGATCCAATGCCGCCGCCCGCGGAGGTGTTCGTGCAGGACGAGTGCGGCGGTGTCCTCGTACTCCTCCCGTGCTATGCGCGAGCATCTACGAAGGCGCGGCATCCGGGCAGTGATCCCCATCCCGGCCGGCAAGGTCGCCGGCTGCGTCGCGGCAGCCGGGGCGGCGGCCCCCCGGCCTTCGATCGAGAGATCTGAAACAACGCAACACCGTCGAACGGTGCATCGCCAGTCGGTAGAGGTGGAGCTGCCAGGGGGGAAGCTGGAGCGCCCGTCGTGACTTCGGCCCGGTGGCTCGGAAATTCCTCGCCGGCGATCACTCTCGGTCACTATGCTGGCTTCGTGCCGGAGGCTGGCAGCAAGGGGCGCGGCACCATCGACGGGCTGCTTGGGAAGGGCGGGGCATAGGCTCACTGGCCGAAACTCCCCAGATTCTCCCCAGCGCCGTTGACCGGTGATTCCCGCCTCTACGCCTCGGAGAAACCGTCCGTGGACGGTAAAAGCCAATGAGATGGGTGGCCTGGGAAAGTGTTGGAAGAGGTCGTAGCGACCCGCTATGTCACACCCCTGCGGGAGGGTGGATCGCTCCCAGGGATCGTCGAGGCCGACGACCTGGGCACCTACGTCATGAAATTCACCGGGGCGGGACAGGGGCGCAAGACGCTCGTCGCCGAGATCATCTGCGGAGAGCTCGGCCGTCGGCTGGGACTGCGGGTGCCCGAGCTGGTGACCATCGAGCTCGACCCCGTCATCGGGCTCGCGGAGCCCGACGAGGAGGTGCAGGAGCTGCTCCGCGCGAGCGGCGGACTGAATCTCGGGATGGACTATCTGCCGGGCTCGTTCGGGTTCGACCCGCTCGCCTACCGGGTCGGGGCGGCCGAGGCCGGGCGGATCGTCTGGTTCGACGCGCTGATCAACAACGTGGACCGCTCCTGGCGCAACCCCAACCTGCTCGTGTGGCACGGCGACCTCTGGCTCATCGACCACGGCGCGACCATGATCTGGCACCACAACTGGCCCGGCGCCCAGGCGTCCGCCGCCAAGCCGTACAACGCCTCGGACCATGTTCTGGCCCCCTTCGCACCGGATATCGCGGCCGCCGCGGCCGAGCTCGCTCCGCTGGTCACCGAGGAACTGCTCACCGAGGTCGCCGCCGACGTGCCGGACGTCTGGCTGGCCGACGAGCCCGGCTTCGACTCCGCCGACGAGGTGCGCCGGGCCTACATCGCACCGCTGCTCGCGCGGGCGGCCACGATTCACGAGCGGATCACGCTGGACGCGCCGACCGCGACCCGGCCGTCCCAGGCCCCGGGATGGCTCACCGAGCGCCTGCCTCCCAGGCCGAAGCCGGCCGGCGACGACCGCGCCGCCGCGGCCGCTCCGGCCGGCGAGGAGGGTGGCCGATGACGCGGCGCGATGTCTTCGAGTACGCCCTCCTGCGCGTCGTCCCCCGGGTCGAGCGGGGGGAGTGTTTCAACGCGGGGGTGCTCGTGTACTGCCGGGCCCATTCGTTCGTCGCCGCCCGTACGCATCTCGACGAGGCGAAGCTGAGGGCGTTGGACCCGCGGGCCGATGTCGTCGGGGTGCGAGCCGCCCTGCGCGCCGTCGAGGGGGTCTGCGGCGGCGGCGAGGGCGCCGGGCAGGCGGCGGGCGACGACGCCGGACGCCGGTTCCGCTGGCTGATCGCCCCGCGCTCCACGGTGCTCCAGCCCGGTGCCGTGCACAGCGGCCTGACCGCCGATCCGGCCGCCGAGGTGGAACGGCTGCTCGACCTCCTCGTGCGCTGATCCGCGCCCCGGCGGGACCGCGACGGCACAGCGGCGGGAGCCCCGCCCGGTGTGACGTGCGGCCCGCCGGGGCGTGCGCCGTTGACACCGGGTGCCGGGGCTTCTAGCGTCTCGTCTGCTGAAGGTACTAAGCGGTTGCTCAGTGATCGGGGGTCTTTTCGTCCGGGAAGCGCCCCGACGCCCACTGAGCCGCATCCAAGGGCGAGGAGAACCAAGCATGTCCACCACCGAGCAGCGCGTCGCCATCGTGACGGGAGCGGCGCGGGGCATCGGCGCCGCCACCGCCGTACGCCTCGCGGCCGAGGGCCGCTCCGTCGCCGTACTCGATCTCGACGAGGCGGCCTGCAAGGACACGGTCGAGAAGATCACCGCCGCCGGGGGCACCGCGCTCGCCGTCGGCTGCGACGTGTCCGACGCCGGTCAGGTGGAAGCCGCCGTCGCGCGGGTCGCCGCCGAACTGGGCGCCCCGACGATCCTCGTGAACAACGCGGGCGTGCTCCGCGACAACCTGCTGTTCAAGATGAGCGAGTCCGACTGGGACCTCGTGATGAACGTGCACCTCAAGGGTGCGTTCCTGATGGCGAAGGCCGTCCAGGCGCACATGGTGGAGGCCAAGTTCGGCCGGATCGTCTCGCTCTCCTCCTCCTCCGCCCTCGGCAACCGGGGCCAGGCCAACTACTCCGCGGTCAAGGCGGGGCTCCAGGGCCTCACCAAGACGCTCGCCAAGGAACTCGGCAAGTTCGGCGTCACCGCCAACGCCGTCGCGCCGGGCTTCATCGTCACCGAGATGACCGCGCAGACGGCCGCCCGCGTCGGCATGGGCTTCGAGGAGTTCCAGGCGGCGGCCGCCACCCAGATCCCGGTCCAGCGCGTCGGCCGTCCCGAGGACGTCGCGAACGCCATCGCCTTCTTCGCGGGCGACGACGCGGGCTTCGTCTCCGGCCAGGTCATGTACGTGGCCGGCGGACCCCTCAACTGATCCGAAGGGCAGCGCAGACATGACGGTGCAGGACAGCGGGAAGGTCGCCCTCATCACGGGCGCGAGCCGGGGCATCGGCTACGGGATCGCCGAGGCGTTCGTCGCCCGCGGCGACCGGGTCGCCATCACCGGGCGGGGTGAGGACGCCCTCAAGGAAGCCGTCGAGCGGCTCGGCTCCGACCGGGTGATCGGCATCGCGGGCAAGGCGCACGACGAGGCGCACCAGGCCGCGGCGGTCGAGCGCACGATGGAGGCGTTCGGCCGGGTCGACCACCTGGTGAACAACGCCGGGACGAATCCGGTCTTCGGCCCCATCGCGGAGCTCGACCTGAACGTCGCCCGCAAGGTCTACGAGACCAACGTGATCTCGGCGCTGGGCTTCGCCCAGCAGACGTGGAAGGCGTGGCAGAAGGAGAACGGCGGGGCGATCGTCAACATCGCCTCCATCGCCGGGGTCTCCGCCTCGCCGTTCATCGGCGCGTACGGCATGAGCAAGGCGGCGATGGTCAACCTGACCCTCCAGCTGGCGCACGAGTTCGCCCCGGTCGTCCGGGTCAACGCGATCGCCCCGGCCGTGGTCAAGACCAGGTTCGCCGAGGCCCTCTACGAGGGACGCGAAGCGGAGGCGGCGGCCGCCTATCCGCTGGGCCGGCTCGGCGTTCCCCAGGACATCGGGGGTGCGGCGGCCTTCCTCACCTCCGCGCAGTCCGACTGGATCACCGGGCAGACCCTCGTGGTGGACGGAGGAATCTTCCTGAACGCGGGCGTGGGCTGAGCGGCGTGGCCCGGTTTGGCCCCGATTGAGTCAAGTGCCCTGTCGGGTCAGCAGGTTGACCCGGCAGGGCGCTGCGGTATGGTCTGCCGACCCATGGCTGATCGAGGAGCGTGCGCGTGTTCTACCGGGCCAGTCTGCAGGCTGCTGCAGCCCTAGCTTCCCTTTCTCTGCTGGCCGGCTGCGGTCTCCTTACCGACAGCGGGTCGGAAACGAACCAGGCGATAACCGTCGGGACGACCAGCTCCCCGTCCACACTCGATCCCGCGGCAGCCTGGGACGGATCGTGGGAGCTGATGCGGAACGTCTACCAGACGCTGGTGAGCTTCCCCTCCGGCAGCACGAGCCCGGAGCCGGACGCGGCGGAGTCCTGCGAGTTCACCGATGCCACGAGCATGGCCTACCGGTGCACGCTCAAGAGGAACCTGAAGTTCTCCAACGGCGAGAAGCTCGACGCCCACGCCGTGAAGTACTCCATCGACCGCATCGTGGACATCCACTTCAAGGGCGGCCCCGCCGGGATGCTCGGCTCCCTGGACCGGATCGAGACCAAGGGCGAGGACACGGTCGTATTCCACCTGAACAAGTCCGACGCCACGTTCCCGTTCATCCTCGCCACCCCCGCCATGTCGCTCGTCGCCCCCGGTGACTACCGCAAGGACAAGCTCCGCGACGACGGCGAGGTCACCGGGTCCGGCCCGTACCTCCTGGAGTCCTACAAGGACCGGGACACCGCCGAGCTGAAGAAGAACCCGGACTACAAGGGCTTCGCCAACCGCAAGAACGACGCGGTCACGATCCGCTACTTCGAGAAGTCCGCCGAGATGGTGAGGGCGCTCAAGGCGAAGGAGATCGACGCCACCTACCGGGGTCTGACCGCCGAGGAGGTCGTCAGCCTGGAGGACGACAAGGACGACAACGCCGGCCTGCAGATCGTCGAGAGCACCGGTGCGGACATCCGCTTCCTGGTGTTCAACCCGAAGGACCCGGCCGCCGCGAACCCCGCCGTCCGCAAGGCCATCGCGCACGTCGTGGACCGCGACGCCCTGGTCGCCAAGGTCTACCGGGGAACCGCCGAGCCCCTCTACTCCATGATCCCCAAGGGTATCGCCGGACACGCCACGAGCTTCTTCGACGTCTTCGGCGACCCGGACGTGAAGAAGGCGAAGAACATCCTCACCGAGGCCGGCGTCACCGAGCCCGTGAAGATGACGTTCTGGTACACCACCGACCGGTACGGCTCCTCGACCGAGCCCGAGTTCGAGGAGCTCAAGCGGCAGCTGGAGGCGTCCGGACTGTTCGAGATCACGCTGCGGGGCGAGCCCTGGAAGGTCTTCCAGGACGGCTTCAACAAGGGCGAGTACCCGGTCTTCGGCCGTGGCTGGTTCCCGGACTTCCCCGACCCCGACAACTTCGTCGCCCCCTTCGTTGGCAAGGAGAGCGTCACCGGCACCCCGTACATCAACAAGGAGATCACCCAGCAGCTGATCCCCGCCTCGCGGCAGGAGAGCGACCGGGGCGCGGTCAGCAAGCACTTCGAGCGGGCCCAGGAGATCCTCGTCGACGACGTCCGCCTGCTGCCGCTGTGGCAGGGCAAGCTGTACGTCGCCGCGGGCGAGGACATCGGAGGCGGCGAGCGCGCGCTGGACCCGCAGACCGTCATGCAGCTGTGGGAGCTGTACCGCAAGGCCAGTTGGTAGGCGCTGTACGGAAAGGGCTCCCGGGCCCTGTTGTCAGTGGGGCCCGGTAGGTTCGGGGATCAAGAACCTGTTGCTCACCGGAGGTTGTGAACGTGACCGATATCGACCTGCTCCCCGAGTCCTGGCGCGCCGTCCTCGGCGAAGAACTCCAGAAGCCGTACGTCAAGGAACTGGCGGACTTCGTCGAGGAGGAGCGGGCCAGGGGCCCGGTGTATCCGCCGCGCGAGCAGGTCTTCGCCGCCCTGGACGCCACCCCGTACGACCGGGTCAAGGTCCTGGTCCTCGGCCAGGATCCGTATCACGGCGAGGGCCAGGGGCACGGGCTCTGCTTCTCCGTGCGGCCCGGCGTCAGGACGCCGCCGTCCCTGCGCAACATCTACAAGGAGATGCAGCAGGAGCTGGGCCTGCCCGTGCCGGACAACGGCTATCTGATGCCCTGGGCCGAGCAGGGAGTCCTCCTGCTCAACGCCGTGCTCACGGTCCGGGGCGGCGAGGCCAACTCCCACAAGGGCAAAGGCTGGGAGAAGATCACCGACGCGGTGATCCGCGCCGTAGCCGAACGGCCCGATCCGGCGGTCTTCGTGCTCTGGGGCAACTACGCGCAGAAGAAGCTGCCCCTGATCGACGAGGAACGCCACATCGTGGTGAAGGGCGCGCACCCCTCGCCGCTGTCCGCCAAGAAGTTCTTCGGCTCCCGCCCCTTCACCCAGATCAACGAGGCCGTGGCCGCCCAGGGGCACCAGCCGATCGACTGGAGGATCCCCGACCTCGGCTGACGGGCCGCGAAGCCCGTGTCTGACCGGTTGCGCGGAGGTCCGGCGCTAGCGTCGGAAGGACGGCAACCGGCTGGACCGGCGACGAGGAGACCGCAGTGGTGGAGCAGCAGGAGGCGTCCGACGACGCCGTCATGACCAGGATGGGCCAGGCGATCATGCTTCTCCACGGGGGTGACCGGGAGGAGGCCCGCAACCGGTTCGGCGCACTCTGGTCGGAGCTCGGAGCGGACGGCGACCCCCTGCACCGCTGCACCCTCGCGCACTACATGGCGGACACCCAGGACGACCCCGGCGACGAGCTCGCCTGGGACCTGCGCGCCCTGACGGCCGCCGAGGGCCTGGAGGCCGCCGAGGGGCCGGGCGCCGGTGAGGAGGCGTGCGGTGGGGGACCGAGTGCCGGTGAGCGGGCGGGCGGCGTGCGGGCGGCGGAACCCCGGGACACCCCTGCCGTGCGGGCGTTCTACCCCTCGCTGCACCTGAACCTCGCGGCGGACTACCTCAAGCTCCAGCGCCCCGACTCGGCCCGCATCCACCTCCAGCGGGCCCGCGCCGCGGCCGAATCGCTCGCGCACGACGGGTACGGCGGCGGGGTGCGGGCCGCCATCGACCGGCTGGAGCTCCGCATGCGGGAGCAGTGACCAGGAGCCCGCGGGCGCCGTGGCCCGTGCGCCCGCGGGGGCGGGGTCCCGCGGGCAGGAGCGTCAGCGGCCGTACGTCTCCGAGCAGCTGCGGGCCGCCGGGCTGCCCGCGGGCCAGCCACCGTACCCACGGCCGAGCGCGCAGACGCCCGCCCCGCCATCGGGGACACGCGGCAGCGCGGGCACGGTGACGCCCGGGGGCCGGGGCGGCGTCCGGGGCGGCGGGTCCGCGCGCTCCCGCGGCCGGGCGGCCCCCGCCGGTCCGGCGCGCCGGGTCTCCGCAGGGGACCGGGTGTCCGGGGACACGGGCGAGGGCGGCCGGGCGGCCGACGGGCTCGGGTCCGGCACCGCCTCCAGCGCCTCACGGGCGGGCGGCTGCACGATCTGCGGAGCCACGTCCTGGACCGGCCCGGTCGCACCCGGACGCGGGGAGGGAACGGCCCGCGGCTCCACCGAGACGCAGCCGGATACGGAGGTGACCGCCAGACCGACCAGGAGGGTCGCGGTGATTCTGTTTCTCTGCACCCGGGCAACTCTGCGGTGCGGCCCGGCTCCCGGGGGCCCGGTGGGCGGGCGAATGGCCCGCACGAGTGACCCGGTCAGCACGGCGCCCGGGCCCGCCCTCGCCGCGGGGGCGCGACCGTCAGTCGCCGGTGGCGCCGTCCACCCGCTCGCGCACCAGGTCGGCGTGGCCGTTGTGCCGGGCGTACTCCTCGATCATGTGCGTATAGATCCAGCGCAGGCTGAAGGGCTTCCCGGACGAGCCGACGCCCTTGGAGAAGTCGTCCAGACCGAACGCGGCGGCGTTCTTCCGGGCCGCCGCGATCTCCGCCCGCCAGGTCGACTCCGCCTCGGCCCAGGTGTCCGACCCGGTCACCTGGAATTCGCCGTCCGGGTCCTCCTCGGTGCAGTAGAGGTCCGACAGTTCCTCACCCGCGAGCACCTCGCGGAACCAGCCGCGCTCCACCTCGGCCATGTGCCGCAGGAGACCGAGCAACGTGAGAGCGGAGGGCGGCACCGACGCCTCGCGCGTCTGGGCGTCCGTCAGTCCCGCGCATTTCATCGCCATGGTCTCGCGGTGGTAGTCGAGCCAGCCCTCCAGCATGGGACGTTCGGCGGCGTCGGGGGCGGGTTCGGAGCGTTCCGTGAAATTCATGGGGGCCATAGTGACTCACGATCATGGGCCTGGCCAGGGAGTTCGTGTGCGGACAGGCAGGAGGCGCGACAGCGGCGACGTATGCTGCCGGGGCGCGGACAGCCGCGCACGGCGGCGCGGCACGGCGACAGGGAGACCTCGTGAAGATCGGTTGCATCGGGCTCGGCGACATCGCGCAGAAGGCGTATCTGCCGGTACTCACCACCGCACCGGGCGTCGAACCGCACGTGCAGACCCGCACGCCCGCCACGCTCCACGCGGTCGGTGACGCCCATCGCATTCCGGCCGGCGCCCGCCACACGACCCTCGATTCCCTCCTCGCCGAGGGGCTGGACGCGGCCTTCGTGCACGCCCCCACCGCCGTGCACCCCCAGATCGTGGAACGCCTCCTCGAAGCCGGCGTCGCCACCTATGTCGACAAACCGATCGCCTATGACCTCGCCGACTCCGAGCGGCTGGTGAACCTCGCCGAGGAACGCGGCGTCAGCCTCGCCGTCGGCTTCAACCGCCGCTTCGCCCCGGGCTACGCGGAGTGCGCGGACCACCCGCGCGAGCTGATCCTCATGCAGAAGAACCGGGTCGGGCTTCCCGAGGAGCCCCGGTCGATGGTCCTCGACGACTTCATCCACGTCGTCGACACGCTGCGCTTCCTGGTTCCGGGCGCCGTCGACCACACCACCGTGCGGGCCCGGATCGTGGACGGCCTGATGCACCACGTGGTCCTCCAGCTGTCCGGCGACGGGTTCACCGCGATCGGCATGATGAACCGGCTGAACGGGTCGACCGAGGAGATCCTCGAAGTCTCCGGCCAGGACGCCAAGCGACAGGTCCTCAACCTCGCGGACGTCGTCGACCACGAAGGCCGTCCCCGGGTGCGGCGGCGCGGCGACTGGGTCCCGGTGGCCCGGCAGCGCGGCATCGAGGGCTGCGTGCACGCTTTCCTCGACGCCGTGCGCCGGGGCGAGACGCTCAGTGCCCGGGACGCTCTGGCGACCCATGAGCTGTGCGAGCGGGTGGTCCGGGAGGCCCTGGAGCAGGCCGCCTGAGAGCCCGAAGCCCCTCGACGGCGCACAGCACGGCCAGCGCCGCCAGCGCCCCGTACACCGGCCAGTCGCCGAACCGGCCGTACAGCGTGGTGCCGCGCCCCAGCGGCAGATCGAACACCTCCGCGGCGCTCGCGTCCGTGCCGAGCGGGCGGCCCACCCGCTCCCCCCGGGGCCCGTACGCCGCACTCATCCCGGTCAGCGTCGCGTGGACCGACGGGCGGCCGTTCTCGGCGGCCCGCAGCGCCCCCAGCGACGCGTGCTGGGCCGGGGCCCAGCTGTCCTGGAACGTCGAGGTCGCGGACTGGGCGACGAGCACCTGAGCCCCGTCGCGGACCAGCCCCCGGCTCATGTCGGGGAACGCCGACTCGAAGCAGACCAGCGGACCGATCCGCAGCCCGCGCGCCCCGTCCGGCAGGGTCATCACCACCTGGCGGTCGCCGCGCAGCCGGTCCTCGCCCGCCGCCCTGCCCACGGAGGTCGCCCACCCCAGCAGGGAGCGGGCCGGGACGTACTCGCCGAACGGGACCAGGCGCATCTTGTCGTAGCGGTCCCCGGTCGGCCCGCCGGGGCCCACGAGCACGGCCGACTTGAAGATCCCCGGCCGCCCCGAGCCGTCCGTCCGCCGGGCGTCCACGTTGACCAGCAGGTCCGCCCCGACCCGGCGGGACAGCTCCGCCAGCCGCCGAGGGGTCTCCGGTCGCTGCCACGTCTCGGCTCCGATGCTGCTCTCGCCCCACACGACCAGGTCCACCCCCCGGCCCTCCAGCGAACGCGTCAGCTCCGCGCCCCGCTCGAAACGGCGCGCGACACTCCCCGGCCCCTCCACGAGGCCCGGCTGCACGACGGCGATCCTGACCGTGCCGACGCCCTCCGGCCGGGGCGCCCAGGCCCAGATCGCCGTGACGGACAGCGCGCACACCACCAGTAGGGCCCCGGCGGCCGTCCGGGCCGAGCGGCCGGCGATCAGCAGGGTCACGCCCGTGTTCACCGCGAGCACCAGCAGGCTCACCAGCCACACCCCGCCCACCGACGCCACCCGCAGAGCGGGGGCCACCTCCCACTGGCTCGCGCCGAGCAGCCCCCAGGGCCCGCCGAGCCCCTCCCAGGACCGGATCAACTCGATCACCAGCCACCCGGAGGGGACGAGGACCACAGCGGCCGCGGCCCGGCGCCCCGACGGCGCCCCGCCGAGCAGCCGGGAGACCAGCAGGCCCCAGGGAGCCCAGAGCAGCCCGAGCAGAGCGGCCAGCAGCAGGATGAAGACATGGAGGTTCGGCATCAGCCAGTGGTGCACGGCGATGACGAACCCGCTCCCGCCGATCCACCCGTCCAGGGCCGCCCGGCGGGGCGAGTGCGCCGTACGGATCAGGGACAGCCAGGGGACCAGCGCCACGTAGGCGAACCACCAGAGGCCGGGCGCGGGAAAGGCGAGCGCGGGCAGCGCCCCGGCGAACAGCGCCGCCGCGCCACGGGGCCAGGGGGACGAAAGGGGGCCGGAGTCTCGCCGTCCGGACTCCGGTCCGCCACCGCGGACGCCGCCGGGAGAGCTGTCCTGCTCCTCGGCGGCACGGTCACCGCCGCCGCTGGAGGCGCCGTCACCGGAGGCGTCGGCGCTGCTGCGGCCGACCGGGAGGCGCCCGCCCCGAAATCGCATACCGTGCCCTCCTCGGTCGTGCGCGGGCGGGCAGTCGCCGTCACCGCGTCCGCCCCTGGAAACCCCTGGACACCCAGTGTGGGGGAGGCGATCCGCGTGGGACACAGGACGCGGCCGAGCGGGGCACGGCGCGCCGCCCGGGCGCCCCCGGGCGAGGGGGACGGCCTACGCGTCGGGCGTCCGACGCCACTTCTCGTGGACGGTGACCGTACGGATCAGCCAGCGCGGTTCGGCGCGGTGCAGCTCGAAGGCGTATCGGCCGCCGGTCACGAAGTCGGGTGCGGGGCCACGGGCCCGCCCGGGGTCCGCCTCGTCCGGCGCTTCCGCGCCGCCTGCCGCTTTCCGGTCCAGACACATCGGATTGAGATAGTCGGCCCGGACCTCGGCCCGGTCGCCCGGGTAGCCCCCGAGATCCTCCAGGTCGATCCGGCGGTTGACGATCAGATGCTGGCGCACGGGGAAGAGGCGCATCGTCTCTTCGAGCCACCGGGCGATCTCGTCGGCCGGGCCCTCCACACCGCCCGCGCTCCGGTAGTCCGCGCGGCCGTCCGGAGCGAACAGGGCTCCGTAGTCCGACCACGCCCCGTCGTCGACGGCCACCGCGTACTCGGTGATCACCGCATCGATGGCCATCCGGTCCATTACGGTCGCGAGCGCCACACGCTGTGTCATCGGCCCAGTCTCGGTCACGCCGTCCGTCAGGCCAAGGGGCCCGCGCCGACGGGACGCGGGCCCGCTCGGCGGTACCCCGGCGGGCGGCCCGGCGGAAACCGGAACTGCCCGGCTCGGCGGGACCCGGGGAGGCGGGCTCAGCCACGTGCGGGGCGGCGGCTCAGCACGGGACGACGGCGACCGGCCCCAGCGCGTGCGTGAGGGCCGTCTGCGCCACCGGGGACAGCCCGAGTCCGAGCGACTCCCCGCCCCTGCGGCGGCCGATCACCGTCAGGGCCGCCGTCGCCGACGCGGTCACCAGGGTGCGCGCGGCGGACCCGTTCACCGGCTCCCGGACGACCTCCACCTGCGGGTACTTCGCGTGCCAGCCCGAGGTCAGCTCGGCCAGGGTCCGGGCGGCCGAGCCCGCCGCCTCCTCCCGGTCCAGGAACGGACCGCCCGACAGCATCGAGGAGAACATCGTCCAGCCGTGCACGATCCGCAGCCGGGCGCCCGGCCGGGAGGCCGCGGTGGCGAAGGCGAACTCCAGGACCGCCTCGCTGCTCTCGTCGGCGGCCACCCCGGCGACGATGTCGGTGAACGCCTCCGCCTCCCTGGACCGGTCGTCCTCCTCCGGGCGGTCGTCCTGCACGACGACGACGGGACAGCTCGCCATCGACGCGGTGGCGAGGCTGTTCGAACCGATCATCAGCGAGCGGAAGCCCCCGAGTCCGCGTGATCCGACCACGACCATCGACGCGTCCCGGCTCAGTGAGACGAGGGCCGCTGACGGGAAGTCCAGCGGGGCCAGCGTCGAGGGCCGCAGCTCCGGCGCGATGAGCGCGCTGCGGCGTACGGCATCGCCCAGGAGCGCCTCCGCCTCACGCCGCCCGGTCTCCTCGTCGACCTGTCGGGTGAGCGGGCGGACGTGGACGATCAGCAGAGGCAGTCCGCGCCGCACGGCCTCCTGGGTGGCCCAGTCGAGCGCTTGCCGGCTGTGGGTGGAGCCGTCTACGGCGGCGATCACGGGAAGATCGTTGGTGGTCATGCCTCCGAGCCTACGTCGCCGGGCGGGTCGCCCCCGCCGGGGTCGCGGACGGTCTCTCAGTCGTGGTTGTGGGTGGAGGAGGTGTCCTCCGGAGGTGCGCCGCGCCCGCCGTCGTGGCCGCCGGCCACGACGGCGACCAGGGCCACCAGGACCGCCACCACCGCGAGCCGGCCGCCGAGCCGCAGGGCCCACCGGGTGCGCCCCCCGGCGGTCGCCGGGGGGCTGCCGGGCAGCTTCTCGGAGCGGCGGGCGGGCCGCGCCAGACGCAGGAGCAACAGCGCGGCGATCGGGAGCTGGAGCAGCCAGACACTGGTGCGGAACCAGCCGTCGTACCAGACGTTGGTCCCGTACAGCAGCGTGTGCCAGACGCTGAGCACGTAGACGACGATCACGCAGCGGTGCAGCACCCGCCAGGTCCTGTGACCGATGCGGTGGCGTACGTAGAAGAGCAGACCGAGCGGGATCGCGAGGTACAGGGCCGCCTGGCCGATGGGCAGGGCGATCCGCCCGGTCCCCGAGTCGTAGCCGCCGGGGACGAGGGACTCCACGAAGGCGGTGGCGAGCGCGGAGTTCCAGGACGCCGTGTCGTGCCGGACCAGTTCGGCCCCGAACAGCAGGGCGTGGGCCGCGATCAGGGCGATGGTGTTGAGGCTGGTGGTGCGGTGCAGGCGTTCCAGCCGGGGGCCCGACAGCGGGAGGCGGCCCGGCCGCGACCCGGACAGCATCAGGCCGAGGACGACGGTCCCCCAGGCCCAGAGCAGGGCGGACCAGCCGAACGCCTGGCTGAGGAAGTACATCCAGAAGCCGCCCGCGTCGGCCATGAACGGCATCACGGTGAGTGTGGAGGAGGTCTTGGCGCGGATGCGCAGGTAGAGCAGGACGAAGATCGCGGCGGTGATGAGGAGCGCCACCAGGCCGTCGGGCCACGAGGCCCGCAGATCGGAGCGGAGCGTCGGCCGTTGCGGCCCTCCGGGCGGCCGGGGGCCGGGGATCCGGCTGTCGTCGGGCTCGGCGCCGCCGGTGGCCGCGGCCGTGGTCGCGGCTTCATGTCCGGTCCCGGGCGCGGCCGGTGCGGCACGTCCGGGCGTCTCGGCGGCCGCTGCCGGTTCGGGGGCGGGGGGCGGATTCGTCATGCGGCCTCTTCGGGTGGGGGGATCGGCTGGCGGGGCGGATGCGGCGGCCCCGGGCCACGAGGCGTACGCGGGCGTGTTGTTGGAGCAGTCGGACACGGAGAGGGATAAGTTCCCCCCGGGTGGGTGTGACGTGGATCACTTGACAGTGCTGGTGGGGCAAACGCGCCGAAGTCCCGTTGTTTCGGCATCTGATGCCCTTCTCTCCGGGGCGGGTACGGCTGGCACGATGGCTGCCATGGGGTCCGGAACCGCACTCCGACTCGGGCGCACCGCGCTGTTCGCGGTGGTGTGCGTCACGGTGTCCGGACTCGGCCACGCGCTGATGTCCGGCGCGCCCCTGCCTCTTCCCGTCCAGGCTGCCGCTCTGCTTCCGGTGTGCGGGGCGGGGTGGTGGCTCGCCGTGCGCGAGCGGAGCGCTTCGGTGACCGTCGCGGCCCATGCCCTGGGCCAGTCGGGGCTGCACGCCTTCTTCGCCGTCGTCGGGTCCCGGCTGCCGTCCGGCTCCGGCGCGCGCCACTCGGGCGGCGGGCACCGTGCCCCGGGCACGACGCACCACTCTGCGGTCCCGGTCCCGATCGACGGCCCTTCGGACCTGATGGGACTTCCGGCCGCTTTCGACGGCACGGTGTTCACCCTCGGCATGGCCGCCGCCCACGCGGTGGCCGGGCTGGTCTGCGGCTGGTGGCTGTGGCGCGGCGAGGTCGCCCTCGCCCGGCTGGGCCGTTGCCTGGTGCTGTTCGTCCGGGGCCCGCTGCGGACGGCGCTGCTCCTGTGGTCCGCGACGCCGCCCGCCCCGCCGCGAGCCGCCCGGCGGCGCACCCGCCGCCGCCCCGGCCGTCGCCCCCAGGACCTGCTCGCCCTGCACGCCATCTCCCGGCGGGGCCCACCGTTCGTCCTCCGCTTCCGCTGACCCCCATCCGCCCTCCGGCCCGCGCGCTGGAGGCGGTACGGGTGTGCGCTCCGCGCACACCCGTGACAGGCATGCCGGTTTCTCCGGGCCGGCCCCAGCGGCGCCCCGGGACCGGTCACCGGAGCCGCGCGGCCAACGCCGCGGTTCCGCAAGGACGAAGGACTGCCGTGAAACCTCCCGCTCCCGCACCACCACCCGCCGCCGCACCACGATCCACCGTGCCGTCGGCCGCCGTACGACCGTCCGGCGCCGGCGTCGCACCACCGGTCGCCGCGCCGGTCGTCCGGGCATCCGCTCCCCGGCCCCCCGTCATCGGGGTGGCCGCCCCCCGTCCGCCCCGCCCCCGGGCCCCGGCCGCCCGGCGGAACGACGGGGAGATCACCGGCTGGGCACTGGCCGCGGGCGGCGGCGACCGCGAGGCGGCCGACCGCTTCGTCCGGGCTACCTACGAGGACGTCCGGAGATTCGTCGCCTACCTCAGCTCCGACGTCCCGGGGGCCGACGACCTGGCGCAGGAGACCTACCTCCGGGCGCTGAGCGGACTGGCCCGCTTCGCGGGGCGGTCCTGCGCCCGGACCTGGCTGATGTCGATCGCGCGGCGCGTCGTCATCGACCGCCACCGCGCCGCCGCCGTACGCCCCCGGACCGCCGACACCGCGGACTGGCAGACCGCCGCGGAACGGGCCCAGCCCCGCCACCTGCCCGGATTCGAGGAGTCCGCCGCGGTGCTGGACGCCCTGCGCCGACTGGAACCGGCGCGCCGCCAGGCGTTCGTCCTCACCCAACTGCTGGGCGTCTCCTACGAGGAGGCCGCTTCCGCCGCCGGCTGCCCGGTCGGTACGGTGCGCTCCCGCGTGGCGCGCGCCCGCCGCGAACTCGCCGGGCAGTGGCGTGCGGAACCGGCCGACGCCCACCGGGGTCCGCTCGCCGGATCAGTGACCCGGCCCGTCTGACCCGGTCCGCCCGGTCCGCCCGGTCCGCCCGGTCCGCCCGGTCCGCCCGGCCCGGTCGGCCCGGACGCCCGATGCGGTGCGCACGTTCCGGACCGGAGGCGCTACGCGGTCTCCGCCCGGGGTCCTCCGGGGTCCCGGGCGGTACGGCGGCGGAGCAGGAACACCGGCAGCAGCAGGCACTGGAGGCAGACCGCCGCCCAGAACACCCGCGCCGAGCCCGCCGACTCCGCCGCCGCGTACAGCTGCCCGCCCACCACCCCACTGGCGAACGCGCCGATGCCCGCCGCCAGTCGCTGACGCCCGAACACGCTCGCCGGGGGAGCGGCCGACCGGGCCAGCGCCGCCAGGTCGTTCTTGAGGAAGAGCACGACCTCCCCGAGACACAGCAGGGCTCCGCCCACCGCGATCCCCGGGCGCCCCCCGGCTCCGATCGCCGCCATGCCCGCCGCCATCGCGCCGAAGCCCCACCGCAGCGCGGCCGGATGGCTCAGCACGGCGATCCGCTCGGCCAGCAGCGGCTGTGCGACGACGAGGAGGGCGGCGTACCCGGTCAGGACGGCCCCGTAGAAGCCCGCCGACGTCCGGGGGACCGCGTACAGCGCCAGGTAGTGCTGGAAGAACATGAACGCGTACACGCTCAGCACGGTCGCCACGAACGGCGAAGGCCCGGGGCGGGAGGGGTCACAACCCCGGGTCACGCCGACGGCGGGCGGGGCCGAGGAGCCGCCGGGGGGCCGGTCCGCCGCTTCCGGCGGCAGCAGCGCGTGCCCGGCCCCCACCAGCGCGAACAGCACGGTGACGCAGGAGAACAGCACCCCGGGGGAGCCCATGACGAGCGGCGCGGCGGCCGGAGGGCCCAGCGCCATCCCCGCGTTGAAGGCCGAACCGCTCGCCGCCAGCAGCCGGGGCCGCCGCGCCGCGGGTCCACCGTTCACCAGGTACGCCTTGTTCGCCGGGAGATACAGTGCCGCGCCCGCCGACACCAGCAGCAACGCGCCGATCGCCAGGACCGGGCTGGTCAGCCCGGGGGCGAACGCGGCGAAGCCCGCCGTGCGCAGTCCCAGCGCCAGCAGCATCGCGCGCCGCAGCCCGATCCGCCCGGTCACCGGACCCGCGACCGCGCCCCCGGCGAACTGGATCAGCGAGGCGACGGCCAGCACGAAGCCGACCGCGCCGAGTCCGAGGCCGAGCCGCTGGTGCAGCAGCACCGACATGTAGGGCAGCACGGCGAAGCTGCCCAGCGTGATCAGGAACGAGCCCGCCAGCAGGAACCGCTGGGCGCCGGTGAGCGGCGCGCGCCCCGTGTCCCCGGAGAACGCCCCGGCCTCCGTCGCCCGGCCCGGCCGCCGGCGGCTCATCTCCCCGCTCTCCCGGAGCACCGGCGGCGATGCCGGCTCCCACCGCACCGGCGGCGGCCCCGGCTCACGCCGGACCGGTGACGACCGGGCGGACCCGGACGGCGGCGCTCCACGCCCGGTGCTGGGCCAGCTCCGCCGTCCGTGCCTCGGCCAGCACCATGCCCGTACAGCCCCGTTGGTCGCCCACGTGCGCCACGCTCTCACCGGGCTCGCGGACCGGGAACCACTCCACCGCCCCGGGGAACGCCACGAGTTCGTCGAGGCCGAGCCAGCCCTCCAGCACCCCCGGCCGCTCCGCGTACACCAGGACGAAGCCGTACGCGGGCCCTCCCGCGTCGAGCGGGGCGTCCAGCAATGCCGGACGGCGGCCGAGCGCCTCGTCCATCATGGCCGTGTAGACGTTGGTCCGCAGCGTCCGGCACAGCACCTCGCCGACCAGCGCGCCGCCGATCCTGCGGTTGATCTCCACCAGTTCGGGCCCGTCGGCCGTCAGGACGAACTCCACATGGGCGAATCCCCGGGCGTGCCCCGCCGCCGCCAGGACCCGGCCCGCCCACGCCTCGATCCCGGCCCGCTCCTCCTCCGGAAGCGCCACCGGGAACGCCGCCGCCTCCTCCCGCACCACCGCCGCCCGGGACGTCTGACGGCTCAGCACCCCGAGCAGCCGGGTGGCCCCGTCCCAGCTGAGCGTCTCCGCGCTGTACAGCGGACCGGCGAGGAACGCCTCGGCGAACAGGCCGCCGATCAGACGCTGTCGCCCCGCCTCCGCCAGCGCCCGGCGCAGGGCCTCCTCGTCGTGCACGATCCACACGCAACGCGAGGAGGTGCCGGCCGAGTCCTTCAGGACCGCGGGCAGCCCCACGGCCCGCAGCACGACCCCGGCACCTTCGGGACCCGGCGGGACGGGTACGGCCGTACTCCGGCTCAGCCCGTGCGCGTGCAGCGTCTGACGGACCCGGCGCTTGTCCCGCAACAGCCGTACGGCTCCGGGATCCGCGCCCGGGAGTCCCAGTTCGGCGGCCAGTTCGGCGGCCGGCAGGCTCCAGGTGTCCGTGGTGTTGATCAGCCCGGCCAGACCGGGCACGGCGGCCAGCGCCCGCCGGGTGGCCCCGGCGTCCATCGTGTCGACGTCCACGACATCCAGCGCGTCCGGAGGCAGGACCGCCAGCTCGTGCCGGTAGACCGAACGGTCGCCGGTCAGCAGGCACAGCCGGTGCCCCGATCCGGCGGCGGCCTCCGCCATCCGGCCCAGGCCGAAGGACAGGGACTCCAGTGCGGCGATCGTCATGGCAGCGGCTCCACGGTCGGTACGGGGGAGGGGGTGTCGCCCTCGACGGTCCGGGCGGCCTCCGGAGCGGCGCGCCCGGCCCACTCCATCACCGACCACGGCGGACGCAGGTCGGCCGGCGAGGCGATGGTCCGAGGCCGCAGGCCGGCCGGGTCCAGCGCCTCGGCGTGCCGGGCGAACACGCGCTCCGCGTACCGGTGCCCGGTGTCGGCGCCCAGCACCAGATGCAGCCGGCCGGGATCACGGGCCGCCTCCCAGGCCGCCGTCAGATGGGCCGCCCCGGTGGACAGGCCCGCGAACACCGCGTGCTCCCGCAGCAGTCCGACCGCCCCGGCCATCGCGTGACGGAAATCCAGCCAGTGGACGGTGTCGTACAGCTCGTGGCGGACGTTCCCGAACGGAATCGAGCTGCCGATGCCCGCGATGATCGCCTCCGGGTCCTCGAACCGCTCGCTCCCGAAGGTCACGCTGCCGAACGGCTGGATGCCCACCAGCCGCACCTCCCGCCCCGACTCCCGCAGCGCACGGGCCAGTCCACCGGTCGACGCACCCGTGCCCACCGCGCCGACCACGGTCAGCGGGCCCCGGGGCAGCGCCCCGGTGAGCAGCTCCGCGAACTCCCGGTAGCCCTCGTGGTGGATCCCGTCGTGGTACTGCCGCATCCAGTGGAAGTCCGGCCGCTCGGCCAGCAGCCGGCGCACATGGCGCACCCGCAGCTCCTGGTCCAGGCGCAGGCTCCGCGAGGGCGGCATCGCGTCGACCGTCGCGCCGAGGACCTCCAACTGGGCCCGCATGGTGGCGTCCACGGTGGTGGAGGCGACGATGCGGCAACGCAGCCCGTAGCGGTGGCAGGCCATGGCGAGTGCGAGCGCGTAGATCCCGCTGGAGCTGTCGACCAGGGTCTGCCCGGGGACCACCCGGCCCCGGCGCAGCAGCGAGCGGACCGCGCCGAGTGCCGCGTACACCTTCATCGTCTCGAAGCGGGCGAGGACGACGTCGCCGGTCAGCCGGATCAGGTGCGGGGTCTTCACCGCGTCGGTGATGTGCTCGTGGACCGTCGCGGCGGCCCGGGGCGGACCCGCCTCGGCCCCGGTGGGCGCGCGGGGACCGGGGTGCGGTGCGGCCCCGCGCGGACGGGCGTCCCAGCCGGCCCTCACGTGCGCCGCCCGCGGACGATGAGCCGGTCCGAGTGCTGGTCGTACCCGGAGGCGTCGAAGCCGCCGAAGCACTCGACGTCGGTGAAGCCCGCGCTCTCGAAGAGGGCGTGCAGCTCGGCCGCCGAGTACAGCCAGGACGTGATGGACGCCGTCCGCGCCGACGTGCCGCGCACCAGCGTCCAGTCCGTGCGCAGCCGCCGCCAGCTGTCCAGGACGGTGTCCCGCTGGACGACGTAACCGCCGTCCGGCAGATCGACCGCCTTCGGCCGCCCGATCCAGCCCGCCAGCACCTCCTTGCCCATCACGTCCACCAGGAGCCGGCCGCCGGGTGCGAGGCTCTCGTACGCGTTGCGCAGCACCCGGAGGTTGTCGTCGGCCTCGGCGAAGTAGCCGAACGACGTGAAGACGTTCAGCACCGCGTCGAAGGCGGCCGGCTTCCGGTACGTGAGCATGTCGGCGCGCTCCAGCCGGACCCCGGCGCCCGCAGCGTCACAGGCGGCACGGGCGCGCTCCAGCATCGAGGGCGACAGATCCACCCCCGTCACCTCGTACCCGCGGCGGGCCAGCGGCACCACGAAGAGGCCCGGCCCGCAGCACAGGTCCAGGACTCTCGCGCCCGGTGGGAAGTCCAGCAGGGGCGAGGAGGCGACCAGGGCGGCGGCGGACCCGGCCCGCGCCGGCGGGAACATCGTCGGGGCGAAGTCGGACCAGAGCGTGTCGTCCTCGTACCAGTGCATGTCTCGCGGCCTCCTCGCGGGCCCGGGGGCCCGATGGGTGTCCTGCTGCCGTCGCCCCGGCGGCCGTGTCGTGTCACCGGCCGCCGCTTCCGTCACCGGGCAGGGCCCGCGCACCCGGCGTCTCTCCAGTAGTCGGCGGCCCCGCCGGGGAAGTTCCCGCGCGCTCCCGGGCAGGGGCCCGGCGGCCTCACCGACCGTCCCCGGGCGGTGTGCAGCCGACGTAACCGACGTCGTTCGCCCGGTGTCATCCCCGGGTAACGGGCCCTTCCTAGATTCGGGAGTGACCACCGCCCGCCCCCGCGTCCCTCCGGGAACGCCCGCCCCGAAGGGCCCCCATGACCGTGCCGACCCCGCCGCCGGACGCCCCCGCCACCGACCGGGTGCGCACCGTCTGCTCGTACTGCGGGGTCGGCTGCGGGATCGTCCTCGACATCGCCACCGGCACCGACGGCCGCCGCACCGTGGTGAAGGCCGCGGGGGACAAGGAGCACCCGTCGAACGCCGGCCGGCTGTGCACCAAGGGCGCGACCGGCGCGGACCTCCTCGCCGCCCCCGGACGGCTCACCACCGGCCTGGCCCGCGCCGACCGCAGCGAACAGCCCGCCCCGCTGGCCCGGGACGCCGCCATCGCGGAGACGGCGCGCCGACTGCGGTCCGTGCTCGACGCCCACGGCCCCGACGCGGTGGCCCTCTACGTGTCCGGCCAGATGACGCTGGAGGCGCAGTACCTCGCCAACAAGCTGGCCAAGGGCTTCATCGGGACCAACACCATCGAGTCCAACTCCCGGCTCTGCATGGCCAGTGCGGGCAGCGGCTACAAGCTGTCCCTCGGCGCGGACGGGCCGCCCGGCTCCTACGAGGACTTCGCCCACGCCGACGTCTTCCTCGTCACCGGCGCCAACATGGCCGACTGCCACCCGATCCTCTTCCTGCGGATGATGGAGCGCGTCAAGGCCGGTGCGAAGCTGATCGTCGTCGACCCCCGGCGCAACGCCACCGCCGCCAAGGCCGACCTGTACCTCCGCATCCGGCCCGGCACCGACCTGGCCCTCCTCAACGGGCTGCTGCACCTCCTCGTGGAGAACGGGCACACCGACCCCGGGTTCATCGCCGAGCACACCGAGGGCTGGGAGCAGATGCCCGCCTTCCTCCGCGACTACCCGCCCGCCGTCGTGGCGGGGATCACCGGCATCCCCGAGGCCGACATCCGGCAGGCGGCCCGCTGGATCGGCGAGGCGGGCGCGTGGATGAGCTGCTGGACGATGGGTCTCAACCAGTCCACCCACGGCTCCTGGAACACCAACGCGATCGTCAACCTGCACCTGGCGACCGGCGCGATCTGCCGCCCCGGCAGCGGCCCCTTCTCGCTCACCGGCCAGCCCAACGCCATGGGCGGACGCGAGATGGGCTACATGGGCCCCGGGCTGCCCGGCCAGCGATCGGTCCTCGTCGACGAGGACCGCGCCTTCACCGAGGAGCTGTGGGACCTCCCGCCCGGCACCCTGCGCGCGGACGGCTCGGGCAGCGGCACGGTCGACATGTTCCGGCGCATGGCCGAGGGGGAGATCAAGGCTTGCTGGATCATCTGCACCAACCCGGTCGCCTCGGTCGCCAACCGCCGCACCGTCATCGAGGGCCTGGAGGCCGCCGAACTCGTCATCACCCAGGACGTGTTCGCCGACACCGAGACCAACGCGTACGCCGATATCGTCCTGCCCGCCGCCCTCTGGGCCGAGTCCGAGGGCGTCATGGTCAACTCGGAGCGCACCCTGACCCTCTCCCGCCGGGCCACCGACCCGCCGGGAGAGGCGTGGCCGGACTGGCGGATCATCGCGGAGGTCGCCCGCGCCATGGGCTACGAGGACGCCTTCGGCTACACGAGCGCCGAGGAGGTCTTCGCGGAGATCACCCGGGCCTGGAACCCGCGCACCGGCTACGACCTGCGCGGGGTGACGTACGAGCGGCTGCGCGAGACCCCCGTGCAGTGGCCGAGTGCGGACGCCGACGGCCCGGCCCGCAACCCCGTGCGCTACGTCAACGACGGCGTGAGCCAGGAACTGACCGTACGGCCCGACGGGAGCGTGCCGAGGCTCGCCTTCCCCACACCGAGCGGCCGGGCCGTCTTCCACGCGCGCCCGCACCTCCCGCCGGCCGAGATGCCCGACGGGGACTTCCCGCATCTCCTCAACACCGGGCGGCTCCAGCACCAGTGGCACACCCTCACCAAGACGGCGAAGATCGACCGGCTGAACCGGCTCGACCCCGGCCCGTTCGTGGAGATCCACCCCGACGACGCGGCGGCCCTGGGCCTCACCGAGGACGACGGCGTCGAGGTCGCCTCGCGGCGCGGCCGTGCGGTGCTCCCGGCCCGGATCACCGACCGGGTGCGGGCGGGGGAGTGCTTCGCCCCCTTCCACTGGAACGACCTGTTCGGCGAGTACCTCGGCGTGAACTCCGTGACCAACGACGCCGTCGACCCGATCTCGTTCCAGCCCGAGTTCAAGGTCTGCGCGGTCCGGCTGGCGAAGGTGGCCGCCCCCACGGCGTACCCCGCCCCCGCCGGGGCGAGCCCCGCGCCCCCCGGCGTACCCGGCCCCGCGGGCGCCACCGGCCCCGCCCGCGCCGCGGACCTCCCGCACACTCTTGACCTGACGCACGCCCTGGGGCTCGCCGACATCACCCCGCCCGTCCTCACCGACGTCGAACGCCGCTATCTGGCCGGCTTCCTCGCGGGTCTCGGCACCCGGCCGGAGGGCACGCCGGTGCTGCCGGCCGGCGCTCCGTTCACCCCGGAGCACGCCCTGTGGGTCGACGGAATACTGGCCGGCACCTACTCCCGGCTCCCGGAGGCGCCGGAGCCCGCGACCGCGCCCCCGGCGAGCGTCCCGGAGGAACAGGGCCGTCCGGTCGTCGTGCTGTGGGCCTCGCAGACCGGCAACGCCGAGGAGGCCGCCGCGACCGCCACCCGCACCCTGGCCGCCGAGGGGTACCGCACCACGCTCCTCGGCATGGACGCCGGGACGCCGGGCACCCTGCCGAGTCCGGCCGACCTCCTCATCGTCACCAGCACCTTCGGCGACGGCGACGCCCCCGACAACGGCTCCGGCTTCTGGGAATCGCTGAACGGCTCCGGCGCCCCGCGCCTGGACGGCGTCCGCTACGCCGTCCTCGCACTCGGCGACTCCTCGTACGACGACTTCTGCGGCCACGGCCGCCGGCTGGACGAACGGTTCGCCGAACTGGGCGCGGAGCGGCTGGTTCCCCGCACCGACTGCGAACCGGAGTACCACCAGCCACTCGACCAGTGGCTCAAGGAGGTCCGGACGGCACTGGAGCCGACGACACCGGAAGGGACGGCGGCACCGGAGTCCACGGCACCGGAGGGAACGGCGACGCGGGCGGGAGCCACAGCGGCGACGGAGACAGCGGCGGTTTCGTCGGGCGGGGCGGCGCACCCCCTCCCCTCCCGGGACACGCCCGTCACCGCCCTCCTCACCGGGAACCGCCTCCTGAGCCTGCCCGGCGCGACGAAGGAGGTCCGCGCCTTCACGATCGACACGCGCCGCGCCGACACTCCCCTGACGTACACGACCGGGGACGCCCTCGGCGTACAGCCCCTCAACTCCCCGGACCTGGTGGAGGAGTGGCTCGCCGTCACCGGACTCGACCCGGCCGCCGAGGTGGAGGTCCCCGGGCACGGCCCGGTCGCGC
This sequence comes from Streptomyces sp. NPDC091649, assembly GCF_044756785.1. Lineage (NCBI taxonomy): Bacteria > Bacillati > Actinomycetota > Actinomycetes > Kitasatosporales > Streptomycetaceae > Streptomyces > Streptomyces sp. NPDC091649. The sequence continues at coordinate 122,014 of NZ_JBIVTR010000015.1, read as the reverse complement.
TCGGGACGGCCCTGCACCGCCACCTCGACCTCACCCGCATCACCCCCGGCCTGCTGCGCCTGGTGGCCGACCACACCGGGGACCGGTCGCTGAAGAAGCTGCTGCGCCCCGACAACAAGGGCGAACGGGACCGGTGGGCGTGGGGGAGGCAGGCCGTCGACGTCCTCGCCGAACACCCGGTGCGGGCCACGGCCGCCGCCTGGGCCGACGTGCTGGGACCGCTGCGGCCGCGCCTCTACTCCATCGCCTCCAGCCCGCTCGTCGACCCCCGCCGCATGCGGCTGACCGTCTCCGTGATCCGCTACGAGAGCCACCGCGGCCGGATGCGCAAGGGCGTCGCGTCGACCTTCCTCGCCGACGCCGAGCCGGACAGCCCCGTTTCCGTGTTCGTCCGGCGCAACGACCGTTTCCGCCCGCCCGCCGACCCGGCCACCCCGATGATCATGATCGGGCCCGGCACGGGAGTCGCGCCGTTCCTGGGCTTCCTGGAGGAACGCCGGGCGCTCGGGCACCCCGGCGCCAACTGGCTGTTCTTCGGCGAGCAGCACCGCGCCACGGACTTCTACTACCGCGACGAGCTCGACGCGCTGAGCCGCTCGGGCACCCTCACCCGGCTGGACACCGCCTTCTCCCGCGACCAGCGGGCCAAGGTCTACGTCCAGGACCGGATGCGTGAGCACGGCGCCCAGCTCTGGTCCTGGCTCCGCGACGGCGCCCACCTCTATGTCTGCGGCGACGCCTCCCGCATGGCCAAGGACGTCGACCGGGCCCTGCGCGACATCGCCGTCGCCCACGGGGGGCTCGACCCCGACGCCGCGGCGGCCCAGGTGAAACAGCTAGCCTCGGACCGCAGATACGTGCGTGATGTGTACTGAACGGGGAGCAGGGCCATGGGCTGGACGGAAGTACCGGTGGACACCGAACCCGCGGTGGGCGCGGTCCTGCTGACCGGCATCCCCGGCAGCGGCAAGAGCACGGTGGCCGCGGCGCTCGCCGCCCGCTTCGCCGCCTCCGCCCACATCGAGGTGGACGCCCTCCAGGAGCTCATCGTCTCCGGCGGCCGGTGGCCCTCACCCGAACGGGACGAGGAGGCGGACCGGCAGATCTTCCTCCGGGCCCGCAACGCCTGCCTGCTCGCGGGCAGTTTCGTGGCCGCCGGCTTCCTCCCGGTCATCGACGACGTCGTCGTACGCCGCGCTCACCTCGACTTCTACCGTGCCGCCTTCACCGGCGGACCGCTGCACCGCGTGGTCCTGGCCCCCGGCGCGGCGAAGGCCATGGAGCGCAACCTCGCCCGGGACAAGACGCTGACCACGGACTGGTCCCCCCTGGCAGAGGTGATGCGCACCGAACTGGCCGACGAGAAGATCTGGATCGACAGCGCGGAGCTGACCGTGGAGGAGACGGTCGACGCGGTCCTGGCCGCCACCGGTCTGTCACCCCGGCCGGCCTGACGCCGGCGGGCCCGCCCCCGCGGCGTTGTCGGACCCCCGCCGTACGGTGAGGACATCTGTCCGCGCTGCCGGCTGCCGCGCCGCTGGATCGCCCCGCCCGGCTGCTCTCGGGCGGGGCGCCCGCCGGTCTACGGGGTGAGGCCCGCGGACTCACCCGCGTGCGGGCTCAGCACACCCGCACCCACGAGGACGAACAGGACGACGCCGAGCACGATGCGGTAGATGACGAACGGCATGAAGCTCTTGGTGGTGATGAAGCGCATGAACCACGCGATGACGGCGTATCCGACGACGAACGCCACGATCGTCGCGAAGATCGTCGGGCCCCAGGCGACATGCCCCTCGCCCGCGTCCTTCAGCTCGTACGCACCCGAGGCGAGCACCGCGGGGATCGCCAGGAGGAAGGAGTAGCGGGCGGCCGACTCGCGGGTGTAGCCCATGAGCAGACCGCCGCTGATCGTCGCGCCCGACCGGGAGACCCCGGGGACCAGGGCCATGGCCTGGCAGAACCCGAAGATCAGACCGTCCCTGACCCCCAGATCCTTGAGCGTCTTGCGTTCCTTCACGACGCGGTGCCTGCCGCCGGACTCGTCGCGCGCGGCCAGCCGGTCGGCGATGCCCAGCACGATGCCCATGCCGATCAGCGTCGTCGCGATCAGCCGCAGATCGCGGAACGGGCCCTCGATCTGGTCCTTCAGCGTGATGCCCAGGACTCCGATGGGGATCGAGCCGACGATGACCAGCCAGCCCATCTGGGCGTCGTGGTCCCCCCGCATCGAACGGTCCGTCAGCGAGCGGAACCAGGCCGAGAGGATTCGCGCGATGTCCTTCCGGAAGTAGATGAGCACCGCCGTCTCCGTGCCGATCTGGGAGATCGCGGTGAACGCCGCTCCCGGGTCGTGCCAGCCGGCGAAGGCGGCCGTGAGCCGCAGATGCGCGCTGGAGGAGATCGGCAGAAACTCGGTCAGTCCCTGAACGAGTCCCAGGACGAATGATTCGAACCAGCTCATGGGGCTTAGGCCATCCCGGAGGTGATCGTGCATCGGCCACGGACGACTGGGCCCGTCGGCTGCGTGCGGAGTGCGGAGTGCGGTCAAGGACATCGAGGTCGCGGGCAGCGTATCGCCTGAAAGTAAACGCCAGGCTGACCGCACCGGTCATCCACGTGCCGCGATGCGCTCAGTCCTTCGGTGTGTCTCCCCGGCCCAGCCGGTGGCGTTTGCGCCAGGCGACCAGCGCCCCGCCGAGAGCGGAGAGCACGATGAAGCCCATGGCGGCCAGGAACACGGGCGAGGTCGGCGAAGCGGCCTCGCTGCCGGCTATGACGTACGCCGCCGTGTTCGGGACCGAGCCCAGCCCGGTGGCCAGGAGGAACGGCGGAGCGCCCATCCGGGAGGTCGCCGCGCAGTAGTTGGCGGCGGCGAACGGGACCCCGGGGAAGAGCCGCAGCGCCAGGACGGACCGGAAGCCGTGCCGGCTCAGCACCCCGTCGGCCGCGGTGAGAAGCCTCCCGCGCAGCAGGGTCCGCAGCGCGTCCTGGCCCAGCACCCGGCCCAGCGTGAACGCCAGTCCCGCGCCCAGCACCGTGCCCGCCAGCGCCGCCGCCAGACCCGTGTGCGCGCCGAACAACGCGCCCGCGGCGATGTTGAGCAACGGGCGCGGCACGAAGGCCACCGTCAGCACCCCGTACGCCAGCCCGAACAGCACCGCGGCCGTGCCCCCGGCCAACTGGGGCGGCCAGCCCGACGCCAGCAGCCGCTGTGGTTCGAACAGCAGCATCGTCGACGCCGCCCCGAGCAGGACGACGACGAGCAGCGAGAACCGGGACCACGGCGACAGCAGGGCCCTGGAGAGGCGCAGGGCCGGGCCCGGACCGGTGGCGGGCCGGACGGCGGGGACGGGGTCGAACATTCGGGGAGAGTAACCGAAAACGCTGTGTGATCGCCGTAATGTGCGTCGCGTGAACGCCGCCGCCGACGCCCCCGCCCCGCCGGACAGCACCCTCGCCGACACCGTTCTCGAGCGGCTGGTCGACGCCTACGCCCCGGCCGCCGACCCCGTACGGGCCGAGACCGCCGCCGCGTACATGAAGCACGTCGCCCCCTTCCTCGGAATCCCCGCCCCCGAGCGCCGGGCTCTGTCGCGGACCGTGCCGGCGGGCACCGGGCGGCCGGACGAGGCGGACTGCACGGCGATCGCGCTGCGCTGCTGGCGGCTGCCGGAGCGGGAGTACCAGTACTTCGCCGCCGACTACCTGCGCCGGTACGTGGGCCGCTGCTCCTCGGGCTTCCTGCCCATCCTGCACCACCTCGTGACCACCGTCCCCTGGTGGGACACGGTCGACGTGCTCGCCGCGCACGTCGCGGGGCCGCTGGTCGCCGCCGATCCGGCGCTCGCCCGGGAGATGGACCGCTGGATCGACGACCCCTGTCTCTGGGCTGCCCGGACCGCCCTGCTGCACCAGCTGCGCTACCGGGAAGCCACCGACGCCGACCGGCTCTTCGGCTACTGCCTGCGCAGCGCGGACCACCCCGACTTCTTCATCCGCAAGGCGATCGGCTGGGCTCTGCGGGAGTACGCCAAGACCGACCCCACCGCCGTACGCGACTTCGTCGAGGGAGCCAGGCCCCGCCTGTCGCCGCTGTCCGTGCGCGAGGCGCTCAAGAACCTCTGAGGCCCGCGAGCGGCGCCCCACCCGCCGAAAACCATTCGACGCGCCGCTCCGGCCCGGCCATGATCGGGGGCATGTTCCGGTACGCCTTCCTCGCAGCGCCGTCCGCAGTCGCGGACGCGCCGAAGGCTGCCGTGAACGACGCGGTCGCCGGGGCAGTCGCCCCGGCCGCGGCAGCAGCCTTCGCGGCAGCGTTCTCCGCCGCCGCAGCGCCCATCGGCGGCGCCCGAAGCTGACCCTCCCCCGACAGTCCGGCGGACCCCGTGAGGGGAGGGTCGGCGGGGCCCTGGGGTCTTCTCTTCTCAGCTTCGAGTTCTCAAAGGAACGAGCCATGTCCAAGACGGCTTACGTGCGCACCAAGCCGCACCTCAACATCGGCACCATGGGCCACGTCGACCACGGCAAGACCACTCTCACCGCCGCCATCACCAAGGTCCTCAGCGAGCGCGGCGGCAACACCTCCTACGTGTCCTTCGACCGGATCGACCGGGCTCCCGAGGAGGCCCAGCGCGGCATCACCATCAACATCGCGCACGTCGAGTACGAGACCGACACCCGCCACTACGCGCACGTCGACATGCCGGGCCACGCCGACTACATCAAGAACATGGTCACCGGAGCGGCGCAGCTCGACGGGGCGATCCTCGTCGTCTCCGCGCTCGACGGGATCATGCCGCAGACCGCCGAGCACGTCCTGCTGGCCCGTCAGGTCGGCGTCGACCACATCGTCGTCGCCCTCAACAAGGCCGACGCGGGCGACCCCGAGCTGACCGACCTGGTCGAGCTGGAGGTCCGCGAGCTGCTCTCCGCGCACGGGTACGGCGGCGACAGTGTCCCCGTGGTCCGGGTCTCCGGGCTCAAGGCGCTGGAGGGCGACCCCCGCTGGACGGCGGCGGTCGAAGGGCTGCTGGACGCCGTCGACACCTACGTACCGATGCCGGTGCGCTACACCGACGCGCCGTTCCTGCTGTCCGTCGAGAACGTCCTGACCATCACCGGCCGGGGCACCGTCGTCACCGGCGCGGTCGAGCGCGGCACCGTCCGCGTCGGCGACCGGGTCGCGGTGCTGGGCGCGGACGTCGAGACGGTCGTCACCGGTCTGGAGACCTTCGGCAAGCCGATGGAGTCCGCCGAGGCCGGGGACAACGTGGCGCTGCTGCTGCGCGGGGTGGAGCGCGACCGGGTCCGCCGCGGCCATGTCGTGGCCGCGCCGGGCAGCGTGGTGCCCAGCCGCCGGTTCACCGCGCGGGTGTACGTGCTGTCGGCGAAGGAGGGCGGCCGGTCGACCCCGGTCGCCACCGGCTACCGGCCGCAGTTCTACATCCGTACGGCGGACGTCGTCGGCGACGTCGACCTCGGTGAGGCGGCGGTCGCGCGCCCCGGTGACACGGTCACGATGACCGTGGAGCTGGGCCGCGACGTGCCGTTGGAGTCCGGTCTGGGCTTCGCGATCCGCGAGGGCGGCCGCACGGTCGGCGCCGGCACGGTCACCGCGCTGCTCTGACGGCCCGCCTGCCCGCCACCCCTGAGCCGGGGGTGGCGGGCAGTGCCGCGGAAGGACCCGTCCGCACCGGTGACAATGGAGACGTGAACGAGCCGATACCCGTCATCCGCGAGGTCGACTGCGGCACCGCCCGGCTGCTGCCCGATGTGGACCGCGACCGGGCCTGGCTGCTCACGGTCGACGACGCGCCCCAGTCCTACGTCGACCTCGACGATCCGTCCCACCTGGAGTTCGAGTACGTACGGCGGCTCGCCCACGTGGTGGACGGCGCGGCCGGACCGGGTGTGCCCCTGGACGTACTGCATCTCGGCGGCGGGGCGCTGACCCTGCCCCGCTACGTGGCCGCGGCCCGCCCCGGCTCCCGGCAGGACGTCGTCGACGCGGACCGCGAGCTGCTGCGGCTGGTCCGTGAGCAACTGCCGCTGCCCGACGGCAGCGGCATCTCCCTGCACGCGGCCGACGCCCGGGAGCGGCTGGAAGCGACCGCCCCCGCGTCCGCCGACCTGCTGATCGCGGACGTCTTCGGCGGTTCCCGGGTTCCGGCGCACCTGACCTCCGTGGAGTACGCGCGGGCCGCCGGCCGGGTGCTGCGCGGGGAGGGGCTCTACGCGGCCAACCTGGCCGACAGCGCGCCGTTCGCGTTCCTCCGCTCCCAGTTGGCGAACTTCGCCGAGGTCTTCCCGGAGATCGCGCTGATCGGGGAACCGGCTGTGCTGCGCGGGCGGCGCTTCGGCAACGTCGTCCTCCTCGCCTCGTACGCGCCCCTCGACGTGGCGCCGCTCGTCCGCCGTTGCGCCGCGGACGCCTTCCCCGCGCGGGTCACCCACGGCGCCGCGCTGACCCGGTTCCTCGGCGGGGTCCGCCCGGTGGCGGACGTGGACGCGGTCGCCTCGCCCGAACCGCCCGAGGGGGCCTTCAGCGTCGGCTGAGGTCCCCGCGGCCGGGGCGGGCCGGGCGGCGCGCGGCGGGGATCAGCCGGTGGGCTGGCCGGCGAGGCGGACCGTGCTCAGGATCTGCTGGATGGTCGTGTCCGGAAGCTCGTCCTTGACGCCGGTGGCGGCGTAGAGGGCCCAGGTCGAGTAATCGCCCTTCGCGTTCTTGAAGGAGAAGGCGATCGACTTCCCGTCGGTGTCGCACTTCTCCTTGTTGGCCAGCTCCAGGGCGGTGGCCTGGACGACGCTGCCGGAGAGACCCGACTTGGTGGTGAAGGGCTTGGGCTTGCCGACCTTGACCTTGGACTTGGGGTCGAGCTGGGCGTAGGCGGCCCACACCCAGTTGCCGGCCTCGATCGTCGCGGCCTCGTCGGTGCTCTTGGCGCCGCGTGCGCCCTTCGTCCCGACGCCGGCGAGCCCGGTGTCCTCCTTGCTGCCGTCCCCGTCGGAGTCGTCGACGCACCACTTGCTCTTGTAGTACGCGGGCGCGGAGAAGCCGGCGGCCGGCTTACCGGTGGGATCCTTGGCGTTCTCGAAGCCCGAGAACATCCCCGAGCTCGCGACCTCCCAGTCACCGGGAACGTCGAACTGCGTGCCCCACTTGGGGTTGGTGACGACCTTCCAGCCCGCAATGGTCGGCTTGGGGTCGCTGTCGGAGCCCCGCGGGTTCTCCACCGGCGCGGAGCCGGTGGCCGATTCGCTGGGCTTCGCGCTCGGCGACGCGGACTTCTTGCCGTCGGCGACGCTCTTGCCGTCCTCGTCGTCCTTGCCCAGGACGACGACACCCGTGACCGCGGCGGTGACGACGACAGCGGTCGCCGCGACGATCGCCACGATGGTCGTCTTCTTCTTGTCGTCACCGGGCTTCGGCCCGCCGGGCGGACCCGGGACGGCGTACTGCGGCACCGTCGGCTGCTGGTAGGGGTTGGGCTGCTGATAGCCCGGCTGCCCGCCGGGCGCACCCTGCGGGTAGCCGTAGCCCGGCTCCGCGGGCTGCTCCGGCCCTCCTTGCGGCGGATATCCCGGTTGCTGATAGGGATTCGGCTGCTGGTACCCCGGCTGCTGGTACGGGTTCTGGTTCTGGTCCTGCGGGTTCTGCTCGCCCCCGGGCGGCTGCGTTCCTGGCCACATGGCCAGTAACCATAGAGGGGCCGTGTCCCCACTGCTACGGCCGCCCTGTCCCAGAGCGGTCACAAGGGGATGGCCAAACAGTGCTACTGGTGAGTAACCTTCGGGTATGAGCGCTGAACAGACGACCGTGGGCGAGATGCTCGTCGCCACGGTCCCGATGGCCCGGACCCTCAACCTCGAATTCCTGGAGACGACCCCGGAGCTCGCCGTCGTCCGGCTGCCCGACCAGGCGGACTACCACAACCACGTCGGCGGACCCCACGCCGGAGCGATGTTCACGCTTGCCGAGTCCGCCAGCGGCGCGATCGTCATCGCCGCCTTCGGCGACCAGCTGTCGCGCGCCGTGCCGCTCGCGGTGAAGGCCGAGATCGGCTACCGGAAACTCGCCATGGGCGAGGTCACGGCTACCGCGACCCTCGGCCGCCCCGTAGCCGACGTCGTCGCCGAGCTGGACGCAGGACAGCGGCCGGAATTCCCCGTGGCCATAGAGATCCGGCGCGCGGACGGCGCGGTCACCGGCGAGATGACCGTCGTATGGACCCTGCGCCTCAACGACTGACCACCGCCGTACGCGTCCGGGCGTCGGCCCCGCCCCGAACGGGAGGGGCGGCGGCCCGGACGCGCTGCGCGCCGGGTGTCAGGCCCGGTGCGCCTCGCGGTGGGCCTTGGCCAGCTCCACGTACCCGGCCGCGTTGAAGCGGATGCCCTCCAGCTCCTCGGCGGTCAGCGGGCGCTTGACCTCGGCGGGCACGCCCGCGACGAGCGAACCGGGCGGCACCCGCATCCCCTGCGGCACGAGGGCCTGGGCCGCGACCAGCGAGCCCGCGCCGATGTGCGCGCCGTTGAGCACCGTGGCGCCCATCCCCACCAGCACGTCGTCCTCGATCACACAGCCGTGCAGCACCGCGTTGTGGCCGACGGAGACCCGTGCGCCGACGGTGAGCGGGAACCCGGGGTCGGTGTGCACGCTGCAGTTGTCCTGGACGTTGCTGTCGGGGCCGAGCGTGATGGGACCGCAGTCGGCGCGCAGCACGGCCTGGTACCAGACGCTGGAGCCCGGGGCGAGCGTCACCTCGCCGATCACCACGGAGGTCGGCGCCACGAACGCGTCCCCGGCGATGTCCGGCTCCCTGCCCCCCATGCCCGTGATCAACGCCTGCTCCGCCATCGCCTGCTCCTTCGCGCCGGTGTGGTGCTCCTGGGCCCGCTCCGCCGGGTCGGTCCTGCCGGCCGGATCGGTCGGACCGGCGGGACCGGGCCGACTCACACGGTAGGCGACGGCTCCCCGCGCACACCGCGCACTGGGGTGAACATCACAGGTGACGGCGCCGATCGCCCGCCGCGCCGCCGACTACCGTGAGCGCGTGCCGAAGAACCGAAACGCGTTCTCCTTCCTCGCCCGCTGGCCGCGTCGCGCCGCCTCCCGCGCGGTCCACCGCGGCTGGGCATGGGCGCAGCGGGCGGGCGCGGTCACCGCCGAGCACCCCGGGCGGCTGCGGTTCGGCGCGATCGGCGCGGGGACCCGGCTCGCCTTCCCGCAGGGGACCGTGTTCGGGGAGCCCTGGATCGAGCTGGGCGCGCACTGCGTCATCGGCGAGCAGGTCACGCTCACGGCCGGAATGATGCCGGACCTCGACCTGGGACCCGACACCGTCCTCACCCTGGGCGACGGCGTGGTGCTGGGCCGCGGCAGCCATGTGATCGCGGACACGACGGTGACGGTCGGGTCCGACACGTACTGCGGCCCGTACGTCTACATCACCTCCACGAACCACAGCTACGACGACCCGCACGAGCCCGTGGGCAAGCAGTGGCCCCGGACGGAACCGGTGACGATCGGCCCCGGCTGCTGGATCGGCACCGGCGCGGTGATCCTGCCCGGCGCGCGGCTCGGCCGGAACGTGGTGGTCGCGGCGGGCGCCGTCGTCCGGGGCGAGGTCCCCGACCACGCGGTGGTCGCGGGAGCGCCCGCCCGCGTGGTGCGCAGCTGGGACCCCGAGAACGGCTGGCAGCCGCCGCTGCGCACGCCCGCGCCCGTGCCGATCCCCGAGGGCGTCACGCCCGAGCAGCTGCTGGCCTTCGCCGAACCGGAGAAGGCGCGGAACACGCCGTAGCGGGCCGTGCTGCCGCACCGTGCGGACCCACGCCGGCGGCGCCGGCGCAGCTCGGCGGACGCGGGAGAGCGGGAGGGCACCGTACGGCAGTGCAATATTCTTGACCCCGGCATGCGCCGTACGCGACTCAGCCACCCGCACTCCGCCATCCACCGCAGGGACGGTACGTGTCCGATCTCGACCAGCTCACCCAGTCGCTGGCCCGCAACCTCAAGCGCTGGCGGGGGGAGCGGGGCTTCACCCTCGACGTCCTCGCGGCCCGCGCCGGCGTCAGCCGCGGAATGATCATCCAGATCGAGCAGGCGCGGACCAACCCGAGCGTCGGCACCACGGTCAAGCTGGCCGACGCGCTCGGTGTCAGCATCACCACCCTCCTCGACCACGAGCAGGGCACCCAGGTCCGGCTGGTCCCGGAGAGCCAGGCCGTCCGCATGTGGTCCACCGAGGCGGGCAGCTCGACCACCCTGGTCGTCGGCGCCGAGGCCCGGGGTCCGCTCGAACTGTGGACCTGGCGGCTGATGCCCGGAGAGGGCAGCGACTCCGACCCGCACCCCGAGGGCACCGTCGAACTCCTCCACGTGACGGAGGGCGAGCTGACCCTCGTCGTCGACGGCCGCGCCCACCCCGTCCCCGCCGGGTCCTCCGCCACCTTCGACGCACACCTGCCGCACGGCTACCGCAACGACGGCGGCGAGCCGGCCGTGTTCACCATGGCCGTCGCCGTCCCGCCCGTTCGCTGAGACGCGGCGGCCCGCCGCGGGCCGTCGCCCGGCACGCACCGTCCGCGCCGACGGACACGGCGGCCGGCGAGAGCGGTACGCGCACGGCGGGGCGTCACCGCGAGCCGCTCGCCCCGCCGCCCGGGCTGCCCTGCGGACCGCCGGGTCAGCGCTCCGCCGGCCGGTGCTCCGTGAGCCAGGCCGTGGCGAAGTCGACGGCGGCACGCAGCCGGATCAGCCTGCAGACGGCCGAGCCCACCCGGCCCGCCGTTACGTCACCGTCGGCGGCCGCCCCCTCGAAGGCCGCGCCCAGGGCGGCGAAGTCACCGTCGTCCAGGGCGACGTCCTCGTACTCCCACCACCGGCGCACCCCCCGCCGCGCCACGACACAGCGGTAGCTCCGGCGCGGCGGACCGGGCACCCGGTACTCGCCCAGGTGGAAGGCCGTACAGGTGGCGTAGCCGGTGCCGAGCAGCAGGATCCGGGCGTCCGCGTCGTACAGCCGGGCCAGCGGCGAGTCCTCCCCGAGGTGGCAGTCGGCCCGGTGCCCGGCGAGCAGCCGCCCCGCCCCGGGCCCGAGCGCCGCGAACGAGGTCTGCGGGTGCGCGCTGCGACCGGCCCCCGCCGCCGTCCGCACCGACTCCGCCAGTGCGCCCATGGACGGCGCGGGGGTCAGCGACGGGTCGTACGGCGGCATCGAGGCGCGAACCGCGTCGACGGCCCGGGCGTCCAGACCCCGTACCCGGTCGCGGTAGTGCGGCGAGGTGTCGGAGTTCTCCGGGGTGAAGGCGGGGACCACCAGGGTCCCCTTCGGCCCCACGGCCCGGCGCAGCCCGGCCAGCACGCCCCGCGCGCCGTCCGCCACCGGTCCCAGCGACCGCAGCGAGGCGTGCACCAGCAGCACGTCGCCGGGCCGTACGCCCAGCGCGGTCAGAGCGGCCGTCGTCCGGGCCCCGTCGAGCACGTCTGCGTCGCGTACGTCGTCCACGGCGGTGATTCTTCCCGTCCCGGGGCGTCCCGCACACCCGGTCCGCTCAGGCGGGCCCGCCCAGCCGCGGGATCTCGATCGCCGGGCACCGGTCCATGACCATGTCCAGCCCCGCCGCGCGCGTCCGCTCGAAGGCGTCCGGGTCCACGACGCCGAGCTGGAACCACACCGCCTTCGCGCCCACCGCCGCCGCCTCGTCCGCGACCCCGCCCGCCAGCTCGCTGTTGACGAACACGTCCACCACGTCGACCGGGAAGGGGATGTCCGCGAGCGAGGCGTACCCCTGCTCCCCGTGCACCGTCTCGGCCTTCGGGTGCACCGGCACCACCCGCTTGCCGAACCGCTGGAGGACCTCCGCCACACCGAAGGCCGCCCGGGAGCGGTTGCCGGACAGGCCCACCACCGCCCAGGTGTCGCCCGAGTCCTGGAGAACCCGCCTGATCGTCGCGGGGTCCGCGTACGAGTCCGCCGCGCTGCTGCCGTCTGCGTTCATGCCGGGACAACCGACGGCCCCCACCTCCCCATTCCCGCCGGGACCCGTCCTCCCGGCGGCGCATAGGGTGGGCGGATGCAGGAGCAGTACCGGACCGTCGCCCGCGCGGGTGTGCACGAGAGCGAGATCAACCGATCCCGTTTCCTCTGCTCCCTCGCCCCCGCCGCCACCGAACAGGAAGCCCAGGACTTCGTCGCCCGCGTCCGCAAGGAGCATCCGACCGCCTCCCACAACTGCTTCGCGTACGTGGTCGGCGCCGACGCCTCCGTGCAGAAGGCGAGCGACGACGGCGAACCCGGCGGCACCGCGGGCGTCCCGATGCTCCAGATGCTCATGCGGCGGGAGGTGCGCTACGCGGCCGCGGTCGTCACCCGCTACTACGGCGGGGTCAAACTCGGGGCGGGCGGACTGATCCGGGCGTACGGCGGAGTGGTCGGCGAAGCCCTCGACGCCCTCGGCACCCTCACCCGCCGGCGCTTCCGGCTCGCCACCGTCGTGGTCGACCACCAGCGGGCCGGAAAGCTGGAGAACGACTTGCGGGCCACCGGGCGGGACGTCCGCGCGGTGAGCTACGCCGAGGCCGTCACGATCGACATCGGGCTGCCGGACGGCGACGTCGAGGCGTTCACGGCCTGGCTGGCCGACGCGACCGCGGGCACCGCCGTGCTGGAGCTGGGCGGCGAGGCGTACGGCGACGTGTGACCGGGCGCCGGGGCGGCGTGAGGGCAATGCCACGGACCCCGGAATCATGATCGATGCGGGTTCGGCGGCCCGGCGGCGTTAGCGTGGTCGATGCCGAGCGGGATCACGGGCCGCCGGTGCGCGGCCCACGGGGTGGAGGACGACGACGATGCAGGCCGGAAGCGGGGGAGAGACGATGCTGGCCGAAAACGGCACAGTGGCGCCGTCGGCGGGAACCGGTGGCGTGGTGCGGTCGGCCGGGGCCGCCGGAGTGACGGCGTCGGCCGGGACCGCCGGAGTGACGGCGTGAGGATCCTGCACACCTCGGACTGGCACCTGGGCCGGTCCTTCCACCGCGTATCGCTCCTCGACGCCCAGGCCGCCTACCTCGACCGTCTCGTGGCGACCGTCCGGGAACGCGAGGTGGACGTCGTCCTCGTCGCGGGCGACGTCTACGACCGGGCCGTCCCGCCGCTCACCGCCGTCGAGCTGTTCGACCGCGCGCTGCACCGGCTCGCCGCCGTCGGCGTCCCCACCGTCATGATCTCCGGCAACCACGACTCGGCCCGCCGGCTCGGCGTCGGCGCAGGACTCTTCGAACGGTCGGGGATCCATCTGCGTACCGACCCGGAAGGCTGCGCCACCCCAGTCGTGCTCGCCGACGCCCACGGCGACGTGGCGTTCTACGGGCTGCCCTACCTGGAGCCGGCCCTGGTCAAGGACACGCTCCGGGCCGCCGGGGCGGGCCACGAGGCGGTGCTCACCGCCGCCATGGACGCCGTCCGCACCGACCTGGCCACCCGCCCCGCGGGTACCCGTTCCGTCGTCCTCGCGCACGCCTTCGTCGCGGGCGGGGAGCCCAGCGACAGCGAACGCGACATCACCGTCGGCGGGATCGCCGCCGTCCCGGCCGGGGTCTTCGACGGCGTCGACTACGTGGCCCTCGGCCATCTCCACGGCTCCCAGCGGGTCACGAGCCGCGTCCGCTACTCCGGCTCCCCGCTCGCCTACTCCTTCTCCGAGGCCGGCCACCGCAAGACCATGTGGCTCATCGACCTCGACGGCGGCGGGGCCATCGCGGCCGAGGAACGCGTCGACTGCCCCGTCGAACGGCCCCTCGCCCGGCTCCGCGGCCGGCTCGACGCCCTCCTGGAGGACCCCTCCCTGGACCGTCACGAACCCGCCTGGGTCGAGGCCACCCTCACCGACCCGGTGCGCCCCGCCGAGCCGATGGCCCGCCTCACCCGGCGCTTCCCGCACACCCTCAGCCTCGTCTTCGACCCCGAGCGGCCGCCCGACGACCCGGAGGCGTCCTACGCCCAGCGCCTCCGGGGCCGCGACGACCACCAGGTCGCCGAGGACTTCGTCGCCCATGTCCGCGGCGGCAGCGGCCCGAGCGACCTGGAGCGCACCGTGCTGCGCGCGGCGTTCGACGACGTCCGCGTGGACGAGACCGTGCGCGAGGTGTCCCGGTGAGACTGCACCGCCTCCGCCTCACCGCCTTCGGCCCGTTCGGCGCCACCCAGGAAGTCGACTTCGACGCCCTCTCCTCCGCCGGTCTCTTCCTGCTCCACGGGCCCACCGGCGCCGGGAAGACCTCCGTCCTGGACGCCGTCTGCTTCGCCCTGTACGGAGCCGTGCCCGGCGCCCGGCAGAGCCCCGGGGCCTCGCTGCGCAGCGACCACGCGCCCGCGGACCTGCCCACCGAAGTCCAACTGGAACTGACCGTGGGCGGCCGGCGCCTCGAAGTCACCCGCAGCCCCGCCCAGCCCCGCCCCAAGAAGCGGGGCGCCGGCTTCACGCAGGAGAAGGCGCAGAGCCGGCTGCGCGGCTACGACCCCGACCGCGGCTGGCAGGCCCTCAGCACGTCGCACCAGGAGATCGGCGAGGAGCTGACCCAGCTCATCGGCATGAGCCGGGACCAGTTCTGCCAGGTGGTGCTGCTGCCTCAGGGCGACTTCGCCCGCTTCCTGCGCTCGGACGCCGAGGCCCGCGGCAAGCTCCTCGGCCGGCTCTTCGACACCCGCCGTTTCGCCGCCGTCGAGGAACGCCTGGGCGAACTGCGCCGGAGTGCCGAGGCCAAGGTCACCGCCGCCGACGAACGGATCCTCGCCCTCGCCCAGCGCATCGCCCAGGCGGCCGGACCCGCCGGGGCCGAGGCCACGCCGATCGCCGCCCGGCCGGGCGAACCGGGCCTGGCCGAGGCCGTTCTGGAATGGGCCGCCATCGCCCGGTCCACGGCCCGCGAGCGGCGCGACATCGCCCACTGCGTCCTGACCGAGGCCGAGGGCCGGCAGGGCGTGGCCCGGCACGCCCTGGACACCGAGCGCGAGCGCGCCCGCCTCCAGCAGCGGTACGAGGAGACCGTGCGGCGCGCCGCCGCCCTGGAGGAGCGACGGCTCGAACACGACCGCTGCCAGGAGAGGCTGGAACGCGCCCGCAGGGCGGACCGGGTCGCCCCCGCACTCGACCTGCGCGAGGAGGCGGAGCGTGCCCACCGCCGGGCGGGCGACGCCCTGGACCGGGCCAGGGCACAGCTGCCGCCCGACCTCGCCGACGCGGGCCCCGACCGGCTCGCCGAGCTGGAGCGCCGGTTCCGGCAGGAGGTGGGCGGCCTGGAGTCGGCTCGCCGGGCCGAGGCGCGCAGCGCCGCGATCGACGAGGAACGGGACCGGCTGGAGCGCGAGTCCCGGGCCGACGACACGACCGTCCGGGACGCGGACGCCTGGCTGGCCGGCTGGGACGCCGTCCACGCCGGACTCAGGGAGCGCATCGCGACGGCGCAGGAGGCGGCGACCCGCGCCGAACAGCTCGCCGGACTTCTCGCCCCGGCCCGCCGCAGGCTGGAGGCCGCCCGCCGCCGCGACGCGCTGGCCGCCGAGGCCGAGACCGCCCGGCAGGTGCTCGCCGAGGCCCGCGAACGCGCCCTCGACGCCCATGAGACCTGGCTCGGACTGCGCGAGCGGCGGCTGCGGGACATCGCGGCGGAGCTGGCCGCCCGACTCGTCGACGGCGCGCCCTGCACCGTCTGCGGCTCCGCCGAACACCCGGCCCCCGCCACCGAGGGCGACGGCCACGTCGACCGGGCCACCGAGGAGGCCGCGCTCGCCGCCCACCGCAGCGCCGAGCAGGTCCGTACCCGCGCGGAGCAGGCCCTCGGGCTCGTCCGCGAACGCCACGCCGCCGCACACGCGGAGGCCCTCGACGCTGATCCGGCGGCGGACGCCGGGGCGGAGACCGGCGAAGTCAACGCCGGCACCGCGGCCGTGCCCGGCGGCCCCGGCGCCGAGGCAGCGGCGAGGACGGACACCGGCCCGTCCGTCGACGAACTCCGCGAGGCCGTCGACCGGTTGACCGCCGAGCACGCCGAGGAGCACCGCCTGGCCGCCGGCACGCACGCGGCCCGGGAGGCTCTCGACGCCGCCGAGCGCGAGCACCTAGGACGCCTCGAACTCCGGCAGGAGGCCGAACGCCGGGCCGCCGCCCGCACGTCCCGGCGAGAGGCACTCGACCGCGAGCAGGCCGTTCTGGCCGATGAACTGGCTGCCGCCCGGGGTGAGTTGGGGTCCGTCGCCGCCTACGCGGAACGTCTCACCCACCGGGTGGCACTGCTCGCGGAGGCCGCCGAGGCCGTACGTGCCGAACAGGACGCGGACCGGCGGCGCAAGGAGGCCGACGGCCGGCTCTCCGACGCGGCGTTCCGGGCCGGGTTCGACACCCCGGAGGCCGCCGCCGCGAACCTCCTCGACGCCGCCGCGCAACGCGACCTCCAGCACCGCGTCGACGCCTGGCAGGCCGAGGCCGCCGCGGTCGCCGACCGCCGTGCCGAACGCGACGCCCGCGAGGCCGCCGAGCAGCCCCCCGCCCAGCCGTCCGCCGCCCGGGCCGATTTCGAGGCGGCGGAGCGGCTGCTGCGCGAGGCGTCCTCCGCGCACGCCGCCGCCGAGGACCGCCGCGTCGAGCTGACCCGCCTCTCCGAGCGGGCCGCCGACGAGGTGCGGGCCCTGGGGCCGGTGCGCCAGGACTACGAACGGATCGCCCGGCTCGCGGGCCTGGCCGCCGGGACCTCGGCCGACAACGAGCGCAAGATGCGGCTGGAGGCGTACGTCCTGGCCGCCCGCCTCGAACAGGTGGCCGCCGCGGCCACCGCACGGCTGCGGCGGATGTCCTCCGGCCGCTACACCCTGGTCCACTCCGACGCCCGGACCGGCGGGCGCAGGGCCGGGCTCGGGCTGCATGTGGTCGACGCCTGGACCGGCAGCGAGCGGGACACCGCGACGCTGTCCGGGGGCGAGACGTTCTTCGCCTCGCTGGCCCTCGCACTCGGCCTCGCCGACGTCGTGACCGAGGAGGCCGGCGGCGTACGCCTGGACACCCTCTTCATCGACGAGGGGTTCGGCAGCCTGGACGACCAGACCCTGGACGAGGTGCTCGACGTGCTGGACTCCCTGCGCGAGCGGGACCGCAGCGTGGGCATCGTCAGCCATGTCGCCGACCTGCGCCGCCGGATTCCGGTCCGGCTCGAAGTGGTGAAGGAGCGCCAGGGATCGTCCGTCCGCCACCGTCTGTGACCCGGCCCGGCCGCGCGGCAGCCCCGCCGGTTCAGCGGCCGATCGCGCGGCGGGGGAGCGGTGAGGAGTACACGATGCTGGTGGTGACGGAGCCCAGTGCGCCGATCCGGCCGGTGGTCTCCTCCAGATGCTTCATCGAACGGGCCGTGACCTTGAGGACGAAGCAGTCGTCGCCGGTGACGTGGTGGGCCTCGATGATCTCCGGCGTGGTCTCCAGGAGGTCGTGGAAGGGCTTGTAGTTCCCGTTCGGGTAGCGCAGGCGCACGAGGGCGAGGAGGGGCAGCCCGAGTCGCTCGGCGTCCACCACCGCCGCGTACCCGCTGATCACGCCCAGTTCCTCCAGCCGCCGCACCCGCTCCGTCACGGCGCTCGGGGACATGGCGACGGCCCGCGCGAGCTCGGCGAAGGTGGCGCGGCCGTCGCGCTGGAGGACGTCGAGGATGCGCCAGTCGGTGGCGTCCGGGGAATAGTCGGTCACCTCACGAGACAACAGGGAAAACCCCGGCGAATCAAGGGGACCGCCGGGGAACGTTACTTCTCGGCCCCGTTCCGCCGTCATAGATTCATGGTCATGACCTCCCACCCCACGGCCACGGCCGACCACCCCGTCCTGCGTGTCGCGCCCGCCGCTCCCGCCGTCGCGGCGGCCTACTTCGGCGCTTCGCTCGCCTTCCACGCGGACGTCTCCGACGTCGCCTCCGCGCTCACCGCCGATGGCGACCCCGGGTTCGTCGTCCTGGACAGCCGCTCCACCGCCTCCTGGGACCAGGGGCACATCCCCGGCGCCGTGCACCTGCCCACCGCGCTGATCCCCGAGCAGGCGGCGGCGCTGCTGGACCCGGCCGTCCCCGTGGTCACGTACTGCTGGGGGCCGGGCTGCGACGGCGCGACCCGCGCGGCCCTGGCCCTCGCCCGACTGGGCTACCGGGTCAAGGAGATGCTCGGCGGATTCGAGTACTGGGCCCGCGAGGGATTCGCCTTCGAGACCTGGCAGGGCCCCGGCCGACGCGGAGTCGACCCGCTCACCGCACCGGTCGACGCCGCCGACTGCGGCTGCTGAGGGCGCGGGCCCGGGCCGGGGGCCGGCGTGCCCCGCCGGCAGGACCGGGCAGAGGCCGGCGCAGTGGAGGCTCTCCGGCCTCCGCCTCTTCGGGCAGCCCGCTGACCTGGCCGTCGCCGACCTCCACCACCGGCCGCACCCCGTCCTCGCGCAATGCCGGACCGGTGGTGGTCCACCGCCTCCCGCGGGAAGGGGGCTCCGGTACGGGTGCCGAGCCGGGGGTGTCCGGGTGGGCGGGGACGAGCACCGCCCCCCCCGCCCACCCGCGCCTCGCGCCTCGCGCCTCGCGCCTCGCGCCTCGCCGTATCATCCAGCCGCGGTACCCGTACGTCCGGAGTCCCGCGCGACCTGGGCCACCGCCCCGGCCGCGTCCCCCGCGAGCGCGCGCCATGGTCGAGCGGAGCGATCCGCCCGACGGCCGCACGCGCGGCCGCGACCTCGCCGGTGAACTGCGGATCGGACCGGGAGAAACGCGACGGGGCGGCACGGAACAGGAATCCGTTCCGCTCGCCCATGCCAGTCCGCCTCACGTCCACGGCCGGGGGCTGCGAACCGTACGCACCACTGTCCGGATCAGAGCCGGGACAGCTCGTCCACCAGATCGTCCAGGCCCAGCGACCCCTGGGAGAGGGCCGCCATGTGCCAGGCTTTCAGATCGAACGCGTCGCCGTGCGCGGCGCGCGCGTTCTCCCGGCCGAGCAGCCAGGCGCGCTCCCCGAGCTTGTAGCCGATGGCCTGGCCCGGCATCGACAGATAGCGGGTCAGCTCGCTCTCCACGAAGTCGGCGGGACGGCCGCTGTGGTTGCCGAAGAACTCCTGGGCCAGACCGGGCGTCCAGCGCTCACCCGGGTGGAAGGGGGAGTCCGCCGGGATCTCCAGCTCCAGATGCATGCCGATGTCGACGATCACCCGGCAGGCGCGCATCATCTGGGCGTCGAGGTAGCCGAGCCGCCGTTCCGCGTCGGGCAGGAAGCCCAGCTCGTCCATCAGCCGCTCCGCGTACAGTGCCCAGCCTTCGGCGTTGGCGCTGACCATGCCCACCGATGCCTGGTAGCGGGAGAGGCTGTCGGCGACGTGCGTCCACTGCGCGATCTGCAGGTGGTGGCCGGGGACGCCCTCGTGGTACCAGGTGGAGACCAGGTCGTACACCGGGAAACGGGTCTCGCCCATGGTGGGCAGCCAGGTGCGTCCGGGCCGGGAGAAGTCCTCGGAGGGGCCGGTGTAGTACGGCGCGGCGGCTCCGCCGGGCGGTGCGATGCGGGACTCCACCTTCCGCACCCGCTCGGCGAGGTCGAAGTGCGTGCCGTCCAGCGCCTCGATCGCCTCGTCCATCAGGCCCTGCAGCCACTCGCGGACCTCGTCCACGCCCTCGATGTGCTTGCCGTGGACATCGAGGTGGGCGAGCGCCTCCCAGGGGCCGGCCCCGGGGAGGATCTTCTCGGCCTCGTTCTTCATCTCGGCGAGCAGCCGGTGGTATTCCGACCAGCCGTACGCGTACGCCTCGTCGAGATCCAGGTCGGTGCCGTTGTACAGCCGCGACCAGCGGGCGTAGCGCTCCCGGCCGACCGGGTCCGGGGCGCCCTCGATCCCCGGGGCGTAGACGTCGCGCATCCAGTCCCGCAGCGCGAGCACCGAGGCCGTCGCCAGCTTGGCGGCCTCGTCCAGCTCGGCCCGCAGGGACGCCGGGCCGGGGGCGACGAACTCCGCGAAGAACGCCGTGCCCTCGCCCTCCCCGCCCCACTCCGTGAGCTGCCCGATGAACGTGGCCGTCGCGCGGGGACCGCCGTACAGCTTGCGCTCCAGACCGAGCGCGAGCGAGGCGCGGTACCCCTCGTGCGCGTCGGGCACCGCGCGCAGCCGTTCGACGACCGCCGCCCAGTCCTCGTCCGTCGCGGTCGGCGTGAGAGTGAAGACCTCGGTGATGCTGTGGGCGGGCGACTGCAGGTTGGAGACGGTCCGCAGCCCCTCCTGCGCCTCGTGCACGGCCAGCTCCGCCGTCAGACGTTCCCGCAGGAGCCGTCCGCAGCGCCGCTCGGCGTCGCTGTCCGCACCGGGAAGCCGCTCCGCCGCGTCCAGGTCCCGCAGCGTCGCGCGGATGAGGCCGGCGGCCGCGGCCTGGCCGGCCGGTGAGAAGTCGGGCAGCCGCCGCGAGCTTTCGGGCACCCCCAGATAGGTGCCGGTGATGGGGTCGAGTTCGATGATGGCGTCGACGTAGGCGTCGGCGACCTGACGGGGCAGCGCGCTGCTCGAAGTGTCTGACATGCGGACATCCTCGTACGGCGGTGGCCTCCTCGTCATCACCGGGGAGGTGGGACGTCCGAAAGGCGATCACTTGCGGGACGCCGGGAAGGGTCAGATCCCGGCGGGAGGCAGCAGCGGCCCGCAGTCCCACTGCTGGAAGATCAACCGGGTGTCCACCCGGGCCACCTCCCGGCGCGAGGTGAACTCGTCCAGCACCAGCCGCTGCAGATCCGCCGCGTCGGCCACCGCGACCTGCACGAGGTAGTCGTCGGGGCCGGTGAGGTGGAACAGCGCGCGCGACTCCGGCAGGGACCTGACGCGGTCGACGAACGGCCCGATGAGCTCCCGGCGGTGCGGCCGGACCTGCACCAGGAGCAGCGCCTGCAGCCCCCGGCCGAGCTTCGCCGGATCGAGGCGCAGCCGGTCCCCGAGGATCACCCCGGAACGGCGCAGCCGGGCCACCCGGTCCAGACACGTCGAAGCGGCCACGCCGACCTCGGCCGCGAGTTCGCGGTACGTGGTCCGCGCATCGTTCTGCAACAACCGCAGAATCTGCAGATCCACCGGATCAAGAGCGATGGAATCAGCCATATGGCGAACGTAGCACGGGGTACCACCGCTACGAACCGGTAACTGTTCAGAGTGACGGTATGGACAACGAAGTCTCGATGACGCCCCCTGCTCCCACTCCGTCCAGGGCTCTCGCCACCGAAGCCGTGCACGCCGGACGCGACGACCTCGCCTCCCTCGGTGTGCACGCCCCGCCGATCGACCTGTCCACCACCTACCCCTCCTACGATTCGCGCGGCGAGGCGATGCGCATCGACGCCTTCGCCACCACCGGGGCCCGCCCCGACGGGCCGCCCGTCTACGCCCGGCTGGACAACCCCACCGTGGGCCGCTTCGAGACGGCGCTCGCCCGGCTGGAGGGTGCCGAGAGCGCGGTCGCCTTCGCCAGCGGGATGGCCGCGCTCACCGCGGTGCTGCTGGCCCGCGCGAGCCAGGGACTGCGCCACGTCGTCGCGGTGCGCCCGCTCTACGGCTGTAGCGACCACCTGCTCGGTGCCGGGCTGCTGGGCACCGAGGTGACCTGGACCGACCCGGCGGGCATCGCCGACGCCATCCGCCCGGACACCGGGCTCGTGATGGTCGAGACGCCGGCCAACCCGACGCTGGCCGAGATCGACATCCGGGCGGTCGCCCACGCCTGCGGATCCGTACCGCTGCTGGTCGACAACACCTTCGCCACCCCGGTCCTGCAGCGCCCCGTCGAACACGGCGCGCGGATCGTCCTGCACAGCGCCACCAAGTACCTCGGCGGCCACGGGGACGTCATGGGCGGCGTCGTGGCCTGCGACGAGGAGTTCGCCGCCACACTGCGCCAGGTGCGGTTCGCCACCGGTGGAGTGCTGCACCCACTGGCCGGCTACCTGCTGCTGCGCGGCCTGTCCACGCTTCCGGTACGCGTACGGGCGGCCTCGACGAGCGCCGCCGAACTCGCCCGCAGGCTCACCGCGGACCCGCGCATCGCCCGGGTGCACTACCCGCGCGTCGGCGGCGCGATGATCTCCTTCGAGGTGTACGGGGACCCGCACCGGGTGATCTCCGGGGTGCGGCTCATCACGCCCGCCGTCAGCCTCGGCAGTGTGGACTCGCTGATCCAGCACCCGGCCTCCATCAGCCACCGCATCGTGGACGAGGGAGACCGGCATGCGGCCGGCGTCGGCGACCGGCTGCTGCGGATGTCGGTCGGCCTGGAGGATGTCGAGGACCTGTGGGCGGATCTGTGCCAGGCGCTCAGCGACGGGCCCGTTCCACCGGCGCGGCAGGCCGAGCGGCCCCTTCAGTCGTCAGCCGGGCGGTGATGACGAGCGTGCCCTCCTCGATCTGGTAGTCGAGGGGCAGCTCCAGAGCGCGCATCGCCGCCACCATGCCGGTGTTGTGGGACTGCGTCACCGCGTACACGCTGGCGCAGCCCGCTTCCGAGGCGAGGGCCACCAGGCGGCCGAGCAGCTCGGAGCCGATGCCCCGGCGCTGCCAGTCGTCCTCGACGAGGAGGGCGACCTCGGTCTCGTCGCCGTCCCAGAGGAGGTGGCCCAGCGCCACCAGCTTGCCGGACGCCGTCTGCACCGCCAGGGTGCGGCCGAACCGCGGGCTCAGCAGATGGTCGAGGTAGCGGTCGGCGTCCTTGACGGGGCCGTGGTAGCGCAGCCCCAGGGTGCGCCGGGAGCAGCGGTCGTGCATGGCGCGGGCGGCGGCGAGATCGTCGCGGTCCGCGCGGCGCACGGTGATCTCGTTGCCCTCGGGCAGCGTGAGGACGTCGGCGCTCCGCGGCACCCGCGGCCCGAGCCGGGCGTCGAGCTCCACCAGGGCACGGGTCCGCGCGAACTCCGTCGGGGTGAAGGGCAGGTAGGGCCGCTCGACGGAGATCACCCCGCCGGACGGGTCCCGCAGCCGCATCACCGTCTCCTCCAGCACGCCCTCGACCGGTGCGCTCTCCCCGGTCGCCCGGCCGGTGACGGAGACGGCCGGCAGCGAGTGAATGGTGCACCGGCCGAGCAACTGCCGCAGCGCGAGCGGCAGCTCGGCCGCGTCGAGCGCCGTCCGGGTGGCCAGCGACAGCACCCGGGTCGGGATGTCGACCAGGTCGTGGGCGTCCGCCCGCTCGATCCACGTGTCCGCTCCGCCGGCCGCCGCGATCTCCCGCGACAGCTCCCGAGCCTGGAGTGAGGCCGGGGCCCGCAGCAGGAACTCGTCGACGGTCCCCCGCGCGAGCGGGTGGGTCCCCAGGGTCAGGATGTCCACCCGCAGCCGGGAGAGGGCCAGGCACAGCGTGGCCAGGCTCCCCGGGGCGTCGCGCACCGTCGTCCGCATCCGCCACAGGGTTGTTTCCTCGGCACCGGTGACTCCCCCCGCACCGTCGTCGTCGGCAGCGGCCCCGTCCTCTGCCCCGTACGCCGCCGGGCCGCCGTCCCCGCCGGGCGCGGGGCCCGTCCCCCCGGGCGGGGGAGCGTGGCTGTGCCGCCGTGCCCACCAGGTGTGGAACCCGGCGGTGGCGATCAGCGCCACCGCCGACGCCACGAGCAGGTAGGGTCCGTCCGGCTGGTGTCCGATCAGGTTGGCGATGGCGTCGGCCACGGCCACGGCGGTGAAGAGGGCGGCCAGTTCGATCAGGTCCCGCCGCCAGTGGTGCGGGCGGCGGGCGCTCTTCGAGGAGGTCACATCAGTCATATCCTCACTGTGATCGAGCGGTGTTGCCTGATCACGAACGCCTTGTGACTGATGGGTTAAGTGTGGATCTGGTCGCCTACGTCGTTTTCGGACAGCTTTTGCGGCCGGCCCTGCTTTCACTGCCCGGTGCGGCCGGGGGCCAGCACCTTGGTGAACAGCACGGTCCCGCCCTCGGCCCGCAGACGCACCGTCAGCTCCGCACTGTCGCCGTCGATCTCCACCTCACCGAAATACTGCGGGGACTCCATCGGCGAGACATTGGCGCGCTCGGGAGCCCGTACGAAGACCCGGTCGGGTCCGAAGGTGCCGTCCAGCGCGTTGGCCGGGAAGCCGCCCGCCGCCAGCGGGCCCGAAACGAACTCCCAGAACGGGGCGAAGTCCTTGAACGCCGCCCGCTCCGGCGCGTAGTGCTGCGCCGAGGTGTAGTGCACGTCGGCCGTCAGCCACACGGTGCCGGTGATCCGGTGGTGCTTGATGAACCGGAGCAGTTCGGCGATCTGGAGCTCCCGACCGAGCGGGGCCCCGGGATCGCCCTGCGCCACCGCCTCGAAGTCCGTCGCACCGTCCGGGACCACGAGGCCGAGCGGCATGTCGGCGGCGATCACCTTCCACTCCGCCCGGGAGGCGGCCAGCGAGCGCTTCAGCCACCGTGCCTGCTCGGCGCCGAGGATGCCCGTCGTGTCGTCGGTCTGCCGCCCGGGGGAGTTGGCGTTGCGGTACGTACGCATGTCGAGCACGAACAGGTCGAGCAGCGGCCCGTGGTGGACGACCCGGTACATGCGCGACCGGCGTCCCGGACCGTGCGAGGGCGCGAGCGGAACGTACTCGTGGAAGGCACGCACGGAGCGCGCCGCGAGGATGTCCACGTTCTTCTCGGTGTAGCGGGCGTCGTCGAGGATCTGGCCGGGATACCAGTTGTTGCGCACCTCGTGGTCGTCCCACTGGATGACGGAGGGCACCTGCGCGTTGAAGCGGCGGACGTTCCGGTCGAGCAGGCTGTAGCGGAAGTTGCCCCGGTACTCGTCCAGCGTCTCGGCGACCTTCGCCTTCTCCTCCGTCATGACATTGCGCCAGGTCCGGCCATCGGGCAGGGTCACGCGCGCCTCCAGCGGACCGTCCGCGTAGATGCTGTCGCCGCTGCACAGGAAGAAGTCCGGGTCCAGGCGGCGCATCTCCTCGTACACCCGGTAGCCGCCGATGTCCGGGTTGATGCCCCAGCCTTGGCCCGCGATGTCGCCCGACCACAGGAACCGCACTCCCGACCGGCGCCGGGCGGGAGCGGTACGGAACGTTCCGTACACCGGCCTGCCGGTGCGGCGCATGTCGCCCGGATCGGCGAGCGTCACGCGGTAGTGCACCTGTTCGCCCGCGGGCAGGCCGTACAGCGGGGTCGTGCCGGTGAGGTCCGTGCCGGGGCCGGTCAACGGCCCGTACCACCTGCGCACCCGTCGGAACGACTCCGTCGCCGAGGTCTCCACCAGCATCCGGGCCGGCCGGTCCGAGCGCACCCACAGCAGCGCCGAGGAGGAGGTGACGCTGCCCACCTGCACCCCCCAGGACGCTTCGGGCCGCCCCGCCAGGCGCAGCGAGGGCGCCGCCGAGGCGGTGGCGGGGGAGAGGGCGACGGCGGCCGGGGCGATCAGCGAACCGCGCAGGACGGCACGGCGGCCGGGCGAGGGAACACGCGGACGGTAGGGCATCGAAGCGCCTCCAGGAAGGTGGGCGGGCGGGGCGCCGTTCGCGGGAAGGACATCGACCGGCGCCGGTCTCCGCCCATGCCTAGCGCCCTGCGGCGGCCGGCGCCCCAACCCCGGGTGAACGGCGCCCGTCAGCGTCGGCCGGGACCGGCCCGGCCGAAACGCCACGCGGCCGCCAGCGCGGCGACGCCCCGGACGATGTCTCCGGGGGCGAGATGGGCGTAGCCCAGGACCAGGGGCAGGGTGCCGTCCTCGGAGCCGGACGTTCCGCAGTCGCGCAGCGGACGCAGCGCGATGCCCGCCCCGGCCGCCCGGCTCAGGAAGACCTCCTCGGGACCGTACCGCGCGGGCAGCCGGGCGATGATGTGCAGGCCCGCCGCGATACCGCTGACCGCCGTGCCGGGGAAGTGCTCGCCGAGCGCCGTGACCAGGGCGTCCCGGCGTTCGCGGTAGGCACGTTGGCAGCGCCGCAACTGCCGGTCGTAGCCGCCCCGCACGATGAAATCGGCCAGGACGGCCTGGTCGATCACCGGGTTGCCCAGGTCCATGGTCCGTTTGCGGGCGACGAGCTGCTCGGTGAGCGCGGCGGGGGCGATCAGCCATCCGAGCCGCAGGCCGGGGGCCAGCGACTTGCTCACGGACCCGGTGTACACGACCCGTTCCGGATCCAGCCCCTGCAGGGCCCCCACCGGAGCCCGGTCGTACCGGAAGTCCCCGTCGTAGTCGTCCTCCATGATCACGGCGCCCGCGTCCCGCGCCCAGCCGAGCAACTCGCCGCGGCGCTGCGCGGAGTACCCGATTCCGGTGGGGAACTGATGGGCGGGCGTGGTCACCACCGCGCGCACGCCGGAGCGCTGGAGGGGCGCGAGGGCGAGGCCGTCGTCGTCGAGGGGCAGGGGGACCGTACCGAGACCGGTGGCCGCGAACAGCGACGCGTGCTCCGGGCTGCCCGGATCCTCCACTCCGACCGAGGCCACGCCTTCGTCCCGGAGCACGAATCCGAGCAGGGTCGCCGCCTGGGCCACCCCCGAGCAGACCACCAGGCGCTCCGGGTCGGCCACCACGCCCCGACGCCGGGCGAGCAGCCCGGCCAGGGCCTCGCGCAGCTCCGGCAGCCCGCGCGGATCGGGGTAGCCCAGCGCGCCGTGCGACAGCCGGCCGAACACCGTCCGCTGGGCGGCACTCCACGCGCCGCGCGGGAAGAGGGACAGATCGGGGGTGCCGGGGCGGAAGTCCACCCGCGCACCCGCCGCGCGGGGCGCGCGGTCGCGTACGGGACGCTCGGCCGCACGCACCCCCTCGTTCACCCAGGTGCCCGCGCCCTGCCCGCTGCGCAGGTAGCTCTCAGCCGTCAGCTGCTCGTACGCCTCGGTGACCAGCCCGCGCGACACCCCCAGGTCGGCCGCGAGCTCACGGCTGGAGGGCAGCCGCGTGCCGGCCGTCAGTCGGCCGGAGCGAACCGCCTCCCGCAGCGCGGACCGGAGTGCGCGCCCCCGCCCGCGCGCCGGCGCGGACGCGGCGGGCAGCAGCAACTCCCAAGCCGGGGACAGCGCAGCGGCGCGACCGCTTCCGGATCCGTCTCTTCCCGAGCCGGCGCCTTTGCCGCCGCGGCTGTCGCCACCGCCGTCGACCGCCGCGTCCCGGTCTGCCGAGCCGTCGCTCCGGCCCTCGCCGTCACCTCCCGTACCCCTCGGCGAGCGATCCGCATTGGTCCCCGATGACGTCATGGAAATGGACCTTAAACCGGTCCGTCACGGACCCTAGCGTCGGCCCCATGAACGCAACATCTCTGCGCGGGGTCCTCCTCGCGGCTCTCGCGTGCGTGCTGGTGGGGGCATCCTTCACGGCCAACAGCGTCCTCGGCGACTACCCGTACGCGGGAGGCCAGGCCCTGCGCTACGGTCTCGCCGCTCTGCTGCTCGTCCCGTTCCTGCGAGGCGGGGCGAAGGGCGACTTTGCGACGGCCCGGATCCGGCGCCTCACCCGCGGCCAGTGGGGGCGGATCGCGCTGCTCGCCGCCGTGGGCATGGTCGGGTTCAACCTGGCGGTCCTGGCGGCCGAACAGTCGGCGGAACCAGCTGTTCCGGGCGTCTTCGTGGGCTGCGCGCCGATCGTGGTCGGTGTACTCGTCCCGATGCTGGACGGCCGCCGGCCGACCGCCGTCACGTTGTACGCGGCCGGATTCGTCGCCGTGGGGGCCTTCACCGTTCAGGGCTGGGGGCGCACGGACCTGGCGGGCGTGCTGTTCTCGGTGGGGGCGCTCGCGGGCGAGGTCGGCTTCGCGGTCCTCGCCGTTCCGGTGTTGCGGCCGCTCGGTCCCAAACTGCTCTCCGCGACGGCCTGCGGGCTCGCGGCCGTCGAGTCGGCGCTGCTGGGGCTGCTGATGGACGGCGGCTCGTTCCTGCGGGTCCCCACGGGCGGCGAGGCGACAGCCCTGCTGTGGCAGGCCGTTGTCGTCACCGTGATCGGATTCGTCTGCTGGTACAGCGGGATGCAGCGCATCGGGGCCGAGCACGCCACGCTCTTCTCCGGCCTGATTCCGGTCTCGGCCGCCCTGACCGCACCGCTGGTCGGGGCCGGGACGTACGGCGTGGCGCAGGGCGTGGGAAGCCTTCTGGTCGGCGTCGGCGTGGCCTACGGCTCCGGCGCCATCGGGCGGCGAGGGGCGGCCGCCGGAGCGCGGCTGCCCGCCCGTGCGCCGACGGCCCGGCCGGACGGCTCAGCGACTGGTGTCCAGGATGACGCGGGCCACGAGCGCCGGGTCGTCGTTCATCGGGACGTGCCCACAGCCGGGCAGCCGCACCAGCCGGGCGTCGGGGATCGCCCGCTTGGCGCGGGGCCCCTGCCCGCGCAACAGGAGCCGGTCGCGCATGCCCCAGGCGACGGTGACGGGGAGGCCCTTCACGTCCTCGCGGAAGTCAGCGCCCCGGCCGGCCTCCAGCGTCCGGTCGAAACCGGTCGCACCGCGCAGAGCGAGTGTCTCGGCGACGACGGCCTCCGGTGAACGCCGTCCGGGCCGGGCGTAGATGGTGCCGGTGAGGGCCGCCCGCCCGGCCGTGCTCCGCGACAGGCGTTCGATCAGCGGAACCGGCAGGGCCAGCGCGCCTCGCCACATCGCCCGAAGGATGCCGAAGGCGTAGCGCCGCTCCGCCTCGGTCCAGAAGCCGGCCGGGGACAGCGCGGTCACCGATCGGGCCCGTCCGGTGCGGCCGAGTTCGAGGGCGAACAGGCCCCCCAGTGAGTTCCCGGCCACATGGGGGCGGTCCAGGCCGAGTTCGTCACACAGGGCTCCCAGCACCCGGCCGAGCGAGACGTGACCGTACGGAACCCCGTCCGGCAGTGCGGGCGAGGTGCCGAAGCCGGGCAGGTCCACGGCGATCACCTCGCGCTCGGCGGCCAGGATCCGTGTCACCGGGTCCCAGGCCCTCAAGTGGTGCCCGATGCCGTGCAGGAGCAGCAACGGTGCGCCCGAGCCCGTCCGTTCGTACGCGACCGAGACCGGACGGGGCCCGGCGGCCGTTGCGACGGTGAAGGAGGCCGTGGTGGTCATGCTGCTCCCTGGAATGGGTAGACATCTCGTCAACAACAATTACCTGCGGGTAGCTTGTAGTTCAAGGGGCCCGGCGATTCCCGCTGGACAGCACGTGACCCGTGGGTTGGGATGGACCGATGACCGCCGACGCCGCGACCGAACTCTTCGAGGAACACCGGCCCGTTCTCACCGGTGTCGCCTATCGCATGCTCGGCCGCGTCGCCGATGCCGAGGACGTGGTCCAGGAGGCATGGCTGAGATGGTCGGCGGCGGCCCGTGAGGACGTCCGGGAGCCGAGGGCCTTCCTGGTGCGGATCACCACCCGGCTGGCCATCGACCGGCTCCGGCACCTGCGGTCGCGCCGGGAGTCGTACACCGGGCCCTGGCTGCCGGAGCCGGTGGTCACGGACTTCGGACCCGCGGTGCCCGACACCGCGGAACGGGCGGTCCTCGCCGACTCCGTATCGCTCGCCGTGCTGGTCGTCCTCGAATCCCTCTCGCCGCTGGAGCGTGCGGTGTTCGTGCTCCGGGAGGCGTTCGGCTTCCCGTACGCCGAGATCGCCACCGCCCTGGACCGCACGGAGGCGGCCGTCCGGCAGCTCGCCGGCCGTGCCCGCCGGCACGTGGACGAGCGCAGACCGCGCTACGACGTGGACCCGGCCGAACGCCGCGACCTCACCGAACGCTTCCTGGCCGCCGCCTCGGGAGGCGGCATCGAGCAACTGCTCGCGCTGCTGGCGCCGGACGTCCGCCTCGTCAGCGACAGCGGCGGCAAGGCGAAAGCCCCGCGTCGGATCATCGAGACCGCCGACAAGGTCGGCCGCTTCCTCTTCGCGGTGGCGCACGGCCTGGACCCGGACGACGAGATCCGCATCGTGGAGCTCAACGGCGGTCCCGCCGCAGTCTTCTTCGTCGACGGAAAGCCCGACGCCGTCTTTCAAATCGAAATCAGCCAAGGTGTCATTCAATGCGCCTATATCATTCGTAATCCGGACAAGCTCTCCGGACTGCCCGTCGAATAGCCCCGGGCGCCACTCGTCACCGCGACCCCTTCCGCCCTGCCGGCTCGTCACTGACCTGGTCGAAGCCCCGCCATCCGCTTCCGATGGCGGGGCTTCGTGCTGCGCCCGCCTCACGGCACCGAGAACGTCATGTGAACGCTCTGCGCCAGAGTCCCGTTTCGTTCCGTTACGGAATGATGATTGGTCTTGACCAAGGGGGTATGCCGTCCTAGGGTCTCCACTTAAGACAGGAACCTTTAATAAATAACGTCGCGGAAAAAGACGCCGGGCGATTGCGGAGGACAGGGTGGGGACCACGCAGCTGGAATCGGTTCAGGAGCCGAAGTACTGGCACCTCAAGACCGTGCTCAGTGAGGCACTCGACTCGGACTTTGCGGTGGGGGAGATCCTGCCCAACGAGCGGGACCTCGCGGCGCGGTTCGGTGTCGCGCGGGCCACGCTCCGGCAGGCCCTGGAACAGCTCGAACTCGAAGGAAGACTGCAGCGCCGCCGCGGCGTGGGGACGACCGTCGCCCCGCCGCGCGTGGGCGTCGCCGTCTCCACCGCCCAGCACGAATGGACGGGCGGCGTCAGCGGCGAGGCATGGCAGCCGGTCGACAGCACCATGGGCAAGGCCCCGGCGGCGGTGGCCGTCATGCTCGCGACGGACCCCGCCGAACCGGTGCACGTGGTGCGCCGCATCCGTGCGACCCAGGGGCAGGCGGTAGCGGCCGAACTCCTCTACATCCCCGCCTCTTCGGTACCCGACCTCTCCGCCATCGAGGCCCCGTCCGGCGCCGTCCGCGCCCGCAGCGTGCTGCGCGAACTGCACCGGCTCGGCCTGCGGGGCCAGGACCGTTCCGTGGAACTCGGATCCGCACGGGCGGACGACGCCAAGGAACTGGACCGGCTCCCCGGCGCCCCGGTCCTCGTCGTCACCACCCGCTACCTCACCGAGGACGGAACGGCGGCCGTGTCCGTCGCCACCTACCGTGCGGACACCTGCCGGCTCACCTTCGGGGACTCCGGCGCGCTGGAGATCAGCCACGGGGAACAGCCGGAGCGCCAGGCATCCTGACGCCGGGCCCCGTGCTCCACGCCCGCCGCTTTCCGAGGACTCCGGCCCGGGAGGCGGCGGGCACGCGCATGCCCGCTCGGTCCGGTCCGGGTCGCTCGGGCAGCGCGGGTGAGCGGACCCGGGGACCCGTCGGGCGAGCCCAGGGACACGTCGGCCGAGCCCCAGCCCTCGCCGCCGGTCAGCGGCGGGCCGTCACCGCTCCCTCGACGGCGAACAACTGCTCCTCGACATGGTCCAGGGCGAGCCGCAGCGCCCCCGTCGCGACGGCGGCCTCGCCGAGCAGCGACAGGGTCACCCGGGGCGGACGCAGACAGTAGCGGGCCAATTCCCTGCGAAGGGGTTCCAGCACCCCGTCCAGTCCGGCGGCCCAGCCACCGACCACGACCAACTCCGGGTCGAGCGCCAGCACCAGCGCCGCCACATCGTGCACCAGCCGCTGAAGGAACCGCTCGACCGCCGCCAAGGCCCCCGCATCGCCCTCCCGGGCCTCGGCGAACACCGCCGCCACCGCGCGCTCGTCCAGCGGGTGCAGCGGCGTGTCCGTCGTCGACAGCAGATGCTCCGGCGTCACGTCCCTGCCCAGCAGGTGCAGAGCGCCGATCTCCCCGGCGGCGCCGCCGAACCCCCGGTGCAGACGCCCGCCGATCAGGGATCCCGCTCCGGGGCTCAGACCCGCCAGCACGAAGACCACGTCATCGGACTCGGTGGCAGCGCCCTTCCAGTGCTCGGCCACCGCGGCGGCGTTGGCGTCGTTCTCGACGAGCACGGGGCAGCGGAACGAACGGCGGAGCCGTTCCCCGAGCGCGAGGCCGGTCCAGTCCGGCAACGCCGTCCCCAGCCGCACAGTGCCGTCGGCCTCCACGATGCCGGGGCTGCCCACGCCGACCGCGCGCAGACTGCTCCGGGCCACCCCGGTGCGACGCAGCACGTCCGCGATGACGGCCCGCACCTGGTCGAGCCGGTCGTCCGCGCCGGCCGTCTCCGACACCGCGCGGGAGCCCGCTCCGACGATCCGTCCGTCGAGCCCCGAGATGAGCGCCGACACCCGATGCGGACCGATCTCCACCCCGAGGAGGTGCCCCGCCTCCGCCCGGAAGCGGAACCTCCGGGCGGGGCGCCCCTGGCGGCGTGCCTCGCTCTCGTCGGGCAGGGCCTCGACCACGAGGCCCGCTTCGAACAGACCCTCGACGACCCCTTCGACCGTGGGCCGGGACAGCCCCGTGATCCGTGTCAGGTCCGTCAGCGTCGGCGCCCCGGCCCCTCTCAGTGCGTGCAGAACCACCGCGGAATTGATCCGCCGCAGCAGCGACGGGTCCCCACCGGTCAGCCGGCCCACGGTATGTCCTCCCAGCTCGTGCGCATGTCTGCCGGATCGTACTCGTTGACCAGGAGCCCCTGCGACCAGCAAGGAAAGCCGGTATCGAGCCGCAACCTGGGTCACCCCGGAACGACGAATCCGGACTCGTAGGCGGCGATGACCGCCTGCGTTCGGTCCCGGGCCCCCAACTTCGCCAGGACCGAGCTGACATGGGTCTTCACCGTCTCCGTCCCGACGACGAGGGTGGCCGCGATCTCCGCGTTCGACAATCCCTGGGCCATCAACCGGAGCACCGCCGCCTCCCGATCGGTGAGTGACGCCCGGTCGAGGGCGGCCCGGGCCTTGTCCGTCCCGTACTCGGCGGCAAGCTGCCGCACCGCCGCGGGGAACAACAGCGACTCTCCCTCGGCCACCAGGCGTACGGCGTGCACGATCTCCGCGGGCCTGGCCCGCTTGAGCAGAAAGCCGTCCGCGCCGGCCCGCAACGCCTGGTACACGTACTCGTCATTCTCGAACGTCGTCACCACCAGGATCTTCGGGGGATTTGGCACCGTACGCAGGACCAGCCGGGTCGCTTCGATGCCGTCCATCAGAGGCATGCGCACATCCATCGCCACCACATCGGGCCGCAGTTGATTCACCAGAGGGATCACCGCCGCACCATCCGCCGCCTCACCCACCACCTCGATATCGGGCTGAGCCTCCAGCACCGCACGCAGGCCGGCGCGTACCAGGGGCTCGTCATCGACCAGAAGAACGGTGAAGGGCATCCGACCAGCGTATGCCGTCCAGGGGAAGGCCGACGCACACCCACCACTCGCCCTCCCGCGACTCCATTCGCGCCTTCCCGCCCAGCAGCGCGGCCCGCTCCCGCATACCGCGCAGCCCACTGCCGCTCCCCTGCGGCCCGGCCTCCCCGGGAAGCGGATTGACCACCTCCATCTCCAGCCGCCCGTCGGCCACCGTGACGCTCACCCGGACGGGGACCGGCCCCGCGTGACGGAGCACATTGGTGAGGCTCTCCTGAAGGATCCGATACCCCTCCCGTGAAACCGGCGCCGGGACCAGACCGAGGTCTCCGGACACCCGCACAGCCACCGTCGCCCCGGAATTCCTCGCGGAGTCCAGAAGCCGCTCCATCTCCTTCAGAGTCGGCCGTCGGCCGACGGGGGTGCCGGATTCACGCAGTACCCGAAGCACCCGCTCCAGGTCTTCCAGCGCGTCACGCCCCGTCTCCTCGATGGCGGCCAGCGCCCGCGCCGTGAACACCGGATCATTCGCGGTCCGCGCCGCTCCGGCCTGCACCACCGCCACCGTCAGCGCGTGACCGATGGAGTCGTGCAGTTCCCGGGCCATGCGATTGCGCTCCAACAACTGCTCGGTCAGCTCCTCCAGCACGCTCAACCGATCGGTCGCTGACGGGCCCAGCAGCCACCGGGCGGCCGCCGTGGTGAGCCGGCCCCCGAGCACCACCAGAACGAGCAGAGGAATGATCGGCAGCGGCGCGAGCAGTGCGTTCCACCAGTGTGGGCTCAACCCCTCGACCAGCCCGCCCGGGGGTCTCCCCGCCGCCGACAGCACCAGCTCGATCGAGGCCACGGGCAACCAGAGGGCCATGATCGCCCCAGCGGAGATCAGGAGCCGCAACTCCAGCCAGAGCACCGTTCGCCACCGATCGGCCCAGCTCGCCGAGGAAGCCACCGCGATGGAGGCGTCGGGCCGCCCACGCTCGGACGGGGTCAGCAGCAATTGCGCCTGCACGCCCTCCTCCAGCCGCACTGCGGGGATGAGGCCCACCGGCACGGCGAAGAGCAGCGGCATCCAGAGCGTTTCGGAGATGAAGAACCACACGCTGGCAGCGGCGGCCGGAAGAACCATGTGCAACCAGCGGCTGTACGTGACCCCGCTGGTGAGTGGGGCGAGGATGCGGTGCATACCCTCATCGTCCCAGCGGTCCCAGTACACCGGCTCCCCCACGAGAGGGAGACGATCCCCGCTGACGGGGGAGGCGACGGCCCCGGCGCCCCGGCCAGGCTTGGGACATGACCAGCATCGACATCCACGAGCTCACCAAGGAGTACGGAACCACCCGTGCGGTGGACCGCCTCAGCTTCAGCGTGCGATCAGGCAGGGTCACCGGATTTCTGGGACCCAACGGCGCCGGCAAGTCCACGACCATGCGTCTCGTTCTCGGGCTGGACCGGCCGACCGCCGGTTCGGTCACGATCGGCGGACGACCCTATGCCCGGCTCGACGAGCCGCTGCGCACCGTCGGCGCTCTGCTCGACGCCCAGGCCGCCCACGGCTCACGCACACCGCGCAGCCACTTGGCAGCACTCGCGGTGAGTAACGGGATACCCATGTCGCGGGTGGCGGCCGTGCTGGCGGAGACCGGGCTCGGCGACGTGGGTTCACGGCGGATCAAGTCCTTCTCCCTCGGGATGCGCCAGCGTCTGGGCATCGCGGCAGCCCTGCTCGGCGACCCGCGGGTCGTCATGCTCGACGAGCCGTCGAACGGGCTGGATCCCGAAGGCATCATCTGGATTCGCGAACTCATGAAGCGGCTCGCCCGCGAGGGCCGGACGGTGCTGGTCTCCAGCCACCTCATGAACGAGACCGCCTCCTTCGCCGACCACCTGGTGGTGCTCGGCAGAGGCCGCCTGCTCGCCGATACGCCGATGGAGGAGTTCATCGACTCCCGCAGCCGCCCCCGCGTACGTCTGCGAACGACCGAACCTGACAGGCTCCACTCCGTGCTGACCGCCAAGGGTCTGACCTGCGGACAGGCCGAGGGCGGGTGCTGGACGATCGACGGCGTCACGGCGGAGAGGATCGGCGCGATCGCAGCCGAGGAGAGCATTCCCCTGCTCGAACTGGGCGACGACCGCGCCACATTGGAGCAGGCGTACCTCGACCTCACGGCGGATGACTCCCCCTTCGCCGCATCGACCGTCCGCGACCGCCAGGAGGCGTGACCCATGACCCTGACGGCAGTACTCCACTCCGAATGGATCAAGATCAGGTCGATACGGTCGGTCCCCGGCTCCCTGATGGCAATTCTCGCCATCACGCTCACGGTCACCGTGCTCGTCCTCGGGACCACTGGTCAGAAGCAGGCGGAGCAGGCGGGATCAGATGTGCTTTTCGACGCCTTCTTCGCCCTGAACTTCGGGCAGATCGCGGCCATCGCGTTCGGTGCGACCGCGGTGTCCTCGGAGTACCTCAACGGAGCTCTGCGCATATCGCTTGCCGCGGTTCCGCGCCGCTCCCTGTTCTACGCGGCGAAGATGACGGCGATCGGTGGGTCGGCGCTCCTGGTCGGGCTCGTGACCAGCTTCACGGCGTTCCTGCTGGGACAGCTCTTCCTGGGGGAGCACGCGATCGGGCTGGGGCACCCCGGTGCGCTGCGCGCCGCCTTCGGCGGGGGAGTCTATCTCGCGCTGATGAGCCTCTTGGCGGCCGGACTCACGGCGCTCCTGCGCAGCGCGGTCGCGGTTCTCGCCCTGCTCATACCGCTTCTGCTCATCGTCCCCTTCGTGCTCGTGGACGTCGCCACCGCAGTAGTGCGGTATCTGCCCGACCGCGCCGGGCAGGCGGTGCTGCACCAGAATCCGGGAGACGGCCTGGGGCCGTGGACGGGCCTGGCGGTGGCCACCGTGTGGGCTGTGGCAGCGCTCCTGGCGGGCTGGTGGGCGGTACGCAACCGGGACGCGTGAGAACCGCGAGGGCAGCCAGGAGGGAAGCCTCCGACAATGGGCAGAGGCAGAGGCAGAGGCAGAGGCAGAGGCAGAGGCAGAGGCGGAGGCGGCGCGAATGAGGGGGGCGGGACGGGCTCGGTCGCTAGGGGAGGGGCCGACGGTGGGCCGGTCGGCGGGGGCGGGGGCGAGGTCAGGGGGCGGGTCGACCGGTCGGCCGGGAGAGCGCAGCGTTCCGGAGACGGGCGTACTCCTCGGCCATGGTCTGGACTGTCCAGTGGGCGTTGAGGCCACTGGGGTTGGGGAGAGCCCACACACGTGCGCCGCCAACCGTGCGGTCCTGGGGTCCGATCCGGGCCCGGGGGTCCCCGAAGGCCGTTCGGTAGGCGGTGATGCCGACCACCGCGAGCCATTGTGGCGCGAGCCGTTCGACCTTCGCCGTCAGGGCGGCCGCTCCCTCCCGGAACTCGTCCGCGTCCAGCTCGTCGGCTCGTGCCGTGGCCCGCGCCACCACGTTGGTGACTCCGAGCCCGAGGTTGAGCAACTCCGCCTGTTCCGAGGGACGCAGTTGCCGGGGTGTGAAACCCGAGCGGTGCAGGACCGGCCAGAACCGGTTTCCGGGGTGGGCGAAATGGTGGCCCGTCGCCGCGCTCTTCAGGCTTGGGTTGATGCCGCAGAAGAGTACGCGCAGTCCGCCCGTGGCCACATCGGGGACGGTGCGGTCGCGGGCGGCGCTCAGCTCTTCGGGGGTCATGCGGTGAGGACGATGCTGGTCAGAGGATCGAACCGGGGGTGTACCGAGCGGCCTCGGGGTGCTGCTTGGTGATCTCCTCGATCCGGGCGACCAGCGACGACACCTGGTCGCCGGCGGCCCCGGTGAACGAGAGCTTGTCGGCCATCAGCTCGTCCAACTGCGCGCGGTTCAGCGGGATCCGGTCGTCCGCAGCGAGCTTGTCGAGCAGCTCGTTGCGCTCGGCGCCTTGTTCGCGCATCGCGAGAGCGGAGGCGACCGCGTGCTCCTTGATCGCCTCGTGCGCCACCTCCCGGCCGACCCCGGCCCGTACGGCGCCCATCAGGACCTTGGTGGTGGCAAGGAACGGGAGGTAGCGGTCCAACTCCCGCGCCACGACCGCCGGGAACGCGCCGAACTCGTCCAGCACGGTCAGGAAGGTCTCCAGGAGGCCGTCGAACGCGAAGAACGCGTCCGGGAGTGCCACTCGGCGGACCACGGAACAGGACACGTCGCCCTCGTTCCACTGGTCGCCCGCCAGTTCGCCGGTCATCGAGGCGTAGCCGCGCAGGATCACCATCAGACCGTTCACCCGCTCGCAGGAGCGTGTGTTCATCTTGTGCGGCATCGCGGAAGAACCGACCTGGCCGGGCTTGAAGCCCTCGGTCACCAGCTCGTGGCCGGCCATCAGCCGGATGGTCTTCGCCACCGAGGAGGGCGCCGCCGCGAGCTGGACCAGAGCGGTGACCACGTCGTAGTCGAGCGATCGGGGGTAGACCTGACCGACCGAGGTGAAAGCCTCGGCGAAGCCGAGATGCCCGGCGATGCGCTGTTCCAGGTCGGCGAGCTTGCCGGCGTCGCCGCCGAGCAGGTCCAGCATGTCCTGCGCAGTGCCGACCGGGCCCTTGATCCCCCGTAGCGGGTAGCGGGAGAGAAGGTCCTCCAGGCGGCCGTGGGCGACCAGGAGCTCGTCGGCCGCGGTGGCGAAGCGCTTGCCCAGCGTCGTCGCCTGCGCGGCGACGTTGTGCGAGCGTCCGGCGAGGACGAGCTCGCGGTACTCCGCCGCGAGCTTGCCGAGCCGGGCCAGTACGGCCACGGTGCGGTCGCGCATCAGCTCCAGCGACAGGCGGATCTGCAGCTGCTCGACGTTCTCCGTCAGATCCCGGGAGGTCATGCCCTTGTGAACCTGCTCATGACCGGCGAGAGCGTTGAACTCCTCGATCCGGGCCTTCACGTCGTGCCGGGTGACCTTTTCGCGCTCGGCGATCGAGGCCAGATCCACCTGGTCCAGCACACGCTCGTAATCGGCCAGCGCCGCATCGGGCACCTCGATCCCGAGGTCCTTCTGAGCGCGCAGCACCGCCAGCCACAGCTGACGCTCCAGCTTCACCTTCTGCTCGGGGGACCAGAGGACGGCCAGCTCCGCAGAGGCGTAGCGGCCGGCCAGGACATTGGGGATGCGAGGCTTCGCAGACACAGCAGTCACGTGAAGGGATTCTACTGGCGATTCATGCAGGCCAGCGACGCGCCCTGATGCGTGGGTTTCTACGAAGGGGAGGAGGAGCGAAGGGGCCGAGGAGCCGGGGGACGGAGGAGCCGGGGGACGGAGGAGAGGGGAGAAGGGGAGAAGAGGGAAGGGGAAGGTCAAAGAATGAGGAGAGGGGCCGGGCCTGTGCGATCGGGGCGGACGGTCCGGGTGGTTCAGATGGTTCAGTCGGCCTGGGAGGTGTTCACGGGGGCATCAGGTGAGACCGCGCGACGCCAACCCGTCACCGGGCCGGGGGTCTCGGTGTCCGCGGGGGTGATCCAGAAGGCCCTGCCTGTCGCGGCGTCGAACTGCGCGCCCGAGCGTCCGTCTCCGGAGGAGCGGCCGGTGAGCCGTCTGCCGATCCACGGGGCCAGGTGCCGACGGGCGAAGCGGATGTCCTCGGACCGCCTGGCCGCCCAGCGCGGCGGAGCGGTCGCGGGGACCGGCGCCCGCCAGTCCTGCTCGGCCGGAAGGCCCAGAGCCTGCCAGACGGCCTCGGCGACGCGCCGGTGCCCGTCAGCGGTGAGGTGCAACCGGTCGACATCCCACATGCGGGGGTCGGCGAGCGACGGGGCCCCATAGAGATCGACCACAGAGGCGCCGTGCCGGCCGGCCAGGTCATCGATCAGGGTGAACAGCTCCTCCATGCGAGGGCGGAACCGCTCCATCACCGGCCCGTTGCGCCCGGGGCTGCGCATCAGGACGAGGCGCCCGCAGGATGGAGCCAGGCGTTCCACGGCTTCCTCCAGCCGGCCCTTCACCAGCCCCATGTCGCACTTGGGGCGCAGCGTGTCGTTGAGCCCGCCGACGAGCGTGACCACATCGGCCCGAAGCGAGGCGGCCGCCCCCACCTGCTCGTCGACGATCTGGCCGATCAGCTTTCCCCGTACGGCGAGGTTGGCGTACCGGAAACCGGGAGACCGCGCCGCCAACCGGGAGGCGAGGACATCGGCCCAGCCCCGGTATGTGCCGTCGGGGAGCAGGTCCGACATGCCCTCGGTGAACGAGTCGCCGACCGCGACGAGACTGGTGTAGGAGGCATTCAATTCCATGGCCCGGTGATCCTACCGTGACGCCCGTGATCCCTGTCGGCCGTCGGCCCATGACACCTCGCTGCTCCGTCACCCCGTCATCCCGCTGCCCCGCCGCCCCGGGCGGAGCCGGAGCGAGCCGGGGCGACAGGCGACGGGCCGCAGGCCAGCAGCTCAGCGGGACTGCGGCCGCCCGACGAGTTCGCGGAGCACATCCTCCATCGTGACCATGCCGGCCAGCCGCCCGTCCTCGTCGAGGACGGCCGCCAGATGGGTCCGGCTGCGTCGCAGCGCGGTGAGCACGTCGTCCAACGGAGTCTTCGCCCGGACGCGGGCTATCGGCCGCATCGCCGTCACCGGGAAGGGGACGTCACGGGGCGTCGCGTCCAGCGCGTCCTTCACATGGAGGTAGCCGAGGATGCGCTGCTCGCTGTCCATGACCGGGAAGCGGGAGAATCCGGATTCGGACGAGAGCCGTTCCAGCTCCTCCGGAGTGGTGCCGATCCTGGCGTACAGCACCCGGTCGACCGGCATGACCACATCCCGTACGGGCCGACGGCCCAGCTCCAGAGCGTGGTGCAGCCGTTGCGCGGAGCGGTCGTCGACCAGCCCGGCTTCCCCGGCGTCCTGCACCAGCCGGGCCAGTTCATCGTCCGAGAAGGTCGCGGAGACCTCGTCCTTCGTCTCCACCCGCAACAGTTTGAGCAGGGCGTTGGCGAACGCGTTGATCGCGAAGATCACCGGCCGCAGGGCACGGGCCATCGCGACCAGCGGCGGACCCAGAACCAGGGCGCTCCGCGCCGGTTCGGCCAGCGCGATGTTCTTCGGGACCATCTCGCCGAGCAGCATGTGCAGATAGGTCGCCACACCCAGCGCGATGACGAACGACAGCGGGTGTACCAGCCCGTGCGGCACCCCCGCCGCGTCGAAGACCGGCTCCAGCAGATGCGCGATGGCCGGTTCGGCGACGATGCCCAGCACCAGGGTGCAGAGCGTGATGCCGAGCTGGGCGGCGGCGAGCAGCGCGGAGACGTGTTCGAGGCCCCAGATCACGCTGCGGGCCCGCCGGTCCCCGGCCTCGGCCTCCGGTTCGATCTGGCTGCGGCGTACGGAGATCAGGGCGAATTCCGCGCCCACGAAGAAGGCGTTGGCCACAAGGGTCAGCAGACCGATGAAGAGCTGGAGAACGATCACCGTTCGTCCTCCGTCCGGTTCTCGGTCCCTGGCAGCGGGGCGTGCAGCAGGGCCCGGGCGGCCCGGCGGCCCGAGGCGTCCACCACGTCGATCCGCCACCCCGCCAGCTCAACGCTGTCGTCCACCGTCGGAATGCGTCCGATCTCGGCGGCGATCAGCCCCGCGAGGGTCTCGTAGGGCCCGTCCGGCACCCGAAGGCCGATCCTGCGGAGCTGGTCGGTGCGTGCCGCCCCGTCGGCCGACCACAGGGTGCGCCCGTCGGCGTCCTCCCCGGCACCGGCGAGGTCGGGCGTCTCGTGCGGGTCGTGCTCGTCCCGGACCTCGCCCACGACTTCCTCCACGATGTCCTCCAGCGTCGCCACCCCGGCCGTCCCGCCGTACTCGTCGATCACCACGGCCATGGCGAGCCTCCCGGACAGCCGGTCCAGCAGCCGGTCGACGGTGAGTGTCTCCGGTACGAGAAGGGGCTCGCGCAGCAGTTCCGAGACGCGGGTGCGGGGCCGCCGGTCGGCGGGGATAGCCAGCACGTCCTTGATGTGGGCCACGCCGACCACGGTGTCCAGGCTGCCCCGGTAGACGGGGAAGCGGGACAGGCCCGTCGCCCGCGTGGCGTTGGCGACGTCCTCGGCCGTCGCGTGCACGTCCAGTGCGGTCACCTGCACCCGGGGCGTCATCACGTTCTCCGCGGTCAGCTCCGAGAGGTTCAGGGTGCGGACGAACAACTCGGCCGTGTCCGCCTCCAGCGCACCCGCCTTCGCGGAGTGCCGGGCCAGCGCCACCAACTCCTGCGGGCTGCGTGCGGAGGCCAGCTCCTCGGTCGGTTCCAGACCGAAGCGGCGCACGATCCGGTTGGCCGTGTTGTTGAGGTGGCTGATGAACGGCCGGAACAGCGCGGTGAACACCCGCTGCGGTGTGGCCACCGCCTTGGCCACGGCCAGCGGGGAGGAGATCGCCCAGTTCTTCGGGACCAGTTCGCCGATCACCATCAGCGCCACCGTGGACAGTGCCGTACCGATGACGAGCGCCAGCGTGGAAGCCGCGGCGGGAGGCAGCCCCGCCGCCTCGACGGGGCCCCGGATCAGCCGGGCGATGGACGGTTCGGAGAGCATGCCGATCACCAGGTTGGTGACCGTGATGCCGAGCTGGGCCCCCGAGAGCTGGAAGGTGAGGCTCCGGACGGCCTTCAGCGCGCTCGCGGCCCCCCGATCGCCACGCTCGACAGCCCGTTCGAGCTCGCCGCGTTCCACCGTGGTCAGGGAGAACTCCGCCGCGACGAACGCGCCGCAGGCGACACAGAGCAACAGGGCGACGAGCAGGAGAAGCACTTCGATCATCGGTTCACCTCCGTCCCAGGATCAGGCAGGGGCGGGGGGACCGCACGGTGTCGGCGGAGTCGGCTACTGGGAGGCTCGCCCATGGGCGGACGCTCACACCTTTCGGCAGGGCAGTGACGGAGGGGCATGTCATCGTAGGGCGTCTGCCCAGCAGCGCTCCGCCCTACCGTGTCAGCGCTCGGCTCTTCCTGCGTCAGCGGCCCGTCACTCCCGCGGCGGCGTTCCGCTGTTCGCCTTAGTCCGTCAGGTGCTTCACCCAGCGGCTCCACTGCGGCTGCGGCTCGTAGCCGGCCGCGCGCCAGGCGTGGTGGGCGGCCGTGTTGCGGTCGAGGACCATGGCGTCCGCGCGTCGCCCGCCCAGGGCGGTGAACCGTTCCTCCGCCGCCGCGAGGAGGGCGCTGCCCACACCTAGGCGCCGCTGGTCCGGGTGGACCGCGAGCCGGTAGAGATGGCAGCGCCAGCCGTCGAAGCCCACGATGACGGTACCCACCAGCGACCCCCTCCGCTCCGCGAGGACCAGCGCCTCCGGGTCCCGTTCGACCAGACGGGCGACCCCGTCCCCGTCGTCACTGATGCTGGCGCCCTCGGCGGCCACCTTCCAGAAGGCGAGGACATGGTCCAGGTCAGCCGGGGTCGCGGACCGTATCGAAAGATCATCCATGACCGCCATCCCACCATCCGCCCTGCGGGGGCGTCGATCGCATTCCACAGTGCGGGCGCACGCCGTCCCGTACGGGAACTGCCGCGCCCCGCGCCCCGCGCCCCGCGCCCCGCACCCCGCGCGTCGAGAACCCCGCACGCCAAAGGCCGAGCTCTGCACCCCCAGCCCGCACTCCCTCCCTCCTCCCTCGAAGCCCGCGCTCCGTGCCCGTGTCCCGCTCCGTCCCCCGGCACATGGGTGTAGGGAGCACCGCATGCTCCTCTTGCCGGTGCTAGCACGGCCG
Source organism: Streptomyces sp. NPDC091649 (assembly GCF_044756785.1). Classification (NCBI taxonomy): domain Bacteria; kingdom Bacillati; phylum Actinomycetota; class Actinomycetes; order Kitasatosporales; family Streptomycetaceae; genus Streptomyces; species Streptomyces sp. NPDC091649. The sequence goes on along the minus strand of NZ_JBIVTR010000015.1, from coordinate 79,142 downwards.
CGCTAGCGTGGTCGGGTGCCCAAGACTCAGCTGAACGTCCGAGTGGACGAGGCCACCGCCGAGGCCGCGCGACAGCGCGCGCTGCAGAGGGGGATGAGCGTGAACCGCTACATAGAGGAACTCGTCCAGCAGGACGCGGGCGAGGTGGGACACACCTTCGTCGAGGCCGCAGCCGATTTCATGAAGCAGTACGAATCGGTGTTCGCCGAGGAGTTCGGCCCGGAGCGCGAAGGTACCCGTTGAACCTGCGGATCGACCTTTCCTGGCTGCTGATGGTCGCCGAACACAAGACGCCCGGAGACCCGCAGGTCGTCGACTGGGGTGCGCTCGTCGCCGCCGTCGCCCGGCACGACGCGGAGATCTTCGGCAGCGCCGTCTACAGCGACCCGCACGCGCGCGCGGCCGCCCTGTTGCAGCTGCTGCTGCATGTGCCCGCACTCGAACACTCCAACGCGATGTTCGCCTCGGCCGTCGCGTACGGCTACCTCGTCGCCTCCGGGCTCAAGGTCATCACCTCGCCCGAACGGGTCCGCGATCTGGCGTTGCTGGTGAAGCAGGGCAAGGCGGACGTGCGGGCCATCGCCGACGAGCTGCGGCAGTGGAGCGTGTGAGTCGGGGCCGAGTGTCCGGGCCCGGCCCCGGACGCGCGGGCTTCGACGAACGGCTCGCGTGCGCACCCGCCCGCCGGCTCAGCCCCCGGTGAACGGCTTGCGTGCCACGCCCAGGAAACAGGGGGACGAAGGCAGCTGGAGACCCGTGTCCGGAATCCGCAGCCTGCGGTACGTGCCCAGCGCGAAGCCCGCCGCCTCGATCGCGGCCAGTGGCTCCCGGGCTGTGTGACAGCCGCCGAAGAGCCGCGGCCACAGGGTTCGGTCGGCCGCCCGCTGAACCGTGGCCAGCGCCCGGCCCGGTGCCAGCCCGTGCTCGAAGAACCGCAGTTCACCGCCCGGACGCAGGACCCGCCTGATTTCGGCGAGTGACCGGGGCAGATCCCGTACGGTGCACAGGACCAGGGACACCACCGCCCCGTCGAAAGCCTCGCTCTTGACCGGCAGCGCTTCGGCGGCCCCCGGAACGACGTCCACCGGCACCTCGGCGCGCAGGGCGGAGCGGACGGCGAGCTGCCGCAGCGAGCGTTCCGGCTCCAGCGCCACGACTTCCGAGACGGCGGCGGGGTAGTGGGCGAAGTTCAGCCCGTTCCCGGCGCCGATCTCGATGATCCGACCCGAGAGCCCTGCCAGCAGCTCCTCGCGGTACGCGGCGATGCCGCCTTTCCGGTCGGCGGTCGCGCTCACTCGTGCGTAGAAACGGGCGAAGACCGGGTGGTGCACGGCGTCCCGGGGGACTTTCGGGGCTTTTCTGCTGCGGGGTGGCATGACGGACCTCCATGAGGAGTGGACGTAACGCTCCTCCACGATTCTCCCCCGGATCGGCCCGGCTCTCCCCGCTCCCGCTCGGACGGGCCGTGCCGTCCGGCCCCGTCGCGCGCCGAGCTGTATCGATCCGGACGACTTCTCGGCCCGCACCGGTGCGGACAGCCCGCACCGGTGCGGACAGACGGTGGCGGACGCGAGGCGGTGACGGGTCTCGTCGTCCAGGCGGGCGGGGTCCGTTCCTTCGAAGGGCCCCAGCAACGCCTCGGTCAGCGCGAGGTCCAGGTCCCTCCGAGCTCCGGAGCCAGCCAGCCCGGCGCGCGCGCCGCGAAGTCGGCGCCCGACAGGGAACCCGCACCGGCCGACACCGCGCCCAGCAGCGGGGCATCGGCCGCGACCGGCAGGTCCTCGATGTTGCAGCGGGCCGCGAGGTCCGGCTCCGCGGGCATGCTGCCGATCACGACGCCCCGGCAGCTCAGCCCCCGGTTCCGCAGCGCCTCGGCCGTCAGCGTCGTGGCGTTCAGCGTGCCCAGGCCCGCGGGGGCCACCACCAGCACCGGCGCGGACAGCAGCCGGGCCGCGTCCGCCAGGGTGCCGCCCTCGTCGTCGAACCGCACGAGCAGCCCGCCCGCCCCCTCCACCAGCACGAGATCGTGCTCGGTGGCCAGCTTCTCCGCCGCCTCGGCGACCTCGAAGGGCCGCACCGGCGCGAGCCCCGCCCGCCGGGCGGCCGTGGCCGGGGCCAACGGCTCGGGGAACCGGGCCAGTTCGACGGCGGTGACATGGCTTCCCGCCAGGCGCGCGACCTCGGCCGCGTCACCCGGCTCCCCGGGCGCGAGCCCGGTCTGCGCGGGCTTGAGCACCGCGACCCGGCGGCCCCGCGCGGCGGCCGCCACAGCGGCGGTCACCACGGTCTTGCCGATCTCCGTGCCCGTACCGGACACCACCAGAATCGTCGACATGCCGACTCAGCCCTCCCGTGCCGCGGCGCACACGGCCCGGCAGATCCGTGCCACGTCCCCGTCACCCGTGACGTACGGCGGCATCGTGTAGACGAGGTCGCGGAACGGCCGCAGCCACACGCCCTCACGCACGGCCGCGCGCGTCGCCGCCGCCATGTCCACCTCGTGGTCGAGCTGGACGACCCCGATCGCGCCCAGGACGCGTACGTCCACCACTTGGGCGATGTCGGAGGCGGGAGCGAGCCCGGCACGCAGGCCCGCGCCGATCCGTGCCACCTCGCCCTCCCAGTCCTGTCCGAGCAGCAGGTCCACGGAGGCCGAGGCCACCGAGGCGGCCAGCGGATTGCCCATGAACGTCGGCCCGTGCGCCAGCACCGGCACCTCGCCGCTGGAGATGCCCTCGGCCACCCGCGTGGTGCACAGTGTCGCCGCCATCGTGAGATAGCCGCCGGTCAGCGCCTTGCCGAGGCACATGACGTCCGGCGCGATCCCGGCATGGCCGGAGGCGAACAGCTTGCCCGTACGCCCGAAACCGGTCGCGATCTCGTCGAGGACCAGCAGGACGTCGTGCTCGTCGCACGCCTCCCGCAGCACCCGCAGATAGGCGGGGGAGTGGAACCGCATCCCGCCGGCCCCCTGCACCACCGGCTCCACGATGACCGCCGCGAGTTCGTCGGCGTGTGCGGCGATCAGCTCCCGCAGGTGCGTCGCGTAGCCGGGGTCCGGCTCCGCGTCGAAGCCGTCCGGCGGGGCGTCGGCGAAGACCTGCCGGGGCAGGGACCCCGACCACAGCTCGTGCATCCCGCCGTCCGGGTCGCACACGGACATCGGCTGCCAGGTGTCCCCGTGGTAGCCCCCGCGCCAGGTCAGCAGGCGCCGCTTGGCCGGACGTCCGGCCGAACGCCAGTACTGGAGGCACATCTTGACCGCGACCTCCACGGAGACCGACCCCGAGTCGGCGAGGAAGACGTGCTGGAGCGGCTCGGGGGTGATCTCCACCAGCCGGGTCGCCAGCCGGACGGCCGGCTCGTGGGTGAGCCCGCCGAACATCACATGGCTCATCCGGTCCAGCTGGCCGCGTGCGGCCTCGTTGAGCACCGGGTGGTTGTAACCGTGCACCGCCGACCACCAGGAGGACATGCCGTCCACCAACTCGTGCTGTCCCTCGACGGGTTCGGCGAGCCGGAGCCGTACGCCGGAGGCCGACTCCACGATCAGCGGCTCCTGGCGGCCCGGCATCGGACCGTAGGGGTGCCACACATGGGCGCGGTCGAGCGCCCGCAGCACCTCGGGGGCGTACGGCCTCGGCGCCGCGGGGCCGCCGAAGCCGTCGGCGGAACCGGTGGTGTGCGGTTCAGGCATTGGGCGCGAGGTCCGTTCCGGCGCCGCGGCGGCGGACCGCCACCAGGTCCGTACGGGCCGCGCCGTCGCTCTCCGTACGCGAGGCGGCGCCCACACTCTTCCCGGCGCCCGCCGCGGCCCCCGGCTCCTGTTCCCCGTGGCCGCCGCACGGCCCGCAGCCCCCGCCCCCTTCATGGGAACCGCGGCCCGGGGCTCCGGCCGTCCCGTGCGATCCGCAGGACCCCTCCGCCGCGGGCTCCTGTGTGCCGCAGCCGCCGCCCAGCGCGTCGGCCCGGTGGCGCGGCAGTGTGGTGGTGCCCGCGCCCTCCACCTCGAAACCGGCGTCCGCGATCATGTCCAGGTCGGTCTGGCCCGCCTGGCCCTCGCTCGTCAGATAGTCGCCCAGGAAGATGGAGTTGACCAGGTGGAGCGCCAGCGGCTGCATCGAGCGCAGGTGCACCTCGCGGCCCCCCGCCAGCCGCACCTCGACGTCGGGGCAGACGAAGCGGACCATCGCCAGAATGCGCAGGCAGCGCTGGGGGGTGAGGTTCCACTCCTTGGCGAGCGGCGTTCCCTCGAACGGGATCAGGAAGTTCACCGGCACCGAGTCCGGGTCCAGGTCCCGCAGCGCGAACACGACGTCGACGAGGTCCTTGTCGCTCTCGCCCATGCCGGCGATCAGCCCGGAACACGCCGAGAGACCGGCGGCCTGGGCCTGCTGCACGGTCTCCACCCGGTCCGCGTAGGTGTGCGTGGTGGTGATCGCCCCGTACGTCTCCTCGGAGGTGTTGAGGTTGTGGTTGTACGCGTCGGCGCCCGCCGAACGCAGCCGGTCGGCCTGCCCGTCGGAGAGCAGACCGAGGCAGGCGCAGACCTCGACGCCCTCGTTCTCCTCCTTGATCGCCTCGATGGTCTTCGAGACCCGGTCCACGTCACGGTCCGTCGGGCCGCGCCCGCTCGCCACCAGGCAGACCCGCTTGGCGCCGCCGGCCACCCCGGCGGCGGCGGCCTTGGAAGCCTCGTCGGGCTTCAGCCAGGTGTACTTGAGGATCCCGGCCTTCGAACCGAGCCGCTGCGAGCAGTAGGAGCAGTCCTCGGGACAGAGCCCCGACTTCAGGTTGACCAGATAGTTGAGCTTGACGCGCCGCCCGAACCACTGACGGCGCACCTTCCCGGCGGCCGCCACCACGTCGAGCAGCTCGTCGTCGGAGGTCGCCAGTACGGCGAGCGCTTCTTCGCGGGTCGGCAGTTCGCGCCGCAGCCCCTTGTCCACCAGCGTGTTCAGCAGGTCCATGAAAGATGATCCTGGCGTACGGCACCGCCTCCAGCCAAGGAGGAACCAGACAGGAGACCCGGGCGAGGGTGTGTGTATTGCCACACCCTGACCTGCTGCGCGCCCCGCTAGGGTCTGTTGGCTGCCTACAAAAGGGACCGTTCGCACCGGACCGTCCGCGAGCCGCCCGCCTACTCAAGGGACCGCCCCATGTCCTTCGCCCCGTTCGACTGGATCGACGCCGAGGCCCGCGGCCGGGCCGCCGCCGGACTCGTACGCACCCTGCGTCCGCGCGGTGCCGAGCCGGAGCTGCTGGACCTCGCGAGCAACGACTACCTGGGTCTCACGCGGCACCCGGAGGTGATCGCCGCCGCGGCCGCCGCCGCCCATCGCTGGGGGGCCGGGGCGACGGGGTCCCGGCTGGTCACCGGCTCCACCGTCCTGCACGCCGAACTCGAACGGGAACTGGCCGCGTTCTGCGGGTTCGAGGCGGCCCTCGTGCTCTCCTCCGGGTACGCGGCCAATCTCGCCGCGCTGACCGCGCTGTCCGGGCGCGGCTCTCTCATCGTCTCCGACGCCGGCAACCACGCCTCGATCGTGGACGGCTGCCGGCTCTCCCGCGCCGGGACCGCCGTCGTGCCGCACGCCGACCCGGAGGCGGTCGCCAAGGCGCTGGGGGCGCACGACGGGCGGGCCCTGGCGGTCACCGACTCGGTCTTCTCCGTCGACGGGGACGCCGCCCCGCTTCCCGCTCTGGCGGAGGTATGCCGTGCCGCGAACGCGGCCCTGCTGGTCGACGACGCCCATGGCCTCGGAGTCCTGGGCGACGGCGGCCGCGGCGCACTCGCCGGGGCCCGGCTGGCGGGCGGCGACGGGATCGTGGCCACGCTCACCCTGTCCAAGTCCCTGGGCAGCCAGGGCGGAGCGGTCCTGGGATCCGCCCGGGTCATCGACCACCTGGTCAACACGGCCCGTACGTTCATCTTCGACACCGGACTCGCCCCGGCGGCGGCCGGCGGCGCGCTCGGCGCCCTCGGAGTCCTGCGCCGGGAACCCGAACGGGCGGCCCGCGCCCGGAACGTGGCCACCGCGCTGTACACGCGGCTCACCGCGGCCGGGCTGAGGGCGGTCCGGCCCGACGCGGCCGTCGTCTCCGTCCGGGCGCCCTCGGCGGACGCGGCGGTGCGCTGGGCGGCCGACTGCCGCGCGGCCGGAATGGCGGTGGGCTGCTTCCGCCCGCCGTCGGTACCGGACGGCGTCTCCCGGCTGCGCCTGACCGCCCGGGCCGACCTGACCGAGGAGCAGATCACGGCCGCGGTGGCCACGGTCCTCGCCACCGCTCCCCGGCAGGCGGACGCACCGGTCAGCTGACGGGGCGCGGACCGGCCCCGTGCGGACCGAGCCCGGCCACGAATGTGCTCCAGGCCGCCAGGGAGAAGCGCAGTGGCGGCCGGTCCACGTCCTTCGCATCGCGTACGGCGAGGAGCGTGCCGCCGAACCGCGCGGTCTCCACGCAGTTGTTCATCCCGGTCGAGTGGCTGCTGCGCTTCCACCGCGGACCGGACGGCGGCGGCACCGAGGTCGGTGCGACGGTCGGCGTGTCGGACGATGTGACGGTCGGTGCGGGACGGTCGGGCATGGTGCCCCCTCGGGCAGTCGGACGGGCCGGTTTCCCCTGGCCGCGGCTGATAGCGGTGATGAGGTCCAGCGAGCGCTCGGGCGACAGCGCGTGCGCCTGCAAGGTACGGAAGGCCGAGCTGTACGCCTCAAGGTCTTCTTTCCGCTCCAGATAGAGGCTACTCGTCAAGTGGTCAAGAACGACCACGTCCAGATCAGAAATGTTCGGAAAGGAGAAAATAACGAAAGGTCCAGTGAGCCCGACGTAGCCGCCGACCGAGAACGGCAGTAACTGAAGCTGCACGTGCGGGAGTTGGGACACCTGGCGCAAGTGCTGCAACTGATCCCGCATCACCTCCGGCCCGCCCACCTCACGATGGAGCACCGCCTCGTCCAGCACGGCGGTGAACCGAAGCGGCGGACTCGTGCGCAGCACCCGCTGGCGGGTCAGCCGCACCTCGACGAGGGAGTCGAGCCGGCCGGCCGGCAAGCCGTCCAGCGAGGCCCGGGTCACGGCCCGCGCGTATCCGGCGGTCTGGAGCAGTCCCGGCACCACCGAGGTCTCCAGCGTCCGGACCGTACTGGCCTGGGACTCCAGACTGATGAAGTCGCGGTACTGCGGTGGGATCAACCCGCGGTAGGCGTGCCACCAGCCCGAACCGCCGCCGCCGGCCGACCCGGCGAGCACCTCGAACAAGGAACGCAACTGGGTGTCGCGCACCGCGTAGGCATCCAGCAGCCGTGACACATCGGCGGGTGTCACCCCGCTCGCGCCCGTCTCGATGCGGCTCACCTTCGACTGGTGCCAGCCGAGCAGCCGCGCTGCTTCCCGGCTGGTCAGCCCGGAGGACTGGCGCAGGCTCCGCAGCTCCTCACCGAGCTTGCGCCGCCGGACGACAGGGCCGTTCGGCATGCCGGTCTCCTTCTGCTGTCGGGAAGGGCCGGTCCGTCATCGGACCGGCCCGCGGAGGGGTCAGTGTGCCGTCTGTCCACGCCGTACGAGCCCCGAATTCACCGCTTCGAGCGACAGATATATGCATATCTTGGCCGAACGCCGTTACAGGGAGCTGCATCAATGGCAATCTGGCGCGAAGCACCATCCTGGCCGAACGCCCGTCGGCCGGGGCTCGAAAGGGACGGCGTCGCCATGGCAGACCATCAGGAAGCAACCGTCACTCTGCCGAGCGATCCGGTCTCGGTCTCCTCGGCCCGCAGATATGTGGCCAGGGCCCTGTCCCAGTGGGGCCTGCCGGATGACACCGAGTTCGCGGACACCGTCCGGCTGATCATCTCGGAGCTGGCGACCAACGCCGTCCAACACACGTTCGGCCAGTCGCCCACCTTCACCGTGGACCTGCGCCTCGAACGCGACGAGGAACTGTACATCGGCGTCACGGACAGTCACCCCCGATGGCCCCAGAGGCTGCCCGCGGCCGTGCGGCAGGACAACGGCCGGGGCATGGTCATCATCCGGGCGCTGGCCAAGGAGCGCGGCGGACGGCTCCAGGTCACCCCGACGGCGGAGGGCGGTAAGACGGTCTGGATCGCGCTTCCGTGGGCGCTCCCGCTCCAGGGCTGAAGAGCGCGTGCGCAGCGCGGACGGAGGCGAGATCGTCTCCGCCGTCCCTCTCGCGCCGAATCGCGCGTGCGCAGCGCAAACGCCGGAAGACGTCACAGGTCCGGGGACCCCGGGCAGGGAGGGCCGCCCAGGTCGGGGCCGGCCCTCCCTGCCCGGGGGTCGCCCCGGAGGCCAGCGGTGGCCGCAGGCCCGGGGCCTGCCGCGGGCCCGCCGGTCGGCCGTAGGCTCCGGGCCGCCCCGCAGGCTTCGGGGCGGCCCCGCCGGGCGGATCACCCCGCCGGGAGCCGGTTCGCCGCCGGGGCCGTGCCTCCGCGGCCGAATCCGCCGCGCAGCAGCGCGAGCAGCGTCGCCGCGGCGGCGGTCGACCGCTCGCCCCGGTGTACGACCGAGATGGTCCGGCGGAACGACGCGGGCTCCAGCCGCCGTACCGACAGCGGGGCCGCCGCCATCGAGGCGACCATCTCCGGCACCACGGCCACGCCCAGGCCCGCGCTGACCAGCGCGCACACCAGCGCGTACCCGGGCGACTCGCAGACCACCGCGGGGGTCGCCCCGGCGTCGGCGAGCGCCTTCTCGACCCCGCGCCGGGGCGGATGCGTGGGGGCGCTGCTGATCAGCGGCCGCCCCGCCAGTTCGCTGACCGCCAGCCGCCCGGTGCCCTCGGCGAGCCGATGGCCCACCGAGGTGACCAGCACCAGCTCCTCGACCAGCAGGGGTTCCACGAGAACACCCACGGGCGGCGGGCCGGCCGTCGCCGGCTCGTAGGCGTGGGTCAGGGCGAGGTCCACATCGCCCGCGGCCACCGCGGCGACCCCGCCGGGCGGTTCGTAGTCGGCGACGGCCAGTTCCACTTCCGGATGAGCCCGCCGGAACGCGCTCAGGACCGGTGGCAGCAGATGGATCCCGGCCGTCGTGAACGTGCCCACCCGCAGCCGGCCGCCCGAGAGCCCCGCCAGGCGCGCCAGCTCGTGCCGTGCCTGGTCGAGTTCGTCCAGGACCCGTCGGGCCCGGCCCGCCAGCAGTTCGCCCGCAGCCGTCAGCCGCGCACCGCGATGGTGGCGCACGAGCAGCGCCGCTCCCGCCTCCCGCTCCAGTTTCGCCAGCTGCTGGGAGAGGGCGGGCGCGGTGTAGCCCAGTCGGGCGGCGGCCCGGGTGATCGATCCGGCCTCAGCGACCGCCACGAGGGCCGCGAGGCGTGTCGGGTCGTACATGAAGCGTTCCTTTAGGCAGACCCAGAAGATTGCAAGTACACGCTAAAGGCTCCGCCGGTCCAAGGTGGACCTCATGGACGCACAACTGATCGCCTTCACGGGGGTCGCCGCTGGCATGGTCGCGCTGCCCGGCGCCGATTTCACCGTCGTCGTACGCAACGCCCTGGCCTCCCGTACCGCCGGCCTGGCCAGCGCGCTCGGCGTCGCCGGAGGGCTGCTGGTGCACACAGGGCTCGCGGTCGCCGGGCTCGCCGCGGTGCTGGTGACGATGCCGGTGCTCTTCCGCGGCGTCCAGCTGCTCGGCGGCGCGTACGTGTTGTACCTCGGGATCAGCGCGCTGTACGCCATCCGCCGCCGCCCGTCGGCGGGCGGTCCGGGTACGACCTCCGCCACGGAGGAGGGCGTACCGGAGCGGCCCGCACCCGGGGAGTTCGGACGTGCCCTGCGCCAGGGATTCCTGACGAACGCGCTCAATCCGAAGGCCCCGGTCCTCTTCCTCAGCCTGTTGCCGCAGTTCGTGCCACACGGGCAGCCGCCACTGCCCCGGACCCTGCTGCTCGCCGCCCTGGTGGTGGCGCTGGCGCTGATCTGGTTCCCGGCCGTCGTGCTGCTCGTGGACCGGCTGGGCCGGTGGCTGCGCCGGCCGCGTACCGCCCGGGCCATCGAGGGCGGCAGCGGCGTGGCGCTCACCGGTCTGGGACTCGCACTGGTCACCGGCCCGCTGCTGCGCTGAGGACGCTGCGGGCGCCCCCGGAGGCCGGGGCGTGCACGGCGGGCCCGGTCGTCCACGGCGGCCCGGAAAGGGCCCGGGCCGCCCGCACGAAAGAGCGTCCGGCCGGTGGGTCAGCGGACCCGCCCGTACCGGACGCTCTTGGACCAGATTTTCGCCAGTCGCACCACGTCCCCCGACTTGGGGGAGTGCCAGATCTTCCCGGCACCGGCGTAGATGCCCACGTGGTAGACGCCGCGCCCCGAATGGAAGAAGACGAGATCGCCGCGTTTGCGCTGTGACTTCGCGATATGACGGGTCTTGTTGTATTGCTGCTGCGCCGTGCGGGGAAGCTTCTTCCCCGCTCTCTTGAACGAGTAGAGCGTCAGCCCCGAACAGTCGAAGCGGCTGGGGCCGGCCGCCCCGTACTTGTAGGGAGCGCCCTTCTTCGACGCGGCGATCTTCAGGGCCTTGGCCGAGTGGGTGGCGGCCTCGGCGTCGTTCACCAGGCCGGGTGCCAGCATCGTGGACGTCAGGGCCAGGGTGAGTGCCGAGGCCGTGCCGACCCGGGCGAACAGAGACGGGACATGAACCTGCGCAGACATGCGCAACCCTTCGTCAGCCGCCTGTGAAGGATGACCTGTCGGGTTCGGGCTGGCGAAGTTGCCCGGCCGCGTCGCGGCTTCACCCCGAGGGCTTCCCGGTCTCCCGGTCGGCCCGTTGTGCTCGGGTCCTCCACTCCTGCCGATCCACTTCTGTCGACCAGTCATCCGGGCGGCGGCAGGACTCGGCGTCCGCCCGGACCGCCCCGCCGCGGTGGCGGGGGCTTGTCGTCCCACGGATCTTGACTCACTCCGAGCCGGATTTCCGAGCCGAAACAGGGGTTTGTGAGTCTCCTCACCACTGACCCATTCAGGTGGACAGGCCGGATTCGTGCTCGGAGACGAGCCGGACGCACCCGCTCGCACCAGCGAAGAAAGGGCGCATTTCGAGTACGGCCCGCGTGCTGAACGCAAGTTGAGCCGTCGCTCGCGCGAGTGATCGCCTACGCCGAACGAGCGAGCGAAATCGGGCACGGGGCCGGGCGTGTCGTGGGCGGGGGCGACGCGCACACTCGCGTATGGCGCGTCCCTCCCGCGGAGCCGGTCAGTTCCCGGGCGGCGGCATCGCTACCCGGCCCGCCCTGCGCTCCCCGTCCAGGACGCGCAGGGCCCGCGCCAGGGTGGCGGCGTGGACCCGCGACTCGCCCCGCTCGTGCATCAGGGCCAGGGCGTCGCGCAGGGCCGCCGCCCCGGAGGCCAGGGCCTGGGCCGCCCGCAGCGCGCTGTAGGTGTCGCTGCCGCGGGCCGGGTTGATCCGGCCCACCTGGTCGAGCACGGCCAGATAGCAGTCGACGAACTCGCCTTCGGCGCGGGTCAGTGCGGGCAGGGGCGGGAGTTCGGTCAGCTCCATCGGCGTTTCACCTCGCGTCGTACGGCGGCCCGGAGAGTCAGCGGTTTTCCACGACGTGGTCGATCAGCCCGTAGGCGAGGGCGGCGTGTGCGTCGAGGATGGTGTCGCGCTCGATGTCGGCGGCGATCTGCTCGGCGGTCCGGCCGGTGTCCCGGACCAGCATGGCCGCGAACATCTCGCGGGTGCGCACCAGTTCGCGCGCATGGATCTCCAGGTCGGACGGCTGGCCCCGCATCGGCTCCTCCATCGCGGGCTGCTGGATGACTACCCGCGCGCCGGGCAGCGCATGTCGGCGTCCCTTCGCCCCGGCCGCGAGCAGGGCCGCCGCGTAGGAACCCGCCTGCCCCAGGCAGAAGGTCTCCACCTCGCAGGTCAGGAACCGCACGGTGTCGTAGACCGCCGCCATCGCCTGGAACGAGCCGCCGGGAGAGTTGATGTAGAGCGACAGGGGCCGGTCCGGATCGGCGTGTTCCAGATACATGAACTGGGCGATGAGGTCGCTCGCCGCGATGTCGTCGATCGGGGTTCCGAGGAAGACGATCCGCTCCGACAGCAGCTTGGAGTACGGGTCCAGCGTCCGGGTTCCGGTCGCGGTGCGCTCGGTGATCTCCGGCAGTACGTAGCGCGCGGTGGGGCGGATCATGGCGGTGCCTTTCTCCTGAAGCCGACCATCCGTCTGTCCGTCCATCGGTCCCGGGGGCCGTGGGCCCACGGCCCCACGGCCTGTAAAAAATGTACAGGACGTACGGAAGGTTATGATGGGGACTATGTCCTACGAGATTCCGGTGACGCAAGCACGGGCGGAGCTAGCCGAACTGATCAACCGCGTCGTCTACGGCGGTGAACGCGTCGTGGTGACGCGGCACGGCAAGCCGCTCGTCGCGCTGGTTTCCGCCGCTGACCTGCAACAACTCGAAGCGGAGGAGTCTGCGGCCGAGGAGCGGGTGATCAGCTCCGTCTCCTCGATCGGCTCGGCGCCCTCCGCTCAGGGCGAACGGCGCAGGTTCGGTATCGCCGCCGAGCACCGCCCCCACGACGGCCGGGACAGCTGACCTCCAGACTGCCCCCGTCGTAGTGCGAAGCCGGGTGCCCCTCCGGTGCGAGAGGCGCCCGGCTCGGTGCGCGTGCGGGCCCGGCGCTCAGCCGGCCAGGGCGGGCGACCGGACGGGCTCGGCCGGCCCGGCCGACGCCGGTGCGCGGCGGGCGAGCAGCACTGCCGCGAGGCCGGACGCCGACCAAAGGGACAGCGTCAGCAGGGCGCCGCCCGCCGCGTTGCCGTCGAAGAAGGCGACCGAGCGGAGCAGTGAACCGCCCGCGCCCGGCGGGAGCCACTGGCCGATCGTGCCCACGGGCTCGGGCAGCAGCTCCGGTGCGCTGGTGACGCCGGAGAAGGGATTGCCCAGCAGGACCATCAGCAGCGCGCCGAGCCCGATGCCGCGCGGCCCGAACAGCGCGGCGAGCCCCGCCACGGCCGAACCGATGGCCAGCACGGTGAGCGCGAGCACTCCCGCCTCCGCCCACCAGTCGCCCGCGAGCACGCCGAGCCGGCTGTGCGCGACGGCCGTGGCGGCGAGGCCCGCCAGTGCCGCCGATCCGAGGAGGGTCACCGCGGCCCGTGCCCCGCGCAGTCCCGTCAGGGTGACGACGGCTCCGGACGCCATCCCCGCCAGGGCCGGCGGCAGGACGCTCGCACCGAGTGCGCTGCCCCGGGGGTCCCCGGGCGGCGCGGCGACCACATCGGTGACCCGGACCGGCGTGCCCTCGGGGGCGGACGCCGCCACGGCCTCGCGCAGCAGCTGTGCGACGACGGGGCTCGCGGCCGAAGCGGTGAGCAGCCGGGGGCCCTGCTCGGTGGCGACGACGGCTCCGTAGACGACCCGTTTCTCGATCGCGGCGTGGGCGGCGGCCTCGTCGTCGAAGCGGTGTACCTCGAAAGCCCCGTCGCGCTTGTCGAACAGCTGCTCCAGCCGCTGAGCGGCCGGTGCCGCCCCCGCCACCCCGACCGGAAGGTCGCGCGGGGCGACCCGGGCGGCGGGCCAGGCGAAGGCCCAGAGGGCGAGCGTCACCAGCAGGGGAACCAACAGGATGACCGCCACCGCGCGGCGGTCGGGTGCGGTGGGCATGGCGGGGCCTCGATTCGTGCGGCGATGGCTCTATAGAGAAGGATCGTTCGTTTTACGACCTGGTTCCACTGCCGGCACGCCGTGCTCGATTGTCAAGAAGGAATGTTCGTTTTAGATTGGCCCATGGCTCGCGTATCCCAGGAACACCTCGACGCCCGCCGCCGTCAGATCCTCGACGGCGCGGCGCGCTGCTTCGCCCGCAACGGGTTCCACGGCACGTCCATGCAGGACGTCCTGCGGGAGGCCGGCCTGTCCGCCGGAGCGGTCTACCGCTACTTTCCCGGCAAGGAGGACATCATCGCGGCGATCACCGAGGAGACCTTCGCCGCCATTCGCGGCGCCTTCGAGGACGCCTCGCGCATGACGCCGCCCCCCACCCCGGACGCGCTGCTCGGCCGGGTGCTCGGCGGGGTGCTCGCGGGGGAGGTGCACGGGCTGGAGCGGCGGGCCTTCGCCGCGCTCGTCGTCCAGCTCTGGTCGGAGACGCTGCGCGACGAACGGCTTGCCGCACTGCTCGACGACGGCTACGCCACCATGCGCGTCGTCTGGTCGAAGCTCGTCGACGCCTACCGTTCCGCCGGAATTCTGGGGAGCGACGTGCCCGGCGACCATGTGGCGCGCACGATGATCGCGACGGCGCAGGGCTTCATCGTGCAGGAGGCGCTCTTCGGGGACGTGTCCCCCGAAGTGCTGGAGAACGGCCTGCGGGGGCTGATGTCCATGAACCCGCGAAGGACCGACTGACGCAACGGAAGGACCCGGCCGGATGGACGCCCGCCCGCGCACAGGTGGGGCCGTCCGGTGCGCGAGGTACCCGCTCGCAGGGAAGGCGAGCGGGGCGGTGTCACGTGCGTCCCAGCCGTCACCGAAGGCGCGTGCCGCCCACCGCCCGGCCGGGCGGTGGGCCGTTCAACGCCGCCCCCGGTCGTGCGCCGCCAGCCAGGCGTCCTCCGCCGCGTAGTCGAAGAGCCAGGCGCCGTAGTTGGCGAGCATCTTCGGGAACGCCTCCCGCCAGTCGCGCTCCGCCAGCTGCCCGGCGAGCCACTCGACCGTTTCCGGCAGCGACTCCACGTACCCGGTCACCGGGCGGTACCCGAGCTGCTCCTCGGCGGCCGTCATGTCGTAGACCACGGGGTGGGCGCCGCTCCACGGGGTCACCCCGACACGCCCCTCCGGGGAAGCGCCGTCGATCAGCACCGTCTCCGTCTCCCGCCCGAGCACGTCGTCGATGGCCGACGCGATCTCCGCGACCGCGGGGGCCTCGGGATCGGCCGCGTTGAGCACCCGGGACGCCGGCCGCCGCGCGGCCAGCCGGATCAGCTCCGCCGCGTTGGACACGTGCAGCGGGTGGAAGCGGCTCTCCCCGCCGTACGCCAGCACCCGGCGCCGGCGCCCGTCGACCAGGCGCTTGACCACGTACAGCTCGCGCGGTGTGCGGCCGTGGACCGCGCCCGCGCGCAGCAGTGTCACCGGCAGTGCCTCGCCCGCCGCCAGCAGTTCCCGCTCCAGCAGCACCTTCCGCGTCCCGTACGTGGCGTTCCCCGGCGCCACCGTGCGCTGGGTCTCCGGCAGCGGCACCGGGTAGCGGGGGAAGCCGTCCGGCTCCGCCTGCGTGTCGAAGCTGCGGCCCCGCTCGTCCTCGTACACCGCCCCGCTGGAGATCACCACGGCCGAGCCGATCCGGCCGGCCAGCCCGGTCAGCTGCCGGGCGTGCGCGCCGCCGAACGCCACCATGTCGACCAGCACGTCACAGCCGTCGCCCAGCGCCCGGCCGAGGGCCCCCTCCTCGTCCCGGTCGAGCGCCACCGCCCGGACGCCGGCGTCCCACCGTCCGTCCCGGCCGCCGCCGCGCGAGGCGGCGGTGACCTCCCATCCGTCCTCGGTCAGCGTCCGCACCGCGGCCCGCCCGATCTGGCCCGTCGCTCCCAGCACCCATGCGTGTCCCTTGCTCATGAACCCGACGCTAGGGGTGCGGCCGTGCCGGGACGAGGCCGCTCTGCTGGTGGCGAATGCGCCGTCAGCGTCGCAGCTTCGGGAACTTCCTCGGCGCCGCCTTCTCCTCGGCCGCCTTCACCTCGGCCGCGTACGCGTCCACGTACTCCTGACCGGAGAGTCCGAGGATCGCGTACATGATCTCGTCCGTCACGGCCCGGATCGCCGCCTTCTGGTTCTCCATCCCCGCGTAGCGGGAGAAGTCCAGCGGTTCGCCGAAGCGGATCGCGACCCGCTTGATCTTCGGTACGACCTGGCCGGGCGGCTGGATCTCGAAGGTGCCGACCATGGCGCAGGGAATCACCGGCACCTGCGCGGTGATCGCCATCACCGCGACCCCGACCTTCCCCTTGTAGAGCCGGCCGTCGTGCGACCGGGTGCCCTCGGGGTAGATCCCCAGCAGTTCGCCCCTGCTCAGCACGCCGAGCCCCTCGCGGATGGCCGCCTGCCCGGCGTCCTTGCCCGACCGGTCCACGGGGATCTGTCCCGCGCTGCGGAAGAAGGCGGCCGTGAGCCGGCCCTTGATCCCGGGGCCCGTGAAGTACTCGGCCTTCGCCAGGAAGGTGATGCGGCGCCTGATGATGGACGGCATCAGGAAGTGGTCGGAGAAGGAGAGGTGGTTGCCCGCGACGATCGCCGCGCCGTCCTCCGGGATGTTGTCCAGGCCCTCGGTGCGGGGCCGGAACAGCAGCCGTAGCACGGGCCCCAGCAGGACATATTTCAGCACGTAATAGAACACCTTGCGGGTGCACCTCGCTCTGCCGGGTCGGCGTAAGGGCTGCGTACTACCAGGTCACGATGGGGCCCACAGGCCGGGCCCCGGCGCCCCGGGAGAGACATCACCCACCGGTCTCCCGGGCTCGTACCCTCCTGCGGGCTCCTCAGGCGTGGTCACCCGACGCGGAGATCAGGTGTCCTGCGTGGCCAGCATGCCGAGGGTGCACAGGCCCAGCACCACCCAGCCGAACCACAGCCAGCCGCTGCTTCCCAGCGCCACGGTGTAAGCGGTCACCGCGACCAGCGCCCCGACGGTCGTGTATCCCATGGTCTTCGTCGATCCGGACATGCGCGCACGCTCCTCGTCGGCCGCGCGGCCGTTGTCCCCATGGTCACCCCGTACGCGCCCTCCGCGCTACTGTCCGCGCGCCTGCAAAGACGCGAGATAGGCGTTGTACGCCACCAGCTCCTTGTCACCGTCGCGGTCTGCCGCCCGGTCCGAGCGCCGGGCGGTGCGCTGCTCGGAGCGGTACCACTGGAAGACCAGCGCGATCAGCACCAGCACGGAGGGGATCTCGCTGAACGCCCACGCGATGCCGCCCGCCCAGTTCTGGTCGCTCAGGGCGTCGATGCCCAGCGAGGCGGGCGGGTTGCGGTACGTCTCCACCATCGGCGTCGACGCCATCATCAGCGCGATCCCGAAGAACGCGTGGAAGGGCATCCCGGCGAACAGCTCCAGCATCCGCATCAGGTACCCGGGGCGGTGCGGACCCGGGTCCACGCCCATGATCGGCCAGAAGAAGACCAGACCGACGGCGAGGAAGTGCACCATCATCCCGATGTGGCCGGGCTTGGAGCCCATCAGGAAGTCGAAGATCGGCGTGAAGTACAGCGCGTACAGGCTCGCGATGAACAGCGGGATCGTGAACACAGGGTGCGTGATGATCTTCATGTACCGGCTGTGCAGCAGCTTCAGCAGCAGCTCCCGCGGTCCGGTCCGCCCCCGGCCGGCCGGGGGCAGCGCGCGCAGCGCCAGCGTCACCGGAGCGCCCAGGAGCAGCAGGATCGGCGACAGCATGCTGATCACCATGTGCTGCACCATGTGCACGCTGAACATGACCATGCCGTAGTCGTTGAGCTTGGTGCACATCACCAGCGCGATGCTCAGCACGCCCACGGTGAAGAACACGGTCCGGTTCACCGGCCAGCCGTCCCCGCGCCGACGCAGCCGCACCACGCCGTACCCGTACAGGGCGAGCGCCAGGACGCAGCCGGTCAGGAAGAACGGGTCGACGGACAGCTCCAGCCCCCGCCCCAGCGTGAACGGCGGCAGGTCCATGTTCATGCCGTGCCCGCTGTGATCCATCTGTTCACTCCCGATGGGGACACGTCCCCGTTTCGTGCCGGTTGTCCGGTCCAGAGTAGAACTGCCCCCGGCCGCGTTCGCGGCCGGGGGCAGTTCCGGGGATCTGGTGTCGCGGGCGCTCTACAGCACGCACTCCGCCTCGGCGTAACGCTCGGCCGGGACCGTCTTCAGCGTCTCGACCGCCTCCGCCAGCGGGACCATCACGATGTCGGTGCCGCGCAGGGCGGTCAGCATCCCGAACTCGCTCCGGTGCGCCGCCTCCACCGCGTGCCAGCCGAACCGGGTCGCCAGGACCCGGTCGTAGGCGGTCGGCGTCCCACCGCGCTGCACGTGGCCGAGGATGACCGGGCGGGCCTCCTTGCCGAGCCGCTGCTCCAGCTCCCCGGAGAGCTGCGTGGCCACCCCGGCGAACCGCTCGTGGCCGTAGACGTCCTTGACGCCCTGCTCGAACTGCATGGAGCCGGCGCGCGGCTTCGCACCCTCGGCGACCACCACGATGGCGAACTTCTTGCCCGCCGAGAAGCGCCTGCCGACCAGCTCGCTCAGCTCGTCGATGTCGAAGGGGCGCTCGGGCACCACGATGGCGTGGGCTCCGGCGGCCATGCCGGAGTGCAGGGCGATCCAGCCGGTGTGACGGCCCATCACCTCGACGATCAGCACCCGCTGGTGCGACTCGGCGGTGGTCTTCAGCCGGTCCAGCGCCTCGGTGGCGACGCCGACGGCGGTGTCGAAACCGAAGGTGACGTCGGTGGAGGCGATGTCGTTGTCGATGGTCTTGGGGACGCCGACGATCGGGAGACCGGCCTCGGAGAGCAGGTTCGCGGCCTTGAGCGTGCCCTCACCGCCGATCGGGATGATGGCGTCCAGGCCGAGGTCCGCGACATGGCCGCGGGCGCGCTCCACGCCGTCGCGCAGATGTGCGGGCTGGACCCGGGAGGAGCCGAGGATCGTGCCGCCGCGGGCCAGGATGCCGCCCACCGCGTCAAGGTCGAGCTTGCGGTAGTCGCACTCCAGCAGGCCCTTCCAGCCGTCGTGGAAGCCGATGACCTCGTCGCCGTGGTCCACCACCGCACGGTGCACGACGGAACGGATGACGGCGTTGAGGCCGGGGCAGTCGCCACCGGAGGTGAGTACGCCAATGCGCATGGCCCGAGAACCTTTGCAACGTGGGTTGACGACCGGACCACGTCGTCCGGTTGGATCCCCGCCACCCTACCGGCGCAGGGTGGCGGGACCGAACCGGCCGTCCGCCTGCTGGACTCCGCTCAACCGAGCGGAAAACCCCTCATCAGACGGGCTGTGTCGCCGACGCGATCCGCTCGGCGCGCAGGGCGTCGTACCAGCGGTCGTCGGTCGGCGGCAGCGCGTTCACGTCGAGGGCGAGCTTCAGCAGGAGATCGGCGATCTGCGGATTGCGGGCCAGCACCGGACCGTGCATGTACGTCCCGAAGACCGTGTCGTTGTACGCGCCCTCCGTGCCGTCCCCGGTGCCGTTCCCCCGGCCGAACTGCACCCGGGCCAACGGCCGTGCCGTCGGGCCGAGATGGGTGACGCCCTGGTGGTTCTCGAACCCGGTCAGCTGCGGCAGGCCGAGGTGCGGGTCGATGTCCGCCAGTACGTCGCCGACGCACCGCGCTCCCTCGCCGCGCGTGGAGACAACGTCGAGCAGACCGAGACCGGCCTCGCGCTCGCCGAGGTCGTTGACGAACTCGTGCCCGAGGATCTGGTACCCCGCGCAGACCGAGAAGATGATCGCACCGTTGGAAGCGGCCCGGCTCAGCCCGCCGTCGCGGCGCAGCCGCTCGGCCGCGAGGCGCTGCGGCCGGTCCTCACCGCCGCCGATCAGGTAGACGTCGCCGGACGTCGGCACCGGCTGGTCGCTGCGCACGTCGACGCGCTGCACGTCCAGACCGCGCTGACGGGCCCGCCGCTCCACGACCAGGGCGTTGCCCTGGTCGCCGTAGGTGCTGAGCAGGTCGGGGTAGACCCAGACCAGACGCAGACCGTTGTTGCTCATGCTTCGTCCTCTCCGGAGGTGGCCGGGGCCGGGGTCAGTTGCCGACACGACGGCGCAGATCCTGGAAGGCGGTGTAGTTGGCGATGACCTCGATACGGCCGGGCGGGGCGTGCTGCACGGCCTCGTCGAGCGTCTCGCAGACCCGGAAGTCGAGGCCGGCCACTTCGAGGCGGACCGCGAGGTCCAGCTTCCGGTCGCCGAGCACGAAGATCGGGTGGTCGGCCAGCTGGGTGTAGTCCACGTCCCACAGCCAGGAGGTGTCCGTGCCGTCCGCGCCGCGGGCGTTCACCGAGAGGATCACCGGCGTCGGCGGCGGGTCGATCAGTGAGAACGTCTCCAGCCAGCCGGCCGGGTTCTTCGCCAGCAGCAGACGCAGCTCACGGTTCTGGAAGGTGACGACGTCATAGCGTCCGGCCACCGCCTGCACCTGGTACATCCGCTCCAGCGCGACCTGCGGCGGCACCCCGAAGACGGCGGCCACGGCCGCCGAGCTCGTGGCGTTCGCCTTGTTCGCGCGGCCCGGCAGCTGGAGGTGGATCGGCCAGGCCGAGCCGTGCGGGTCCAGGACGTAGTCGCCGTTCAGCGCCCAGCTCGGGGCGGGGCGGCGGAAGCCGCACTGCCCGCAGAACCAGTCGTCGCCCGGCCGCTGCATCACACCGCCGCAGGACGGGCAGGACCAGGCGTCGTCCTTCCACGCCTGGCCGGCCGCGACCCACACCACGTTGGCCGAGGAGGAGGCCGCCCAGACGACCAGCGGGTCGTCCGCGTTCGCGATGATCACGGCCTTCGAGCCCGACAGGCCCTCACGCCAGTGCTCGGCCATCATCCGGGTCTCCGCCGCGCGGTCCAGCTGGTCGCGGGAGAGGTTGAGCAGGGCGATCGCCTTGGGCGTGGTGTCGCGGGCGACCCCCGCCAGATACTTCTCGTCGACCTCGATCACGCCGAACTTCGCGTCCGAGCCGCCGGCCAGCGCCGAGGTGATGCCCGCGGGCATGTTCGCGCCTAGTGCGTTCGACACGACGGGCCCGGCGGCCCCCAGCGCCTCGGCGATCAGCCGGGTGGTCGTCGTCTTGCCGTTCGTCGCCGACACGAGGATCACGTCCAGGTGCTGCGCCAGCCGCCCCAGCAGGTCGGGGTCGAGCTTGAGCGCCACCCGGCCGCCGATCACCGATCCGCTGCCCCGCCCCGCGGCGCGTGACACCGCCGCCGCGGCCTTGCCCGCCGTCACGGCCAGTTTGGCCCGCGGCGACAACGGCTCCGTGTTGCCTGCCATCGTCCTAGATCCTCCTTGCATCGGTCCGCGCCCAGCCTATCGATGTCCGGCGCGGCGACCGCACCGCGGCACCACGGAACTCCCCGGCCCCGGCGGAACGTAGGCTGGTCGCCATGCGAAACCGCCCGATCCCCGGCAGTTCCGGACTCGTCCGTGAGATGAGCCTGCTCGGCGACCCGTTGCTCCACCGCGCCTGCGAGGACGTCACGGATTTCGGCCCGTCGCTGGCGAGACTGGTCGAGGACATGTTCGCCACGATGTACGCCGCACAGGGTGTCGGGCTCGCCGCCAATCAGGTCGGCGTCCCGCTCAGGGTGTTCGTCTACGACTGCCCGGACGACGACGACGTCCGCCATCTGGGACACGTGGTCAATCCCGAACTGGTCGAGGCGGACGGACTCACCGTACGCGGACCGGAGGGCTGTCTGTCACTTCCCGGCCTGGAAGCGGGCACGGAACGCTTCGACCACGCGGTCGTCGAGGGCCTCACGATGACCGGCGAGCCGGTGCGGATCGCCGGGACTGGGTGGTTCGCCCGGTGCCTCCAGCACGAGTGCGACCACCTGGAGGGCACCGTCTACACCGACCGGCTGACCGGGTTGCGGCGCACCCGCGCGCTGCGCGCCGCGCGGCGTGCGCCCTGGGCGCGTCGGGGCTGAGTGCCCGCTCGCGGAATCGGGCCCGGCCAGGAGCCGGCGAGCCTCCTGCTCTCGCTCCGGGCCAGGCCACGGGGCGGAGCCGGACGGACTCCGGAAGTCCTGGCCGCGGAAGGGGCCGAGCGCCGGGCCGGGAGCCCGGGCGGGTCAGAAGCCCGGCCCGCCCCGGCGGTCGCCCGTCTCCGAGAGCCTGCCCCACAGCAGATCGGCCAGGCTGCTCACCAGCCGCTCGCGCGAGCAGGGCCGGTCGCCGAGCCACCAGTCGCCCGCCGCGTGCATCATGCCGACGATCCCGTGTCCCCAGATGCGTGCCATCTGCTCGCTGTCCGGGCCCAGGTCGACCCGCTCGGCGATCACCTGGCCCAGCTCCTCGCCGAGGCGGCGCAGCAGCGGGGCGGAGTGCCGGCCGACGTCGAAGCCCTGCTCGGGGGAGGGGGCGGCGTCGGCGCTGTCGGACGGGTGCATCAGGAAGCGGTAGACCTGCGGGCGGGCCTCGATCGCGGCGAGGTAGGTGTCGAGCGTGGACTCCACCCGCTCCCGTCGGTCGGCGGGAGCGTCCAGGGCGGCTCGCAGGGCGCTGAGCAGCGCGTCGGTGTGGCGCTTGGCGAGGGCGCGGTAGAGGCCGCCCTTGTCGCCGAAGTGGCGGTAGAGGATGGGTTTGGTGATCCCGGCCTCGGCGGCGATGGCGTTCATCGATGCCTGCGGCCCGTCTCTGAGCACCACCCGGTCCGCCGCTTCCAGCAACTCGCGGCGACGGCGCTCGGCCGCGGTCCGCTGTCGCTCGGCGCTTCGTGCGGTCTCCATGTCGTCTCTCCCACCCCTGGCCACGCGATGCCGTCGCACCGCCTCTGCACGCCCGCGCAACGTAACACTCCACAGCGAGGGCGTTTGATCGGGCGCCAGGCGGTTGACAGTACCTACTTGCCGGTAACAGACTGTGGTTACCGCAAGTAACGCATGGTTTTCGTCGCAGTCCCTGGAGGGGAAACATGGCCGAGTTCACGCTTGAGCTCAACGATGACCAGAAGCAGGTCAGGGACTGGCTCCACGGTTTCGCGGCGGATGTCATCCGCCCCGCCGCCGCGGAGTGGGACGAGCGTGAGGAGACTCCCTGGCCCGTCATCCAGGAAGCGGCCAAGGTCGGCATCTACTCCCTGGACTTCTACGCCCAGCAGTTCTTCGACCCTACGGGGCTCGGCATCCCCATGGCCATGGAAGAGCTCTTCTGGGGCGACGCGGGCATCGCCCTGTCGATCGTCGGTACCGGCCTGGCGGCCGTCGGCGTCCTCGCCAACGGCACCGAGGAGCAGATCGGCACCTGGATCCCGCAGATGTACGGCGACCCCGACGACGTGAAGGTCGCCGCCTTCTGCTCCTCCGAGCCCGACGCCGGGTCGGACGTCGCCTCGATGCGGACCCGGGCCGTCTACGACGGGGCCAAGGACGAGTGGGTCCTCAACGGGACCAAGACCTGGGCCACCAACGGGGGCATCGCAGGCGTCCACGTGGTCGTCGCCGTCGTCGACCCCGACATCGGCTCCAAGGGGCACGCCTCCTTCATCGTGCCGCCGAACACGCCCGGCCTCTCCCAGGGCCAGAAGTTCAAGAAGCACGGCATCCGCGCCTCCCACACCGCCGAGGTGGTCCTGGAGGACGTCCGCGTCCCCGGACACTGCCTGCTCGGCGGCAAGGACAAGCTCGACGAGCGCCTCGCCCGCGCCCACGAGCGCGCCAGGGCCGGCGGCGAACGCGTCAAGAACGCGGCGATGGCCACCTTCGAGGCGTCCCGCCCGGCCGTCGGCGCGATGGCCGTGGGCACCGCCCGCGCCGCCTACGAGGTGGCCCTCGACTACGCGAAGACCCGCAGTCAGTTCGGCCGCCCGATCATCGACAACCAGGGCATCGCCTTCCAGCTCGCCGACATGCGCACCCGGATCGACGCGGCCCGGCTGCTGGTCTGGCGCGCCTCCTGGATGGCCACCACCGGAAAACCGTTCACCTCGGCCGAGGGCTCCATGTCCAAGCTGTACGCGAGCGAGACCGCCCGGGACGTCACCGCGCAGGCCATCCAGATCCTCGGCGGCAACGGCTTCACCCGCGAGTACCCGGTCGAGCGCATGCACCGCGACGCGGCCATCTACACCATCTTCGAGGGCACCAGCGAGATCCAGCGCCTGGTGATCGCCCGCACGCTCTCGGGCATGCCGATCCGCTAGCGGCGAGCCGGACGAGGGCCCGGGACGAGTCAGGCCCCGGGCCCCTCTCCGCGCCCTCAGGCGGGCAGTTGCGCCTCGATCGCCGCCACGACCTCCGCGGACTCGGGCTCGGAGCGCGGACGGATGCGGGCCACCGGCTCGCCGGCCGGCGAGAGGAGGAACTTCTCGAAGTTCCACTGGACGTCCCCGGCCTCCCCGTCCGCGTCCGCCAGCTTCGTCAGCTCCACGAACAGCGGGTGCCGGTCCGCGCCGTTGACGTCGGTCTTCTCCAGCAGCGGGAAGGTGACCCCGTACGTCGCCGAGCAGAAGCTCTGGATCTCCTCCGCGCTGCCCGGCTCCTGCCCGGCGAACTGGTTGCACGGGACGCCGAGCACTGTCAGGCCCCGGTCCCCGTAGGTCTGCTGCAGCCGCTCCAGGCCCTCGTACTGCGGGGTGAGACCGCACTTGGAGGCCACGTTCACCACGAGGACGGCCCGGCCGTCGTACGCGCCCAGCGTGGTCGGCTCGCCCGCGAGGGTGCGCAGCGGAATGTCGTGCAGCGTCATGTAGCTCTCCCTGATCATTGCGTGGTGGTGCCCATGGTGCGGCCCGCCGCTCACGGAGCGGCGAGCTCCTTGTAGTAGAAAGTGGTCGGCTTGAGGCTGCCCGCCGGATCCGCCGCGTATCCCGGTACGCTCCCGACCTTCGTCCAACCCGCCTTGCAGTAGACCTGCTCGGCCAGGCTGCCGCTCTCGGTGTCCAGGATCAGCAGCGTGATGCCCTCGGTCGCCGCGTACGCCTCGACCGCGGACAGCAGCGCCCCGCCGAGCCCCTGGCCGCGCGCCGAGGGACGGACCATCAACTTGGCGACCTCCGCGCGGTGCCGGGCGTTCGGCAGCGGAGCGCGGACCAGGGCGATCGTCCCGGAGACCCGGCCGCCCTCCCGGGCGATCCAGATGCCGACCCGCCCGGCCTCCACGTCGAGGGCGCGCTCACGCCACCAGGCGGCGGCCGTCTCCCGGTCCAGCGGGGCCAGGAAGCCCACCGAGGCCCCCTCCTCGACGGTCTCGACCAGGAGGCAGGCCAGGTCGTCGGCGTACGTGACCAGCTCGGGGGCGGACACGTGGACGATCTCGGTCATGGGCGGGAGTCCTTTCACAGGGCGGGATCAGAGCGGGATTCGGGGGGACCGTACGGCCCCGGGGCGGAGACTGTCTCCAGGGTGCACGGTGCGCGTCAACCCGGTGGCGGCCACCCCCCCACCGGGCCGTCCACCCGTTCGGGCGGTGCGACTCCGGGACGGCGGAAGCGCCGCCGCCGCTTCCGGAACGGGAGGTACCCCGTCCCGGGTCCGTCAGTCCCCTCGGGCGAGGCGGCGGTCGCGGTCCCGCCGGAGGCCGACTCTCCGCCACACCGCCCGCTGGGTCTTCAGCGTGGCGGTGCCCACGACGATCAGGACCAGGATGTTCACCACGAGCTGGATGGCCGAACCCCGTACGTCGGACCAACTGGTGAACGCCGTCGACACGGCGACGTCCGCGGCGGCCGGGATCGTCGTCACGGAGATGAACACACCGAGCAGCGCGCTCGTCCGGGCCTCGGTGAGCGACACGATCCCGACGATCCCGGCCAGGATGGCGACGGCGACCGAGAGGAAGTTCGGCGTGTCGATGAGGTGGGAGACGGGGCGCAGCCCCTGGTCGAACGCCTCCGACTGGAGCCCGAAGCCCCGGATGAAGAGGGCGAAGAGGAAGGTGACGGCCATGGTGAGGAGGAAACCTGCCCCCAGGGCGGCCAGCCCGCCGCGCACCATGGCCGGGTGGGCCCGGTCGATCCCCAGCGCCACGCTGACGATGGCTCCGTACTCCGGTCCGACGACCATCGCCGCCACGATCAAGATCGGCGAGTTGGTGACGATCCCGACCGAACCGATCAGCCCGGCGACGACCAGGTAGAGATAGAAGCTCGGCGGGTAGCGCCCGCCGGCCCTGATGCGTGCCTCGACCTGCTCCCAGACGGGCGCCCGGCTCAGCGGCCCCAGCTCGCGCCGGCCGCCCTCGGCGGCCCTGCCGGAGAAGGCCATGTCGACGGGCTCGATGACGAGGGAACCGCGCTGGTCGAGCCGGACGGCGCGCAGGCGGCGCAACACGTCGTTCGCCGCCCCCGTCAGCACGTCGCACGCGATCGAGTCGCCGTCCGGATTGCGCGCGACGTCGCGCAGGACGATGAGATCGAGCACACAGGGGTCGTCCGAGAGCAGGGCGACGACCTCGTCGGTCAGGTCCGGCGGGCTCACCGCGCGGATGTGGATCATGTCCATCCCGGCACCTCCGCGGCTCCCTGCTCTGTCGGACGGAGCTCCGCCCGGCCGACGGCCCGGGGCTCACTCCAGTAACGCGGCCGCGGCCCCGTACGGCAAACCGGAAGCCCGGCGGGACCCGCGCAGCCGCGTCCCGCCGGAGGCCGAGGCCCGCGCCCGTGACGCGGCGCCGCCCGGGCGGCCACGAGCCGGGCCGACACCGCCCCCGCGGGCGGCCACGGAGCCGTACTGGGAGGATCGGGGCGTGGACACCGCCGACGCCTTCCTCGAACCGCTGCCCGGGGCCGACAGCGCCCCGGCGCGCCCCGCCCCGCCGGGCACGGCGGCCGACGACAGCCGGCCCGAGGGCCGCCCTCTCGTCCGCTGCCGCCTCTGCGGCCGGCCCCTCACCGGAGCCGGCTCGCGGCGCGCCGGCCTCGGCCCGTCCTGCGACGCCAAGCTGCACCCCGCGCCGCCGGACATCCGCACCCGCCGCCACGAGGTCGACCAGGACCCGCTGCCCGGCACCTGAACCGCGGCGGGCCTACTGCTCCAGTCGCCGGAACAGCCCCTCCTGCACCACCGACACCAGCAGCTGCCCCGAACGGTCGTAGATCCGCCCCCGCGCCAGGCCCCGGCCGCCCGTGGCGATCGGGGACTCCTGGTCGTACAGGAACCACTCGTCCGCGCGGAACGGCCGGTGGAACCACATGGCGTGGTCCAGCGAGGCCATGTCGAACCCGCGCGGACCCCACAGCGGCTCCACCGGGATACGGACCGCGTCCAGCAGCGTCATGTCGCTCGCGTACGTCAGCGCGCAGGTGTGCACCAGGGGGTCGTCGCCCAGCGGGCCCACCGCCCGCATCCACACCGCGCTGCGCGGATCGGCGTCCGTGATCTCGTCGTGCGTCCAGCGCAGCCGGTCGACGTAGCGGATGTCGAAGGGCTGCCGCCGGGCCATCCGCTCCAGCGCCTCGGGCAGCGCCCCCAGGTGCTCACGCACCTCCTCGGCGACCGTCGGCAGCTCCTCCGGGTCCGGGACGATCCGGGCCGGCGGCAACTGGTGCTCGAAGCCCGCCTCCTCGGGGCGGTGGAAGGACGCCGTCAGGTTGAAGATCGTCCGGCCCTCCTGGACGGCCGTCACCCGCCGGGTGGTGAAGGACCGGCCGTCCCGGACCCGCTCCACCTGGTAGACGATCGGCACCCCGGGACGCCCCGGCCGCAGGAAGTAGGCGTGCAGCGAGTGCACCGGCCGCTCCCCGTCGGTGGTCCGGCCCGCCGCCACCAGCGCCTGACCCGCGACCTGCCCGCCGAAGACCCGTTGCAGGGACTCCTCGGGACTGCGGCCGCGGAAGATGTTGACCTCGATCCGCTCCAGGTCGAGCAGGTCGACCAGCAGCTCGGCCGGATTCGTCATACGGTCGCTCCCCGCTTCTTCCGCTTGCTCAGCCGGTCCGCTCACAGCTGGCCCACCTCGGTGACCCGGACGACCGCGCGGCCCTCCTCGTCCGACGCGGCGAGGTCCACCTCCGCCTTGATGCCCCAGTCGTGGTCGCCCGCCGGGTCGGCGAACGCCTGCCAGACCCGCCACAGCCCGTGCGCCGGGTCCTCATCGATCTTCAGCAGCTTCGGACCGCGCGCGTCGGGACCGGTGCCGATCTCCTCGTGCGCGTCCCAGTACGCGTCCAGCGCCTCGCCCCACTCGTCCTCGTCCCACCCGGCGTCGCCGTCCAGCTCGCCCAGGTCCCGGACCCGGTCCAGCGCGGCCAGCTCCACCCGGCGGAACATCGCGTTGCGGACCAGCACCCGGAAGGCACGAGTGTTGGCGGTGACCGGCTTGACCTCGTCCGCCCGCTCCTGCGCCTGCTCGGCGGTCTGCACCTCGGGGTTGGCCAGCTGCTCCCATTCGTCCAGCAGACTGGAGTCCACCTGGCGCACCATCTCGCCGAGCCAGGAGATCAGGTCCTGGAGGTCCTCCGACTTCACGTCGTCCGGGATCGTGTGCTCCAGCGCCTTGTACGCGCTCGCCAGATACCGCAGCACGATGCCCTCGGTCCGGGCCAGCTCGTAGTGCGAGGTGAACTCCGTGAAGGTCATGGCCCGCTCGAACATGTCCCGGATCACCGACTTCGGCGACACCGGGTGGTCGTTCACCCACGGGTGGCTCGTGCGGTACACGTCGTAGGCGTGCCACAGCAGCTCGCTCAGCGGCTTCGGATACGTGACGTCCTGGAGCAGTTCCATCCGCTCCTCGTACTCGACCCCGTCCGCCTTCATCTGGCCCACGGCCTCGCCGCGCGCCTTGTTCTGCTGCGCGGCCAGGATCTGCCGGGGATCGTCGAGCGTCGACTCGACGACCGAGACCATGTCCAGCGCGTACGAGGGGGACTCGGCGTCCAGCAGGTCGAACGCGGCCAGCGCGAACGTCGACAGCGGCTGGTTGAGCGCGAAGTCCTGCTGGAGGTCGACCGTCAGCCGCACGATACGGCCCTCGGCGTCCGGCGTCTCCAACCGCTCCACCACGCCGCCGTCCAGCAGCGAGCGGTAGATGGCGAGGGCCCGCCGGATGTGCCGCAGCTGCGCCCGGCGCGGCTCGTGGTTGTCCTCCAGCAGATGCCGCATCGCCTCGAACGCGTTGCCCGGCCGGGCGATGACCGCCAGCAGCATCGTGTGCGTGACCCGGAAGCGCGAGCTCAGCGGCTCGGGTTCCGAGGTGATCAGCTTGTCGAACGTGGTCTCCGACCAGGAGACGAAGCCCTCCGGGGCCTTCTTCCGGACCACCTTGCGCTTCTTCTTCGGGTCGTCGCCCGCCTTCTTGACGGCCTTCTCGTTCTCGATGACGTGCTCGGGGGCCTGCGCCACGACGAATCCGGCCGTGTCGAACCCGGCCCGCCCGGCCCGGCCGGCGATCTGGTGGAACTCCCGCGCGCGGAGGGTCCGCACCCGGGTGCCGTCGTACTTGGTGAGAGCCGTGAACAGCACCGTGCGAATGGGGACGTTGACACCGACGCCGAGCGTGTCCGTGCCGCAGATCACCTTCAGCAGACCCGCCTGGGCCAGTTTCTCCACCAGACGGCGGTACTTGGGCAGCATCCCCGCGTGGTGCACCCCGATGCCGTGGCGCACGTAACGGGAGAGGTTCTGGCCGAACTTGGTGGTGAAGCGGAAGCTGCCGATCAGATCGGCGATCTTCTCCTTCTCCTCCTTCGTGCACATGTTGATGCTCATCAGCGACTGCGCCCGCTCCACGGCCGCCGCCTGCGTGAAGTGCACGATGTAGACCGGCGACTGCCGGGTGTCCAGCAGCTCGGTCAGCGTCTCGGTGATCGGCGTGAAGCGGTATTCGTAACTGAGCGGGACCGGGCGGGTCGCGGAGCGCACGACGGAGGTGGGGCGGCCGGTGCGGCGGGTCAGGTCCTTCTCGAACATCGCGACGTCGCCGAGCGTCGCGGACATCAGCACGAACTGGGCCTGCGGCAGTTCCAGCAAGGGGATCTGCCAGGCCCAGCCCCGGTCCGGCTCGGCGTAGAAGTGGAACTCGTCCATCACGACCTGGCCGATGTCGGCGTACTTGCCGTCGCGCAGCGCGATGGAGGCCAGCACCTCGGCCGTACAGCAGATCACCGGGGCGTCCGCGTTGACCGACGCGTCGCCGGTGAGCATGCCGACGTTCTCGGTGCCGAAGAGCTTGCACAGGTCGAAGAACTTCTCCGACACCAGCGCCTTGATCGGCGCGGTGTAGAAGGTGACCTTGTCCTGCGCCAGCGCCGTGAAGTGGGCGGCGGCCGCCACCAGGCTCTTTCCGGAGCCGGTCGGGGTGGAGAGGATCACGTTCGCCCCGGAGACCACCTCGATCAGTGCTTCCTCCTGAGCCGGATAGAGGGTGATGCCCTGGCTCTCGGTCCATGAGGAGAACGCCTCGAAGAGGGCGTCCGGGTCGGGGGTCTTGGGCAGCTGGTCGATGAGGGTCACACCCCCCATCTTGCCTGTCTTCCGCCCGGATGAGGGAACCGGCCGAGGGCACGAAGATCACGGACGATACGCTGCGCTCTCAACCTGCCCGCGCCGTACCGGTGATGGGCGCGCGCGTACTGGGGGCGGGAAAAGACCATGATGGGACCGGCACACTCTCTGTCAGGGGCAGCGGCCTGGCTGGGGGTGGGCGCGGCGGCCGCCGCCGCGGGCCACGCGATGCCCTGGCCCGTCCTCGTCGTCGGGGCGCTGATCTGCGCGGGCGCCGCGCTCGCCCCCGACCTCGACCACAAGTCCGCGACCATCTCGCGTGCCTTCGGACCCGTCTCCAAAACGCTCTGCGAAGTCGTCGACAAGCTCTCCTACGCCGTCTACAAGGCCACCAGGGGCGCCGGCGACCCCCGCCGCACCGGCGGCCACCGGACGCTGACGCACACCTGGCTCTGGGCCGTCCTCATCGGCGGCGGCGCTTCCGCCGCGGCGGTCTTCGGCGGACGCTGGGCCGTTCTGGCGATCCTCTTCGTCCACCTCGTGCTCGCGGTCGAGGGCCTGCTGTGGCGGGCCGCCCGGGTCTCCAGCGACGTCCTCGTCTGGCTGCTCGGCGCCACCAGCGCCTGGATCCTCGCGGGCGTCCTGGACCAGCCCGGCAAGGGGGCCGACTGGCTGTTCGACGCACCCGGCCAGGAGTACCTCTGGCTCGGTCTGCCGATCGTGCTCGGCGCCCTGGTCCACGACATCGGCGACGCGCTCACCGTCTCGGGCTGCCCGATCCTGTGGCCCATCCCGATCGGCCGCAAGCGCTGGTACCCGCTCGGCCCTCCCAAGTTCATGCGGTTCCGGGCGGGCAGCTGGGTGGAGATGAAGGTGCTGATGCCGGCCTTCATGGTCCTCGGGGGAGTGGGCGGCGCCGCCGCCCTCAACTACATATGACGCCCCGCGCCCCTCGTGGGCGGGCATCGCGGCCCCGCCCGTAGCACCATGGCACCATGCTGCTCGCCGAGCTCGCCCAGGTGTCCCTGGAGGTCGCCGCCACCTCCGCCCGGTCCCGCAAGGTGGCGCTCCTCGCCGGCCTCTTCCGGGACGCCGGACCCGAGGACGTGCCCGTCGTCATCCCGTACCTCGCCGGGCGGCTGCCCCAGGGCCGCATCGGCGTGGGCCGCCGGAGCCTGGGGGACCCGGTGGAACCCGCCCCCCGGCCCACGCTCACCGTCACCGGCGTCGACGCCGAGCTGACCGCCCTCGCCGCCACCTCCGGCCCGGGGTCCCAGGCCCGGCGCCGGAGCCGCCTGCGCGATCTGTTCGCCGCGGCCACCGCCGACGAGCAGCGCTTCCTGTGGGCCCTGCTCACCGGCGAGGTACGCCAAGGCGCCCTGGACGCCGTCGCCGCGGACGCCCTGGCGCACGCCGCCGGAGCACCGCCCGCCGACGTCCGGCGGGCCGTGATGCTCGCCGGATCGCTCCAGGACGTCGCCCCCGTCCTCCTCGCGGAAGGCCCGGAGGCGCTCGCCGCCTTCCGTCTCACCGTCGGGCGGCCCGTCCAGCCGATGCTCGCCCGGAGCGCCGCCTCGGTCGGTGAGGCCCTCGGCGAACTGGGCCCCTGCGCGGTCGAGGAGAAGCTGGACGGAATCCGCGTCCAGGTCCACCGGGACGGGGACGACGTCCGTGCCTACACCCGGACACTCGACGACATCACCGACCGGCTCCCCGAACTCGTCACGGCGGTCGCCGGACTCGACGCGGGCCGCTTCGTCCTCGACGGCGAGGTGATCGCGCTGGGGGAGGACGGCAGGCCCCGGCCGTTCCAGGAGACGGCGTCCCGGGTGGGCTCGCGGCGGGACGTGGCCGGGGCGGCCGCGCACGTGCCCGTCGTCCCCGTCTTCTTCGACGCGCTTCTCGTCGACGACGTGGACCTGCTCGACCTGCCCTTCACCGACCGCCACGAGGCCCTCGCCCGGCTCCTTCCCGAGCACCTGCGCGTCCGGCGCGCCCTCGTCGCCGACCCGGACGACCCCACGGCCCGCGCGGCGGCCGACGCGTTCCTCGCCGACACCCTGGAACGCGGCCACGAGGGCGTCGTCGTCAAGGACCTGTCCGCCGCCTACAGCGCGGGCCGCCGGGGCGCGTCCTGGCTGAAGGTGAAGCCCGTGCACACCCTGGACCTGGTGGTGCTGGCCGTCGAGCGGGGCAGCGGCCGGCGCACCGGCAAGCTCTCCAACCTGCACCTGGGCGCCCGCCGGCCCGACGGCACGTTCGCGATGCTCGGCAAGACGTTCAAGGGGCTCACGGACGCCCTGCTGGACTGGCAGACCGAGCGGTTGGCGGAGCTGGCGACCGACGACGACGGCCACGTCGTCACCGTGCGCCCGGAACTCGTCGTGGAGATCGCCTACGACGGACTCCAGCGCTCCACCCGCTACCCCGCCGGGGTCGCCCTCCGGTTCGCCCGCGTCCTGCGCTACCGGGAGGACAAGACCGCGCGGGAGGCGGACACCGTGGAGACGGTCCTGTCCCGGCAGCGGTGAGCGCGCCCCGCGGACACGGGGCGCGCTCACACGGCGCCGGCGCTCAGTGCTTGATGACCGTCGCCGCCGTGTGCTCCTTGATCTGCTCGGGCGTGAGATAGGCGTCCGTGTACTCGAAGTCCCGCAGCGTCGCCGGCTTGCGGGACTGGAACCCGGTCCGTACGAAGTCGTCACCGGCGACCGCGTTCAGCATCCAGTTCGTCATGACCCGGGTCTTGGCGACGTTCGTCCGCAGCGCCGACCAGTGGTAGCCCCGCGCCACCGCCTGCGCGGGCAGCCCGCGCAGTTCGATGCCCAGCGGCTTGGAGACGGCGTCCGTGCCGCCGAGGTCCACGACGAGCCCCAGGTCCTTGTGCTCGTAGTCCCGGAGCGGCTGATGACGCAGCGAGGCGATCAGATTGTCCGCCAGCACGCGGCCCTGGCGCATCGCGTGCTGCGCGGTAGGCGGGCAGACCGCGCCGTCGCCCTTGGCCAGGTCGGGCACCGCGGCCGCGTCGCCGAGCGAGAACACCCCTTCCGAACCCGGCAGTTTCAGCTGCGGGGTCACCGCGAGCCGACCGCGTACCGTCTCCGCGCCGAGGGTGGCGATCAGGGGGCTGGCGGCCACACCGGCGGTCCAGATGAGGGTCCGGCAGGGCAGCACCCGGCCGTCGGTGAACGTGACCTCCTCCGGTCCCGCCTCGGCGATCGAGACGCCGAGCGAGACCTCGATGTTCCGCTTGCGGAGCACCTCCAGGGCGGCGTTCCCCAGTTTGTCGCCCAGCTCCGGCATGAGTTTGGGCGCGATGTCGATCAGATGCCACTTGATCAGCCTCGGGTCCAGCCGCGGATAGTGCTTGATGGCGTTGGTGGTGAGGCGCTGGAGGCAGGCCGCCGTCTCCGTGCCCGCGTAACCGCCGCCGACCACCACGAACTGGAGCCGGGAGGCCCGCTCGGCCTCGTCCTGGCTGGCATCGGCCAGATCCAGCTGGGAGATGACGTGGTCGCGGATGTACGCGGCCTCGGCCAGCGTCTTCATCCCGCGGGCGTGGTCGAGCAGACCGGGGATGTCGAAGGTCCGGGTGACGCTGCCCGCGGCCAGCACGATGTAGTCGTACGGCTCGTTGACGATCTCGTCCGTGATCTTCCGGATCACGCAGACCTTGGCCTTGGTGTCCACGCCGATCGCCCCGCCCGGCACGATCCGGGTGCGGTGACGGCGGCTGCGGCGCAGCGACAGCGCCACCGACTGGGGTGTGAGCACCCCGGAGGCCACCTGGGGGAGCAGCGGCAGATACAGCTGGTAGGAGAACGGTGTGACGAGCGTGATCTGGGCCTCTCCCGGAGCGAGCCTGCGCTCCAGGCGGCGTACGCACTCGACGCCTGCGAAGCCGGCGCCGACAACGAGAATCCTGGGTGGTGCCACGGTCTGCGTCCCTTCTCGGGCTTGCGTGGTTCTGCGCTCGCCTGCCCCGTTTTCCGGGTGATTCACCCTCATCCTCACCGGACGGCCCGGCATCCGCCTCCCGGCAGGGGTGAACGGGGGCCCGCTCGCCGGGGCGAGCGCGGTCGGCGCCCGCGCCGGGAACCCGCCCGCCGGGGCGTCGACGGGCCGGTGTACCGCCCCCGCTGCGCCCGGGACGACGGGAGCTGGGCCGTTGCCCCGTGCGAGGATGCTGCGGTGACCACATCGCCCTCCTCGCCCGTGGCCGACGCCCCTTCCACAGCCGGTTGCCCGCCCGGCGATCACGGACTGGGCCCCCGGGCCGCGGGCGTCCTCGTGTTCGGATCCTCGGCCGCGGTCCTGGTGGTCGAGATCGTCGCCCTGCGGCTTCTGGCCCCGTACCTCGGCCTCACCCTGGAAACCAGCACGATGGTGATCGGCATCGCCCTCACCGCCATCGCGCTCGGCTCCTGGCTGGGCGGGCGCGTCGCGGACCGGATCGACCCGCACCGGCTCATCGCCCCGGCGCTCGGCGTGTCGGGCGTGGTCGTCGCGCTCACCCCACTTCTGCTGCGCACCACCGCTCAGTGGTCCCCGGCGCTGCTCCTGCTGGTCGCCTCGGCGACCCTGCTGATCCCCGGCGCCCTGCTCTCCGCGGTGACGCCGTTCGTGACGAAGCTGCGGCTCACCAGCCTCGCCGAGACCGGCACGGTCGTCGGGCGCCTGTCGGGCGTGGGCACCTTCGGCGCCATCGTCGGCACCGTCCTCACCGGATTCGTCCTGATCTCGCGGCTGCCCGTCAGCTCCATCCTGATCGGCCTCGGTGCCCTGCTGGTGGCCGGCGCCGCGCTGGCCGGATGGCGGGCCCGGCGCTGGAGGCGCGCCTCGGCCGTGGCGCTCGCCGCGGTCGTCGCCGGCTCCCTCGCCACCGCGTTCGCCCCCGGCGGCTGCGACGCGGAGACCCGCTACCACTGCGCCCGGGTCGTCGCGGACCCCGACCGGGACAGCGGTCGCACGCTCGTCCTCGACGGCCTGAGCCACTCCTACGTCGACGTCGAGGACCCCTCGCACCTGAAGTTCGCGTACGTGCGAGCCATCGCCTCGGTGGTCGACACCGCCTTTCCCGAGGGCGAGCCGCTGACCGCCCACCACATCGGGGGCGGCGGCCTCACCTTCCCCCGCTACCTCGCCGCGTCACGCCCCGGGACCCGCAGCCTGGTCTCCGAGATCGACGGCGGAGTCGTGCGCATCGACCGCGACCGGCTCGGCCTGGGAGGGTCGACCGGTATCGACGTACGCGTGGAGGACGGCCGGCTGGGTCTGCGCAGACTGGAGGC
Organism: Streptomyces sp. NPDC091649; assembly: GCF_044756785.1. NCBI lineage: Bacteria > Bacillati > Actinomycetota > Actinomycetes > Kitasatosporales > Streptomycetaceae > Streptomyces > Streptomyces sp. NPDC091649. The sequence goes on along the minus strand of NZ_JBIVTR010000015.1, from coordinate 43,733 downwards.
GGGCAGCCACGACCTGGTCGTCGGTGACGCCTTCGGGGGCGTCAGCGTGCCGTGGCACCTGACGACGGCACAGGCGCTGCGCGACGTACGCCGGGTCCTCGACGACGACGGCCTGTACGTCGCCAACCTCATCGACCACGGCGAACTGGCCTTCGCACGCGCCGAGGTCGCCACCCTCGCCGAGACCTTCCCGTACGTCGCCCTCCTCGGAAAGCCCGCGGACATCGGGCTCGACCCGTCCGCGTCGTCCGTGGGCGGCAACCTGGTGGTGGCCGCCTCCCGCCGGCCGGTCGACGCCCCGGCGGTCCAGGCGGCCCTGGACGCCCGGGACGTCGGCTGGAAGATCGCCACCGGCGACGCCCTCGCCTCCTGGACCGGGGACGCCCGGGCGCTCACCGACGACTACGCGCCCGTCGACCAGCTCCTCCAGCCCGACCCCACCCGAACGGCCCGCTAGCCGCGGGGGACGTACCGCAGCCGCTCACCCGTGCCAGGACCGCCACAGCGAGGCGTACGCGCCGTCCGCCGCCACCAGCTCGTCATGGCTGCCCAGTTCGCTGATCCGGCCGTCCTCCACGACCGCGATCACATCCGCGTCGTGCGCGGTGTGCAGCCGGTGCGCGATCGCCACCACCGTGCGGCCCTCCAGCACCCCGGCCAGGGAACGCTCCAGGTGACGCGCGGCCCGCGGGTCCAGCAGCGAGGTCGCCTCGTCCAGCACCAACGTGTGCGGATCGGCCAGCACGAGCCGGGCCAGCGCGATCTGCTGAGCCTGTGCCGGAGTCAGCGCGAACCCGCCCGACCCGACCTCGGTGTCCAGCCCCTTCTCCAGGGCCTTCGCCCAGCCGTCCGCGTCGACCGCGGCCAGCGACGCCCACAGCTCCGCGTCCTTCGCCCCGTCACGGGCCAGCAGCAGGTTGTCCCGGAGCGAACCGACGAAGACGTGGTGCTCCTGGTTGACCAGGGCCACATGCTCGCGGACCCGTTCCGCCGTCATCCGCGACAGCTCCGCCCCGCCGAGCGTCACCTCACCGGTGCGCGGCGCGTAGATGCCCGCCAGCAGACGGCCGAGCGTGGACTTGCCCGCGCCGGAAGGGCCGACGAGGGCGATCCGGGTGCCCGGAGCCACGTCGAGCGACACCTTGTGCAGCACGTCGACGCCTTCCCGGTACCCGAAGCGGACGTCGTCCGCCCGGACGTCCCGGCCGTCCGGCCCGACCCCGGCGTCACCCGCGTCCGGCTCGATCTCCCGGACGCCGACCAGCCGGGCCAGCGACACCTGGGCCACCTGGAGTTCGTCGTACCAGCGCAGGATCAGACCGATCGGGTCGACCATCATCTGGGCCAGCAGCGCACCCGTCGTCAGCTGCCCGACCGTGATCCAGCCCTCCAGCACGAACCAGCCGCCGAGCAGCAGGACCGCGCCGAGGATCGTCACGTACGTCGCGTTGATGACGGGGAACAGCACCGAGCGCAGGAACAGCGTGTACCGCTCCCAGGCCGTCCATTCCGTGATCCGCCGGTCCGACAGCGCCACCCGGCGGCCGCCGAGGCGGTGCGCCTCCACGGTCCGCCCGGCGTCCACGGTCTCCGCGAGCATCGCGGCGACGGCCGCGTAACCGGCGGCCTCCGAACGGTACGCCGAGGGGGCGCGGCGGAAGTACCAGCGGCAGCCCACGATCAGCACCGGCAGCGCGACCAGCACGGCCAGCGCCAGCGGCGGAGCGGTCACCGTCATTGCGCCCAGCAGCAGACCGGCCCACACGATGCCGATCGCCAACTGCGGCACGGCCTCGCGCATCGCGTTCGCCAGCCGGTCGATGTCCGTGGTGATCCGGGACAGCAGATCGCCCGTCCCGGCCCGCTCCAGGACCCCGGGCGGCAGCCCGACGGACCGTACGAGGAAGTCCTCGCGCAAGTCCGCGAGCATCTCCTCGCCCAGCATCGCCCCGCGCAGCCGCATACTGCGGGTGAAGAGGGTCTGGACGACCAGCGCCAGGGCGAAGATCGCCGCGGTGCGTTCCAGGTGCAGGTCGGTGACGCCGTTCGAAAGGTCCTCCACCAGCCCGCCCAGCAGATACGGACCGGTGATCGAGGCGATCACCGCCACCGCGTTGACCGCGACCAGGACGACGAACGCCCTGCGGTGCCGGCGCAGCAGACTCCGTACGTAACTCCGCACGGTCGCCGGCGTGCCCACGGGCAGCGTCGTCGCCGACTCCGGGGCCGCGGGGTCGTACCCCGGGGGTGCGACGCCGATCATGCCCTCTCCTCGATTTCCTGGATGCTCTTCATGGCCGGGACGGCGGTCTCGATGTCCGTCATGGTGTGCGGGGCCGACGCCGCCGCCTCCTCGTCCGTCTCCCGGGTGACGACCGCCCGGTAGCGCGGTTCGGTGCGCAGCAGATCGCGGTGTGCGCCCACGGCGACCACGGTGCCCTCGTGGACGAGGACCACCCGGTCGGCGGCGTCGAGCAGCAACGGCGACGAGGCGAACGCCACCGTCGTACGGCCCCGGCGCAGCTTCGCGATTCCGGCGGCGACCCGCGCCTCGGTGTGCGAGTCGACCGCCGAGGTCGGCTCGTCCAGCACCAGCGCCTCCGGGTCGGTGACCAGGGACCGGGCCAGCGCGAGGCGCTGGCGCTGGCCGCCGGACAGGGACCGTCCGCGCTCGGTGATCCGGGTCCGCATCGGGTCGCCCTCGTTGTCGGGGGACGCCTGCGCCAGGGCGCTGAGCACATCACCGCACTGGGCCGCCTCCAACGCCGCCTCGGCGGTGACCAGGCCCGAGGCCGGGACGTCCAGCAGCTCCTGGAGCGTGCCGGACAGCAGCACCGGGTCCTTGTCCTGGACCAGCACCGCGGCCCGTGCGGCGTCCAGCGGGATCTCGTCCAGGGCGACCGCGCCGAGCAGGACCGACGGCGTCTGCGCAGCCGCCGTCTTCCCGTCGCCCCCGTCCTCCTCGCCGGTCTCCGCGTGCCCGCCGAGCCGTTCGGCCAGCAGGCCGGCCTCGTCCGGATCGCCGCAGACGACGGCGGTGAACTGCCCCCGGGGGGCCATCAGGCCGGTCGCCGGGTCGTACAGATCGCCCGAGGGCGTCACACCCTCGACGGTGGCCTCCCGCGAACTGCGGCGCAGCGACAGCACCCGCACCGCACGCTGGGCGGAGGGCCGCGAGAAGGAGTAGGCCATCGCGATCTCCTCGAAGTGACGGAGGGGGAACAGCATCAGGGTGGCCGCGCTGTAGACGGTGACCAGCTGGCCGACGTCGATGCGGCCGTCCCGGGCCAGCGTCGCCCCGTACCAGACCAGGGAGATCAGCAGGATGCCCGGCAGCAGCACCTGCACCGCCGAGATCAGCGCCCACATCCGGGCGGAGCGCACCGCCGCCGTGCGGACCTCCTGGGAGGCGCGGCGGTAGCGGCCGAGGAACAGCTCCTCGCCGCCGATACCGCGCAGCACGCGCAGTCCGGCGACCGTGTCCGAGGCCAGTTCGGTGGCCTTGCCGGCCTTGTCGCGCTGCTCGTCGGCGCGCCGGGTGGCGCGCGGCAGCAACGGCAGCACGGCCAGGGCGAGCACCGGCATGGCGAGCGCCACGAGCACGCCGAGGGACGGGAGGTAGAAGGCCAGCCCCACGCAGATCACCACGAGGGCGGTGGCGGCCGCGGCGAAGCGGGAGAGCGCCTCGACGAACCAGCCGATCTTCTCCACGTCGCCGGTCGAGACGGCGACGACCTCGCCGGCCGCGACGCGTCGCGTCAGCGCCGAGCCCAGCTCGGCGGTCTTGCGGGCGAGCAGTTGCTGGACGCGGGCGGCGGCGGTGATCCAGTTGGTCACGGCGGTCCGGTGGAGCATGGTGTCGCCGACGGCGATCAGGACGCCGAGGGCCACGATGAGGCCGCCGGCCAACGCGAGCCGCTCCCCCGAGCGGTCGATGACGGCCTGGACGGCGAGACCCACGGTGACCGGGAGACCGGCGATGCCCAACTGGTGCAGCAGCCCCCAGGAGAGGGCCTTCAGCTGCCCCGCGAGCTGGTTGCGCCCCAGCCAGTACAGGAAGCGTGGGCCCGAACGGACATCGGGGTCGCCGGGATCCGAATACGGAAGGTCGCGAATCTGCATGACGTCCCAGGGCTTGTGAAGCAGAGGTCCGGACGGACCTCGAAGAACGGGGTGACGTGCAAGGTTCCCTGTTCCTCCCGGCCGGGGCAACCGGTTTTCCGCCCACTCCCCGGCCCCGCGGGGCCCCGTCCCGTCTCGCCCCGGGACGGGACCCCGGGGCGTCACTCCGCCGGCTTCTCGGAATCCATGCCGGACCGGGCCTTCTTCCACTCGCCCCGGGTGAAGTCCGGGATCGGCAGCGGAGCGCCCTTGGCCTTGATGGAGAGATGGCTCAGCGGCACGGGGGCCGTCCAGGTCGCCGCGTCGTACACGTCGAAGTCGGGGACCAGGCCGAGCCGCATGCACTGCATCAGCCGGAAGACCATCATGTAGTCCATGCCGCCGTGGCCGCCCGGCGGGTTCGCGTGCTCCTTCCACAGCCAGTGGTCCCACTCGGCGTGCCGCGAGAAGTCCGCCCACCGGTGGTCGGTGTTCTCCGGCTCCAGGTAGATCCGCTCCGGATAGTCCTCGAACACGCCCCGCGTACCGCCGAGGCTGTTGATCCGCGAGTACGGGTGCGGGCTCGACACATCGTGCTCCAGCCGGATCACCCGGCCCCTGGCCGTCTGCACGAGGCTGATCGTCCGGTCGGCCCCGATGTACGACTCCTTCCAGCTGGGGTCGCCGGGCGGCATGTGCTCCTCGCGGTACGCGGCGAGCCCCAGGGCCGGTGTGCCGACGCTCGTGATGCTCACGGCCCGGTCGCCCCGGTTGACGTCCATGTAGTTGGCCACCGGACCGAACCCGTGGTTGGGGTAGAGGTCACCGCGCAGCCGGGTGTGCCACAGCCGCCGCCAGGGACCCTCGTAGTAGTCGGGGTCGAACATCAGCCCGCGCAGATCGTGGTTGTAGGCCCCCGCGCCGTGCAGCAGATCGCCGAAGAGGCCCGCGTGCGCCATGCGCAGCACCCGCATCTCGTTCTTGCCGTAGCAGCAGTTCTCCAGCTGCATGCAGTGCCGCCGGGTGCGCTCGGAGAGGTCCACCAACTCCCAGAGCTCGTCCAGCCGCATGGCGATCGGGCACTCCACACCGACGTGCTTCCCGTTCAGCATGGCCGCCTTCGCCATCGGGAAGTGCAGCTCCCAGGGCGTCGCCACATAGACGAAGTCGAGGTCGCCGCGCCGGCAGAGGTTCTCGTAGTCGTCCTCGCCCTTGGCGTAGACGGCGGGGGCCGGCCGGCCTGCGGCCGTGACCTTGGCGGCGGCCCTCTCGGCCTTGTCCCGGACCGGGTCGCAGACCGCCTTCACCTGAACGCCCGGGACGGCGAGGAAGAGGTCGATCATGCTGCCGCCCCGGTTGCCGAGCCCCACGATGCCGACCCGGATCGTCGAGCGGCCCTCGAAACGGACGTCCGCCATCGTGCGGCCCCGCCGGGCGGGGGCTGTGGCGACCGCTTCCGCGGCGGAGCGGGCGGAGGTCTCGGCCGCCGCCGCGGCGCCCCCGGCCAGAGCGCCGAGGCCGAGTCCGGCGCCGGCCACGCCCGCCGTGGTCCACAGCACCGAACGGCGGCTCGGGTCCTGCCGCGTCGTGTCGTCGGCCGCGCCGCTGTGCGGGGGTGTGCCCTGCGGTTCCGGTGCGGGCCGGGCGTCCTCGTTCATCGAGCCTCCAGGTGCGGTCGGGGGTGCGGACGGTGCGCGAGCGCGTCCGGCCCGCGTACGGACGACGCGCGCGGGACCGGGTCTCGGTAAGGACCCTGGAGGCTGAGGCTGACGGTGCGCAAGGGAAGCAGGTGGACTCTCGTCGTCAAACCATGGACTTTCGTCGCGGCACGCCGAAGTCCCGACCGGTGCGACCAATCGGGGTTGGGGAACGCTCAGTTGAGCAGACCGGGCGGAGGGCCGTCCGGTCGGGAGCGGCTGCCCGTGCCGTTCCCGGGCGCAGGGTTTCCGGATCGGGTTTCAGCCGGGGCATGTCGGCCAGCTCCTCGGCGGGTGCTCAGCAGTGGCGCTCCGGCATGCCGTCGACCAGGGCGGACAGCAGCTCGCCGAGCACCTCGCGCTGATCGGTGGTCAGGGGGGCCAGGATCTCCTCCGCGGCGGCCCGGCGCGCGCTGCGCAGGGAGCGCAGGGTGGCGCGTCCCTCGTCCGTGATCTCGACGCGGACCACCCGGCGGCTCTCGGGATCCGGGGCGCGGCGTACCCGGCCGCCGGCCTCCAGGGCGTCGACCAGCGTCGTCACCGCGCGCGGCACGACATCCAGGCGCCGGGCGAGATCCGCCATCCGGGGAGCCGCGTCGTAACTCGCGACCGTCCGCAGCAGCCGGAACTGGGCCGGGGTGATGTCGACCGGCTCCAGCTGGCGGCGCTGGATGCGGTGCAGCCGGCGGGTCAGCCGCAGCAACTGCTCGGCGAGCATGCCGTCGGCGTCGGGCGAGCCGAGCGGGCCGGGCGAGCCGAGCGGGCCGGGCGAGCCGAGCGGGCCGGGCGAGCCGAGCGGGCCGGGGGAGCCGAGCGGGCCGGGCGAGCCGGGGGAATCTGGGGCATCCATACGGGAACAATATCAGGACCTTGTTCATTGTGAGTATAGGTAACAGTGAGCTAGGCTCTCCCTGTGCGAGGGCTGGTGCCACCCGGCCGCCGCCTCACGCCCGACGAAGGAGCCCATGAAACCCGACCGCCCCACGTGGACGCCGCTGCCCGATCCCTGGGCCGACGCCGACCGGCCGCCCGCCGAGGTGCGCCGCATCCTCCGCCTCTTCCACCCCTACCGGGGCCGTCTGGCCGTCGTCGGCCTGCTGGTCGGCGCCTCCTCCCTCGTGTCGGTCGCCTCCCCGTTCCTGCTGCGGGAGATCCTGGACACCGCCATTCCGCAGGGACGCACGGGCCTGCTGACCCTGCTCGCGCTCGGCATGATCCTCACCGCCGTGGTGACCGGTGTCTTCGGCGTGCTCCAGACCTTGATCTCCACGACCGTGGGCCAGCGCGTCATGCACGATCTCCGCACCGCCGTCTACACCCAGCTCCAGCGGATGCCGCTCGCGTTCTTCACCCGCACCCGCACGGGCGAGGTCCAGTCCCGCATCGCCAACGACATCGGCGGCATGCAGGCGACCGTGACCTCCACGGCGACCTCGCTGGTCTCCAACCTCACGGCGGTCATCGCGACCGTCGTCGCCATGCTCGCCCTCGACTGGCGGCTCACCGTCGTCTCGCTGCTCCTGCTGCCGGTCTTCGTCGCGATCAGCCGGCGCGTCGGCCGGGAGCGCAAGAAGATCACCACCCAGCGCCAGAAGCAGATGGCCGCGATGGCCGCCACGGTCACCGAGTCCCTCTCGGTCAGCGGCATCCTCCTCGGCCGCACCATGGGACGCTCCGACTCCCTCACCCGGGGCTTCGCCGAGGAGTCCGAGCGCCTGGTCGACCTCGAAGTGCGCTCCAACATGGCCGGCCGCTGGCGGATGTCCACGATCGGCATCGTGATGGCCGCCATGCCGGCGGTCATCTACTGGGCGGCCGGTCTCACCTTCGCCTCCGGGGCCGCAGCCGTATCCATCGGCACGCTCGTCGCCTTCGTCACGCTCCAGCAGGGGCTGTTCCGCCCGGCGGTCAGCCTGCTCTCCACCGGTGTGCAGATGCAGACCTCCCTGGCCCTCTTCCAGCGCATCTTCGAGTACCTCGACCTCACGGTGGACATCACCGAGCCGGAACACCCGGTCCGCCTGGAGAAGATCCGCGGCGAGATCGCCTTCGAGGACGTCGACTTCAGCTACGACGCGAAGAGCGGACCGACGCTGACCGGCATCGATGTGACCGTCCCCGCGGGCGGCAGCCTCGCGGTCGTCGGATCGACCGGTTCCGGCAAGTCCACCTTGAGCTACCTCGTGCCCCGCCTGTACGACGTCACCGGCGGCCGGGTCACACTCGACGGGGTCGACGTCCGCGACCTGGACTTCGACACCCTCGCCCGGGCGGTCGGCGTCGTCTCCCAGGAGACCTACCTCTTCCACGCCTCGGTCGCCGACAACCTGCGCTTCGCCAAGCCGGACGCGACCGAGGGGGAGATCGAGGCCGCGGCCCGCGCCGCGCAGATCCACGACCACATCGCCTCCCTGCCCGACGGCTACGACACCCTGGTCGGTGAGCGCGGCTACCGCTTCTCGGGCGGCGAGAAGCAACGCCTCGCCATCGCCCGCACCATCCTGCGCGACCCGCCGGTCCTGATCCTCGACGAGGCGACCAGCGCGCTCGACACGCGTACGGAACAGGCCGTGCAGGAGGCGATCGACGCCCTGTCCGCCGGACGGACCACGCTCACCATCGCGCACCGGCTCTCCACCGTCCGGGACGCCGACCAGATCATCGTGCTGGAGGACGGCCGGGCCGTCGAGCGCGGTACGCACGAGGAGCTGCTCGGCCGCGACGGCCGCTACGCCGCGCTGATCCGCCGCGACTCCCACCCGGCCCCGGTGCCGGCCCCCTGACGGCCCTCGCCTCGGCCGGCTCCGGTGCCGGGGCCTTTGATGCCACGTCGCGGCGCGCGTACGGAACGGGCACCGCACCGCCTCCCTTCGCCGCACTGCCTCCCCGTGCCGGGCCGGCGGCGAACGGTCGAGCCGGCCCGCGCGGCACACACGGCGGCGCCGCCGCTCCCGTGGGACGGGGAGCGACGGCGCCGGGCGGAGCGATGGTCAGACGAGCCAACCCACGAAGTGGACGACGCCGGCAAGCAGGTTGGTCAGGAAGTTCATCTGGTCTTTCTCCTTGTGCGTGGTGCATCTGTGGGACTGCGCAGTAGCGGTCTGCAGCCCGTTGACTGCGCTCCGCAATCATCACTCCCCGGACGGGTGAAGGGCAACGAATCCCCTGACGATCACGCGTTCCAGCGAACACCCGAACATCCGATCCCTTGTTCGTGTGCACAAGGCTTCGGATATGCGGGGCTCTCGCGTTCAGCGGCCCCTGTGCGCAGGGCTGCCGCCGCGTGCGTTTCCGGGCTGCGCGTGCGCGGCGCTTCCTGGGCTCCGGACAGCGATACGGCGTTCGTGTCGCGTTCCTGTCGTCGGAGCCGACGCCGTGGCCGGGCTACCGGCTGCGGCCCGCGCCCCGGGTTAACGTGCCCGCATGGTGAACGAGTCCCCGGACGCCCGCCCCCGTCGCAGACTCCGCCCGACCCGCCGCGGAAAGATCGTCCTGGTCGTCGGCGCACTGGTCGTCGCGTCGGCCGCCGTCCTGGTCCCGCTTTTCCTGACCGGAACGGACGAGAGGGAGAAGCGGCGCCCGCAGAGCACCCTGACGATTCCCGAGGGCCGTCGGGCCTCCCAGGTGTACGAAGCCGTGGACCGGGCGCTCGGCCTGGAGCCCGGCAGCACGCGCAAGTCCGCGGCGAAGGTGGACCTGGGTCTGCCCGCCCAGGCCGAGGGCAACCCGGAGGGGTACCTCTTCCCGGCCACCTATCCGATCGACGCCGCGACCGAGCCCGCCGCCCTCCTGCGCTACATGGCCGACACCGCCCGCGAACACTTCGGCACGGGCCGCATCACCGCGGGAGCCCAGCGAAACAACGTCTCCGTCTATGACACGGTCACGATCGCCAGCATCGTCCAGGCCGAGGCCGACACCGCGTCGGACATGGGCAAGGTGGCCCGGGTCATCTACAACCGGCTGCTCAAGGACATGCCGTTGCAGATGGACTCCACGCTCAATTACGCACTCAAGCGCTCCACCCTCGACACCACGGCCGACGACACCCGGATCGACAGCCCGTACAACAGCTACCGGATCAAGGGCCTGCCGCCGACGCCCATCGGGAACCCGGGGGACGAGGCGCTGCGCGCGGCTGTCAGCCCCACGCCGGGGCCCTGGCTCTACTTCGTCACGGTGGGCCCCGGAGACACCCGGTTCACCGACAGCTACGACGAGCAGAAGAGGAACGTCGAGGAGTTCAACCGCAGCCGCGGTTCCGCCACCACGGGCTGACCGGGCTCCCCCGACGGGAAAGTTCACGCACCGGGGGCCGGGGCGCCGGCGGCGGTCGCCGCGGCCTCCCGGTCCGGCCGCCCGGCGTCGGTCTCCTCCAGCAGCCGCATGACCGACCGGACCGCCGCGCGCCCCGCGCGGTTGGCGCCGATGGTGCTCGCGGACGGGCCGTACCCGACGAGATGCACACGCCGGTCGTGAACGGCCCTGGTGTCCTCCACCCGGATGCCGCCACCCGGCTCGCGCAGTTTCAGCGGTGCCAGATGGTCCACGGCGGGCCGGAAACCGGTGGCCCAAAGGATCACATCGGCCTGGACGGACCGACCGTCGTCCCAGGTCGCGCCGCTCGGTGTGATCCGGTCGAACATCGGCAGCCGGTCCAGCACCCCCTGTTCCCGGGCCCGCCGCACCGCGTCGGTCATCGGCAGTCCGGTCACGCTGACCACGCTCTGCGGAGGCAGCCCCTCGCGTACCCGCTCCTCCACCATCGCCACGGCCGCCCGCCCCCACTCCTCGGTGAACGGCCCCTCGCGGAAGACCGGTTCGCTCCGGGTCACCCAGAAGGTGTCGGCCGCGTGCTCGGCGATCTCCATCAGATGCTGCGTACCGGAGGCCCCACCCCCGACCACGATGACGCGCTGCCCCGCGAACTCCTCGGGTCCGGGGTAGTTCGCCGTGTGCAGCTGCCGCCCCCGGAACGTCTCCTGGCCCGGGTAGCGCGGCCAGAAGGGCCGGTCCCAGGTGCCGGTCGCGTTGATCAGGGCCCGCGCCGCGTACGTCCCCTCGGACGTCTCCACGAGCAGCCGCCCGCCGCTCCCCTCCCGTACCGCGCTCACCTCCACCGGGCGGTGGACCCGCAGACCGAAGCGCTCCTCGTACGAGGCGAAATACGCGCCGATCACCTCGGACGAGGGCCGGTCGGGGTCGGCTCCGGTCAGCTCCATGCCCGGCAGCGCGTGCATCCCGTGGACCTTGCCGTACGTCAGCGAGGGCCAGCGGAACTGCCACGCGCCGCCCGGCCGGGGCGCGTGGTCCAGCACGACGAAACCGACGTCCGGCTCCAGGCCGACGCGGCGCAGGTGGTGGGCGGCGGACAGCCCCGCCTGCCCCGCGCCGATCACGACCACATCCAGCTCGCGCACCCCAGAAATGTTCACGCTTCTACTAACCGCTCGGGGTTCCGGGATCTTCCCGCACCGGAGCGTGAACATGGCGGCCCGGCCCGAAGAGGAGAAGATGGAGGCATGTCCGATTCCTTCACCACCACGGTCCTCAACATCACCACGGGTACGGCCGAGACGGTCACGGACCTGACACGCGCCTGCGAGGAGTTCCTCACCCGCACCGCACCCGGCCGCGACGGCCTGCTCAACGTCTTCGTCCCCCACGCCACGGCCGGCATCGCCGTACTGGAGACCGGCGCGGGCAGCGACGACGACCTCCTGGCCGCCCTCCACCACCTGCTCCCGGCCGACGACCGCTGGCAGCACCGCCACGGCAGCCCCGGCCACGGCCGCGACCACGTCCTTCCCGCACTGGTCCCGCCCCACGCCACGCTGCCGGTGATCGGCGGCCGGCTGGAGCTGGGGACCTGGCAGTCGGTCTGCCTGGTGGACACGAACGTCGACAACGCGGAGCGCCGGGTGCGGCTGTCGTTCCTCGGGTAGGCCGGTCAGGGGAGGTGCGCGGTCGGCGCCGGTCTTCGGGCCGTCGCCCCGGGCCGGGTGTTCCGTCGTCCCGTGGGGAGCCGCATGGCGTGGGGTGCGGGGCGGGCGTAGCGTGAACCGTGGGACGAAATGCTGCATGGGGGAGTTCGCACGCATCATTCCGACTTGCCGGGAGGTAGCGGCATGGTACGGGGTATCCGCAACACCATAGGAATCGTCCTGGCGGTCGTCGGCGCTGCCGCGGCCCTCTGGGCGCCCTTTCGCAGTTGGTACAACGGGCGGGTCGGACGTGACTTCCGCGTCTGGGAGCTCTTCACCGGGGCCGGCGTGACGGACTCGGGCGCGGGACTGTTCGCGTCCATGTTCCTGCCTCTCCTGGTCGGCGCGGTCCTCGCGGTTCTCGGGGTGGTGTTCCGATCACGACTGCTGGTCCTCAGCGCCGCGATCATCACGCTCGGGTTCGCCATCCTCTGGATGGTGCGGCAAGGTCAGGCCGAAGGCAGTCTGACGGTCTCGGGCGACAGTGACGGGCTCGGCAGCGGAGTGGGGCTCGCCCTGCTCGGTGGTCTCCTCATGCTGATCGGCGCGGCCGTGATGGGAGGCCGTGAGCGCAGGGCCGTGCGCAAGGCGCGCCACGAGCAGGACCAGCGGGAGCGGAACGCGTTGGACCACGAGGGCCGGGACCGGGACTGGGACCGTCGCGGCGTCGAGGCCGAGCGCCCGTACGGCATGGCCGCCCGGGACCAGGAGACACCGGACGTGGCCGACGCCGGTTCCGCCCGCCGGACCGCATCGGGAGAGGGCGGCCCACCGCGACGCACGGTCCGGCCCTCGGAGCAGCAGGCGGCGGCACCGCGCGGTCGGCCGGTCCCGGCCAGGGACTCGGACAGCGGTGATCGAGCACGCGAGGGCTCCGACCGTACGCAGTACGAGCAGAACGACGGGGCCGGTGGTTCCCACGACGCGAAGAAGGGCCGATCGGGAGAGTCGGACGGGTCGCGGTGGTGACAGGCTCAGGAGGAGTCCGGGAGAGCGGGGAATCCAGCTCGGTCACCGCCGCCCCTGGTCGGCACGGCAGTCATGTGAGACGGTGAAAGAAGCAGCCGGACCGTGGACAGTGGTATTTCCCGCTTCCCACGGTCGGTTGAACAGACTTCAGCGCGTGCGAGTCCTCGTACGCAGCCGCGTCAGCACCCCGGCCCCCGGTGCGCGCCGCCTGATCATCTTTGGGGGCCACACCCGTGCGACCGTCCATCAACACCGGGGAAGACCACGAGCGGGACGCTGTGGTCCCCGTCTCCCGAGAGCCGCAAGGCGCCGAGCAGGACGTACTCCATCTCCGCCGTGAGGTGGACGAGCTGAGGCGAGCACTCCGGACCCGTCCCATGATCGACGTGGCGCTCGGCATGGTGATGGCGACCGAGGGATGCTCGTTGGACGAGGCATGGCTGATCATGGTGCATTCCTCCCAGCGAACCAACACCAAGCTCCACACGCTCGCACTGCGCCTCACGGAAGGTTCCGCGAGCCCGACATCGGTCTCGCTCTCCGCTCTTCCCTCGACTGCGGTGACCGCCCGTCAGAGGCATGCCCGGGTGTGGGCCGAGAGAGGTTCACGGTCATGACCGCACAAGATGTCGTCCGCTCCGAGCGGACGACCGGCAGTGATTTCGCCCTGCTGGCGAAGAAGATCGCCGACCATGGTCTGATGACCCGGCGCCCCGGCTACTACGCGGCCCGTATCGCGGCGGTGACCGCACTCTACGCAGGAGGCTGGACGGCCTTCGTCCTCGTCGGCGCCAGCTGGTGGACCCTGGCCGTCGCCGCGTTCCTGGCCGCGGCCTTCGGCCAGGTAGCCCTGCTGGCCCATGACATAGCCCACCGTCAGGTGTTCCGGCTGCGCAAGGCCAGCGAGACGGGGGGAAGGATCGCCGCGAACATCGGCATCGGCATGGGGTACGGCTGGTGGCAGAACAAGCACACCCGCCACCACGCCAATCCCAACAACGACGAGCTCGACCCCGACATCGAACCCGACCTGATCGTCTGGTCCCAGGGCCAGGCCCGCTCGGCCCGGGGGCTGCCCCGCCTGATCGGCCGCTCGCAGGCTTATCTGTTCTTCCCCCTCCTCACTCTGGAGGCGTTCAACCTGCACGTGGCGGGTGTACGGGCGCTGGCAGACCGCTCGCTCAAGCACCGGCCGCTGGAGGGGGCGCTGCTCATCGGTCACTTCGCGGTCTATCTGACCGCGCTGTTCCTGGTGCTGCCGCCCGGCATGGCGATCGCCTTCCTCGCCGTTCAGCAGTGCCTCTTCGGTGTGTATCTCGGCTCGGTCTTCGCCCCCAACCACAAGGGCATGCCGATCCTGACAGGGAAGGACCGCCCTGACTTCCTGCGCCGCCAGGTCCTCACCTCACGCAACGTCCGGGGCAACTGGTTCACCGACATCGCGCTGGGGGGACTGAACTACCAGATCGAACACCACCTCTTCCCGAGCATGCCCAGCCCCAACCTGCGCAGGGCACAGACCATCGTGCGGCACTACTGCGAAGAGCTGAACGTCTCCTACCTGGAGACGGGCTTGATCACCTCCTACCGACAGGCGCTCCGCAGCCTCCACGAGGCGGGCGCCCCGTTGCGCCGCCCCCGGGCCGCCTCCTGAGCGCTGGTCCTCCGTACCCTCCGTACCCTCCGGGCGGGACGACGGAGTGGCGCCCGGGCGCGTGCCGTCCATATGGCTGCCCAGCGGGATCCGGCGGATTCCGGTCATCGGCCAACGGGGGTAGCCCTCCGCTGCGACAGGGCCTAGCCTGGGCGCCGTGCCCCTGCCCCCGGCCGTTTCTGACCTCACGGCCGAAAACAGGTGGAGATCATGGTGCGTCACAGTCCCGCCCAGTTGCCCCGCAGCAGTCCTCCCGGCGGAGCGCCGGAGGCCCGGCGGGCGCGAGCGCGAGAGGCGCTGGTCGACTACGGCTGCCACGGTGACGCCCTCTTCTCCCTGGCGCTCTTGCTGTGCCGGGACGTCGACCTGGCCGCCGAGGCAGTCGTCGCCACACTGACCCGGGTGGACGCAACGCCGTCCGAGCCGTGTCCGGACGCGCGGCGTCAGCACCTCGCGGCGGACCTGTGGAACCGGTGCGCACGTGTTCCCGACGGGCGGCTACCGAACCTGCTTCGTACCTCCGGCCGCACCGGAACCGTGCGGCCCGCGAACAGGACCAGCCCGACCAGGGCCAAGCGCTGCTCGGGCTGGTCCTGTTCGGCGCTCACACCTGGACACAGGCTGCCGCGCTGATCGGTCTGCCGGCTTCTTCGGCCGCTGTGCGGCGAGCCCGCCTTCACGACGCCGCGAGCGTACCCAGCCACCGCCGGACGTAAGAGGCACGGCCCCGACACCGGGTCGCCCACCGTGGCGGCCTCTGGGGGCCGCGGAGGGCAACCGCAGTCGGCGGCGCCGTGACACGCCTCTTCCCCACGGCGCCGCCACGCATGCCCGACCGCGCCTTCACCCCGCGCCGCTCCACCAGGCCGCCCCCCCAGACCGGCAAGCTCGAAGCGAGGATGCCCGATGCAGACTCCACCGCTCCTCAACGTCGTCCTGCGTCAGAAGGAAACGCACACCGTCATCGTTCTGGCGGGGGTGATGGACAGAGACTCCGTCCCCGCGTTCACCGCGGCGATGGCCGAGGTCTCGCGTGCCGGAGCCGCGGCCGTTCACGTCGATCTGAGCGCCGTCGCGTTCTGCGACTGCAGTGGACTCACCGCTCTCCTCACGGCAGCTCGGGACAGCAGGACGGAGGGGCGGACGTGGCAGGCGTATGCTCCGTCCCCGGCAGCCCTTCGCCTGTTCACCCTGACCGGCACCGCCGGCATTCTTCTCGGCTCGGGGTCCCGCGTCTCCGGCCCGGACGAGACCGCCGCGAAGCGCTTCGAAGATCGATCCCCTGCCTCGCCGGTATGATGGGAAGTCCGGAAGGTGGCCGCCTGTGCTCAGCCCCGAGATGACCCGCATCCTTCGGGCCCTCCACACGGACGTCGGACCGGGGCTGGACGCCGGCTGTGCAACGGTTCTCGGCATGGACCATCTCGTGGTGTCCTTGGTGGTCGAGGGCCAGATCACCGAACAGTTGTGGTCCTCCGACTCCGTGGGCGCCTCGTTCGAGGACCTCCAGTTCACCTTGGGCCAGGGCCCGGGCCCGGATGCCCTGCGCACCAGTCGGACGGCGGTGGAGCACGATGTGACAGCGACGGGAGCGGCACGATGGCCCACCCTCGTGCCGGCGATGGCCCATCTGCCGATCGCGGCCATGTTCTGCCTCCCGCTGGCCCTCGGCGGCATCTCCGTCGGCGTCCTCACCGCGCTCCGCGCGTCCCCCGGGCCGATGAGCGGCCAGGAGACGGATGACGCCCTCGGTCTGGCGGCGGCCCTCACCCTCCAGTTCCTCGGCGGGGTGGGAACGCGAGGCGAGACCTGGTTCGACGCGCAGCCGGACGGAGAGCTGCACCGTGCCGTCGTCCACCAGGCCACCGGCATGCTCAGTGTCCAACTCGCCCTCCCGCTGGGCGAGGCGCTGCTCCGCCTGCGCGCGTACACCTACAGCCACGACCGTTCCATCATCGAAGCCGCTGAAGACGTCGTCTCCCGGCGGCTTCGACTCGACGACGACCGTCCGGAACCCGAATGATCCAAGGAGCGAGGGGATGACGTCCATGTCCCGCGAGCAACAGGTGTCAACGGTATTCGTGCAGGTCGCGGACTCCCTCATCGATGACTTCGACCTCATCGAATTCCTTGAGGAGCTGTGCGCCCACTGCGTCAGCCTGCTCGACGTCTCGGCGGTCGGCATTCTCCTCGCCAACGAAAAGGGGCTCCTGCATACGATCGCCGCGTCGGACCAGAACACGCACCTGCTGGAACTCTTCGCCATACAGCACGACGAAGGCCCCTGCCTCGACTGCTACCGCGACGGCGAAGCACGCGTCAACATCGATCTGCACGATCCCGCGGCCAACGAGAACTGGCCCGCGTTCGCCGACCAGGCCCGGCGCAGCGGCTTCCAGACGAGCCACGTCCTTCCGCTTCGCCTGCGTGACCGCGCCGTGGGGGCGATGAACCTCTTCCACTCCGGTCGGCAGTCGCTGACCCCCCAGGACGCTTCACTCGCCCAGGCGCTCGCGGACGTCGCGACGATCGCCATACTCCAACAGCGTGACCTGGGACAGGAGCAGTTGGAGAAGACACAACTGCAACGCGCCCTCTCCAGCCGCATCGTCATCGAGCAGGCCAAGGGGATCCTCGCCGAACGCTGGAACGTCACTCCCGACACGGCGTACGACGCTCTGCGCACCTATGCCCGAGCGCGCCGACTACGCATCTCCGACTGCGCCCGCCACATCATCGACCAGACGCTCGACACCGACGAGATCCCGCACGTCTAGTGCTGTGACCGCGTAGGTTCGCCGGTTCGTATGCCTTACAGGTTGTTCGCATAGAAGCTGACGAGTCGTTCGACGGCAACGTCGACGTATTCGGGTTCGTCGTACATCTCGTAGTGGCCGGCGCCGTCGATCACCATGAGGTCGACGGCGTTGGGGGCCAGCTTCCACAGCTGCATGCCGGTGTCGTAGGAGCCGGTGTTGCCGATGCGTCCGGCGAGGATGACCTGGAGTGGTTGGGTCATGAGCTGATCGGCCAGGTGGAACGCGTCGTAGCCCAGCAGGTGGGAGTCGCCGCGCAAGAGGCGCCGGTTCGTGGAGTGTTCGTTACCGCCGCGCTCGGTGCGGTAGTAGGTGATGGCCTGAGTGGTGTCGATGTCGGTCAGGCCCGCTGCCGTGGCGTCCTCGAGGGTGTCGGGCAGCCAGTTCACGCGGGTCGTCTCGCCGGAGCGGGCCTCTTCGGTGCGTGCGTCCGCAAGGGCGTCGAGTGCTGCGGCCGGACCGTCGGGCTGGAAGCTGCGGAATGAGGCGCCGATGTTGACGGGGACGACCGTGCCGACCGCGTTGATGCGGTGGTCCGTGCGGGCGGTGTGCACGGCGTAGCCTCCACCGGCGCAGATGCCGAGGACGCCGATGCGCTGCGGGTCGATGCCGGGGGTCGTGGTGAGCGCGTCGATGGCGTAGGAGATGTCCTCACCTCGGCGGTAGGGGTCTTCGAGGTCGCGGGGCTCGCCCTCGCTCTGGCCCTGATGTGCGGGGTCGAGGACGAGCGCCGCGATGCCGCGGGCGGCGAGACGGGAGGCGTAGTTGGCGCCGATCTGCTCCTTCACGCTGCTGCCCGGGGTGGAGAGCACCACGGCGCGCAGCGGCGCGCTGCTGTCGGCGTTGTCGGGCAGGTGGAGGTCCGCGGCGAGGTTGATGGGACCGCGCGGGATCGTGAGGTGCCGAAGCATGCCTGGCTTCCTTCGTGAGATTGTTGTTCCATAGGAGTCCAGTACAAGAAATATCTTGTACGATCTAAAACTAATACGAAACTGTATCACTTGGATGGAGGGTCGATGTCAGTCGACGGGGCGCAGCTGTGGACGCTGAACCAGCGGCTGCTGGGTGTTGTGATGGATGCCTGCACGGGGGAGCTGGCCGAGCTCGGGTTGGAGACGAAGGAGTTCTTCGTCCTGGCCGAGGTGGAGACATCGCCGTACCCGGCTGAGATCGCGACTGCGCTGCTGCTGCCCAAGGCGAGCGTGACGGTCTACGTTCGCAACCTCGTCGCCAAGGGCTTTGTCCGCCGCGAGATCGACGAGGCGGACTTGCGGCGTCATCGGCTCGTGGTGACCGCCGAGGGTGCGCGAGCACGCGATCGAGCACTTGCGGCCCTCGCGGCGGAGTACGACCGCAGGCTGGCGAGGGTCGCCCCCCAGGACCGCGTTGAGCTGCGACGCATCCTCAAAGCGATGCTCGCCTCGCCCGCGTCGGGCCGTATGCGCGAGTGATTCGTCTGTCCGGTGCTCTGCTGCACGTTCGGGCCGCGACCGCATGGATGCGTCGGATCGTTCAGGTTGCGACGGCAAGGGGCGTCCGTCCCGGCGAATGCTCTTCTCGCTTCGGACGCGGGCACGTTCGCGACGCTGCGCCGCGAGGACGTCGGGGTGACGTTCACGCTGCCCTCCTCGACGGGGGCGGCCTCTCCGGCCATCCCGAGCGCCCCTGGTCCCGGCCCTCCCGTGCTCCTCATGTGGTGCTGAGGGCGAAGACCCATGTGCCGGGGCGCCTGCTCCAGCGCCAGGCCGCCCCGACGTGCGCCGCCGGCACGACGAACAGCAGCGTGCGCGTGCCCAGTTGCCTTGCGCGCGGAGCTGGGGGATTTTGCCGACGGCATGCGCGGTGGTTGCGACGAGGCGGCCCGGACGAGCCTGCCCGTGGTGAACCGTCGGGAAGGGGCGACGGCGCCCGTCGAGGAATCTCGATCGCACTCTGTTCAAGTTTCCCTCTCCTGGCTACGTTACCTCCAGTAACAGGCGTGAGCCTGTCTGGCGGCGCGCCCCCACCCCGGCCTCTGGAGTTCACCATGACGCGTTCCCCTGCTCGTCCTCCTCGCCGTCGGCGCCCCTTCGGCGTGGCCGTCCTGGTCGCCGTGGGGCTGGCCGCAGGTGCGTTGCCGGCGATCTCCGGCTCGGCCGGCGCCAGCGAGATGCCGAAGCAGGCACGCGAACAGACACGGGCAACCTCCTCGGAAGGGCTCAAGGAGGTGTTCTTCGTCGGCAACAACTGGGAGGGCACCGCCGACGTCATCGACTCCCGTGGCGACTACGCCAAGATCGGCCGGATCAACATGATCCCCGACAAGAAGGAGCGCCTGTGGGAGATCTACCTCAACCCCGTCAAGCTCGCGTTCTTCCTCGGCATCCGGCTCGGCCCGGGTGAGGGCCACGACCAGTACGTCGACGACATGTACACCACGAAGGACGGCAAGTCCGTGATCGCCTCCCGGCCCAGTTTCGCCGACGTGGTCTCCATCGACGTGGAGAGCGGCGCAATCAACTGGCGCTTCCCGGTGTCCGGTTTCCGCTCCGACCATATGGCGGTCTCACCCGACGGCACCCAGGTCGCCGTGTCCTCCTCGACCTCCAACACCGTGCATGTGCTGGACATGGCGACGGGCGAGGAGGCCGGCAAGTTCAAGACGGGCGACAAGCCGCACGAGAACGTCTACACCGACGGCGGCAAGCACCTCTGGAACATGTCCATCGGCGAGGTCAACACCGACATGGACGCGCCCTGGCAGGACTTCACCAAGGGCGACCGCCGCATCACCGTCGCCGACGCGAAGACCTTCCAGGTCAAGAAGATCATCGACATGCGCGAGCGGCTCGACGCCTTCGGCCGCAAGGACCTGTCCGACGCGCTGCGCCCCGTGGCCTTCACGCCCGACGAGTCGAAGATGTACTTCCAGGTCTCCTTCTTCAACGGCTTCGTCGAGTACGACGTGCACAACGACGAGATCACCCGGGTGAAGACGCTGCCGAAGAACCCGGACACCAGCGACGAACGCACCACCTACGTCAACGACTCCCGCCACCACGGCATGTCCATGAGCCCCCGGGGTGACAAGCTCTGCATCGCCGGGACCATGGACGACTACGTCACCGTCGTGAACCGCGAGTCCCTTCAGGAGGGCCCGCTCGTCACCGCCTCCAAGCCGTACTGGGCCACTGTCAGCGGAGACGGCAAGCACTGCGTCGTGTCCGAGAGCGGCACCGACCAGGTGACGGCCATCGACTTCGCCACCGGCGAGAAGGTCATCTCCATCCCCGTCGGCGACCACCCGCAGCGGGTCCGCATCGGCCACGTCCCCACGGACTGGACCGGCCCCGCCGCCGGCTGAGAGGCTTCGGAGCCCGAGCCTCCCGCCGTGCTCCGCCCGGAACGCGCCGCACCGGAACCGTCGTTGGGGCGGAAGCGGCTCTTTTGCCCGCTCCCGGTCCGGATCGCGAAGCACGCTGGACGGTGATCGTGCCTGCGGGGGCCGGCGGGTGCGCACCTCCCTTCACCCGGACGTGTAAGCGCCGAGCCGCCGGAGCGGGGCCCGAGGCCCCGCTCCGGCGGCTGTTCCTCGTCGAAGGCGCTGACCCGGCACACGGGGCCGGTCGGGCCGGGCGGTGTACGGCCCGACCGGCCGAGCCTCTCGCGCCGTCCCCGTGGCCCGGGCGCGGACCGTCTCCCGGTGGAGATCCGCGAGCTTGCGCGGTCCATGGCCGTCAGGAGCTCCGGGCGTACGAGGTTCCGGCCGGGCCATGGGGCGGGGCGCTGCCCGTTACGGGAAGGCCGGGAACGTCGGCGGCTTGGCCGCACCCGGCACGTAGTCGAAGTTCGGCGTGAGCGTGCCGAAGAGGCTGCCGGCGCGCGGAGCCGTGGCTCCGGTGGCCTCGGCGAAGAGGTTCGCGGCTTCCTGCGTGACGTAGAACGGGGCCTTCTTGATGCGGAAGCCCGTGGGACTCGGGCGGGCGCCGGCCATGACCTCGGCGTAGGTGGACTCGGCGATCACCACTTCGTCGAGGAGCGGCCTGCCGTCGATCGAGACGCCCGCGGAGTAGGCGGGTGTCGGCATGACGCGGATGAACGTGGATTTCAGGGTGATCGTCTTGCCGGACTCCTGGTGCCTGACCCTGAGGCCGCCGGGGTAGAAGATGCGGCCCTCGGCGTCGAGTCCGTCGCCGGCCGTCGAACCGATGGGCATGCTGAAACCTCGGCCGTCGGCGTCCATCACGAACGGGCTGACGGCCTCCAGGGTGATGCCCTCGCGCTCCATCCAGGCGAGGGTCTCGTCACCGATGGCCACCTGGGCGTCGCCCCAGGGCGAGATGTAGGCGCCCGGCAGCGGTGCGGCGGCTGCCGCGGCGGTCGGCTGCTGGGCGGCCGCTCCGGAGGCGGTCAGGCCGAGCGGAAGGGAGAGCGCGGCCACGGCGGCCAGGACGGTAAGACGGTGAAGAGCACGCATACGCATAGGGCGTTTTCCAGTCTGTGAGCTGTGCGGGACCGCGTCGGGACCCATCCCTGCGGGCTCAAGTGAGCCTGAGAATGCCGGAGTTCAGCTCCGGAGCGGGGATGCGGTCGAAGATCGACTTCGCGATGAAGTATGTCCATCGGCGCATCGCTCCGCGACCGACGGGGCCGTTCGTTAGGCCATTCGAGGGGAAAGAGCCACGCGGCGAGTGGTGTGCGAGGCGCAGCAGTCACTTCAAGATCACTCGGGCTGTTGGCCAGGGCGACTCCCCACCCACAGCCCTGGAGACACGCGTGCCGGAAACCCCCAGAACCTCCGCGTCCACCGCACGGTCCCGTCGACGCCCCGCTGCCCTCGTCGCCGCCACGGCCGCGCTCACCGCGGCCGCCCTGTCCGGCCAGTTCACGGGCATCGGTGAAGCGGGCGGGCACATCGACGCCCCGTCGGCCGTGCTCGACTCCCCGGCGGACCTGACCGACGTCTACGCCTTCACCAGCCCGGACAACGCCGACATGGTGACACTCGTCGCGAACGTGCGCCCCTTCCAGGTGCCCGGCACCGCGGCCAACGCGCTGGTCGACTTCCCGTTCGCGACCGGTGCGCGGTACGAGATCCACGCGGACGCCGATGGCGACGGGGATCCCGACGCCACCTACCGCTGGACCTTCCGCGACGAGGACCGCAGGCCCTTCGGCGTCGGGCCGAAGGTCGGGCCGCTGCCGGTGAACTCGCTCGACGACCGGTCGCTCGGCGTGCGCCAGAAATACACCCTGGAGAAGGTCGGGGAGGACGGCACCGTCCGGACGCTGCTCAGGGACGCGATCGCCTCGCCCACCCACACGGGCCGGGCCCTGATGCCCGACTACGGCAGGCTGCGGACCCAGGCGACCCGTCAACTTCCGGGCGGCGGACAGACCGTGGCCACACAGGCGGCGGAGTCCTTCAAGGCCGACACCCAGGTGTTCGGTCTGTACACGACCGGCACGCGTGGACCGGTGCCGGGCTGGCTGCCCGACGCACAACCGCTGTCGGCGCTGAACGTGAACAGCCTGATCCTGCAAGTACCCAAGAGCGAGATCGCCCTGAACGGCGACCCGGAGCGCAACCCCGTCGTCGGGGTGTGGGCGTCCGTCTCCCGGCAGGGCGCGAACCTCGAACGCGGCCTGGCGGAGCAGGCCCCGGCCTTCCGTCAGGTCTCCCGGCAGGGAACCCCGCACCTCGCGTTCGCGCTGTTCGGCTCCACCGTCGGGCTGGCCGAGCCCGGTGGGCCCGAGGACCGCTTCCAGGCCCGCCCGCCCGAGGACGACCACCTGGCCGCCGACTTCCTGGCCGCCACCCTCGACCCCGTACCACCGCACCGGATCGAGAGGGCACAGGGCCGCAAGGCGCCGGCCACCCCGCGCAAGGACATCCAGGCCCTGTTCATGAAGGGCATCGGCAAGGACAACGGAGCCGCGTTCGGCTTCGACCTCAACACCCACACCATGAACGCCGACGCCGACCCCGGGCGCATCGTGCTCGCCGAGCAGCTGCGGCTCAACCTCACCACCCCCGTCACCGCCCGACCGAAGGCGCACGGTGTCCTCGACGGAGACCCGCAAGGCTTCCCGAACGGGCGGCGGCTCAACGACAACATCGACGGGCCGCTGATCCGGATGCTGGAGGGCGAACCCGCCGGGCCGTCCGCGGCAGGACTGCTCCCGAAGCCGGTCGTCGGTCTGGAGCCGGCCGACGCCCGGAGCGTCTTCCCCTATCTCAACCTCCCGCACGCGGGCCCGTGAGGCGTACGATCTCCGCCGCGGCGGCGGCGGTGGCCGTGGCCGGCTGTGTGGCGGGACTGCTCCACCTCGGTCCCGACGCCTCCCGGCCCCGGTCCACCGCCGCCCCCGCGGCCGCCGACGGCGGACACGGAGCCCCCCTCAGCCCGGTCGCCGCCGCCCGGCAGCGTACGGACGCACACCCCGACGACCCGGCCGCCTGGGCCGGTCTGGCACGCGCGGAGATCGAACAGGCCCGTATCACCCTTGACGCGGGACGGCTCGATGCCGCGGAGAAGGCCCTGCGCCGCTCCCTCGACCTCGACGGAACGGACAACTACGGGGCCGTGACGGGTCAGGGGCTACTCGCCAACGCCCGGCACGAGTTCCCGCGAGGGCGTGAGTACGGGCTGCGCGCCACCCGGATGGCGCCCGACCGGCCGGACGGGTACGCGGTACTCGCGGACGCCGAGATCCAGCTCGGGAACTACCGGCGGGCCCGGGCGGCCGTGCAGCGCATGCTCGACATCGCCCCGACCACGGCCGCCTACAGCAGGGCCGCCTACGACCTGGAGACCAACGGCCGGCCCGACGACGCCGCCATCGCGCTCCGACGAGCCCTCGACAGCGCGGCCACACCGGACGAGCGCGCCTTCACCGAGGCCCGGCTGGGCGACCTCGCCTGGTCCCGGGGGAGGGCGGACGAGGCGGAACGCCACTACCGTCGCGCCCTGGCCGCCGTACCGGACCATCCCTACGGACGGGCCGGCATCGCCCGGGCGACCGCCGCGCGCGGACGCACCGGTGCGGCACTCGAGCTGTACACGCGGCTCGTCGAACGGATGCCTCTGCCTCAGTTCCTGCTGGAGGCGCTGGAGCTCCGACACGCGTGCGGCGACACCCGCGGGGGAGGCGAGCGGGCAGCTCTGGAGGCGCAGGTGCGCATGGTCCGCGCGGACGGTGGCCCGGTCGACCCCCATCTCGTCCTCTACGCGGCCGGTCACGGCGACCCGGAGGTCGCGGTGGAGCTCGGACGCCGGGCGTGGAAGCACGCGCGCGGCGTCATCGTCGCCGACGCGCTCGGGTGGGCCCTGCACCGGGCGGGGCAGAACACCGAGGCCCTCGCCCACGCGCGCCGGGCAGCCGCGACCGGCTGGAAGAACGCTCTGTTCCGCTATCACCGGGGCACGATCGAACAGGCCCTCGCCCTGCCCGAGGCGACCCGGCACCTGCGCGAGGCCGCCGCCCTGAACCCCCACCTGCTCCCGCACTGTCCGGACGGAGACCGGTAGCCCATGAAGTCCCCCTGCCGTGCGGCGCTCGTCCCGGCACTCCCGCTGGTGCTGTTCGCCCTGGCCGCACCGACGGCCCATGCCCACCCGCTGGGGAATTTCAGCGTCAACCACTACGACGGACTGCGTCTGTCGCACGACCGTATCGAGGACACCGCCGTCGTCGACAGCGCGGAGATCCCCACCGCGCAGGACGAAGCGGCGACGGACACCGACCACGACGGCACCGTCTCACCCGCCGAAGCGGCGAGCCGAGCCGCCGAGAGGTGCACCGAACTCGCCGGGCGCACGCGGATCTCGGTGGATGGAGAGCGCATCGCCTGGACGGTGGACCGTTCCGGCCTGACGTACGGGAAGGGGGCCGCGGGAGTCCCCGTCGCCCGACTGACCTGCGCCTTGCGGGCCGACGCCGATCTCACCCGGCCGGCCGCCCTCTCCTTCACCTCGGGAGCGGACACGACGCGCACCGGCTGGAAGGAGGTCACCGCCGTCCCCGGCAGCCGCGTACGGCTGACCGGGTCGTCGGTCCCCTCCAGCAGTCCCAGTGACCTGTTGCGCACCTACCCGCGGACCGGGGACGGCCGGCCCCTGGACACGGTCAGGGCGGATCTGCGTACACGGCCCGGGGAGGGCGGCGGCGCGCCCGGGCCTCCGGGGCGGACGGAACCGGACGACGTACCGGCGGCCCGGGCCGTGGATCGCGGCGCCGTGCTCTTCCCCGCCCTGGAGGACCGGCTCACCGGCCTGACGGCGGGCAGGGACCTCACTCTGCCGGTAGGTCTCCTCGCCGTCCTGCTGACCCTGCTCCTGGGCGCGGGCCACGCCGCACTGCCCGGGCACGCGAAACTCGCCGTCGCCGCGTGCCTCGCCCGCCGCGAAGGCGGAGTCCGCGCCGCCCTCGCGGTCGGGACGACGGTCACGGCCACCCACACGGCCGGAGTCCTGGCCGTGGGACTGGTCCTGACGGCGGGCGGCGGATTCGTCGGGGAACGCCTGCTCGGATGGCTGGGGGCGGTCAGCGGTGCGGTGATCGCCGTGCTGGGAACGGTGCTCACGGTGACGGCGGTGAGGGCCCTGCGAGCGGGGCGCCCACCGGCGCACTGGCACCACGGACACAGCCACAGCCACGGACACAGCCATACGCACGACAGGACACCGGAACACGCCCACGCGCACCAGGACGGCCACTCCGACGCTCACGCGCACCGGGACGGCCACGCTCACGCGCACCGGCATCCGGCCGGCCGCTCGCACAGCCGAGAAGTGCACCCGGACGGGAAGCGGCCCCGCCGCACCGGCCTGACCGCGCTTCTCGGCACAGGGCTCGCGGCCGGGCTGGTGCCCAGCCCCTCGGCGCTCGTCGTGCTGCTCGGCGCCATCGCGCTGAGCAGGACGCTCTTCGGTGTCCTGCTCGTCGTCAGTTACGGACTCGGCATGGCTCTCACCCTCACCGCCGCCGGCCTGCTGCTCTCCAGCGGCGGAAGCCGGCTTGCCGCTCTGGGCGAACGCCGCCGTCCCTCCCTGCGCCGCTACACCCGCTACGCGACGGTGCTCACCGCGCTCGCCGTTCTCACCGTGGGCATCAGCCTCACGCTGCGAAGCCTCATCACCCTCTGATCCTCCGGGCACGCCACGGTCCAGCGCGCCCCGAAGGCCGAAGCCGGTCCACGACAGCCGCTGCGGCACGGACGGACGGTCGGCCACCGGCCGCACACCGCCATCCCGAGTCCGCGACTCGCCGCGGCAGGGGCCCGCGGCGAGTCGTCGGCCGGTCCGTCCGCCGGAGTTCCGCCGGCCGGCCCGGGTGCTGTCGTCGGCCCGTCCTCCCTGCGGACGGCCGTCGTCGGTGACGCTCAGGTCTTCCGGCGCACGATCAGACGCTGGAGCACGATGAAGGCGAGCAGGAGCACGCCGATGACGATCTTCGTCCACCAGGAACTGAGCGTGCCCTCGAAGGAGATCAGCGACTGTACGGTGCCGAGGACCAGCACACCCACCACCGAACCCGCCACATAGCCGGTCCCGCCGGCGAGCAGCGTGCCGCCGATGACGACGGCGGCGATGACGTCGAGCTCCATGCCGACGGCGTGCAGACCGTAGCCCGAGAGCATGTAGAGGCTGAACAGCAGGCCGCCCAGCGCGGAGCAGAAGCCGCTCACCACGTAGACGCCGACCTTGGTCCGGCTGGTGGCCAGGCCCATCAGGCGGGCCGAGGACTCGCTGCCGCCCACCGCGTAGACGGTCCGGCCGAAGCGCGTCAGGTGCAGGACGTACATGGCGGCCAGGACCACGGCCAGCGCGATCACGACGCTGTAGGTCAGTGTGATGTCGCCCGGCAGTGTGATGGCCCCGGCGGCGAATTTACGGAAGGCGGGGTCGGTGATGGAGACCGATTCGACGCTGATGAGGAAGCACAGCCCCCGTGCCAGGAACATGCCCGCCAACGTGACGATGAACGGCTGGACTTCGAAGTGGTGGATGACCAGGCCCATGAGCAGGCCCAGGGTGGCGCCGGACCCCAGGACCGCGACGATCGAGAGCAGCGGAGGCCAGCCCGCTTCCAGGGTGGCCGCGGCGATCATGGTCGAGAGGGCGGCGACCGCGCCGACCGAGAGGTCGATGCCGCCGGTCAGGATGACGAAGGTCATGCCCACCGCGAGGACGATGAGGAAGGAGTTGTCGACGAACAGGTTCGCGACCACCTGCCCCGACGCGAAGTTCTCGTAGCGGACGGACCCGGCCCCGAAGGTGACCACGAACACCGCGAAGGTGGCGACCACGGGCAGGAAACGCTGGGGAAAGCGCGCGGAGGAAAGAGCCAAGGTGCTCATCCGGCGGCCACCTCCTGGGAGCGGGGCGTGGGAGCAGCGGTCTTGCGGCGTGCGCGGAGCATCTTCGCCGTCCGGGGCGACTGGAGCAGGCAGACGACGATCACCACGACGGCCTTGAAGACCAGGGTGACGTTGGTCGGGACGCCGATGGTGTAGACGGTGGTGGTCAGCGTCTGGATCACCAGGGCGCCCAGCATGGTGCCGGCGAGGGAGTACCGGCCTCCGGCGAGCGACGTGCCGCCGATGACGACGGCGAGGATGGCGTCCATCTCGATCCACAGACCGGCGTTGTTGGCGTCGGCGGCGTTCACGTTGGAACTGATCATCAGGCCCGCGACACCCGCGCACAGACCGGCGAAGACGTAGACGGTCCAGATGATCGTGCGGGAGCGTACGCCCGCCAGCTCACCCGCTCGGGGGTTGATCCCCACGGCTTCGATGAGCATGCCCAGTGCGGTTCGGCGGGTGATGAGGGCGACGGCCGTCAGGACGGCGAGGCTGATCAGGATGGCGATCGGCAGGACGAGGAACCCCGAGCCGATCTGCCGGTAGAGCGGGTCCTTGACGGTGATGATCTGGCCCTCGGTGAGCAGCATGGCGCCGCCTCGGCCCGCCGTCATCAGTACCAGGGTGGCGATGATCGGCTGGATTCCGAGTACGGAGACCAGGAAGCCGTTCCACAGTCCGAGCAGGACGCAGACGCTCAGCGCCAGCAGGATCGCGGTCGCCGCGTGCCCGCCGCCGGATATGTAGGTGCAGGCGATCGCGCCGGCGATGGCGGCGACGGCCCCCACGGACAGGTCGATGCCGCGCGTGGCGATGACCAGGGTCATGCCGACGGCGATCAGGAGTGTCGGCGCTCCGTTGCGGAGGATGTCGACGAGGCTGCCGAAGAGGTGCCCGTCCTGGATCCGGAGTTCCACGAAGGAGGGCTCGACGGCGATGTTGAGGACGAGCAGCGCGATGAGGGCGACGAGCGGCCACAGCAGCCGCCCGCGCGTCATGAGGCCACCGCCGCGGTGTGGTTTCCGCTCGGAGCGGCGATGACCGACATGATGGTGTCCACCGAGACGTCCTGCCCGGTCAGTTCGGCCACCTTGTGCCGGTCACGCAGGACGACGACCCGGTCGGACACGCGTACCACTTCTTCCAGTTCGGCTGAGATGAACAGCACGGCCATTCCCTCGGCGGCGAGGTCGGCCACCACTTTCTGGATGTGCGCCTTGGCGCCGACGTCGATGCCCCGGGTGGGTTCGTCGAGGATGAGCAGCCGGGGGCGGGTGACCAGCCAGCGTGCGAGCAGCACCTTCTGCTGGTTTCCGCCGGAGAGGGTGCTCATGATGGCGTCGGGGTCGGCGGGACGGATGTCCAGTTTTTCGATGTACTCCCGCACCAGCGCCTCGGAGGTGCGCCGCGGGATGGGGCGCGCCCAGCCGCGGGCGGCCTGCAGGGCGAGCACGAGGTTGTCGCGGACGCTGAGATCGGCGACCAGGCCCTCGGCCTTGCGGTCCTCGGAGCAGAAGGCCACACCCTGGGCGATCATCGTCCGGGGGCCGCGGGGCCGGAGTTCGGTGCCGTTGACGGTGAGCGTTCCGGTATGCGCGCGGTCCGCGCCGAAGAGCATCCGGGCCAGTTCGGTGCGGCCCGAGCCCAGCAGGCCGGCCAGACCGACGACCTCCCCGGCGTGGATCTCCAGGTCGACGGGTGCGATGGCGCCCGTACGTCCCAGGGCGACCGCGGTGAGCAGCGGCGCGGTGCCGGGCGCCCGGGCCTCCGAGCGCCGCTGTACCTCCTCCAGCTCTCCCAGTTCACGCCCGAGCATCGCCGAGACCAGCTCGATGCGGTTCATCTCGGAGGGCAGGTACTCGCCGACGAGGGAACCGTTGCGCAGGACGGTCATGCGGTCGGCGATCTCGTAGACCTGGTCGAGGAAGTGGGAGACGAACAGGATGGCGACCCCGTCGTCGCGCAGCACCCGCACGATCCGGAAGAGTTCGGCGACCTCGTCGGCGTCGAGGCTGGAGGTGGGCTCGTCCAGCACCAGGACACGCGCGTCCACGACCAGTGCCCTCGCGATCGCCACGAGTTGCTGCACGGCGATCGGGTGCGAGTTCAGCGGTGAGGCGGGGTCGATGGACAGGCCGACGCGGGCGAGGAGCTCCTTGGCCCGCGCACGCATGGCCCGCCCGTCGATGTGTCCCAGCCGGCGCGGCTCGCGGCCCAGCAGGATGTTCTCCGCCACCGAGAGGTTGGGCAGGAGGTTGACCTCCTGGTAGACGGTGCTGATTCCGGCTTCCTGAGCCTGACCGGGCGCGTCGAAGGCGACCGGTTCGCCATGCAGGTGTACGGCGCCCGTCGTCGGAGGGTGCACGCCGGTGAGTGCCTTGATGAGGGTGGACTTGCCCGCCCCGTTCTCGCCCATCAGAGCGTGCACTTCCCCGGGGAGCAGGCGGAAGTCGACGCCTGAGAGAGCCTTGACGCCGGGAAACTCGACGCTGATGTCGCGCATCTCGACCACCGGGGTGCTCGTGAGCGCTGAGGAATCGGTCATGACCAGTGCTTTCGTCGTGGGAACAGTCCCTGCCGCCGTCAGGTCGGGCGTGGTGGCAGGGACTGGAGCTCTTGGGTCAGTACTGCCGGCCGGGCAGCGCCTTCTTCGCCTGCTCGGGCGTGAAGGTGGTCTCCTCGGTGACCACCCGCTTGGGGACCTTCTCGCCGTCCACGACCTTCTTCGCGAGGTCCATGAGCTGGTCACCGAGGAGCGGGTTGCACTCGACGATGTAGTTGATCTCCCCGGCGGCCAGTGCCTGCATCCCGTCCTTGACGGCGTCCACGGTGATGATCTTGATGTCCTCGCCGGGCTTCTTGCCGGCGGCCTTGATGGCTTCGATGGCGCCCAGTCCCATGTCGTCGTTGTGGGCGTAGACCACGTCGACGTCGGGGTTGGAGCGCAGGAACGCCTCCATGACCTGCTTGCCGCCGGAGCGGGTGAAGTCGCCGCTCTGGGAAGCCTTGATCTTGATGTCGGGGCGCGTGGCGATCTTCGCCTCGAAGCCCTTCTTGCGGTCGATGGCGGGAGCGGCGCCGGTGGTGCCCTGCAGTTCCACCACGTTGACGGGGCCCTCGGTGTTCTCCACCAGCCACGCGCCGGCCTTCTCGCCCTCCTTGACGAAGTCGGAGCCGAGGAACGTCTCGTACAGGCTGTCGTCCTCGGAGTCGACCGCGCGGTCGGTCAGGATCACGGGGATGCGGGCCCGCTTGGCCTCCAGCAGCACCGCGTCCCAGCCGGTCTCCACCACCGGGCTGAAGGCGATGACGTCGACCTTCTGCTGGATGTAGGAGCGGATGGCCTTGATCTGGTTCTCCTGCTTCTGCTGGGCGTCGGAGAACTTCAGCTCGATGCCCGCCGTCTTCGCGGACTGCTGGATGGACTTGGTGTTGGCCGTACGCCAACCGCTCTCGGCGCCGACCTGGGCGAAGCCCATGGTGATCTCGCCGCTGTCGCCGTCCTTGGCCGAGGTGCCGCCCGAACCACACGCCGTCAGTGTGGCGAGCAGCAGAACGCTGACACCCGTGGCGATCTTCTTCAACACTGCTTCCTCCGTGCTCAACTGTGCCCACT
This sequence comes from Streptomyces sp. NPDC091649, assembly GCF_044756785.1. Lineage (NCBI taxonomy): Bacteria > Bacillati > Actinomycetota > Actinomycetes > Kitasatosporales > Streptomycetaceae > Streptomyces > Streptomyces sp. NPDC091649. The sequence goes on along the minus strand of NZ_JBIVTR010000015.1, from coordinate 12,548 downwards.
CGGGTGGCGAGCTTCGCGTGACCGGAGTCACTGGTGCATCAGAGTGAACGCTCACATCTGTCCAGTCAACCCCTTCGTTACGGCGATTTTGCGCGTCTGAGGGCGGGGGAGGGGATGGGATATGTTAGCGCTCATCATGGAGAGGCCCCGGATGTTCACGAGGCTCGGGGCGCCTCGCGCCCGGATCACGACGGACGCGGGGAGGGGGCGGTGCGCTGGCTGTCGGCCCCCTAGCCTGGTTAAGGTTCGAGGTGCCGCGTCCCTGCGTGGTCCCTCACAGGTGTCGGGCAGGCAGAAACGGCGGAGTCAGGAGATGCAGGTGGAGGACACCGCGGCGGCTGCCCGGGTACGCGAGCCGGCGATGACGGATGTGGCACGGCTCGCCGGGGTCTCCCACCAGACGGTCTCCCGTGTCCTCAACGGGCATCCCAATGTCCGGGAGCAGACGCGGCTGAGAGTGCGTGCCGCCATCACCGAGCTGGGGTACCGGCCCAACCGTGCCGCACGCACCCTGGTGACCGGCCGGTCCCAGCAGATCGGCGTGGTGGCGCAGAACTCGACCCTGTACGGGCCCACCTCCATGCTGGCCGCCTTCGAACTGGCCGCCGCGGCCCAGGGCTTCGCGGTGAGCGTGCGGCGGGTGCGCGTCCTCGACCGCTCCTCCATCGCCGCGGCGGTGGAGCACCACCGCGACCAGCGGGTCGCCGGCATCGTGGTCATCGCCCCCACCGCCTCCGCCGACGAGGCGCTGGCGGAGATTCCCGCCGACGTTCCCCTGGTCGCCGTCGACGGGGACCCCGGCCGGGGCGGGGCCCTGGTCACGGTCGATCAGGAGGCGGGCGCCTTCGCCGCCACCCGGCACCTGCTGGAGGCGGGGCACCAGACCGTGTGGCACATCTCGGGCCCGTCCGACTGGTTCGACGCCGCGGGCCGGGCGCGCGGGTGGCGGCGCGCCCTGCAGGAGGCCGGCGCCGAGATCCCGCCCGTCAGTTCCGCGGACTGGAGCGCGTCCTCCGGCTATCGCGCGGGCCAGATGCTGGCCCGTATGCCGGATGTGACCGCTGTGTTCGCGGCCAACGACCACCTCGCCCTCGGAGCCATCCGCGCCATGGCCGAGCGGGGCCGTCGCGTCCCTCGCGATGTGAGCATCGTCGGATTCGACGACGTACCCGAGGCCGAGTTCTTCTCGCCCCCGCTGACCACGGTGCGCCCCGACTTCGACGGGGTGGCCACCGAGACCCTCAGCCTTCTGCTGGCCCGGATCGAGGGTGAGTCGGGGCCCTCGCTGCGCACACTCAACCCCACGCTCATCCCGCGGGAGAGCGTCGCGGCTCCGCGCGACTGAGCCAAGCCCTCAGTCGATCTTCATGATTCCTGCCTGAGCACGCTCACATGCCAAGACATTCCTGTCGGCGGATGTCTTGACGCGCAGATTGTTAGCGATAACACTTCGGGTGTCCTTCTACGAACGATCAAAGGTGGCTTCATGGCCGACGAACCTGACTCCCTCGTAGTCGGTGTCGACTACGGCACGCTGTCCGGACGCGCCGTAGTGGTGCGGGTCCGGGACGGCGCCGAGCTGGGCACGGGCGTCCATGCCTACCGCCACGGTGTCATCGACCGGACCCTGCCCGCGACGGGGCGGACCCTCCCGCCGGACTGGGCGCTACAGGTCCCCGAGGACTATCTCGACGTCCTGCGGATCGCCGTGCCGGCCGCGATCGCGGACGCCGGGGTCGATCCGGCCCGTGTCATCGGGATCGGGACCGACTTCACCGCCTGCACGATGGTGCCGACCACCGGGGACGGGACCCCGCTGTGCGACCTGCCCGAGCTCGCCGGGGATCCGCACGCGTACGTCAAGCTCTGGCGCCACCACGCCGCCCAGCCGCAGGCCGACCGGATCAACGCCCTGGCGCGGGCGCGCGGGGAGAAGTGGCTGCCGAGGTACGGAGGGCTGATCTCCTCGGAATGGGAGTTCGCCAAGGCGCTGCAACTGCTGGAAGAGGCGCCCGAGGTGTACTCGGCCATGGAGCGCTGGGTGGAGGCCGCCGACTGGATCGTCTGGCGACTCACCGGGGTGTACGTACGCAACGCGTGCAGCGCCGGTTACAAGGGGATCCACCAGGACGGCGAGTACCCCGCCCCGGACTTCCTCGCCGAACTGAACCCGGCCTTCGCCGACTTCGTGACCGAGAAGCTGGACCAGCCCATCGGCCGGCTCGGCGACCGGGCCGGCGGTCTGAGCGCCGAGGCCGCGGCCTGGACCGGACTGCCGCAGGGCATCGCGGTCGCCGTCGGAAACGTCGACGCGCACGTCACCGCACCGGCGGCCGGCGCCGTGGAGCCCGGTCAGCTGGTCGCGATCATGGGCACCTCCACCTGCCACGTCCTCAACGGCGACACCCTGCGCGAGGTCCCCGGCATGTGCGGCGTGGTCGACGGCGGCATCGTCGACGGGCTGTGGGGTTACGAGGCCGGACAGAGCGGCGTGGGAGACATCTTCGCCTGGTACATCGAGCACCAGGTCCCCGAGAGCTACCACGTGCGGGCCCGGGAGCGCGGCCTGTCCGTCCATGAACTGCTCACCGAACTGGCCGCGAACCAGCAGGTGGGCGAGCACGGGCTGATCGCCCTCGACTGGCACAGCGGCAACCGCTCGGTCCTCGTCGACCACGAACTGTCCGGGATGGTTCTGGGACAGACCCTCTCCACCCGGCCCGAGGACGTCTACCGCGCACTGCTCGAAGCCACCGCGTTCGGCACGCGCACGATCGTGGAGACCTTCACCGCCGCGGGCGTACCCGTCGACGAAGTCATCATCGCCGGCGGCCTGGTGCGCAACCCGTTCCTGATGCAGCTCTACTCCGACGTCCTCGGCATGCCGCTGTCGATCATCCGCTCCACCCAGGGGCCGGCCCTCGGGTCGGCACTCCACGCGGCCGTGGCCGCGGGCGCGCACCGCGACGTCCGGGCCGCCGCCACCGCCATGGGCTCGGTCGACCGGGCCGTCTACCGGCCGCGCCCCGCGGAAGCCGCCGCCTACGACCGGCTCTTCGCCGAGTACACCACCCTGCACGACCACTTCGGCCGGGGCGGCAACGACGTCATGCGCAGACTGCGCGCCATGCGCCGTTCCGCCGTCGAATCGAAGGAGAAGTGATGAGCGCCGCCGACAGCGTGAAGAACCTCCGGCAGACCGTCGCCGACCTGCACCGCGAACTGACGCGATACGGGCTGGTGATCTGGACCGCCGGAAACGTCTCGGCCCGCGTCCCGGGGGAGGATCTCATGGTCATCAAGCCCTCCGGCGTGTCCTACGACGACCTCAGCGCGGACACCATGGTCGTGACCGATCTCCACGGCAACCTGGTCGAGGGCGACCTGGCGCCGTCCTCGGACACCGCCGCCCACGCGTACGTCTACCGGCACATGCCGGAGGTCGGCGGCGTGGTTCACACCCACTCGCCGTACGCCACCGCCTGGGCCGCGCGCGGCGAACCCATCCCCTGCGTCCTGACCATGATCGCCGACGAGTTCGGCGGCGAGGTCCCGGTCGGCCCCTTCGCGCTGATCGGCGACGACTCCATCGGGCGCGGCATCGTGGACACCCTCCGCGACAGCCGCTCGCCCGCCGTCCTCATGCGCAGCCACGGCCCCTTCACCGTCGGCCGCGACGCGCGCGCGGCGGTGAAGGCGGCCGTCATGGTCGAGGACGTGGCCCGCACCGTCCATTACGCCCACCAGCTCGGTACCCCGGACGCCATCGACGCGGCCGCCGTGGACCGGCTCTACGAGCGCTACCAGAACGTCTACGGCCAGTGAGCCCACGAGGGGAAGACCGATGAACACCACAACCAAGCCGCAGATCTGGTTCCTGACGGGAAGCCAGCACCTCTACGGCGCCGAGACCCTGAACCAGGTCGCGGAGCAGTCGTCCAGGATCCAGGAGATGCTGGCCGGCTCCGGACGGATCGGCGCCGACATCGTGGGAAAGCCGGTCCTGACCGAGGCGTCGGCCATCAGGCGGACCCTGGAGGCCGCCAACACCGACCCGGACTGTGTCGGAGTGGTCGCGTGGATGCACACCTTCTCTCCCGCGAAGATGTGGATCTCCGGGCTCGACGCGTTGCGCAAGCCGCTGCTGCACCTGCACACGCAGCTCAACCGGGAACTGCCGTGGTCGTCCATCGACATGGACTTCATGAACCTCAATCAGGCCGCCCACGGCGACCGGGAGTTCGGCTTCATACAGACCCGCATCGGGGTGGCCCGCAAGACCGTGGTGGGCCATGTGTCGGATCCGGAGGTCGTCCGGCGGGTCGACGACTGGGTCCGGGCGGCCATCGGCTTCCACCGCATGCGCAACCTCCGTCTGGTGCGCTTCGGTGACAACATGCGCGACGTGGCCGTGACCGAGGGCGACAAGGTCGAGGCGGAGCTGCGGTTCGGCGTCAGCGTCAACACCTACGGCGTCAACGACCTCGTCGAGCTCGTCGACGCCGTGCCCGCCGACGAGATCGACAAGCTCGTCGGCGAGTACGCCGAACTCTACCGACTGGCACCGGAGTTGATGCGAGGCGGCGATCGCCACTCGTCGCTGCGCGATGCGGCCGCCATCGAGGCCGGTCTGCGTCGGTTCCTGGAACAGGGCGGCTTCGGCGCCTTCACCACCAACTTCGAGGACCTCGGTGGACTGCGCCAGCTTCCCGGCCTGGCCGTCCAGCGCCTCATGGCCGACGGATACGGCTTCGGCGGCGAGGGCGACTGGAAGACCTCCGCACTGCTCGCCGCCGCGAAGGCCATGGGGCCGAGGGCCTCGTTCATGGAGGACTACACCTACCACTTCGGGCCCGGCACACCCAGGACTCTCGGTGCCCACATGCTCGAAGTCTGCCCCTCGATCGCTGACGCCCGGCCGTCCTGCGAGATCCACCCCCTGTCGATCGGAGGGCGTGAGGACCCGGTGCGCCTGGTGTTCGACGCCGCCGCCGGTCCCGCCACGGTGATCGGCCTGGCCGATATGGGCGACCGTTTCCGGCTCGTCGCCAACGACATCGATGTCGTCCTGCCGGACGAGCCGCTGCCGTGCCTGCCGGTGGCGCGGGCGGTGTGGGAGCCGCGGCCCTCGCTGTCCACCTCGGCCGAATGCTGGCTGATGGCCGGAGGCCCGCACCACACGGTCCTCACCACGGCGGGGTCGGACGTGCTGCGTGACTTCGCGCAGATGGCCGGCACCGAGCTGGTGATGATCGACGACACCACGACGGCCCATGACTTCGAGGACCGTCTCCGCTGGAACCAGGCATACCACCGGCTTGCCCAGCGGATGTGACGGTGGCCGAGGCGTGATCCCGGCCGCATCCGCGGTCGGGGTCGCCTTCCGCATGGCCGCCGCGCGCCGCTGAGGATCAACTCCCCGGGGGCGTCCGGGGTCTGAGCCGCAGCCGCCCGGCGGCATCCGGCTCTCAGGACCCGAGGCGGCCGAACGCGTCCCTGGAAGACCTGGGGACCCGGGAGCGGATCGAAAGGAAGATCTAGGGACCCGGGAGCGGGCCAAAAGGGCGGGCCGTCCCTGGTTCGGCGGCCCGCATCCCTCCTGCCCGTGACCCGGCGGTACGCCCGCGGCAGCCCTTTCCCGTGCCCGTCCGGCGCGGACCTCCCGCACATTCCGCGGTGCCCCTTCGACCACTCGGTGGCACACCTCAGGACGGCGGCCTTCAGGCGCTCGCCCGCCACCGTCACCGATGGCCTCGACGCACCGTCCGAGCCGCCGATCGTCCAGACGGCCACCGCCCCCCGGATCACCGCCCGTTCTCGCCGGAGCGGGCGACCGGGCGCCCCGACCTCCTGGAGCTGGACAAGAGGCTCCGGGGCCGGTCGGACGACAGGAGGCACGGGGAGACGGTCGACCCCGCGCACCGGAACGCGTACGCGTACGCTCCGGGCTGGCTCTACCCGGACGACTCTCCACGGCCCCGGCGGGAAGACCGGCGGCCGGCCCGCTGGAGCGCCGCTCACGGCTCCAGGTTGGCGCGGACGAGTCGGAATGCGGCCGCAGGGTCCGCGGCACGGGTGACGGTCCGGCCCACGACGACATGTGACGCACCTGAGGCAACGGCAGCACGCGGTGTCCCGGTCCGGGCGTGCTCACTCGGGGACTCAGCAGGAGCGCGACTCCCGGGGTGACGATCAGGGTGCGGACTCCCAACACACCACGCAGTGGCCCGGCCTCCCGCGGCGATGCGGTCACGCCATGGCAACCGGCGGCTTCCGCCAGGCGTGCCGGCCGCGACACCTGTTCCTCGGTCGAGGCCGAGCCGGTGACTCCGATGTCGGCGAGATCCGATCTCGTCATGCCGGTGACGACGGTCAAGGCCGGCACGCGAAGCGTGGGAAGTCGCGGGCCGCCTCGACAGCGGCGGACATGATGCCGGTGCCGCCCATGCTGTGGACGGTCGCCATGGAGACCCCCAGAGCACCAGCGGCGCGGACCGCGCCGGCCACGGAGTTCGGAATCTCGAAGAGCTTCAGGTCCAGGAAGACCTCCTTTGTCAGAGCACTGCGGAGGGCGCGCATGGATAAGCCCAGGGTCTTTCGTCCGGATCATGTCGGGCTCGCGGGGCCCGGCACGCACACCTGCCGCGTTGTCGTCGGTCGCCCACGCTCCGCGGTGACCGACTCCTCCGCCTCGCAGCCGCACGCACCGGACCCCGCTTCCCGATGCGACCCGGGACAGCCCTCAGGTGGCGGAGTAGGTGGCGTCGGCCCGGTCCAGCGCCGAGTTCACCGGCTGCAACTGCAGAAGGCTGTCGTAGTGCCGCAGGTAGCGGCCCGGGTAGTTGAACGACTCGAAGGAGAGACCGGCCGAGGCGTCGGCCAGACCCGGCCTGCGGTGGAAGGAGGCGTCACCGGAGAACAGAGACGATCCGTCGTTCCTCTCCAGCCAGACCTCGAAGCCCTTGTGGCGCAGGTAATGGCCGGGGAAGTTCGCCGACTCCAGGGAGACCGTGCCGTTTCCGGCCAGTCCGCTGACGATACGGAACTGCGAGTCGGCGAGGTCGGTGACGTTCGCCTCCACACGGGCGCGGAGACCTGAGTGGCGGATGTACCGGTCGGGGAAGTTGAACGAGGAGAAGCGGACGGGCGTGGGGCCTTCGGCCACGGGTATGCCGAAGTTGGGAGTGCCGTCGCTGTTCCAGTACAGCTTCTGCATCCGGGTCTGCCGGTTGGGGTCGTTCAACGGGTCGCCGTTGATGTCCCGGTAGGTGCGGGAGTGGTAGACCATGATGTCCGACGCACCGTCCTCGGAGACGGTGAAGGAGTTGTGGCCCGGACCGTACTGGCTCGTCGCCGTGTTGCTGGTGAAGACGGGCGTGGGCTTCTTCACCCAGGAGGCGGGGTTCAGCAGATCGGCCGTCCGGTCGGCCGTGAGGAGCCCCAGGCAGTAGTTGCTGTCGGTGGCACTGGCGGAGAAGGTCATGAAGACCTTGTCGCCCTTGCTGATGAAGGCCGGCCCTTCATTGACCCGGTGGCCTCTGGTCTCCCAGGCGTGGGTGGGGGAGGCGATGCGGGCGGGGCTGCCGCTGATGGTCCAGGGGTTGGACATCCGGGCGATGTAGATGCCCGTGCCGTCGCCGACGGCGGGATCGGCCTGTGCCCAGCTCAGGTAGCGGGTGCCGTTGTGCACGAAGGTGGTGGCGTCCAGGGAGAACGTGTTCAGCGGCAGACTGATCCGCCCCTTCTCGCTCCAGGCGCCGGTGAGCGGATTGGCGGCGCTCGACTCCAGGACGTACGGGCGGATCGCCCACGGGTCGTCGGTGGGAGCCGCGGCGAAGTAGACGTACCACTTGCCGTCGATGAAGTGGATTTCCGGAGCCCAGATGTGCGCGCCCATGTCTCCGTCGGCGTGCTTGGTCCAGATCGTGGTCTCGGGGGCGGTCGAGAGTCCTTGCAGCGTGGTGGCGCGGCGCAGGACGATGCGGTCGTAGGCGGGAACGGTCGCGGTGTAGTAGTAGAAGCCGTCCGTGTGCTTGTGGATGTGCGGATCGGCGCGTTGCTGGGCGATCGGATTCACGAACGCCGCCGCCGGGGTGGGCGGAGCCGCCGCGGCGGGAGTGGGTATGCCGATCGACAGCACGGCCAGGACGGCCGACGCGGTGAGCAGGCCGCGACTTCTGAGCCTCACGTGGATCTCCTTCGTCGATGACGCGCGGACGTCAGCGGACCGGTGTCCGGCGTTCGCTCCGGGCGGGAGAAGCGCGGACGGGGCGGCCATGTCTGCGCGCGGGAAAGCGGAGGGCGCCGGGAAGGTGGTGTCTGCGCGCGGGAAAGTGGAGGGCGCCGGGGAAGGTGGTGTCTGCGAGCCGTGCAACCGCCCGCCCGGCGGTCAGCCCGGCAGCGGCTCCTTGAGGACGGTGCGGTCACGAAGGACCTCTCCTGACGACACGGCTCCTCCCGAAAACGAGTAGGGCGGGTGCGTGGTGGATCGGCCCGCCCATCACCGACGAGCGGTGGAAGGAGGATCCGATCAGTGTGAACGTTAACAGTGCTTGTTCATCGGCTCAATCCCTCGGAAACAACTCCTCGCGTCGTCCGTACCCCCTGGCGGGCGGCTCCCGTTGGCCGGGGCTGCCCCCGGTGGGTCGTCGCACTCGCCAAGCGTCGCGAAACACTGGCATCGGCCGCGCCGAGGCGAAGCGGCGAAATGGAGGAGGGCGGTTCCGCGGTCCGCCTGTCCGGTCGTCGGCGGAAGTGAACTCGTAGCCGCCGCTTGAGTGTTATCGATAACAGCAGGGGTTGTCGGTGGCGGGTGTGTGAGCTACGTTACGTGCTGCTCACCGCCGCCGGTCCGGCGTTCGAACCCATCGCGGGCCGGCTGCTCACGAGGAGCGTTCGCGGTCGACCGCGTCGGGCCGGTCAGCGAAACCGCCGCTGCCGGGCGACGGACACCGAGCGCCTTCCCGGCGGTCGCGAGAACGAAGGGCCCGAGTCGGCGGAGCCCGGAGGTATCGCTGCTCCACGGCGTCATACCGCGTACACGCGGGTGCTCTCTTCGCCCTGCCTCCCCGGCTGTCCTGCCTGCCTCATCCCATGCACCGCATCGCAGAAGGAACCGACCGACCGCTCCTGATCTCCCTTCGGAAAGCAGGCCGGGTATCCCCGCTTCCCCGCCCCGCCCGCCCCCACACGCGAATGGATTCCTCACGAGAAGACCTCATCGGAGACGGTTCGCCCGCTGGCTCGTCGCGGCTTCGCTCGCCACCGCCGTCGTCGCCGTGCCCGCACACGCTGCCCAGCCCACCGACACATCCCGGCCCATCGAGGCGGCAAGCAACGCGACTGCGGCCGCCGACGCGGCACGTGACGCCACGGTGGCCGCCGGCGATGCGGGCTACGTCATGGGCTACTTCAAGGAGTCCCTCAACGGATCGGGCGACGTGAACGCCCTCCACCTGGCCCTGAGCACCGATGGCCTGGAGTGGACGCCGCTCAACGACAACAAGGCGGTGCTCACACCCACGGCCGGCACCAAGGGGCTCCGCGATCCCTTCCTGTACCGGCTCAACGACGGTACCTGGGTGGCCGTGGCGACGGACATCCCCAGAGGTGGCGATTTCGCCGCGCCCAATCCGAACATCCACGTCTGGACCTCCCCGGACCTGGTGAACTGGTCCGCCGACCGGCTGCTCAACGTCAACCGGACCAATCCGAACTCCTACAGCTGGGCGCCCGCCGTCCACTGGGACCGGAACCGGCAGGCGTACGGAATCACCTACTCGACGGTCCCCGAGGGCAACGGGTACTCGGTCATCGCGGTCGCGTACACCACCGACTTCCGCACCACCACCGCGCCCACGACGTTCTTCGACGGCGGCCCGGCGGGCGTCATCGACTCGCACGTCGTGACCGACGTCAACGGCATGAACTACCTGTACTACAAGGACCACGCGACCGGCGGCCTCGTCGGCGCCCGGTCGGCGTCGTCGGACCCGGGCAGCTTCAGGCGCTACGGCGGCACTCTCGCCGAGAACCCGTGCACCGAGGCCCCGACCGTCGTCAAGTCCCTGACGTCCGGCACGTGGCAGGTCTGGGGCGACACCTTCTGCCCGAACGCGAGGTTCGATGTCTGGGAGGGGGACCTGACGTCCGCTTCCTGGACGAAGCTCGACCGCAGGCGGTACACCGCGCCGTTGAACGCGAAGCACAACACCATCCAGACCGTGACCGCCGCGGAGTACGACCGGCTGCTGCGGACGTACGGCGGCACGGAGGGAAAGCGGCTGAAATCGTACAACTTCCCGGGCCACTTCATCCGGCATGTCGACTTCGACGCCGGGATCGCCGAACAGCCGTCAGAGCCCCACCTGGACTCCGTGTGGCGCCTGACGCCGGGTCTGGCCGACGCCGACGGCGTCTCGTTCGAGTCCGTGAGTTTCCCCGGCCACTACCTGCGGCACCAGGGGTTCGAGGTCAAGCTCCTCCGCGACGACGGAACGGCACAGTTCGCGCAGGACGCCACATTCCTTCGTGGGCCGGGTCTGGCGGACCCGAACTGGTCGTCCTTCCGTTCCCTCAACCACCCCGCACGCCATCTCCGGCACGCGGGCTTCGCCCTGCGCATCGATGAGGCGGTGAGCGCCGGCGACCGTGCCGACGCGACCTTCCGCGTCGGGTACTGACCTGTCGCCGATCCGCCAGGAGCCACCACCGGGGCCGCAACTCGCGTGCGGTGTGCGCGAGGAACGCCCCGATGCCCGCCCCTGACCGCTCTCCCGCTCCTTCCGCCCCTCACCCAGCACGACCGACGCCCCCAGGAGGCACGGTGCCATTCGCTCGACAACGAACATCGGCAGGACGACTTCTCCTGTTCGCGGTGGCTCTCGTCACCATCATGAGCATCAACCTCATCGGATCCCCCCGGGCCGAGGCGGCGCCCGGCCCCTCCTTCACCAACCCCGCGGTCGGCGCGCCGAACAGCGCCGACCCGACCCTGGTGTACCACGAGGGCTTCTACTACTACGTCGCCACCACGTGGTCGTCCGACATCGTCATGCGCCGGTCGCCGACGCTGGCCGGTCTGCGCGACGCCCCGGAGCGCCTGGTCTTCCGCACCGGCGGGACCGCCATGTGGGCGCCGCACCTGGAGATGGTCGGTGACCGCTGGTACCTGTACTACTCGATCGAGCAGAGCGGCGGGCCCCGCAGGACACACGTCCTGGAGAGCTCCGGGCGTGACCCGCTGGGGCCGTACACCGACCGCGGCATCATCGACCTCATGCCCGACAACGGCTGGGCCATCGACGCGAGCCTGCTGAAGCTCAACGGCAGCCTCTACATGACGTTCTCCGCGTTCGCCCCGCAGGACAACCTGCAGTCGCTCTACATCGCGCCCATGGCGAACCCGTGGACCGCCGCGGCGACCGGGACGCGGATCTCTGCCCCGACCCTGGCCTGGGAGCGGCAGGACGGAGCGGTCAACGAGGGGTCGTTCGCCCTGCAACGTGACGGGCGTACCTTCCTCACGTACTCGGCCAGCCACTGCAACGGCCCCAACTACAAGCTGGGCATGCTGGAGTACCGGGGCGGCAGCCCTCTCGCCGCCGCGTCGTGGACCAAGCACGCCGACCCCATATTCCAGCGCGACGACTCCGCCGGCGTCTTCGGGCCGGGACACCACTCGTTCTTCTCCTCTCCCGACGGCAGCGAGACCTGGATCGCCTACCACGCGAACTCCTCGGCCGCGCAGGGCTGCGGGACGTCGCGCACGACCCGCGTGCAGAAGATCTCCTGGAAGGCGGACGGCACACCCGATCTCGGTACTCCGGTGTCCACCTCGACCGTCGTCCAGGGGCCGTCCGGCGAGGCGGGCGCCGCCGCGGCACCGGTCGCACTCCGCAACAGGCACAGCCGCCTGTGCCTGGACGACCGTGACTGGGCGACCGCGCCCGGGTCGGCCGTACAGCAGTGGACCTGCAACGGGGCTGCGGTACAGGACTGGGCCATGACGCCGGTGAGCGGCGGCTACTACCAGGTCCGCAACCGGCACAGTGGTCTGTGCCTGGACAACTACGACTGGGGCACCGCGCCGGGGGCCGAGGTCCGGCAGTGGACCTGCAACGGGAACAACGCCCAGCAGTGGCGCGTCAGCGCGGTGGGGGAGGGCTTCTCCACGCTCAGCAACCGGCACAGTGGTCTGTGCCTGGACAACTACAACTGGGGGACCGCGCCGGGCGCCGAGGTCCGGCAGTGGACCTGCAACGGGAACAACGCCCAGCAGTGGAGCATCGGCTGATCGCCGGCTTCCCCGGCTCAGCGCCCGTACCCCGTCGGCGGGACCGTCTGCCCTCGGCGACATGAACCCCCGGTGGCTGCCGATCGGCCGGCAGCCACCGGGGGTTGTCGTGGACGGGGTGCGCAGCAAGGCCGACGGGCCCCGCCTCCTGCCCTGACGTGGTCAGTCCTCCGAGGGGGCGAGGCGCTTGAGTTCGGCCTCGGTCGACTTGAGCAGGTCGTTCCAGGACGCCTCGAATTTCTCGACGCCTTCG